>SVEQ01000002.1 GCA_015057325.1 Lachnospiraceae bacterium | reverse complement strand
ACAATCAGGCATACATGAACATAATACATTTAAAAATAAGTATGCGTCCGTTTTAAAATGTAACTAAACAGCAATTTTTAAGTTATATAAAAAGGAGAATGAGATATGGGAAAAAGTACAGGTTTCATGGAATATGATAGAGTCAACGGTCCGGTAGTGGCAGAGAAGGATCGTGTCAAGAATTTTGAGGAGTTCCATGGTCAACTTCCAAAACACGAACAGTGTCTGCAGGCAGCAAGATGTATGGATTGTGGTGTTCCGTTTTGTCAGGCGGGTGTTATGATTGCAGGTATGGCATCAGGTTGTCCGTTACATAATCTTGTGCCGGAAGTAAATGACTTGGTGTACAGAGGCAATTTTGGAGAAGCATATAAGAGATTATCGATAACACATAGTTTTCCGGAGTTTACATCAAGAGTATGTCCTGCACTTTGTGAGGCGGCATGTACATGCGGACTTCACCAGGAAGCGGTTGCGACTAAGGAAAATGAGCGTGCGGTAATAGAGTATGCATTCTCGCATGATCTTGTTAAAGAGGAAGCGCCTAAAGTAAGAACAGGTAAGAAGATTGCCGTTGTCGGAAGCGGTCCTTCGGGACTTGCGGCTGCGCAGTTACTGAACAGAAGAGGTCATGAAGTAACCATATATGAAAGAAATGACCGTGTTGGTGGTCTTCTTCGTTACGGAATACCTAATATGAAACTTGATAAGCGTGTTATAGACAGACGTGTTTCTCTTATGGAAGAAGCCGGAATAAAGTTTTTGACCGGAGTTAATGTTGGTAAAGACGTAACAGCTAAGGATTTGGAAAAGGAATATGACAGTGTGATTCTTGCATGTGGTGCATCTAATCCAAGAGATATCAAGGCTGAAGGACGTGATGCAAAAGGTATAAGATTCGCGGTTGATTTCCTGTCGGAAGTAACAAAGACACTGCTTGACAGTGACTTTGCCAAAGTTCCTTACAAACTTTGCGAAGGTAAGGATGTAATCGTTATCGGTGGCGGAGATACAGGAAATGACTGTGTTGGAACAAGTATCCGTCTTGGAGCAAAGTCTGTAACACAGCTTGAGATGATGCCAAAAGCACCGGACGAGAGATTGGAATCTAACCCATGGCCGGAGTGGCCAAGAGTCGGTAAGACGGATTACGGTCAGGAAGAAGCTATATGGAAATTCGGACGTGACCCTAGAATATATCAGACAACAGTTAAGGAGTTTGTGAAAGATTCAAAGGGCAACTTAAAGAGTGTCATAATAGTGTCTCTTAAAGCTGAAAAAGATAAGAAGACAGGTCGTATGAATATGGTTCCTGTTGAGGGTAGTGAAAAAGAACTTCCGTGTCAGCTTGTACTTATTGCGGCAGGATTCTTGGGTAGTGAGAAGTACGTTACCGATAATTTCGCTGTAGAACTTGATGGTCGTACCAATGTCAAAACTGATGCAGGCAAGTTTGCAACATCCAAGAAAAATGTATATGCAGTAGGCGATATGCATCGTGGACAGTCGCTTGTTGTATGGGCTATTGCCGAAGGTAGAGCCTGTGCAAGAGAAGTTGATCTTGATTTGATGGGATATACTAATCTGTAATTTTATTATTTATCCGGATTTTGGCAAGGTATTGTGGAATGAAGGAGGGGTTATATGGCTGCATTTGACAGAATAAAAAGCGGTATTCCAAAGTTTGACGAAGCAATTGACAACATACGACTTGGTGATAATGTTGTGTGGCGTGTGTCTGATTTGTCAGAGTTTAAATTGTTCATGGAACCCTATATCAGACAAGCCATTGAGGATAAGCGGAATATCATATATTTTAGGTTTGCCGGGCATGAGCCTCTTATTGAGGAATGTCCGGAAATCAAAACCATAGAGGTTCCCTTATCTCACAGATTTGAAACATTTACCGTAGATATACATAATGCGATCGAAGCAGAAGGACGGGATGCATTCTATGTGTTCGACTGTCTTTCTGAACTTCAGGCCGCATGGGCTACAGATCTTATGATGGGCAATTTCTTTCGCGTTACATGTCCATTTCTATTTGTGCTGGATACGGTTGCTTTCTTTCCAATAATAAGAGGAAAGCATTCTGTACAGGCAATCAATAAAATTTTCAATACTACTCAGCTTTTTTTCGATGTGTATTCAGATAAAAGAAACATTTATGTGCGTCCTGAAAAGGTATGGAACAGAAACTCCGATACAATGTTCCTTCCGCATACATATGATTCGCAAAGTGGAGAGTTCTCACCTATATTGGACGGTGTTAGGTCAAGCAGGTTTTATCAGGCACTGGGTATGGCTCAACGTTCCGCGGATGAGCAGTATTCTGATTCGTGGGATCAATTCTTTACCAAAGCAAAACTTATGAATGATAATGGTATGGATATTACGTCGGAGTGTTCCAAAATGTGCGACATTATGATGACTAGAGATTCAAAGATGCGAGAAATGGTTAAGAAGCATTTTACGCCGGAGGATTATTTTGCCGTGAGAGACCACATGGTCGGAACAGGAATGATAGGCGGTAAGGCGTGCGGTATGTTGCTTGCAAGAGCAATAATAAGAAATAAAGAACCTGATATTAATGAAGTGCTGGAGCCTCATGACTCATTTTATGTAGGGTCAGATTTGTATTATACATATATTGTTGACAATAACTTGTGGGATATGAGAATTAAGCAGAGAACGGATGAAGGTTATTTTGATCTTGCCGGTGATTTTGCGGATAAACTTATGAGTGGTTCTTTTTCAAACGAGATGCACGAGCAATTTGTAAGAATCATAGAATATTACGGTCAGGATCCATATATAATTCGCTCAAGCAGTATTTTGGAGGATGGTTTTGGCAATGCTTTTGCCGGGAAATACGAATCTGTTTTTTGTGTAAACAGAGGCAGTCTTGAAGAGAGAATAAGTGAGTTTGAGAATGTTATCAAAATAGTATATGCAAGTTCTATGAGTTTGTCGGCACTTGATTATCGCAAGAGGAGAGGTTTGGATAAGCGAGATGAACAGATGGCTCTTCTCATACAAAGGGTTTCGGGTTCGTATTATGGTTCTGCTTATATGCCTTGTGCAGCGGGTGTAGGTTATTCTTACAGTCCGTACAGAATAATGAATGACACTGATCCGAAAGCGGGAATGTTAAGACTTGTTATGGGCCTTGGAACTTCAGCAGTTGACAGAACGGAAGGTTCATATCCTCGAATAGTTAATCTGGATAGACCGGAAAAGACTTCTTATTCATCTTCTGCTGATAAGCATAAGTTTTCTCAAGGAAAGGCGGAGGTTATTGATATGTCTGCCAAGATAATGAAAAAGCTTACGCTTGAAGATATAGAACCTGATATACCAAAGTACCTTGATAAAATACTGTTAGAACATGATTATGATGCGGAGTCAAGACTTAGAGAGATGGGAAGAAAACGAGAGGTGAAGTTTATTTCCTGTAAAGGACTTGTGGCAAATGCGACACTTATGGATCAGATGAAAAGAATGCTTCGGTGCATACAGGATGAATACGAGTATCCGATAGATACGGAGTTTACCATAAATGTTTCCGAAAACGGTGAGTATTCGGTTGATCTTTTGCAGTGCAGGCCGTTGCAGGTTCAAAAGGGTAAGTCGGGAACTGTTATTCCTTTGAATATTCCGACTGAAAGGATACTTCTTGAGAGTAAAGGTTCGTCAATGGGAATGTCGAAGGCGTCAAGACTTGATATAATAGTCTATGTTGACCCTGTAAAATATTATAATATGCCGTATAAAGACAAGGATCTTGTTGCCAAACTTATAGGTAAGATTAACTGGCATTACAGAGATATGAACAAACACATGATGCTTATTGTGCCGGGACGTGTAGGAACAACATCGCCGGAACTTGGAGTGCCGACAGCATTTTCCGATATAAGTGCCTATGAGATAATATGCGAGGCGGAAGAGAGTAAGGCAGGATACAATCCGGAACTGTCTTACGGAAGCCATATTTTCCAAGACCTTGTTGAGGCAGAGATTTTATATACAGCAGTATTTGACAATGAAAAAACAATTCATTTTTGTCCGGACAAATTGGAAAACACTAAGGATATTATTTCTGATTTTGAACAGGGAACAATACTTGCTGATATCGTGCATGTGTATGATGTCAGTGATAGAGAATGCGAAGTTTATAATGATGTGGCAAATGAACACCTTTTAATTACATGTTAAGGTGTTTGTGAAGAAATTAGAATTAATCAAAAAAGGTTTGGGTGACTGTATGATTACATTAAATGATTACCTGTACTCGGGTGATACTGTGCTAAAGATATTACTGCAGTATTCAAAAGACTTGAAAAATGAAGCAATAAAAATGCATAATTCCGTTGACCTTGCTCACAGCAATTTTCTTATTCAGATAATAGAACTTTTGGAACACTCGGATTTTTTGACATCGCAGTCTCAAAGGATTAAAGAGTTTTATCTTTATATGACGCAGAAGTATCCGTTTCTTGCATTCACATTTAAGGGCAGAATCAAATCTCTTATTCGTGCAGAGGAGAAGTTTAACGCCTATATATTGGAATATATATATGACTATTATGAGAAGAACGGAAACTATCCTTCTGAATCGGAAGTTAAGAATAATCTCAATTATTTCCGGGATCTTATAGCGTATCGTATAGTTATTTCGCTACCTGCCTGTCATATTCCGGTTGGAGAATCTGGGGAAGAGATGGAGATGAAGTATTTATATGAGATTGCCAATATACTGCCGGAGTTTTTGGAGGAAAGAGGGTTTACACCGGAACTTTCCGGATGTTTGGTAGATTTTGATTCTGTCGAATTGTCAGAGAATAATCGTCCGTATTACAGAGATTACGTTAAAAGTCCGCGCTCTTCAGGTTATCAGTCATTACACATAACGTTGTATGATAATCTTGCGAGATGTTATACGGAGGTTCAACTAAGAACCAAAGATATGGACGACCGTGCAGAGATTGGCGAGGCTAATCATTTTGGATATGAAAAGTCTCAGGAAGAGAACAGAAGAAAAAGAGACATAATTGCACCGGGTGAGTGTAAGGTGTTTGATGAAGCTTATGAGAGACTTATTCAGTTACAGGAACTGGATTTGTCAGCTATTAATGTTAATATGTTCAAAGCTTTTAATAATCAACTGATAAATGATGGTTGTGGGTTGTTTCGAGGAAGACAGATTCTTCCGTTTGAACATTTATCTAGATTTCAGCATGATATTGTGGGCTAAATGTGGAAGAGAAATTGAATCTACTTAAAGTGATAAAATAATCGAGATTAAGAAGAGTTGAAATGCAAAAATATATTGATTTCTTTTGGGGGATTATTATAGAATCTACTTAAAGTAATAAAATAATTGAGATTAAGAAGAGTTGAAATATAGGGGGATATCAATGAGTTTAGACAGTATAAGAGAACCACAAAAGAACAGTTTGAACAGATTCAGATTCTTAATCTGTTTTGGAATAGTATTGGCGGGTATTACAATAGGTGTTGTTCAGAAAATGCTTGATTCCTCAGCATTTAACGAACTGCCGGATGTTTTGCAAAGATTGGATATAGTTAATTATTTCGGAAGATTTGCAATATGGATTCTTATCGGAACGATATTATCGGTGTATGCGAAGAGACCGCTTCATGCCGCAATTAATTGCTTCCTGTTTTTTACAGGTATGATTGCCGGATATTATGTGTATTGTAATTGCGTACTTCATTTTTTACCTGTAACGTATATGTTGATATGGGTGGTGATTGCGTGTCTTTCACCTATTATGGCTGTCATATGCTGGTACGCAAAAGGTGAGGGAATTATATCAATTATCATATCGGCAGTGATTTTGGGCGTGCTTTTCTCACAGGCCTTTCTTATAACACAGGGCTTTTATGTTACGCATGCGCCTGAGGTATTAACATGGATAATAGGAGTGGTAATACTGTATAGAAAGCCCAAGGAGTTTGCGCTTGAAATGGTGCTTTCGCTTGGTGTGGCGGTTATCTATCAGCTGTTTATTCCGTATTGGGGATAAAATAAATTTTCTCATTGACATTTACAAAAAAAGTTATATACTAGATGTGTGTTCCAATGGTGGAACTTTAATTTTTTTATGGCAAATATTGTGCTTTAGAAACAAAGGGGTTTCGAGGTCCGTACTCGAAGCCCCTCTTTTTATGGGAAAAGAAAGGAATTAACAATGAATAATCTTCATGAAGAATGTGGTGTTATAGGTGTGTTTGCACCTAAGGAATATGCTGTGGCAAATGATGTGTATTACGGATTGTATGCTCTGCAGCACAGAGGACAGGAGAGTTGCGGAATAGTCGTTAACGATGATGGTCTGTTCTTTTCACACAAGGATATCGGACAGGTGAGTACGGTATTTGATTCAGAAGAACTTGCCAAACTTCCTAATGGTAAGATTGCTGTTGGACATGTCAGATATGGAACGACAGGAGGCAATAACAGAAATAACTGTCAGCCTATGGAAGTAAATCATCAGAAGGGTAAGATGGCACTTGCACATAACGGAAACATAAGCAATGCCTACAGTTTGAGAAATGAATTGGAACTTTCCGGTGCAATATTTCATTCCACATCCGATACGGAGATTATTGCGTATATAGTTACAAGAGAACGACTAAAAGCACCATCGATAGAACAGGCTGTTTTATCTACAATGAAATATCTCGAGGGTGCGTATTCTATAGTTGTAATGTCGGCAACCAAATTAATTATTGCAAGAGATCCTCATGGTTTCAGACCACTTTGTTATGGTAAATGTGAGGACGGACGATATGTTGCTGCATCTGAAAGCTGCGCATTGGAAGCGATGGGTGCAGAGTTTATTAGTGATGTCAAACCGGGAGAACTTATTGTTTTTTCTAATGACGGTGTGCAAAGTTATACGGATTACTGTGATACAAAGCAGAAAAAGACATGTATTTTTGAGTACATTTATTTTGCAAGACCGGATTCGGAGATAGATGGTGTGTCTGTTCACGAGGCAAGAATAAGAGCAGGACGAATTCTTGCAAGAGAATACAAAGTTGATGCAGATGTTGTTGTTGGTGTTCCTGATTCGGGACTTGATGCAGCGCTTGGATATTCCAGAGAATCGGGTATCCCTTACGGAATTGGATTTATTAAGAATAAATATATTGGAAGAACATTTATTTCACCAACACAGAATGAAAGAAACGACCAGGTGAGAATTAAGCTTAATCCAATCAAAGAAACCGTGGCAGGTAAGAAAGTAGTACTTGTTGATGATTCTATAGTAAGAGGTACGACGAGTGGTCGTATTGTAAAACTCTTAAAAGATGCGGGTGCAAAGGAAATACACATGATGATTTCGTCGCCACCGTTTACCAATCCATGCTACTACGGAACAGATATAGATTCTAAAGAGAATCTTATTGCATGTCATCATAGTGTTGATGAGATTGCAAAACTTATAGGTGCTGATTCGCTCGGATATCTTCCTGTTGAAAGTCTGTCGGAACTTACCGGATACGACGGTATATGTACTGCGTGTTTTACCGGAGATTATCCGACAGCTGTACCGGAGAATATCAGCAAGAACCGTTTTGAACGCCGACTATCAGAACGCTGACATATCAAATATAAAGGATAAGGAGAAAATATATGACTAAGTACATTTTTGTAACAGGTGGAGTTGTATCAGGACTTGGAAAAGGAATTACCGCAGCGTCTTTGGGACGTTTGCTTAAGGCTCGTGGTCTTAAAGTTGCAGCGCAGAAATTAGATCCATATATAAATGTTGACCCGGGAACTATGAGCCCATACCAGCACGGAGAGGTGTATGTTACGGAGGACGGAGCAGAGACAGACCTTGATCTTGGACACTATGAGAGATTTATCGATGAAGATCTTAATAAGTATTCCAACCTTACTTCAGGTAAGGTTTATTGGAACGTTCTTAATAAAGAGCGTCGTGGAGAATATCTCGGCTCTACAGTACAGGTTATTCCTCATATAACCAACGAGATTAAGGAGTTTGTATATAGAGTTGGCAATGAGACCGATGCAGATATTGTAATAACAGAGATAGGTGGAACGATAGGTGACATCGAGTCACAGCCTTTCATTGAGGCGGTAAGACAGATATCACTTGAAGTTGGAAAAGAGAACAGTCTTTTTATTCATGTGACATTGGTGCCTTATCTTCATGGTTCGGATGAACATAAGTCAAAGCCTACACAGCATTCGGTAAAAGAACTTCGTGGTATGGGTGTAAGTCCTGACATCATTGTTCTTAGATGTGATGAACCGCTTGAGGAGTCTATTTTTAAGAAGATTTCCATGTTCTGTAACGTCAAAGAGGATTGTGTAATCGAGAACAGAACATTGCCTAATTTGTATCAGGCACCACTTATGCTTGAGGATGCACATTTATCCGAGGTTGTATGCCGTGAACTTAAAATAGATGCTCCGGCACCGGACCTTACAGAGTGGAAGAATCTTGTTACTAACATTGCAAGCAGAAATAAGGACGTAACAATAGGACTTGTAGGTAAGTATGTGCAGCTTCACGATGCTTATCTTTCGGTTGCAGAGGCACTTAACCATTCAGGTTTTGCCCTCAATGCACATGTTAATATCGAGTGGATTGACTCGGAAGAGTTAAATGAGAGCAATATAGAAGAGCGTCTCAAAGACATGAAGGGAATTATTGTTCCTGGAGGTTTTGGTGACAGAGGAATCGAGGGAATGATTCTAGCGGCTAATTATGCCAGAACCAATAACATTCCGTATTTTGGTATATGTCTTGGAATGCAGATTGCAGTTATCGAGTATGCGAGAAATGTAGCCGGTCTTACAGATGCATGTTCCGGTGAATTCAATGATGCATCTGATACAAAGGTTATCGATTTCATGCCCGGACAGTCAGATAGCATTGATAAGGGAGGTACACTTCGACTTGGAAGTTATCCATGTCATATCAAAGAGGGTACTCTTATGGAGAAATGCTATGGAACACTTGATATAAATGAGCGTCACAGACATAGATACGAGTTTAACAATGACTACAGAGAAGTGCTTACAGAGAAAGGCCTTACGATATCAGGGCTTTCACCGGATGGTCATTTGGTTGAGACTGTGGAAGTCGCTAATCATCCGTTCTATCTCGGAGTTCAGTTCCACCCTGAGTTTAAGTCAAGACCTAACCGTCCACACCCAATCTTTAAGCAATTCGTTGCAGCTGCGCTTGAAGTGCAACATTCGTAATTTGAATAAATGTACGTCAAACACTATCCGGAGACAACAGTTTCCGGGTGGTGTTTTGTTTTGTCTAAAAAGATATTCTATTTGGCAATATGAGATTTTTAAGGTATAATATAATGGTAAATGTCCAAATATATGAGGGTTATCTATGACTGAGAATAAGAAAAAACTTATTAACAGAATAGTTGGTTTCATAATGGTAGTTTTATCAATAATTGTTTTTATATCTTTCTTTGAGACAATGAGGATAAGTAGATATGAGGATGATTCGGTTACCGTTACGGGTGAATATGACGTGACATTTAACGGGAAAGTGTATGATGATGTTGATATTTCCACATACAAGTTTCCGAGTATTAAGAAGGGAGATCATGTCACATATTCTTTTGTCATGCCCGAAACTCATGTTGAGGATGCAGTACTTACGCTTTATTTAGACCATGCAGCGGTTAAAGTATTTTATGATGATGAACTTGTTTATGAAAAAGGAAACCCGAACAGTAGAATGCTTGGTTATGGCTATGTTAATGTTAATTTGCCGGACGATTATGCGGGAATGAATGTAAGGGTAGAAATTGATGCTATAGAGAACGAAGGTCTTTCTTCGCTTTCGCAACCGGTAATTAACAATGTAAGAGTGAAATTTCACAACTATCTTGTAGATAATAGTTTTTACCTCATTGTGGATATTGCAATTATTACGCTTTGTATAACTATTGTGTTATTATCGTTTATTTTTACAAGAATTATGCCGGCATTAAAACATCTTGCGTATTTTGGAATGGCATTCTTTATGATGGGACTTTACGAATATTGCAGTTATAATTTGATTTGGATTTTCTCGGATAGTCTGGTAATGCGCGGGTATATGGAATATTTGACATTATACTCGGGACCGTTTTTCCTCACGTTATATTTTTACAAGGAGTTCTTCGAGAGAGAGTCGGCAAGAACTAAGAAGTTATACAAAGTTATTCTGATATTACAGGCGGCATTTCCGATAGTTGCCCTTATTTTGCATTTTACAGACATAGCACATTTGCCGGAGTTGTTGACTCCGTTTCATATTCTTCTTTTCGTAAATGTGTTGACGGTTCTTATTCTGCTGGTCAGAAGCATGCTTCGTAAGAATAATACTCACAAGCACATGGTAATCGGTCTTATTATTCTGATTGTGCTTGCTATTATTGATATGCTTAGATTTAATTTGTATATGCATTTTATGTTAAATAGAATGCGAAACTATGTGAGTTACCTGTTGTTTGGATTCTTCTTATTCCTCGTTGCAATGATAATTGATTTCTTTGTTAATCAACGTACGAAGATATATAAAGCGGCTCATGCCGAGGCCATGGCCAAGCTTGCTAATGTCGATATGATGACGAATCTTGCCAATAGACGTGGGTGCGAGAATGCATTTGATGAATTGAGACGTGATGACAAAGTCTTTGGTATTATATGTATCGATCTTAATTATCTCAAACTTACCAATGATAAGTATGGTCATCAGGAAGGTGACAAGCTTTTAGTTGACTTTGCCAATGTATTAAGTTCTGCATGTAACAATGATACTTATACTGTCGGAAGAATGGGTGGAGACGAGTTCACGGTTATTATTCCCCAAGCTGACAAATCTATTATTGAGGCAACTGTGGAAAGTATTAATAAGAAATGTGAAGAAGTGAATGCGGCAAGAAAGCCGCTTCCAATAAGTTTTGCATACGGTTATTGTATGAGTGATGATGAGAAAGTTACTTCGGTAGCGGATGAGAGTGATATGGTTGAAAGGGTATATCATGTTGCCGATGCAAGAATGTACAAACATAAGACGGATATGAAGGCAGGAAGATAGAAATGACAGAAGAAATGAACACAACTTTAACTGAAGAAAATCTCGTTGCGGAAAAGCCGGATTATGAATCGGAGGTTGTTGCGATAATTAGGAGCAACGATTCGCCAAAGGTTATGCTTAATAAGTTGGAGGATTACCATGAGAATGATATTGCGCAGGTTATTCCGACGCTGACGGTTTCAGAAAGGAAAAAGTTCTACCGCGTATGTGATGTGGAAATGCTTGCTTCAATCTTTGAGTATATGGATGAAGATGAAGCGGGAACATTTCTTGACGAAATGGATGTGCGTAAGGCTTCAAGAGTTGTATCGGAGTTAGAGACGGATACGGCATCAAAAGTTCTTAAAGAACTTCCGAAGGAAAAGAGAAGTCTTATTATAGATGCGTTAGAGCCTGAGGTTCGTAATGAGATTCGATTGATTGATTCGTTTGACGAGGATGAAATCGGTAGTAGGATGACTACCAATTACATTGTGATACGTGAGAACCTTACTATCAAACAGGCTATGAGCGAGCTTGTCAGACAAGCAGAGGAAAATGATAATATTACAACCATATTTGTAGAAGATGAAAACAGTGAATTCTATGGAGCGATTGATTTAAAAGAACTTATAATTGCAAGAAGTTCCGTTTCACTTGAAAGCCTCATTGCAACATCATTCCCGTATGTATATGCCAATGAGCAGATAGATGATTGTATCGAGAAGTTGAAGGATTATTCCGAGAGTATTATTCCGGTACTTGATAATTCCAACAAAATGCTTGGTGTAATTACAGCACAGAACATTATCGAGGTTGTCGATGATGAGATGGGTGAGGACTACGCCATGCTTGCCGGTCTTACTGCGGAGGAAGATTTGAACGAACCGCTTTTGGAGAGTATGAAGAAGCGTCTTCCATGGCTGCTTATTCTTTTGTGTTTGGGCATGCTTGTATCCAGCGTTGTAGGAGTGTTTGAGAAGGTAATCGCTCAGCTTACTCTTATCATTGCGTTCCAGTCACTTATTCTTGATATGGCAGGTAATGTCGGAACACAGTCGCTTGCGGTAACAATTCGTGTGCTTATGGATGAGAACCTTACATTTAAGCAGAAGGGACAGCTTGTCACCAAAGAAATGCGTGTCGGTTTGTCAAATGGATTGCTTCTTGGATGTATATCATTTATATTCGTTGGACTATATATAATGATATTTAAGAAGAAGCCAATGCTGTTTGCATTTTCCGTTTCGGGTTGTATAGGAATATCGTTAATTGTTGCAATGCTTATATCAAGTGCGGTCGGAACACTCATTCCGCTGTTCTTTAAAAGAATCAAAGTTGACCCTGCGGTTGCGTCGGGGCCGCTTATCACGACGGTCAATGACCTTGTGGCAGTTGTAACGTATTATGGCATGAGTTGGATTTTGTTGCTAAATGTGATGCATTTGGGATAATTATTTCTTGACTTTTTTGCGCAAACCTATATACTATACATAGTGTTCCAAAGGCGGAACTTTCATATTGTTTTAAGTGACAGACCGGATTTGTTATTGCGGTTAATTCAATAGAGATAACATATGAGAAGCAAGGGTGTTTCGAGGTCCGTACTCGAAGCACCCATTTTTATATATTTTAGGAGGAATATCATGGACAGAAAATTGATTTTGGAAGACGGAAGTGAGTACTTAGGGTATGGCTTCGGCGCCAAGCGCGATGCTGTATGTGAGATAGTATTCAATACTTCAATGGCGGGGTATCAGGAGATTGTTTCCGATCCGTCATACACAGATCAGGCGATAGTTATGTCATATCCGCTTATAGGTAATTACGGAATTACCGATGAGGATTTTGAGAGCAAGCTTCTTAATCTCGGTGGTCTGATTGTTAGGGAAGTTAATGATTTCCCTTCTAATTTCCGATTTACAAGAACCCTGTCAGAACTTCTTGAAGACGGTAATGTTCCCGGAGTGTACGGTGTTGATACGAGAAAGCTTGTACGAAGCATAAGGGATATTGGTTCCAGAAAGGTCCTTATTACCAATGCAGACACAACACTTGAGGAAGGTCTTGATATTCTCAAAAAAACTGAACTTCCGCATGACCAGGTTGCAAGATGCAGTTGCAAGAAGAAATGGTATGCGAGAACTTCAAACCCAATATATAACATAGTTGCAATTGATTGCGGAATGAAAATGAACATTGTAAGAGAGTTCAATCGTCATGGTTGTAACGTTACGGTTGTTCCTTACAATACGAGTAGTGATGAGATACTGGCCATGAAACCGGACGGCGTATTTATATCAAACGGTCCGGGAGATCCGGAGGACGTGGGTGAAGTAATAGAGACACTCAAGGATATACGCGGTAAGGCACCGCTTTTCGGAATCTGTTTAGGACACCAGTTGATTGCACTTTCTTACGGTGCAAAAACTTACAAGCTTAAGTTCGGTCACAGAGGCGGTAACCATCCGGTTAAGGATATCAGGACGGGTAAGGTCGAGATTACAAGTCAGAATCACAGTTATGCAGTAGATGAGAAGTCATTGGAAGGAACAGGACTTGTTGTATCGCACATTAACCTGCTTGACAATACGGTTGAGGGACTTACATGTGATGAGGACAAAGTATTCTCGGTACAGTATCATCCGGAAAGCGCACCCGGACCTCAGGACTCCACATATCTTTTTGATAGGTTCATAGAGAACATTAAGCAATTCGAAGCCAAGCAATTTTAAGTTAAAATGCTCTTCGAATGCTTGCATTCGATAGGGCAATTCAACTTAAAATTATTTGGCGAGAAGCCAAATTGAGAAAGCGCGGAGCGATTTCGAGATTGCGGCTTCGAATTGCGAAAAGAGCCAAATTGAGAAAGCGCGGAGCGATTTCGAGATTGCGGCTTCGAATTGCGAAAAGAGCCAAGCAATTATAATTAAAAGTTTGTCTAAATATATGGAGGATATAAAAATGCCGAAGCGTACAGATATAAATAAGATACTTGTTATAGGTTCAGGACCTATCGTTATAGGACAGGCTGCCGAGTTTGACTATGCAGGAACTCAGGCTTGTCTCGCATTAAAAGAAGAAGGTTACGAAGTAGTACTTGCCAATTCCAATCCGGCTACAATTATGACGGATACAATGGTTGCGGACAAGGTATATATGGAGCCGTTGACACTTGAATTCATGGCAAGAATCTGCCGTTATGAAAGACCGGATGCTATTGTACCGGGAATCGGTGGTCAGACAGGACTTAACCTTGCTATGCAGTTAAATGACAAGGGTGTATTAAATGAGTGTGAGATTGAACTTTTAGGAACAGATGCTGCAAGTATAAGATGTGCAGAAGACCGTGAGCAGTTCAAAGAACTTTGTGAAAGAATCGGAGAACCTGTTGTTCCTTCGGAAATAACATATTCCGTAGAAGAAGGATTAGAGGCGGCAGAGAAGATTGGTTATCCTGTAATTCTCAGACCTGCATTTACGCTTGGCGGAACCGGCGGCGGTTTTGCTAACAACGAAGAAGAAATGCGTGAAATGATGACCAACGCACTTGCACTTTCACCGGTTCATCAGGTATTGGTAGAAAAGAGTATCAAGGGTTACAAGGAAATCGAGTACGAAGTAATCCGTGATGCCAATGATACGGCAATAGTTGTATGTAACATGGAAAATCTTGATCCTGTAGGAATACATACCGGAGATTCGATAGTTGTTGCACCGAGTCAGACGCTTACTAACAAAGAGTATCACATGCTTCGTGACAGTGCGCTTAAGATTATCAGAGCACTCGGAGTAAAAGGTGGTTGTAACTGTCAGTTCGCACTTGATCCGGAATCATTTAACTATTATGTAATTGAGGTTAATCCAAGAGTGTCGCGTTCTTCGGCACTTGCATCAAAAGCAAGCGGCTATCCGATAGCAAGAGTTTCAGCCAAGATAGCAGTTGGAATGAATCTTGAGGAGATTGAACTTGCCAATACACCGGCTTGTTTTGAGCCTGCACTTGATTATGTAGTAACAAAGATGCCTAGATTCCCGTTTGATAAGTTTACATTGGCATCCAATGTGCTTTCGACACAGATGAAGGCTACCGGTGAAGTAATGAGCGTTGGCCGTACGCTTGAAGAGAGTATGTTAAAGGCAATTCGTTCATTAGAGGATGGCAAAAACCATATTCACCTTGAGAAGTTTGATGTTAAGACGCTTTCAGACAAAACTGAACCGGAGAACAAAAAGGAAGCTATTGAGAAGTTGCTTAAATATATAGAGGATGGAACTGATGACAGAATCTATGCACTTGCGCAGTTGATATGGTTGGGTGTTGATCTTTCCGTAATCTACAATACTACAAAGATTGATATGTTCTTCCTTGATAAGATTAAGAATATTGTTGATTTTGAAAAGAAACTTGAGAGCATCAAGAACGAAATGGATGAGGACGGAGCAAAATCAACTGCAGATAAAATTGCAAATCTTTCATACGAAAACCTTTATGAGGCAAAGCGTATGGGATTCTCTGATTCATATATTGCCGAGCTTTTGGATGCTACAGAGGATGATGTATGGAAACGTCGTAAGGAGCTTAACATTAAGCCTGTATACAAGATGATAGATACATGTGCGAGCGAGTTTGACAGTTACGTTCCGTATTTCTATTCAACATATGAAGAAGAAAATGAGTCAATTGTATCCGATAAGAAGAAGATAATCGTACTTGGTTCGGGACCTATTCGAATCGGCCAGGGTGTTGAGTTTGATTACTCGACAGTTCACGCGGTTAAGACAATTCATGAACTCGGATACGAGGCTATTGTTATCAATAACAATCCTGAGACTGTATCAACGGATTACACAACTGCAGATAAGCTTTATTTTGAGCCTCTTACAGTTGAAGATATCATGAATATTATTGATCTTGAAAAGCCTGAAGGTGTAATTGCATCCCTTGGAGGACAGACGGCGGTTAACCTTGCGGGACCGCTTTCAGAGAAAGGTATTAAGATTATCGGTACCGATTGTGAGGCAATATTTAAGGCGGAAGACAGAGATGCATTTGAGAACGTTATCAGATCACTTGGTATTCCGCATCCTACAGGTGAAGCTGTTACAGACATCGAGAGCGGCGTGAAAGTGGCGGCTAAGATTGGATATCCTGTACTTGTAAGACCTTCATTTGTACTTGGCGGACGTGCAATGGAAATCGTTGCTAACGAAGAAATGTTGAGACATTACTTAAAGAACGCCGTTGAAGTTGACGTTGATAAGCCGGTACTTGTTGATAAATATGTCGTTGGTAAAGAAGTAGAGATAGATGCGATATGCGACGGTAAGGAAGTATTCCTTCCGGGAATTATGGAGCTTGTTGAGCGTACCGGTGTACATTCCGGAGACAGTACAAGTGTCTATCCACCATTTTCAATATCAGATAAAGTCAAGGATACAATTCTTGAATATACAACTAAGATTGGACTTGGCGTTGGAATAGTCGGACTTTTCAATATCCAGTTTATCGTAGATAAGGAAGATAACGTATATATAATTGAGGTTAACCCAAGAGCTTCAAGAAGTGTACCATTCCTTTCTAAGTCAACAGGATTTTCACTTGTTGATATTGCAACCAAGGCTATGCTTGGTATCAGTCTTAAGGAGCAGGGTATAACAGATCTTGTGCCTGCACCAAAGCAGTTCTGGTATGTTAAGGCACCGGCATTCTCATTTGAGAAGTTAAATGGTATGGATGCTTATCTTTCACCGGAAATGAAATCAACCGGTGAGGCTATCGGTTATGACAGAAAGCTAAAGCGTGCATTATATAAAGCACTTCAGGCTTCCGGAATCAAGATGAAGGATTACGGAACAGTTATGGTTACGCTTGCTGATGAGGATAAAGAGGAGGCACTTCCGCTTGTTCGTCGTTTCTACAAGCTTGGATTTAATATCGAGGCAACCGTAGGAACAGCAACCTTCCTTAAGAATAACGGAATAAGAACAAGACTTCGCGGTAAATTAAGTGACGGAAGTGATGAGGTTATCCGTTCTATTCAGGCAGGATATGTAAGTTACATAATCAATACACGTGCCATACTTTCGGGTATCCACTATGAAGACGGTGTGGCTATCAGACAGTGTGCGGTTAGAAACGGAGTTACAATGTTTACATCGCTTGATACGGTACGCATACTTCTTGATGTACTTGAAGAGGTTATACCGGAAATTTCCGTAATATAAAATTGCTGTTTAATACACTTTTATATATGACGGACGCGTATAGATTATCAGATGTATGCATATCCTGTGTCAGAATGTCCGGTGCTAAGAGGTTGTAGGTATGCCGACAACACTTTCTTATAATACGCGACCGGCTATCAATTCGCCATCGTGGCTCAATGATGCCTTGCTCGCCATCCATGGCTCGCATCGCTATGTTAATCACGGCATACCAACAACCTCTAAACACCTACCATATTCCACAGGATATTGCACACACAGATAATCTCACGCTGTTTCGTTATGTACGAAAGTGCATCAAATCAGCCAAGGGACGCGACTCGCCGCAGGCGGCTCGCATCATAGTGGACGCTACGTATTGGCTGTTTGGCTACATTTTAAGCCGACAGACAGCATACTTGGTTTTAATGTATTATGATTCATGTTTGACATTTGGTAGGATATTAGAGTTTCTTGGTATTACGTTGAATAGACAGCGGTTGCCGAACATGGATGTTCGGCATGTTCCATTGAGACAGGATGTCGAATTGGAACAGTGCCGCGTAATATAAGAAAACTTTTCCGTAATACCTAGAAACTCTTATATCCGGACAATCAGGCATACATGAACATGATACATTTAAAAATAAGTATGCGTCCGTTTTTAAAATGTAACTAAACAGCAAGATTTGATAGAAAAGAGAGGAGATACATATGAACGAGACATTAGAAGAAATACTTGAATATATTGAAAGAGAGGATGCCAAGTTCATAAGACTCGCATTCAGGGATGCATTCGGTGTTCAGAAGAATATTTCAATTATGCCTTCGGAGATTGGTAAGGCATTTGAGGATGGAATACCGATTAATCCGCATGGAATCGTTGGTTTTGAGGGATGCAAGGGTGCTAATTTGTATCTTAAGCCTGATGCGTCAACGCTCTCTGTTCTTCCATGGCGCCCGGATAGCGGACGTGTTATCAGAATGTTTTGTGATGTTTGCACTGCAGATGGAGAACCTTTTGTTGCTGACACTAGAACTATTCTTAAAAATGCGGTTAAGAAGGCAAAACAGGCCGGCATACAGTTTCATTTCAGTTCAGAGGCAGAGTTTTATCTGTTTAAGAAGGATGATGATGGCAATATAACAAAACAGCCATATGATGATGCCGGATATATGGATATTGCACCTGCAGACAAAGGCGAGAATATTAGAAGAGAAATATGTCTTACAATAGAGAAAATGGGACTTATACCGGAACGCTCTCACCATGAAAGCGGCCCGGGACAAAATGAGATAGACTTCCATTACGGTAAGCCGGTTAAGGCTGCAGACCAGATGACTACATTTAAGATGGTTGTAAGTACTGTTGCTGACAGAAACGGTTTGTATGCTGATTTCTCGCCGGTTCCTCTTGAGGATAAGCCGGGTAACGGATATCATATCAATATTTTTGCAGAAAGCAACGACGGAACAGATGTAAGTGATTATATCGCAGCTGGAATAATCGATAAGATTTCCGATATGACATTGTTCCTCAATCCGTCAGACAGTTCTTATGCAAGATTTGGAACAGGAACGGCACCTGACAGAATTAACTGGTCCGGTGCGGATGAGACGGGACTTATATATATTTCAAAGATTAAAGGTAAGCCGTTTATCGAGCTTCGTTCGCCGGATGCGCTTAGTAATCCGTATCTTGCGTATGCATTACTTATTCATGCAGCTCTTTACGGTATTGAGAATAAGCTTTCGCTTCCAAAAGAAATGGATCCTGACGGAATCTTTCTTCCTACCTCCAAAAAAGAGGCAAGCAAGGTTGCGGCAGGTAGTGATTTTATCAATGCTATTCTTCCAAAAGAACTTGTTGAAAGTTATACAAGATAGTCTATAAGAAAGAAAAGGATAGAACGATAAATTTACGTTTCGGGTGAAGTGTATGGACAGAAAGACAGACAGGCAGTACTCGTTGTTGATAGTATCTGCTGCTGAACAATTTAATACGCTGGTGAAACGCGTGCTTCCAAGAGCACAGTTCGATGTAATAGATATTGCAAAGAGTATTTCACATGCACAACGACAGTTGCTGGCAAGAGGATACGACATTGTTGTAATTAATACACCTCTTCCTGATGATATGGGAGTTGAGTTTTCGATAGACGTTGCAACAAGAACTTCAGCGGGTATATTGCTTGTTACCCCGGGCGAGATAGCTGATGATGTTGCAGAACATGTTATAGACTACGGCATCATTGCGGTTTCAAAGCCAATCAATGGAAGAACAATCAGTCAGTGCATAAGACATCTCGTTGCCGACAGGAATAAGATTCTTGAGTTGGAGAACAGACTCTCGACAACTGAGGATAAATTACGCGAGCAGCGTATTATTAACAAGGCGAAATGGTTCCTAATTGCCAATGAAAATATGACAGAAGAAGAGGCTCACAGTTATATAGTAAAAGAGTCTATGAACAGATGTATATCCAAGAAAATACTTGCAGAAGAGATAATAGACAAGTGGGGAGATTGAAAATCACAAAAAACTTGATTTTTGATATTAATTGGTTTATATTATTAACTGTTGAAGCGGATATATATAAAATTATAAGGGTGTTCTCGCTTGAGAATACCCTTTCTTCATAAGGAGTAAAGATTATGAACGATAATGTTAATGTTACAGAGATTTTCGGTTCTAACGTGTTTAATGATGCTGCAATGAGAGAGCGTCTTCCAAAGGCTGTTTACAAAGAACTTAAGAAGACAATTGAACTTGGCAAAGAACTTAATCCGGCAATAGCAGATACTGTTGCTAATGCAATGAAGGATTGGGCTATTGAAAAAGGAGCGACACATTATACACATTGGTTCCAGCCTATGACCGGCATTACTGCTGAAAAGCATGATTCATTTATCAACCCAACAGGTGACGGTAAGGTTATGATGGACTTTTCCGGCAAGGAGCTTATCAAGGGCGAACCGGATGCTTCTTCATTCCCTTCAGGCGGACTTCGAGCAACAAATGAAGCCAGAGGCTATACAGCTTGGGATTGCACGTCCCCTGCATTTGTTAAGGAATCACCGGACGGAACTACTGTACTTTGCATTCCGACAGCATTTTCTTCATATACAGGAGAGGCACTTGATAAGAAGATTCCTCTTTTGCGTTCGGTAGAAGCGGTAAGTACTCAGGCTATGAGAATACTTAAGCTTTTTGGTAACACAACTTCTAAGAGTGTTGTTACATACGTAGGACCTGAACAGGAATATTTCCTTGTTGATAAGGACGATTTTGATAAGAGAAAGGATCTTATTTTTACGGGACGTACTTTGTTTGGTGCAATGCCTCCAAAAGGTCAGGAATTAGACGATCACTATTTCGGTTCGGTAAGACGCAGAGTTCTTTCGTATATGCATGACTTAAATATCGAATTGTGGAAGCTTGGAATATCTGCAAAAACACAGCATAACGAGGTTGCACCTTGCCAGCATGAGTTGGCACCCATATATGCAACAACTAATATAGGAACAGATCACAATCAGCTTATAATGGAGACAATGAAGCGTGTTGCAGAGCATCACAATCTTGCTTGTCTTTTACATGAGAAGCCTTTTGAGGGTGTAAATGGTTCAGGTAAGCACAACAACTGGTCAATAGGAACGGACGACGGCATTAATCTTTTAGAGCCGGGTAAAACACCTCATGAGAATGTACAGTTCTTATTGTTCCTTACAACAATACTTAAGGCTGTTGATGAGCATGCTGATTTGTTAAGACTTTCGGCATCATCACCGGGAAATGACCACAGACTTGGTGCAAATGAGGCACCACCGGCAATCATTTCCGTATATCTTGGTGAGCAGCTTGATGATGTATTAAAACAGCTTGATACAACAGGAGAGGCTACAAGCTCAATACAGGGTAAGACATATGAATCGGGAGTTTCAACACTTCCTTCATTTATGCAGGATGCAACAGACAGAAACCGTACATCACCATTTGCATTTACAGGTAATAAGTTTGAGTTCCGTATGGTGGGCTCAACGCAGTCTATTGCAACACCGAATATAATTCTTAACACTATCGTTGCAGATGCATTATGCCAGGTGGCGGATGATCTTGAGAAGGCAGATAACTTTGAAATGGCTGTTCATGACAAGATAAAAGAACTTATCGGAAAGCATAAGAGAATAGTATTTAACGGTGACGGATATTCCGATGAGTGGGTTAAGGAAGCCGAAAAACGTGGACTTCCTAATATCAAATGTCTTGTTGATGCTGTTAAGGCTTATGAGAATGATGATAACATTGCAATGTTTGAGAAGTTCAATGTATTATCAAAGGCAGAACTTAAGTCTCGTGCTGAGATATACTATGAGAATTACTCAAAGCAGATTAATATCGAAGCAAAGACTATGCTTGATATGGTCAAGAAGCAGATTGTTCCTGCTGTTATGAAGTATGAGGCAGATACAGCAAAAGGTGTTAATGAATTAAAAGCAATCGGAATAGATACTTCTGTTCAGGAGGATGTGCTTAAGGAAATTGCCAAGGAACTTAAGGAACTTATTGCACGTACCAAAGAGCTTGAAGAACTTGATGAGAAGGCAATCGCTTTAGAGGGCGATATGGAGAAAGCGGCACATTGCTTCTATAATGATGTGTTTGCAGCTATGAGCAAGGTCAGAAAGCCGGCTGATAGATTGGAAGAACTTGTCGGCAAAGAATATTGGCCATTCCCTCAGTATGAGGATATTCTGTTCTACGCATAAAACTGTTATTGTTTTGTAATTATTAAACGGAACCATGTATGAAGTATATGCGGTTCCGTTTTTTTGAAATAGTCAAGGTGCTTGAGGTATATGTGATGAATGAACACAAAAAGGCAAGACTGCTAGCAGACAAATACGAGATAAGAATGGTAGTATTTCTACTTGCGTTATTACTCATTATTATCGGGATTTTTGTATTTGTTCATATTAAATTTAAAAGTTTATCTGAAGATGAGACTACTTATAACTATCACTATATTTTTATCAGTAAATCCGAGGATTCTTATACAGCCAATCATATATATGAGCAGGCAAGGGAATACGGTAAGCCTCGCGGAATATACGTGGAGAGACTTAAAGAGAGTCTTAATTTAAGCTACACTAATTCTGATTATGTCAAAATGGCGGCTGCTATGAAGGCTGATGGAATATTTGTTGAAGCATCGGATGATGAAGCATTAAAAGATAGTATAAATGAAACAAGTAATGAAGAAACACCGATAATTACAATTTTAACGGATTGTCCGGGCAGCAGAAGAAAATCCTTTGTCGAACTTGGTCAGTATGATTTGGGAAGAGAATACGGCCGTATTATTATTGATATTACCAAAACAAGAACTCCTAAAGTTATGGTTCTTGTAGATGATAATGCAGATGAAGGAACAAACGAGATTATAAACGGTATAAAAGAAACTCTTCAATACGAAGGTAATCATTTGGATGTTGATTTCATTGAAGAAGAAGTTGATGGCACACTTAATTTCAGATTTATGAATAAGATAGATGACATCTTAAGTTCGAAAGCGTTACAACCAGATATTGTTATATGTATGAATGAAAGAGATACGCAGATGATGTATCAGGCAATAAAAGATTACTCGCTTTCACCGGATGCACAGATTATTGGTACCGGTATTACCGGTTCATTGCTTAAGGCTGTTAAGGATGGTTATTTTTCTGCGCTTGTTGATGCGGATGCATCACAGGCCGGAATGATGTGTATTGATTCTATGACCAATTATCTAAAAACAGGAAATATAAATGAGCATATTATTGTTGAGGATACAATTGTTACTAAAGATAATGTCGAGAGGTATCTAAATGAGGAGTAGAAGATCGTTTCGTGACCAAATAGTATATATATTTCTCGTAACATTTTGCTTGATGTTTGTAGTTAATTTGTTTATTTTCCAAAACATGAAATCCATCATTGATAATGTTGATGGAGCCTATGATGGAAACAGACAGCTGATGGAAATAAGAGATAAGCTAGACAGTCTTCAGCTGGAAATGCAAGAGTATATTAATTCAAAGGATGAGAATATACTTAATAAGTTTTATAATGATGTTGAGTCATATAAGGAACTTATCGACAGATATAAGCATGTATATCCGATGACGGAGATGGATGTCAGAGAAAACAGTTTGTATAATATGTCGGACAGTTATGTTATGTATGTTAATCAGGCGGTGCTTGCAAAAAAGACCAGAAATATAGAAAAGTATCAAAACTATCAAACAAACGCGAATAAAATATACGAGTATATGACTGCATATATGACGGATTTGAACAACACAATGTTTCATAACAATTCACTTTCGTACAAGAATATGCTCAGTTTAACAAAGTATACTGAAATCATATATATAGTCATCCTTTTGCTGACAGGCGGATTGGATATATGTGTTTTGCTTCTTATGATAAAGCGACTTACAGAACCGCTCAGAAAACTTGCCGACACTGCGACTGAAGTCGGAAACGGTAATCTTGATGTAATGCTTGTAGAGTCAAGTTCGGTAAATGAAATAGGTATAGTTAACCGTTCATTTAACCAGATGGTAATAAGTCTTAAGGATTACATTGAGAAGTTTAGAAAGAGTATGGAGACGGAAAGTGCTTTAAGGGAACAATCCATCCGAATGGAAACAGCGGTCAAAGATGCACAGCTTAAATACTTGCAGGCGCAGATTAATCCGCATTTTTTGTTTAATACGTTAAATGCCGGTGCGCAGCTTGCTATGATGGAGAATGCCGATAAGACATATAAGTATATTCATAAGGTGGCGGATTTCTTCAGATTTAAGATAAAACAGAATGATCACACATCTTCTATCGGGGAGGAATTAAAGATAGTTGATGACTATATATACATTATAAATGTACGCTATTCCGGAGAACTTGTCTACAACAAGAATGTTGATGAGTCCTTGCTTAATGTAAGTATTCCGGGTATGATATTACAGCCGATAGTTGAAAACTGTATTAAGCATGGTTTCCCTGAAGTAGAATGGGAGAAGAGGATTGATGTTTCCGTTACGGAAGAAGATGATAACATTGTTATTTCCGTAAGAGACAACGGTTTGGGTATGCCTGCAGAGGTGATCAATCGAATAATGAACAATGAGACTTCAGATAAAATTGATTCCGACAAAGAGGGTGGAATCGGCATAGATAATGTTATAATGAGAATGAGAAACTTCTATAATAGTGATGATGTTATAGAGATAACAAGTGTTGGTCCTAATATGGGTACGGAGGTTGCACTTTTTATTCCGAAGGATATAAAGGAGAAACAGAATGTATAAGATATTAATAGCTGATGACGAAAGTATAGTTATTGATGCATTAAAGTTCATAATTGAGAATAATTTTCCGGAAAAATGTGTGATTGAATGTGCCAATACCGGAAGAAAAGTAATTGAGACAGCAGAATACTTCAGACCGGATATCGTTTTCATGGATATTCAGATGCCGGGAATTAATGGTATTGAAGCAATGAGAGAGATAAGAAAAAGCAATGATGGCATTCTTTTCATTGTAGTAAGCGCTTTTGTGAAGTTTGATTATGCAAAGGATGCAATAGACATTGGCGTTCTTGAATATCTTAACAAGCCAATAGATAAAGATACAATAGTTGCAACCTTGAAGAAGGCTATGGAAAAGGTTGATCAGACTAAGATTAAAAGAAGTGAGGATCTGGCCAACAAAGAAAAGCTTGAGATTGTCACACCTATTATCGAGAATGGATTCATTTATTCACTTATCTACCAGAATAGCGGGGAAGATGAACTTAATAATTTCAGAACTCTTTTAGGAATTGAGGATAATGCCGGTTTTATAATGTCGATTCAGTTTGGTGAAGCAGGCGATAAGGATAAAATGGAGAATACAATCGGAACCAGTGTACGACTCCAAAAAGAGTATTCGAGAATTAAGGATGCTATAAAGACGTTCTTCGATTGCTGTGTCGGTGCGATGATGGGTAACATGATTTTGGTTTTTGTTCCAATGAGTATTCCAAATCCAGATGATGAGTATGAACTTCGAGTTTCGGTAATCGAGAAAGCAAGAAAAATGGCAAGAGAACTTAGAAAAATGTTTGATGCCAGATTCAGGGTTGGTGTAGGAGCAATTGAGGAACTCGATAATTTGTCGGAATCGTATAATGGTGCTATGCGTTCGCTTTCTTATAACAGTTCGGATTCGGTTGTTCATGTTAAGGATATAACCACCACTCGCAATTATGAGGAAGATTATCCGATGGATACGGAAAAGGCATTGTTTAAGAACATCGAGGAAGGTAATGTTAATCGTGCCTCATATTACGCTAACGAGTTTTTTGATTGGATGATAACCAATCACATACAGAATGAAAAGGATATCAAACTTAAAGTCCTTGAGTTTGTATTAAGAGCGGAAACAATCGGATTTGAAAACAGTCAGATGGTCTATCGATTTAATATGAGAAGTGAGTATCTTGATACTGTAATGAACATGCAGTCGATGGAACAGTTAAATGAGTGGTTTTTGTCAAAGATTGCCAATGTATGCCACAACATCCTTACAAAAAAGGACGAGACCAGTGTGGATATAATTAAAAACTCACAGTTATATATAGAAGAAAACTATTCAAAGGATCTGATTCTTGATGATGTATCTAAGGAACTTAATATAAGTCCTTACTATTTCAGTAAACTGTTTAAGAAGCGAACGGGAAGTACGTTTATTGAGTATCTGACCAATATAAGAATAGAAAAAGCAAAGCAGTTGTTACGTAATTCTTCAAAGAGTATGAAAGAGATTTGTATGGAAGTCGGATATTCCGATGCCAATTATTTTAGTCGAACATTTAAGAAGAATGTGGGCGTAACCCCTTCAGAATATAAGGAAGGCAAGGAATAAGGAAAGGTGCCGGTCCAAGTTATTGGGCTAGCACTTTTTTGTTTAGCACAAATTAAGAGCAATAATATGCTAGGCAGTACGATTTCGTCCTATAGGAAGACAAGAATTAACAGCAAGAGACAAGTTATTGAAGTATGAATGGTGTTATATTTAACTCAACCCAATAAAAAACATTTTTTACGGAGGTATGTAAAATGAAGAAAAAAGTTTTAAGTTTCTTACTGGCGGCAACAATGGTTATGGGTCTCGCCACAGGATGCGGATCCGGAGCACCAGCATCAGGAGATGCTAAGGATTCAGGTAACGACACAACAGCAGCTGAGGCATCAAACGATGATTCATCAGCAAGCGGTGACATTCAGGTAGGTATCGTATTACCTACAAAGGATGAGCCAAGATGGTTACAGGATCAGAAACAGTTCGAAACAATCTTGGGCGATGCAGGATTTACAAACCAGGTATTATTCAGCCAGGGTTCTTCTGCAACAGAGAAGACTAATGTTGAAACATTAATCTCAAAGGGTATCAAAGTATTAATTATCTGTGCACAGGATGGTGCGGCAGCTTCAGCAGCAGTTGAGGAAGCAAAAGATGCAGGCGTTAAGGTTATCGCTTATGACCGTCTTATCACAGGTACAGATGCAGTTGATTACTATGTAACATTTGACAGTTTTGCAGTAGGTGCTGCTCAGGGTCAGTACTTAATCGATAACGCTCCTTCAGGAAGCGATATCCCTCTTTACCTCTTCGCAGGGGCTGCAACAGATAACAACGCATTCATCTTCTTCGAGGGTGCTTGGAGCGTTCTTCAGCCTAAGGTAGCTGACGGAACATTCAAGATTGCTAACTCATCAGAGGCTGAGGCTTTACAGGATAAGGCTGAGCTTTCAAGAGAAGAGATTGGTAAGATTATCGGTCAGGTTACAACAGATTGGGATTTCAACGTAGCTAAGTCTAAAGCAGAGGCTCATCTTACAGCAGTAGGTTCTGACATGAAAGGTGATGTTCTTGTATTAGCACCTAACGATGGTACAGCTCGTTCTATCGCAGATGTATTTGCATCAGATAAAGATGTATCAAGCTATGTTATCACAGGTCAGGATTCAGAGAAGGCTTCAGTTCAGTACATTATTGATGGTAAGCAGTCAATGACAGTATTCAAGGATACAAGAACATTGGCAGCTGACTCAGTAGCAATGGCTGTAGACATTCTTGATGATAAGGAGCCTGCAACAGATTCTACTTACAACAATGAGAAGATTGATGTTCCTGCTAAGCAGACAGCAATCGTAGTTGTAACAAAAGACAATGTTAAGGATGCACTTATCGATTCAGGATACTATGAGGCATCTGAGTTTACAGGATTAGAGTAATATATTAATGAAGAAACGCCGGCTTATAACAAGCCGGCGAATCTTTGAAGGGAGGATTCCTATGAGCGATTACATACTGGAAATGAAGGGTATAGTCAAAGAGTTTCCGGGCGTTAAAGCGTTAGATAATGTTAATTTTAAAGTAAAACGTGGAGAAATCCACTGTCTTGTGGGTGAAAACGGTGCAGGAAAGTCCACTCTTATGAAAGTATTGTCCGGAGTGTATCCTCATGGAACATATTCGGGAGATATTGTTTATAACGGAGAAGTTCAGGCTTTCAAGAAAATCGCAGACAGCGAAGCAAAAGGAATAGTTATTATATATCAGGAACTTGCACTTATACCGGAACTTTCACTTTACGAAAATATATATTTTGGACATGAGATTGTTAAGGGTAAAGCAATCGATTGGAATGAAACAATAGTGCAGGCATCAAAGATGCTTGAGAAAGTTAAATTAAAAGCAGACCCTTCGATGAAGGTAAAAGAACTTGGAGTTGGTAATCAGCAGCTTGTTGAGATTGCCAAAGCACTTAGTAAAAATGTTAAATTATTGATACTTGATGAGCCTACAGCCTCACTTAATGAGGATGATAGTCAGAATCTCCTTCAACTGTTGAGAGAGTTGAAGAACCAGGGTGTAACATGTATCATGATCTCTCACAAATTAAGGGAAATAACTGCAATAGCAGATACGATAACAGTACTTAGAGATGGATCAACAATTTGTTCATTAGATGCAACCGAGAGAACTATCGAGGAAGCAGAAATCATCAAACACATGGTTGGTCGAGAAATGGATAATATTTATCCTAAGAGAGAAAAGAAAGAGTTCGGCGAAAAGGCGTTAGAACTTAAGGATTGGACAGTATTTGACCCGGCAAAGAACAGGGAGATATTACATAGTGTTAATATCAATGTCAGAAAGGGTGAGATTGTCGGAATCCAGGGTCTTATGGGAGCAGGAAGAACGGAACTTGCACTTAGTATTTTCGGAAATCCTACAGGCTATAAGATTACAAATGGAAAGCTTTTCATGGATGGAAAAGAAGTTAGATTCAAGCATCCTAAGGAAGCGATTAATCAAGGCCTTGCATATGTAACCGAGGATCGAAAAGGAAACGGTCTTATACTTATGCAGGATATAAGGTATAACATAACGATTGCAAATCTTGAAGCATTAGTTGAAGGAATAGCAATCAATGAGAATGAAGAAATTAATGTAGCTAATCGTTATAAGGATTCAATCAACATTAAGGCACCATCTATCGAGCAGAAAGTTGGTAACTTAAGTGGTGGTAATCAGCAGAAGGTTCAGATTGCAAAATGGATGTTTGCGGGACCTAATGTTCTTATACTTGACGAACCTACGCGTGGTATTGATGTAGGTGCTAAGTTTGAAATATATTCTCTTATGAATAAGCTTGTAGATGAGGGAATGAGTATCATTATGATTTCTTCAGAACTTCCAGAGGTATTGGGAATGAGTGACAGGCTCTACGTAATGAGTGAGGGAACTATTACCGGTGAGTTGTCGATTGAAGAAGCAACAGAAGAGAAAGTAATGGCGATGGCTATTAAATCATAATAAAAACAATAAACGAGATTAATATATAACTAAGGAGGTCATTAAAATGGGTGAGAATAAACAAGCTGGCGGTTTAGGCCAGGAAATTGTTACTCTATTAAAATCCAATATCCGTGATTATATGATGTACATTGCACTTGTACTCATCATGGGATTTTTCGCATTCAAAACTGGTGGTGGATTTTTACAAGCCAGAAATATATCGAATCTTATTAATCAGGCAGGTTATGTTGCTGTAATGGCAATTGGTATGACAATCATACTTATTATTGTACATATTGATCTTTCAGTAGGTTATGTTGCAGGTTTCTGCGGAGCGGTTGCAGCGATACTGATGACAAAATATAACGTCAATGAATGGCTTGCAATACTTATTGTTCTTGTACTTGGACTTTTAGTTGGTCTTTACCAAGGTCTTCTTGTTACAAGAGTCGGGGTTCCGGCCTTCGTAGCGACCCTTGCGGGAATGTTCATATTCAGAGGTCTTCTTAATCTTTCATTACAGGAGACAGGAACAATTATCATTCCGAACGAAGGATTCAATGCGTTATCAAATGGATTTATTCCGGATATTACTGATGGTAGTATACATGTTCTTACTTTAATAATCGGTATTGTGATTGCGGTATTGATGATATTCTCTGAAATAAAGACAAGAAAAAATAAATTAAAATACAACTTTGATGTTACATCTACACCGATATTCGTAGCAAAGCTTGTTGTTATATCAGCAATCATTATGGTTATAATATGGACACTTGCTAAATATCAGGGACTTCCTTGGACAGCAGTTATCGTAGGAGTTGTTCTTCTTATCTATAACTACATGTTGAATAAAACAAAACTTGGTCGTGCTATCTACGGTATTGGTGGTAATGCACAGGCTGCTGAACTTTCAGGTATCAATGTTAAGAACGTAACATTGTTCGCATTCTGTTCTGTCAGCGTTATGGCTGCACTTGGTGGTGTTTTATACGCATCAAGACTTCAGTCAGCAACTCCGACAGCCGGACTTGGATTTGAGATGGACGCTATTGCATCATCATACATCGGTGGTGTTGCAGTAAGTGGTGGTATCGGACGAGTAACCAATACAATCATCGGTGCATTGGTAATAATGTCACTTACAAACGGAATGAACCTTATGGGTGTTGATATTTCTTATCAGTATATTGTAAAAGGTATAATCTTCATTATTGCGGTTGCATTTGATGTAAGAACAAGAAAGAAATAATATAGCTCACAAAAAACCTTCCTCATATATTTTGAGGGGACAAGACGCGCATTATGAGTGTGTTTTGTCCCCTCAATTTTTGCAAATTTTACTGTATTATACTTGAAAATGTGTTATAATGCGCATATGGGGATTATTTTATTTTTTAGGGTATTGGGGAGAGCAGTATATGAAGGCAGACAGAAACTTTTGGGGTAAGTGTATTACTCTTTTTATTTTAATATTTCTTATATTATCTGTTAATTTCTATGTGCTATATTCTCGCGTAAGAGATAATGCCATATCCGGAAAGCAGAAGGAAGTAATGAAGGCGGCAATGGACTTCAATTATCTTCTTGTGGAAAGTGCTGATGCAATCAGACTCATTTCGCAAACTGTTGAGGATATGCAACGGGAAGAAGCATCTAATAAAGAGATTCTGCAATTTCTCGAGAAAGAATCAACAATATATGGAACTACCATTAATAGATATTTTACGGGTTTCTATGGCTATATAAGTGGTGAGTACTTAGATGGAGTAGGATGGGTTCCTGATGATGACTTTGTGCCCACGGAGCGTCCCTGGTACGTGGACGCATGTGAAGCCGGCGGCGAAGTGGCATATGTGTCGCCTTATGTAGATTTGCAAACACAAAGTGTTGCAATGTCTTTAAGTAAATTACTTCCTGACGGAGAAGATGTTATTTCTATGGATATTACTCTTGATGGAATGCAAAGACTTTTGGAAGAAGCGACAATCAAAAATGGTTGGAAGTACGGCATGATTCTAGATTCTGCTGGAATGGTTGTAGCTCATTCAGAAGTAAGCGAACTTGGCAAGAACTACCGTAATGACGAGGATGGTATAGGTGGGAAATTCTCTGATAAAATGACAAAAAAAAGTACTGATTATGCGATTGTAAGTTATGAGGGTAAGCGCTATGTCGCATTGTCTGCTGATGTAGGAAACGGTTGGAAAACAATAGCTGTTATCGGAGCGGGAGATGTACTGGGTTCTACAGGAATAATGCTTATAGTTTTTATTATTGCATTGATAATAATATTTACTATTTTGGTAAGTTTTATTTTGAGCATGAGGAAGCAACAGCTTAACGAAGCACATTTATATCGTCAAAAGAACTCGTTGGCAAACATATATGATTTTGCTTATTTAATCAATCTTAAAGATAATACACTTACAGAAATGGCAGATATTAATCCTGAGATTAAGATGCTTATTAGTGATGATAATGGTAATGCGCAATATACGATACGAGTAATCATGGATGCGATTACAGATGTCAGGTACAAAAGCGTTGTGTTTGATTTTATTAATTTATCTACTCTTAACGAACGCTTGGAGGATAAAATTGTTATATCCAAGATGTTTGTTAGTAATAAGAATGAGAAGTATGGTATACGTTTTACACCGGTTGAACGGGATGATGACGGAGAACTTATTAGCGTTATACTGATGGCAGAGAATCTTGTTAATGAATAAGCGGGTGGACATATGAAAAAGAAAAAAATATTAATATATATAATCATAATATCCATTGTATGTATAATTTCCAATATTGTTTATTACAGACGTATTGCATATGGGGACAAATACGAAAAAGAGAACAGTATATTGACAACTGATCGCATATATGATGGAGTGAGGGTTGAGCTGGAAAAGCCTATTATAGTTTCAAAAACAATGGCTGATAACTGGCTTATGAAGGATTTTCTTATTCATGAGATGGACTATTCGAAGAACGAAGCCATACCTTTGATGCAGTCATATTTAATGGGACTTAATGAAGTATGCACTTTTGATTCAATCTTTATAATTTCGGATTATACAAAGAGATATTATACAGATATGGGACTTAGCAAGATAGTCGACACGGAAAAAGATACTCATGACATATGGTATGATGCATTCATCAAAAGTGAGAATGATATGTTAGTTGAGGTGGATGTAGACGAGAATAATGATGATCAGCTGACGGTTTTCGTTGATTCAAAGATATACGACAAATCTCATAATGTCATTGGAGTGTGCGGTGTAGGAATTACGGTTAAGAGAATGCAGGAACTGTTGAAACAATATGAGGACTCTTACAAAGTAAAGATTTCCTTGGTCGATGATATGGGTCTTGTTCAATTGGATGTTAATGAGGCTAATATCAAGGCGTTGCATATCGAGAATGGATCGTTTAAAAAAACAGATGATTATCAGTATGAGAAAGTCGGAATTAATGGATATTCCATCACGAGATACATGGAAGAAGCCGACTGGTTTCTTATAGTTGATAAGGACAATGAGAAATTTTTCTCTTCCGGATTTGACTATACATTTCTTATTGCCAGCCTGATTGTTTATATAACAACGGTAATTACCGGTGTTATGATTTTGGGACGAAGAGAACAAGTATTTGGATATGGTAAAGGGGCAGATAATGAAATTGATGGTTTGACAGGCTTGCCTAACCGTAATTTCTTTAAGAATATATACGGAGAGCGTGGAGTATTTAACACGACAATCTATAAGTCCATGGTAGTGTTTGATATTGATTACTTTAAAGAGGCCAATGATACTTTGGAAGGCAATGATGTTTTGGTAAATGTTGTTGAACTTGCCAAGGAATCTTTTGGTGATAAGGGGGAAATCTTCCGCTGGGGCGGAGATGAATTCGTTGTATTGTCAGAATGGTCTGTTGAATTTGGACATGAGATATGCAAAGAGTTCTGTAAGAAAGTTGCGAAGGAAGGCAGGGTTACTGTGTCAGTAGGCATTACAGAGGTCAGGCTTGCCGATAAGATTAAGAAGAATTATCACAGAGCAACACAGGCTTGCTATCTGGTTAAGGAAATGGGTGGCGACGGCGTCAAGAGAAATTAGGAGGATGTAGGGATGCGTTCAATTAGAACGAAATTATTCTTATTAATATTTGGTTCAATGTTAGGACTGTTTGCGCTTATGTCCTATGTAAGTATTCATTTGCTTAATAAGGCGATTGAAGAGGATATATCTGCGTCCATGAAAATGATTGTTAACGAGAAAATTTATGCTCTTAACAGTGATTTTAACAGAGTGGAGAACGGTACAAGAGAATTGGAAAAATATATCAATAATAATTTGGATACGAGACTCCTGCGTTCTAATACCGAATATAAGAATGGTTTTTATGCAGATTTAGCTGATAAATGTGCAGATGTTGGCGGACTTGTAGGGAATGTGGCTGCTGTTTATTTCAGACCGGAACCGGATAAGTTTGGCTCTACCTCCGGTGTTTTTATGACGGTAAACAGTAATGGCGAACTTGTCAGTGTTGAACCTGCAGATATTAGTCAGTATACTAAGACGGATAGAGATTTTGTTGCGTGGTATTATGAACCGCTAGAAAAAGGTGCTGCAACGTGGGTGAAACCGTATCACAATAAGAATATTAATGTTTACATGATGTCTTATGTCATTCCAATATACAAATCTAATGCTTTTGTCGGAGTTGTAGGAATGGATATCAAAATGTCATCTATCAATACTATAATAGATTCTGTAGATTATAAGGATGGTTTTGCGTTTCTTTTAAGTGATGATGGTGATATTCTTTACCACAGAGAATATCCTGACGGTGTTGAGATGAAGAGATTTAATTCTGATATGAGGGCTACTGCAAAATACCTGACCCCTCAGGAAGCTTCGAAGAGAAAAATGCATAAATGTGTATGGAAAAGTGCAGATTATCGTATAATGGCGGGTAATCTTGACAATGATATGGTACTTGCGGTTTGTGTGCCGGAAGATCAGATAATGCGAATTTCAAAAAGTATGAAGATACAGATGTTTGCAATTTTTTGTATAGTTCTTGCAACGGTGTTTGCTATTTTCTGGCGTCTTATGGTTATAATTGTATTGCCGATACGAGAACTAACCAAAGCATCAACCAGAATTGCAAAAGGCGAGCTTAATACGGCAATTACTTATAGGTCGGGTGATGAGATAGGAACACTTGCAAAGAGCGTATCGAAAATGGCACTTGAGATTAGAGAGTATTTTTCTTACATACACTCGCAGGCTTATTCGGATGCAATGACAGGTGTTGGTAACAAAGCGGCTTATATGGATGTCGTGAAACGAATGGATGAGAAGATATCCGAGGGTATGGCAGCATTTATTGTAATTGTTTTTGATGTTAACGGTCTTAAGAATGTCAATGATAATCTCGGACACGAATACGGAGATATGTTGATAACCGATGCAGCAGATATTATGAAACGGGTGTTTTCTGCAGAGAATGTGTTCCGTATCGGTGGTGATGAATTTATTGTTGTTATTGAAAATCAGGATGATGACAATATCGCAGAATATTTCAAGGTTTTTGATGAAGAAGTGAGAGTATTTAATGAACAGAATGTCAGATATGATCATAACCTTGCCGTATCTAAAGGTGGAGTGTCATATATTCAGGATGAGGATGAAGCGTATAAGGACGTATTTAAGCGTGCTGATGATATGATGTACAAGGATAAAGAGGAGTTTTATAGGGGTAGAAATGACAGAAGGAAAAGATAAGAAAAAAGCGGAAAAGAATAATAAGATAGATATGATGAGGCTGCCGAGAACTATAGTTATCGCTCTTACACTCTGGCTGACTTTCATGATTGTATTTTTTGCGTTTAACGACATCAAGTTTGATGATTTCTATTCGCTCAAAGATCACATGTCGGTTGATGCATATCACAATGATGGTCGGGTAGAACATATTGAGGCAGGAGAGTACGGTGCGACTAAAAAAGGTGAGAAAGTAAAGGTATATATTGATATACCCCAAGATGCTTTTTCTTGCGGCTCGGAGCTTTATATTCCTCTGTATAACTCAATTGTTGACGTGTATCTTGACGATGAGTGTATATACAAGGATGAATATAATCCCGATAATATGTCAGCTCATTACGGAGCAAGAGTATATGAAATAATGCTTCCGGATGATGCGCCTTCCAAACAGCTTATGCTTGATATTACAGCGGTAGTTAACAAACCATCTTCGGATTTGAGTAAGGTTGGAATTCTCCCTGCTAACCAGAGTTGGAAGAATGTTTTAAGTAGGCAGAGTGTTATTTATTCGTCGTCACTTTCGTTAATGGTTCTTTCTATTATTTGTATATTATATTTTACAGTTAGAAGCATTAGTCTGAAGAAATTACAACTCGGACTCCCTATAGCTTTGTTTGAGTTTTTGATTAATTCATGGTTTTTCGGAAGTCTTGGGATGTTTAGATTTGTTATAGGTAACGAGGAGTTTAACGCGAAAATAGAGTACTATTCGCTATATATGTCATCAATACCGCTAACCGTATTTATATATATGGTTATTGATAAGAAATTATTTAAGAGAATAGTAACATATCTTTCTATGGTGTTTGATGCATTTTATTTGGTTGCAACAGTTATAGAATTGTCCTCAATACAGCTTAACTACTCGGATATGCTTAAGTATCTTCATGCACTTATGGGAGTATTGATGTTAATGCTCGTTTTGGCACTTTTCTATGGTGTAAGCAAGAACAACAATCGGTATATTTTTATTTTGAGATATGGAATATTGATATCCATAATGTGTGGAATAATGGAGCTGGTGAGATTTAACCTCACCAAATACGTTGCGAAGAAAGCATGGTTTGCAACACATGGACTAAGTTCCGTAGGAATACTTATAATAGCGTTTTCACTATTTATTTATCTTGTCTCTGTATCGGCAGAGGAATATATGAATAAGATAGAAAAAGAACAGCTTATGTTGTTGGCGTTTAACGATGCACTTACACAGATGGCTAACAGAGCGGAATGCTACAGAAGAATTGATGATATGGAAGCAGAGGGCGTCAAAGAGTATACTATGATATTCATCGATCTTAATTACTTAAAGGTTGCCAATGATAAGTATGGTCACGAAACAGGTGACAGATTGCTCAAGACTATTGCAAAACATATCAAAGCACATTTCATGGACGATGCTTTCTGTGCAAGATGGGGTGGCGATGAGTTTGTAGCCTGCGTGTTCGGAGACGAGAAACTGGCGCTAGAGAAAATAGATGCATTTAACAAAGACATGGACGAAGAGAACGCAAGCGGAAGTTTTGAATTTCCCGTATCTGCTGCATGCGGTTATGTTCATAGTGATGAGGAAAACTATATCAAACCGATAGAAGCGATACGAGAGGCTGATGCTATAATGTATGATAATAAGAAGCGTATGAAAGCGGCTATGGGATAAGTTTGATAGCGTGCATACAATATATGCATTACTTGTAAATTCGAACTATTTGAGGTAAAATATAAATACACTTATTATGTTGACAGGAGGCGGTTGTTATGGCTTTTAGTGGAACTGAAATTTACACAAGTGCGGAGATGCTTAATTGGGTCGGGAACTTTGCACAGAGGATGGACGTGAGCCCTGAAAAGATTAAGATGCTCAATATATGTGGAAAGAAGAAGAATGTTCTTCCAACAATAGAGACTCATAAGCGTGTTATGATTTTTGCTGATGAAAGTCAGCCGGATTTGTTCTATGAACTTTGGGAGGGAGATTATGGCGATCTTGATATGTGGATAGGATATGGTCTTTCTTCAGATAATAAAGTAGAGAATTGTAAGGTTAAGGAATTCATGGACAAAAAGATTACTGAACCTGTTGTAATCTTTGTGATAAATGAGAATACAAGAGAAGCTTCTCGTTACGGTATTAAGAATGAGTTCTTTACAAAGGGTTCGGTTAATTATGTAGGACATGAGATTCGTGCGGTAATCATGAATAAGCTTTCATGTGATGTCGGAGATACTATTTGTATAGTATCGGGTGAAAGCGTTGCTATAGAAGCAGCCATAGAGGCTAGTGAAGGAACTATTATTGCGGTTGAACCGGATGAGCGTGACATGCGCGCAATGCAGGATAATGTAAGTAAGTTCGGTGTTCACAATATTGAGATTATACCCGGTGTTACAGAGGAGAATCTGTCCAATGTTCCTACACCCAGATTATCATTTATTGTAGCCTCAAAAAGACTTGAGGAGGAAATTACCGTTCTTAAAAAAATTAACCCTAACATGCAGTTTATCATTTATACATTAGAGCTTGATATGGTTGTTAATATTAAGAACATTTTTGAAAAACACAACATCACTCAGACAGAGGTACTTCAGATTTCTGTATCAAAGGGCAATAACAGAAGTATAATGGTTGCTCAGCCATCGCCTTGGATGATTTCAGGTCAGGCATCTGAATAGATTGTGTTTTGTGAATAATTACATATAGTTTGCAGATACTGTAATTAGAAAAAGGTGTTACCACAAGGTAGCACCTTTTTAAATGCCCAAAACGATAACTATGGAGGTGGTTTGATGTGCGAGTTGGTTAATAACGGTATACAAAGGGGAAAGCAAAGTATTTGTTTTGAAAAGCCGGTATATATAATGTCATCGGCTTGCATTGTGGGTCCCAAAGAAGGAGAGGGACCGCTTAAGGATACTTTTGACAGAATTGCGGAGGATGCAACATTTGGTAAGGATTCATGGGAGGAAGGCGAAAGTGAAATGCTTAAGGAGACAGTCTTACTTGCAATAAACAAGGCAAAGCTAAAGACTACGGATATAAGATACCTTTTCGCAGGTGATTTGTTGGGACAACTTATTGCGACAACCTTTGGAGTAATGGATATTAATATCCCATTATTTGGATTATATGGAGCATGCTCAACAATGGGAGAGGCTATGGCACTTGGTGCAATGACGATAAACGGCGGTTATGCCAATGCTGTAATTGCCGCAGTCTCAAGCCATTTTGGTGGTGCGGAAAAACAGTTTCGTTTCCCTCTTGAATACGGAAATCAGCGGCCAATGTCTTCAACGTGGACGGTTACCGGAAGTGGAGCCTTAGTTTTATCAAGAGATTTTGGAGATGTAATGATAACGGGAATAACTACAGGTAAGGTTGTTGATTATGGAATTAAGGATTCACTTAATATGGGGGCTTGTATGGCGCCTGCGGCTGCAGATTTGATCTATCAGCATTTTCAGGATTTTAAAAGGAGTCCTGATTACTATGATAAAATTGTTACGGGAGATTTGGGAGTTGTTGGAAAAGAAATATTATGTAAACTACTAAATGATCAGGGAATCGATATCTCAAAGGTGCATATGGATTGCGGAATGGAAATATATGACGATGAGAAGCAGGATACTCACGCAGGTGGATCGGGATGTGCATGTTCGGCTGTTACGCTTTGTGGTAAGTTGCTTAATGATATAAAATCCGGCGAGATAGAGAGAATTCTATTTGTCCCGACGGGTGCACTTCTTTCAACAGTTAGTTTTAATGAAGGACAATCCGTTCCGGGGATTGCACACGGTATTGTTATAGAAAGAAGAGTTCAGACAGTTGATTAGTTTTAAGAAAGGGTGATGGATTATGGAATATGTTAAAGCATTTGCAGTGGGTGGAACTATTTGCATGATATCGCAGATATTAATGGAAAAAACAAAACTTATGCCCGGAAGAATAATGGTTCTTTTGGTTTGTACAGGTGCGGTGCTTGGTGCTTTGCAGTTATATGAACCTTTGCTTGATTATGCGGGGAGCGGTGCCTCTGTTCCGCTTACGGGATTTGGTTATAATCTTTGGAAGGGAATAAAGGAGGCTATAGACCATGATGGACTTATAGGTCTTTTTAGAGGCGGATTTAAAATGGCAGCAGTAGGAACATCTGCAGCCTTGGTATTTGCGTATATTGCATCGATTGTATTCCAACCGAAAATGACAAAATAAAAAGTACCGAGCCATATAAGGCTCGGTACTATGACTACATAGGGTTATTAACCTCCGGATGCCGGTTCGGAATCAATGGTTTCGTCTGAAACAAAGATAACCATAATCTCGTGGTTAGCTGAAATGTTTTCAAATGTGTAACTTGAAATATTGCCAATAACTACTCCATCTACAACTACACTGTATATCTTAGAACCCGGATTTGCATTAAACGTAAGAGTTATTGTCTCTCCTGCTTTGGCATTTACCGGACCTGATATTGTACCGTCTCCGTCAACGCTTGTGTCGATATGGAAGTTTTTTCCGGATGAACCCTCAGAGTTGTCTTTTTTGTTTTTATTTTTGTGTACATGACAGTATGTCTCCATAAATCCATCAGGCGGATCAAAGTCAGCATCCTTAAGTTTGATTGCACCTGTATCATCTACAGTATAATGATATGCTGTAGTATGAGGACAGTATTCGGTAGCTTTGTAATGAGTTTTATCACAAAGAACCACTGTCTGGTGGAGATCGCAGGATTCTTTTGGAACCGTTCCTTTTGCAAAGTATTCCGTAATTACGCTGTTACATTGGTTAGGAACAGGAAGCATACCGGAACTTGCACATACTTTTTCTGTAACAATATCTCCGGGTTTTGGAAACTCTGCGGATGTGTCTAATCCTTTTACTTCGATTATCTTATCCATAATCTTGCGCCATATAACCTTGTGAAGATTACTGTTAGAAAAATCAGTGTTGGAATCGTATCCCATCCAAATACTTGCAGTATAGAAAGGTGTTGAGCCGCAGAACCAATAATCATAGTTGCTGGATGTGGTTCCGGTTTTGCCCGCAACAACCATTCCGCTGGATAATCTTGCTGCAGTACCGGTTCCGGATTTGACAACATCTTGCATTGCGTTATTGATAAGCCATGCGGTGGTTTCTTTCATTACCTGTTTCTTCTTTGGTGTGTTATCAATTAAAATATTTCCATCGTGGTCAAGTACTTTAGAGTAGAAGGTAGGCTTGATATATCCGCCCATGTTTGCTATTGATGCATACGCACCTGTAAGCTCTAAGTTGGTTACGCCTTCTGTAAGTCCTCCAAGACACATTGACTCGTTAATGTCGTTTTCGGCAATTCCGTTGATTGATACGGAACCGTTTCTAAGTGTGGTAATACCCATGTTGCATAAATAGTCATATCCAACTTGAGGTGTTACCTGCTGGAAACATTTGACTGTAATTATGTTCATCGAATCTTTGATGGCTGTTCTTATGGTGTTCTGACCTCGATATCCACCGTACCAGTTATTAACCGGTGTTCCGTTACTGTAACTTAACGGCTCATCCATGAATGATGTGGCAAGGGTCATTCCGGCATTATCAAGAGCGGGAACGTATGCTGCCAAAACCTTAAATGTTGATCCCGGCTGTCTTTTTGAATCGGTAGCACGGTTGAGAGTAAGGTTACCGTTCTTTTCGCCGCGGCCACCACAGATGGCCTTAACAAATCCTGTTGACTGATCGAGTATTACAAAGGAAGATTGAGGCTGTATCGTGGTTGAAAAACTCTCTGCAAGTTCTTTGTAGCCTGTTTTTTCAATCATTGCATGTTTAAATTCATCAGCCGCCGCACGAGCGGTTTCTTCACTTGAGTATATAAGATTGTATTTTGCATTGCCTGTTTTTTCAGCGTAGTATTTGATTAGATGACCGCTGGAATAGTTGTGTAAATCACCGCTTTTTGGGTCTGTAAGTGTTAATGCGTAATTAAGTGCTACACTGGTTGTTTTTGGATAATTATCCGGATTATTGATTTCTTCATCACATATCTTTTGGATTTCTTCGTCCTGATTGATGTATATTGAAAGTCCACCGGAGTATACCGTGTTGTAAGCCTGTGTTTCTGAATAACCGCGTTCTTCTACAAGCTGGTTAGACAGTGCATTAATGACTGAATCGATATAGTATGAGTTATAAGTTTTGGTGGCTGTTTTTTCGTCTCTGTTTAAAGAGATTCTTGAGTAAACATCATCAGACATTGCTGTGTCGTACTCGGCTTGAGTAATGAGATTTTGTTCGAGCATCTTCTGTAGTACAATATTTTTTCTGGTCTGATTGTTCTCCGGGTAGAGAACCGGATCGTACATTGTAGGACTTTGTGTTATAGCAGCTATGACTGCACATTCCGATAATGTAAGTTCGTTCAAATCTTCTTTGCCAAAGTAGGTTTCCGATGCGGTTTGAACACCGTTAGAACCTTGTCCTAAATATATTGCGTTAAGATATAGTTCCAATATATTTTTTTTGTCTACTTTCTTTTCAAGTTCGATAGCAAGGTACTGTTCCTGTATCTTTCTTTTTAAGGAATCCATGAAGGTTGATTCGTTAAGACCGACATTGAACACCTGGTTCTTAATAAGCTGCTGAGTGATTGTAGAAGCACCCTGAGAGAAGTTTCTGTCTTTGACACCTTTAAAGAATGCACGAAGAATACCTCTTGCATCTACACCGTTATGTTCCCAATAACGTTCATCCTCTATTGCAATAAATGCATTGATGAGTTTGTCTGGGATGTTCTCATATTCAACGTATACACGATTGGAATTGGCGGTTGAAAGAGTAGTGATTTCTTTGCCGTCCTGATCGTATATGGTTGTCTGAAATCCTTCTAACTGTACACTGTCCTGTATTTCAGATATATCCGGTGCTTTATCTATTATGGCACGAAACATGCCAAGTCCGGCGGCAATTCCGGATACAACACAAAGCAAAAACCCAAAAATCATACATTTATATAAGTAATAAACTAATTTGTTTCTGTTTTTGGAGTGCTTTGATACCAATTTTTTCTGCTTTTTTTCTGTATTACGTTTTGAATAATTCATGGTCTGCCTCCTTAGAACCTTTATTATACCAAATATAACCATAAAATGCTATCTTTAATCAGTATTTCAAAATTTGTTTTCGATTACACATTTCTATGATAAAATTATTTTTATGAGTTTGAAAGTCGCAAAGACTCTATGGGAGAATTGTTATGGAAAATGAATATAAAACAGTAATAGAAGAAGGAATTGGCGAGTACGTTGAGAAGAAATCCAGATTTATAGGTTATGTGCGTCATGTTGAAAGCGAAGAGGAGGCGGAATCATTTATCGCTCAAATCAAAAAGAAACATTATGACGCAAGACATAATTGCTCGGCATATAGTGTTGGCGATGATAAGCAGATACAGAGGTTTTCTGATGATGGTGAACCTTCGGGAACTGCCGGTAAACCAATACTTGAGGTTATGACAGGAAACGGACTTCACAATGTATGTATTGTTGTGACAAGATATTTTGGCGGAACCTTGCTTGGAACCGGAGGACTTGTCAGAAGTTACACGGAGGCCGCTAAGGCATGCATTAACGACACGGAGATAGTAACAAAAAGATGTGTAATTCCTTTGGAAATTACAACCAATTACAATGACCTTGGTAAGATACAGTATATTCTTGGACAGGAGGCAATAGGAATACGAGATACTTCTTATGAAGAAAATGTTGTCATAACAGCAGATGTTCCTGTTGATGATGTTGAATACATTGAGAAGAAAATTACTGAAGCGACGGCTGCAAGGTCAGGACTTAAGCGCACAGATCCTGAATATGTTATATGTTGATTTGTGTGTCTTGCTACTATATTAATTGAAAAATAAATGGAAAGGAAACTGTTATGATTTCGAAGTTTAGTGTGAAACGTGCCTATACAATTATTGTCGGCATAATTCTTGTTTTGATTTTGGGAATAGTAGTTTATACGAGAATGACTGTGGATTTATTACCGTCCATAGAGCTTCCTTATGCGGTTGTAATGACAACCTATCCCGGTGCCAGTCCTGAAAGCGTTGAAATGAGCGTAACAAGACCTATTGAGCAGACGGTTGCAACGATAGACAATGTTAAGAATGTACAGTCTATCTCTTCGGAAAACTACTCTATGGTAATTCTTGAGTTTAATTCTGATGCCAATATGGATGCGGCCACCATCGACATGCGTGAAAAACTTGATCAGATAAAGGGTTATTTTGATGAGTCGGTAGGCAATCCGATAATACTTAAACTTAATCCGAATATGCTTCCTGTTATGATTGCGGCAGTTGATAAAAGTGATACAGATATAGTAGAACTTTCGGAATATGTAAATGATACCGTAACACCGGAAGTTGAGGGGGTTGAAGGTGTTGCGAGTGTTACTGTAATGGGTTCGGTTGAGGAATCTGTTCAGGTTATCGTTAGAAAAGACAAAGTAAAAGAAGTCAATAAAGCGGTTGTTGCGGCACTTGATGATAAGTTTGCGGATGCCGAAGAGGCATTAAAAGACGGAAAGAATAAGATATCAAGTGGAAAGAGTCAGTTAGAAAGCGGAGCTAAGACTGCCAGCAAAGAGTTTGCCAAGGCGGAAAGTAAGATTAACAGCGCAAGATACGAATTGTTGAATAATGAAAAGGATATTAAGAGTGCCAAGGCAGAACTTGAAAAACAGGAAAAAGAGTTAAAAACCCAGAAAACTCAATTAGAGTCGGCGATAAATTCTTTGAATCAGTTGCTTACAAGTTATGAGACTCTATCTGCTCAGAAACAACAACTTGAAATGGCGGTTGCTGCAAATCCTGATGACGTTGCTATGCAGGCACAGTTAGAGACTGTTAAAGGGGCACTTGCTACAATGGAAGCCAAAATTTCCGAGCAGAAAGATGTAGAGGGAAATGCACTTACATTTGCTTCACTTCCTGCTTATATTGCAACTCTTCAGTCTAATCTTACTCAGTTAAAGACGGGGCTTTCGGAAATTGAAAAGGGCAAAAAGAAAATTACCGACGCTGAAAGCAAGATTAATTCGGGAAAGAAACAACTTGATAAAGGTTATACAACATTAAAAGAAAAAGAGAATGAAACAAATATCAATATGGCATCTGCAAAAGCAGAAATCTCGCAAGGTGAGAGCGAACTTTCGGAAAAAGAAAATGAACTAAACGATGCAAAAGATGCCGCTTATGAAGGTGCAGACTTAAATACTATTATTACAGATGAGTTAATCAAGGGAGTACTTACTGCACAAAACTTTGATTATCCTGCGGGATACGTAACGGAAGATGATGTTGATTATCTAGTACGTGTCGGAGAGAAGTTTGACGATGTTGAAAGTTTATCTGACTTTGTATTACTTGATATGAATATGGATGGGGTTGACCCTATCAAACTTTCTGATGTTGCTGATGTTTTTATAGAGAATAACAGTGATAAGTTATATACAAAAGTCAATGAGAACCCGGGAATCATTTTGTCTATAGCAAAGCAAAATGAGTATTCAACCAAGGCGGTTGCAGACAGCGTTAAGGACAAGTTTGATGAGATTACAAAGGAAGATTCTTCGGTATCATTTACGGCAATGATGGATCAGGGAATATATATTGACTTAGTAAGCAGCTCTGTTATTAAGAATCTTTTGCTGGGTGCTTTTCTGGCGATAATAATTCTTTTGTTCTTCTTAAAGGATATAAGGCCTACGGGTATTATTGCCGTATCCATTCCGGTTTCGGTTGTATTTGCGGTCGTGCTTATGTACTTCTCAAATGTAACCTTGAATGTAGTATCACTTTCGGGACTTGCGCTTGGTGTCGGAATGCTTGTTGATAACTCGATTGTCGTAATTGAGAACATATATAGATTGAGAAGTGAAGGTTATGCGGTCAAAGAAGCTGCAATTAAGGGTGCTAACCAGATGGTAGGGGCGATTACGGCTTCAACGCTCACCACCGTGTGCGTGTTCCTTCCTATAGTATTTACAAGTGGTATTACAAGACAGTTGTTTACAGATATGGGACTTACGATTGCATATTCGCTTTTTGCTAGTTTGGTGGTTGCTATAACATTTGTTCCAATGGTTGCTTCAAGAACTTTTGAGTCTGTTAACGAGAAGGAGAACAAACTTGTTAACCGAATCAGTGACTGGTACGCATCAATACTTCCAAAGGTTTTAAGACATAAGTTTATAGTGCTTATTATTGCACTTGGTTTGTTTGTCGGCATGACTTTAATTGAACTTACAAGAGGCTTCTCATTCTTCCCGAGTATGGATTCGCCTCAGATGGAAATGTCAATCACAATGCCTAAGGAAGCAAAGACCTTGGAGGAAACGGCAGAGATGTCTGACAAGGTTATCGATACCGTTCTTTCCATTGATGACATTAAGACGGTAGGAGCGATGCTTGGCGGAAACGGTATGTCAATGGTAGGACTTGGTGAAAATGATGACGTGTCAACGGTAACTTATTACATTGAGTGTAAAGAAGATAAAAATCATACCAATGAAGAAATAGCCGATATGATTGAAGAAAAGACAAAAGGCTTTGATTGCGAGGTTTCTGTATCTGCTTCTACAATGGATATGAGTGCTTTGATGTCTTCGGGAGTAGTAATTCAGGTCAAAGGAAAAGATATCGACAAGCTTGAAGAGATAGCTAAACAGGTAGGCGAAAAGGTAAGTGAGATTGACGGACTAATTGATGTTGATAACGGACTTGCCGAAACGACACCTGAATACAGAATGGTTGTCGACAAGACAAAGGCGGCGTCTTACGGACTTACGGTTGCACAGGTTTATCAGGAAGTGCAGGGAAAACTTGCAGAGAGAACAAGTGCGACAACGCTTTCAACCGACGAAAAGGATTATCCTGTATATGTCAAATTAGAAGACAGTGAAAACTATACAATCAAGGATGTTGAGGATATTGAGATTTCCGGCAAACAGGGCGAAGAGGAGAAAGAGGTCAAAGTCGGAAAGCTTGCTGACGTTAAGGATGCGGATTCTCTATCTTCAATTAACAGACTTAACCAGGTAAGATACATTACTGTTACAGGTCAGATTGCTGACGGATATACAACAACAGCAGTATCTAATGAGGTAACAAAGGTTGTTAATAATATGTCACTTCCGGCAGGTTACTCGATTTCGTATGACGGAGAAAATGAAACCGTTATGGAAGCGCTTGGACAGATTATGCTTATGATGCTTCTTGCGATAGCGTTCATGTATCTTATTATGGTTGCACAGTTCCAGTCGTTTAAGAGCCCATTTATCATACTCTTTACACTTCCTCTTGCATTTACCGGTGGTTTTGCAGCATTGTTTGTTGCAGGTAAAGATGTTAGTATTATAGCGATGGTTGGTATGGTAATGCTTGCAGGTATCATTGTTAATAACGGTATCGTGTTTGTTGATAGTGTTAACCAGCTTCGTGAAGAGGGTATGCTAATAGATGAGGCAATTGTGACAACCGGAAGACATCGTTTGCGTCCGATTGTTATGACAGCTCTTACAACAATACTTGGTCTTTCAACATTGGCAGCGGGAATCGGAATGGGTGCCGACATGGCACAACCTATGGCACTTGTCGTTATCGGTGGACTTATTTACGGAACAATACTTACACTCGTGGTAGTTCCTTGTATATATGAAATATTTAATAAGGATAAGAAAAAAGCAGAGAATAATTAAGGTGTCGTTATGAAACTACAGAAACTATACAGTTATGTAAGACAGGCTGTGGACGATTACAATATGATAGAAGAAGGGGATAAGATTGCCGTCGGTATGTCCGGCGGCAAAGATTCCTATACGCTTCTTTATGCGCTTAGTGGGCTAAGAAGTTTTTATCCGAAAAAGTTTGATATTGTGGCAATTACTGTTGACCTCGGTTACGAAGGATTTGATACTTCGCCCATAGCAAATGTTTGTAAAAAATTAAATGTCGAGTATCACGTTGAAAAGACGAAGATATCACAAATGTTAGAAGGAAAAGGATGCTCGTTGTGTGCAAGACTTAGAAAGGGTGCTTTTGGTGAGGCAGCTGTTAAGTTTGGTTGTAATATGATGGCTTATGCTCACAATCGGGATGATGTTGTTGAAACGGTAATGTTGTCTCTCATGTATGAGGGACGTTTTTCTTCGTTTGAGCCTGTGACAAGATATGACGATACGTGTTTGACACTTATACGTCCTATGATTTATGTACCAGCCGCAGCGGCAAAGAATTTTGCAAGCGAGCAGGATGTTACGGTTATTAAAAATCCATGCCCTTATGATAAGATGACGGAGAGAACGTATGTAAGAGAATTGCTAAATGGCATGGAAAAACACGCACCGGGCACAAAGAAACGAATGATGACGGCAGTAAGTAATAGTTTGTTTTCGCACATGAGAGTGGAAGAAAATGGACTTGCGAAAACCGATAATTTGGGTTAGAATATGTCTGTTTGGTGCGATAAATGTAGAAAAATCGCGAAATATAATTAAGTATTTATTTCATATACAAAAGAAAATGAGGTATAACAATGAGAATTGGTTTAGATGTGGGTTCCACAACATTAAAATGTGTTGTATTAGATGATAACGATCAGATCGTCTACAAGGATTATCAGCGTCATTTTTCTCAAATTACAGATAAGACAGTACACATGCTTTCGGATATTAAGGAGAAGTTTCCTGATGAGAAAGAAGTATGTTTGACAATATCAGGTTCGGCAGGAATGGGTATTGCCGATACTTTGGGTATTCCGTTTGAGCAAGAAGTATATGCAACAAGAGTTGCAGTTAATAAACTTATTCCGGGAACAGATGTGGTTATAGAACTTGGTGGTGAGGATGCCAAGATATTGTTCCTTACAGATGGGCTTGAGGTCAGAATGAATGGTTCTTGTGCCGGTGGTACGGGAGCATTTATTGATCAGATGGCTACGCTTCTTAATATGGAAGCAGGACAGATGAATGAGGCAGCGGCAAACTATGAGAAGATTTATACTATAGCCAGCCGTTGTGGAGTTTTTGCAAAGTCCGATGTTCAGCCGCTTCTTAATCAGGGCGCTCAGAAGAACGATATTTCTGCAAGTATTTTCTATGCGGTAGTTAACCAGACTATTGCAGGTCTTGCCCAGGGACGTGAGATTGAAGGCAAGGTTGTATATCTTGGTGGACCTCTTACTTTCCTTTCAGAACTTAGAAAAGCATTTGATAAGACATTAAAGCTTGAGGGTATTGCACCGGACAACTCACTTTATTTTGTTGCAATGGGTGCTGCACTTAAGAAAGATAATAAGTATTTTGTTATTGATGAACTTATTAAGAAGATTGACGGTTATACCGCAACAGGCGGTTATGCGAGTTGTAAGCCGTTATTTACATCAGAGAAAGAGTATGATGAGTTTGTTAAAAGACATAAGAAAAACTCTGACCATATCAAGAATGTTGATACACTTTCAGGACATGCATTCCTTGGAATAGATGCAGGCTCAACAACGGTTAAGGCTGTTGTTATTGACGAGGATGCTAACATTCTCTGTTCACGTTATCTTCCAAACGGAGGTAATCCGGTTCCTATTATCAAAGAGTTTTTGCAGGATTTGTATAAGCAGTATCCTGATATTCATATTGATGCTTCCGCTGTAACAGGTTACGGTGAGGAAATGATCATGAACGCCTTTGGTGTTGACTTTGGTATAGTTGAGACAGTTGCTCACTTTACGGCAGCTAAGAAGTTCCAGCCGGATGTTGATTTTATTATTGATATCGGCGGACAGGATATTAAGTGTTTCCAGATTAGAAATAATGCAATTGACAATATATTCCTTAATGAAGCATGTTCTTCAGGTTGTGGTTCGTTCTTGCAGACATTTGCGGGAGCACTCGGCTATGGAATTGAGGAGTTTGCAAAGCTTGGTCTTTTTGCGGATAAGCCGGTTGATTTGGGCTCGAGATGTACTGTATTCATGAACTCATCAGTTAAGCAGGCCCAGAAAGACGGAGCAACAATTGAGAATATTTCGGCAGGTCTTTCGATTTCGGTCGTTAAGAATGCCCTTTATAAAGTTATTCGTGCCGCTTCTGCAAAGCAACTTGGTGAGCATATAGTTGTTCAGGGAGGAACCTTCCTTAACAATGCTGTTCTTCGTGCGTTTGAGCAGGAGATAGGACATGATGTTGTTCGTCCTGAAATGGCAGGAATTATGGGAGCTTTTGGATGTGCATTGTATGCTATGGAGAACAGCACCGGCAAAAGTAATGTGCTTGATGCTGACGGTTTAGCAGCATTTACTCACGAAATCAAAATGACAACATGTAACGGTTGTAGCAATCATTGTAAGCTTACAATTAATATTTTTGACAACGGAAGAAGATTCATAAGCGGTAACAGATGTGATAAGCCAACAGCTAAAAAAGCCGAGGGACCGCAGTATGATTTGTATTCGTATAAACTCAATCTTTTGGAGGAGTATAGGAAATCAGCAATTCCTAAGTCGAAAGCAAGAGGAACTATCGGAATACCGATGGGACTTAATATGTATGAGTTGTTGCCGTTCTGGTATGCACTCTTTACAAGACTTGGTTTTAATGTTGTCACATCGCCTAATTCTTCGAGAAGCTTGTACTTAAGCGGTCAGCATACGATTCCGTCTGATACGGTATGCTTCCCTGCAAAGCTTATGCATGGTCATATCGAGGCATTACTTAAGGAAGATGTAGATGCGATATTCTATCCATGTTTGTCGTATAATTTTGATGAGGGACTTGGTGACAACCACTATAACTGTCCGGTAGTTGCATATTATCCGGAGGTTTTGGAGGGCAATGTCAAGGCTCTTCGTGATGTTAAGTTTATATACGAATATTTGGGAATACATAGAAGAAAAGACTTCACCAAGAAGTTCCATGCTCTTATGGAGCAGCATTTTGGTAAGATGAAGTTCTCGGATGTTGCAATGGCTTGTAACTATGCGTATGAAGAGTATGATAAGCATATGAGACTTGTTCGTATGGAAGGAAGAAAGTTTTTGCGTATAGCTAACCGCGAAAACCGACCGATTATTGTTCTCGCCGGAAGACCATACCACTTGGATCCGGAAATTAATCATGGAATTAACAAGCTTATTTGTGATTTGGGTGCGGTTGTAATTACGGAGGATTCCGTATCGGATATGGCGCAGCCTGTAAGAACTAAGGTATTAAATCAGTGGATGTATCATTCGAGAATGTATGCGGCGGCAGAGTATGTTGCAGATTCAGATAATGTTAATTTGAATCTTGTTCAGCTTGTATCATTTGGTTGTGGTGTTGATGCTATTACAACTGATGAGGTCAGACGAATTCTTGAAGAAAAGGGCCGCATTTATACGCAGATTAAGATTGACGAGATTACCAATCTCGGTGCGGTTAAGATAAGACTTAGAAGTTTGTTTGCTGCTACGAAGCAAAAGGCTGGGAAATAGCTAAGAAGGAGGAAAAACGCGTGAGTGAAGATATAAATGTTTCTTTGGATAATGCAATTAATACGTCTGTGGATGGAAGAGTTGAGTTTACAAAGGAAATGAAAAAGGATTACACAATTCTTATTCCGGATATGTTGCCGGTTCATTTCAAGTTGCTTAGAAACATATTCCTTCAGAACGGATATAAGGTTGCACTTTTGAAGAATACAGGCAGACGCGTTGTTGATACAGGACTTAAATATGTTCATAACGACACCTGTTATCCGGCACTTCTTGTAATCGGACAGATGATAAGTGCACTTCAGAGTGGTAAGTATGATGTTAATAAAGTTGCACTTATGATAACTCAAACAGGTGGAGGATGTCGTGCTTCTAATTATATTCATTTGTTAAGAAAGGCATTGGCAAAGGCCGGACTTTCTCAGGTTCCTGTTATTTCACTTAACTTATCAGGTCTTGAGAGCAATAGCGGATTTAAGCTTACTTTGGAAATGCTTTACCAGGCTCTTATCGGACTTACATATGGTGACCTTTTCATGCTTTTGAAGAATCAGGTGCGCTCTTATGAGGTTAACAAGGGAGAGGCTGACGAACTTATTTCAAAATGGGTAAAGGAGCTTTCTAATCAGTTTCGTCACCGCAAGGGCTACACACCTAAAGGCATGGAGAAAAACATGCGTGCAATCGTAGAGGACTTTGCTAAGATTGAGCTTAATAAGGTGCCTAAGACTAAGGTTGGAATTGTAGGAGAGATTTACGTTAAGTATTCGTCAATGGCCAACAATGACCTTGAGAATTTCTTGGTTGAGCAGGATTGCGAGGTTATGGTTCCGGGCGTAATGGGCTTTATGATGTTTAAGATTGATAACCGTATTGAAGATATTAATCTTTACGGTGGTAATATAGCAAAGAAGAAAGTTGTTCAGGCACTCATGAAATACTGCGAGATGTTAGAGGGGATGCTCTATGACAGCGTTTCAAAGTACAGTGATTTTATGCCACCTTCAAAGTATGCTCATATCAAAGAGCTTATCAAGGGCGTTGTGGGTCTTGGTAACAAGATGGGCGAGGGCTGGCTGCTTACAGCAGAGATGTTAGAACTTTCAGAATCAGGTTATGAGAATGTTATTTGTGCTCAGCCGTTTGGTTGTCTGCCTAACCATATTGTAGGTAAGGGAATGATTCGTAAGGTTAAGGAGATATATCCTCAGGCAAATATTGTGCCAATCGATTACGATCCGGGTGCGACCAAAGTTAATCAGGAGAACCGTATTAAGCTTATGCTTGCGGTTGCAAGAGAAGAGAAATAGAAGAAAAGGATTGTATAAATGCGTATCTGGGGAAAACTGATGAAGGATAACCACCTGATAAAAGATATCGTGGTGGAAAATTATGATTATAACTTATCCCGAACCAAGAAGGTGTTTCAGGCACTCGATGAAATGTGTTATGAGTTTGATCTGGCAAAGCCTATATGGTTAGAAAGTAACAAAGAGGATTTTATCAGACGCTCAAGAACAAGATTTACAAAAGACAGTTTTGTAGAGGATATAGAGTTTGATTATCTTGATTTTCATGTTATAGAAGAGGACTGGTAAGTCCTCTTTTTTCAATGCTGTTTCAATGTAATAATCACAAAAGAAAAAAAGTTTTGTCACAATTTGGTCACAAAATCGATTTAATATATCATTCATACGATAAATAATTTGCGGGCGGAAAATACGCGATAACAAGAAGTGTAAATGTCCGTATATGAAAGGTAGGTTTTTATTATGGAAAATGAAACCAATAACAATGAAGTTGTTGCAGATGTAACGGAGAGTGTTGTAGAAACAACAAGTAAAAGTCAAACGGAAGGAAGCACAGAGAGTACATCATATCAGAGTAACAACTATCAGAGTACTTACAATTACGGACAGAACAATTATACCGGTAATAATTACGGCGGAACAACCACGGCGCAGCAGCCTAAGAAAAAGAAAGAAAAGAAGAAGGGTTCAGGCAATGGAATTAAAGTGCTCGCATTTGTTGGAAAAGCCGCAGCGTTTGGTATTATAGCCGGTGGAATAATGGTTGGTGTTAATGCTATCGGTAATAAGACTGTCAATAAAACAACTAAAACAGCAGAAGTTAAGACTGTTACAACTGCTGATGCGGGAATGAAGGACAACAAAACAGAAAGTGATGTTGCAGATGTTGCAGAAGAGGTAATGCCTTCAATTGTATCCATTACCAATACGTCAGTCCAGGTTGTTCGTTCATGGTTCCAGTCATATGAGCAGGAAGTTCAGGGCGCAGGTTCCGGAATTATAATCGGTAAGACTGATGATGAGATTTTGGTAGCAACTAACAACCATGTCATAGATGGTGCAAAAGAACTTACGGTATCATTTAGCGATGATACTGCAGTAGAAGCTAAGGTTAAGGGTGTCGATGAGGCCATGGACCTTGCGGTAGTTGCTATAGATATTGATGATATGGAAGAGGGAACTCTAGATAAGATTAAGGTTGCAGCACTTGGTTCTTCTGATGATTTAAGAGTTGGTGAGCCTGCAATTGCAATCGGTAACGCATTAGGTTACGGTCAGTCTGTAACCGTTGGATACATCAGTGCATTAGACAGAGAGGTTGATGCGGACGGCAAGAAGATGAAGCTTCTTCAGACTGATGCAGCAATCAATCCGGGTAATAGTGGTGGCGCTCTTCTTAACGGCAAGGGCGAGGTTATCGGAATTAATACAATGAAATATGTTGACAGTACAGTTGAGGGAATGGGATATGCAATTCCTATTTCGAAAGCAATTCCGATTATCAATGACCTTATGGATGAGAAGGTAATCAAAGAAGACGAACAGGGATATCTTGGTATTAACGGTAATAACATTACTGATGAATACGCAGAGCAGTTTAACATGCCTAATGGTGTATATGTTTCAAAGATTTTGGAGGACTCACCTGCTGATAAATGTGGACTTAAAGCAGGAGATATTATCACAAAGTTTGGTGACAGAGATGTCTCAAGTATGGAAGAACTTCAGAGTATTCTTTCAAAGAAACAGGCCGGTGAAGAGGTGACCATGGTTGTTCAGCGTAACAACGAGAAGGGTGAGTATAAGGAAATTACCTTAACCGTAACTCTTGGTGCCAAAAAGGATATGCCGGAGTCAGACAAAAAGAAGGAAAAGAAGAGTACAACAGAGGAAATCCCTTCTGAGGATGAAGACGGATACGAAGAGTATAATGAAGGTGAGAACGGATACCAGGAAGTTGACCCTGAAGATTTCTTCCGCCAGTTTGAAGAATATTTCAACAGATAAAATAAGTGTGAAAGCGTCGTAAAGCCAAGGCTTTGCGGCGCTTTTTTGCGTTAAAAAGAAAAAATGAAAAATAAAGTATTGACCAATGGTCATTTTTGTAGTATATTTCTAAATGAAGAAAAAATGACCAATGTTCATTTTTGAGAGATTAGGGTAAAAAGCAAAGGAACAGCCCTAAATAGAAAGCTGAAAGGAGAGCGATAAAATGATAGCAGTTGGAAAATGGATTACAAAACATAAAGCAATTATTATCATTTTGAGCATTTTACTTATTATTCCTTCAATAATCGGAATGATAAAGACGAGAACCAATTATGATTTGTTAAGTTACCTGCCGGACTCTTTGGAAACCGTTTCCGGACAGAACATAATGGTTGATGAGTTTGGAATGGGCGGATTTTCCATGATAATTGTTGAAGGCATGGAAATGAAAGATATAAGCGCCCTAAAAGAAGAAATACTTAATATTGACCACGTTGAAAATGTTATATGGTATGACAGCGTTATGGATATTACAATTCCAAAAGAGATGCTTCCTGAAAAATATAGGGATGCAATCTTTAACGGAGATGCAACAATGATGATTGCACTCTTTGATGATACTACATCAGCAGACAATTCCATGAATGCAGTTACGGAGATTAGAAAGGTTGTCAGCGAGAAGTGTTTTGTGTCAGGTATGACAGCACTCGTAACGGATGTTAAGGATTTGGCACTTTCACAGATTCCTATATATGTTGTTATAGCAGCAATATCCACCTTGGTGGTTTTGTTACTTACAATGGATTCATTTTTTACACCTGTTATATTCTTATCGGGAATCGGTCTTGCGGTATTATATAACCTTGGAACCAATTTTTTCCTTGGTGAAACAAGTTACATCACAACAGCACTTACTGCAGTTTTACAACTTGGTGTAACGATGGATTATTCGATATTCCTGTTAGAAAGTTACAGGGCGAATAAGTTGAAATATCCTGATGACAAGGAAAGAGCAATGGCACATGCGATATCTAACACATTTGTTTCTGTATGCGGAAGCTCGCTTACAACAGTTGCGGGATTTATGGCATTATGCGTAATGACTTTTGCACTCGGTCGTGATCTTGGACTTGTAATGTCAAAGGGTGTGTTACTTGGAGTTATCGTCTGTGTAACAGTTCTTCCTTGCTTGATTTTGGTATTTGATAAACAGATTGAAAAATACAGTCACAAGGAGTTGATGCCGGAGTTTCACAAACTTTCGGATTTTATATTGAAGTATAGGTTTATTGCGGTTGTGTTGTTTATATTAATTGCAATCCCTGCACTTCATGGCAGCAATAATGTAGAAATATACTATGATTTGGATAGAGGACTTCCAAAGGATCTTCCTTCCTCAGTGGCTAACGAAAAACTTAAAGAAGAGTTCAATATGAGTGTTATGCATATAGTAATGCTTCCGTCAGGACTTGATTCTACAGAGAAAAACAAAGCAATTGATGAAATGAAGAAGGTTGACGGAGTCAAATGGGTAATTGGAATGAACTCAGTTCTCGGTGCTGATGTACCTGAAACAATGATTCCTGATAAGTACAAAGAGATGCTTTCAAGTGACAATTATGAGTTGATGTTTGTTTGTTCTAATTATGCGACTGCATCTGACGAGGTTAATGAGCAGATAGCAAAACTCACAAAGATAGCAAAGGATGTTGATGAGTCGTCAATGGTAATCGGCGAAGCGCCTCTTACAAAGGATTTGATGGATACGACCAATGTGGATTTGAAGAGAGTTAATTATCTTTCCATTGCAGCAATATTTGTAATCATTTTGTTTACATTTAAGTCAATATCACTTCCTATAATTTTGGTACTTGTCATTGAGTTTGCAATAAATGTTAATATGGCATTTCCGTATTACTTCAATACGCCACTTGTTTTCGTTGCAAGTATCGTAATCGGAAGTATTCAGCTTGGTGCAACAGTTGATTATGCTATTCTTATGACAAGCAGATATATCAAAGAAAGAGGACTTGGAAAGAGCAAGAAAGAGGCGGTTTCCATTGCACATAAGACTTCTATCAAGTCAATAATAACAAGTGGTTCGTGCTTCTTTGCTTCAACATTTGGTATAACGCTTTACTCAAGTATTGATATGATAGCTTCAATATGTACATTGCTTGCACGTGGAGCGGTAATAAGTGTGTTTGTAGTAGTAACTTTACTTCCTGCAATGTTGTGGATATTTGATCCGATTATTTGCAAGACAACATGGAGTCTTCGTCATGTAAAGGTGTTGAATAAAACAGCAAAGGCTGAATAATTAGAAGTAGATAATGTATTTTGGTATATTTTGAAGGAGGAATAATTATGAAATCATTGAAACGTATTACGGCGGTTACACTTACGGCAGCAATGGTGGCAGGTCTTGTAGTTAGTCCTGTAACAACTACTTATGCTGCGGAAAGTGTTGAAAAGGAAGAAACAGTTTACGTTACTCAGACGGCAACGGGCGATGTTAAGAGTGTGACGGTTTCGGATTGGCTTAAGAATGTAACAGGAAACGGTGAGATTAAGGATAAGTCAACGCTTAAGGACATTAAAAATGTTAAGGGTAACGAGGAGTTTACCGAAAACGGCGATAGTTTGACATGGAAGGCAAATGATGCCGACATTTATTATCAGGGAACAACCAATGAGAAGCCACCTGTAGCTATGCAAGTATCTTATAAGCTTGACGGTAAGGACATTAAACCTGAGGATTTGGCAGGCAAGTCCGGTAAGGTGGAGATTACAATCAAATACATTAACAACACATCTTACAAGGACACAGTAGATGGAGAAGAGACAACACTTCAGAATCCATTCCTTATGGCATCGGCAGTTATTCTTCCTGTGGATAACTTCAGTAATGTGGAAGTAAGTCAGGGAAAACTTGTATCCGAGGGAAGTAACCAGATTCTTGTTGCATATGGTATGCCGGGATTGTTTGACAGCTTGGAAGTTGCAGATGATACAAGAGAGAAACTTGAAAAACATTTAAGTGATACGGTAACAATTACAGCAGATGCTGTTGATTTTGAACTTTCGTCCATATATACTGTTGCTACGGCCGATGAGTTCTCAAGTATAGACCTTGACGAGAACAGCGATATGGATGATTTGGAGGATGCACTTGACAAACTTGATGATGCTTCAGAATCGTTGGTATCCGGAACTGATACTCTTTCAGAAGGAATAGGCACACTTAAGGATAATTTCAAAACTTATGCAAATGGTGTGGGGAGTCTTAAAGACGGTGCAGGAAGTCTTTCAAAAGGTGCAGGCAAACTCTCGACAGGAATTACAAAATATACAAATGGTGTTAAGTCGGTAACAGACGGTGCATCACAGTTTGTAACAGGAACCAACAGTCTTGCGTCAGGTGTCAAGGCATACGTTGCAGGTGAAAAGCAGGTTGCGGAAGGTGCTAAGCAGTTAAATGAAGGTGCAAAGGATTTCCCTGCAAAGTACAGTGCGTTTTCAGCAGGGTTAAACAGTTACGTAAGCGGTGTAAATGCAGTAGTTGCCAACCTTAAGACATTAAATGACGGTACAGCGGATGTTACAACTAATATGGAAACCGGAATAGGATATTTAAAGACCGGAAATGATGCAATACAGGGACTTTCTCTTGATACAGACTACACGACATCTATTCAGGCTTTGACGGTTTTGAAAAGTAATACAAGTCTTAGTGACACGGAAAAAGGTGCTATTGCTCAAGCTATTGCTGATTTGACTGCAGCTGCTACAGTACAGGGAACAGTCAAGCAGGCGGCCCAAGGAATTGATGGCGGTTACAAAACCATTGACGGATATTACTCAAAAGGTGTTAAAAAGATATTTGGCGGTCTTAATCAATTATATTCAACTGTTGATTCGCAAGGTCTTTCTTCCGGCGGAACAACATTGATTGGATATGATAAAGAAATAAGTGCCGGTATCACGACTGTTACCGGAGGTATTGCTGGTTTATATGAGGGAATTAATAAGTTGAGTGAGAACAATGATGCACTTACAAAAGGTGCTGATACTCTTGAAAAGAGCGGTTCGCTTCTTACAAGCGGTATAGGTCAACTTACATCAAACACGAAATCATTAACAACAGGTGCCGCAGATCTTTCAAAGGGTGCAAAGAAATTGTCAAAAGGTGCAGCAGATCTGGATACAGCAACCGGTAAAGTAACAGAAGGTATCGGTAAGCTTTCTGACGGATCAGATAAGTTATCTGAAGGAATGAGCAAGTTCAAGGACGAAGGTACAGACAAGCTTAAGAGAGAATATAACAGCAAGGTTAAAACTGTACTTGATCGTTTGGATTCTCTTACAGGCAAAGCAGGACAGTATAAGACATTTTCAGGTGTTGCGGACGGAATGGACGGAAAGGTTAAGTTCATTTTCCAGACTGCAGAGATAAAGACAGAAGAGTAGATGTTTCTAAAGACTGGATTTGATTAACTTAAAGGATGATTAGATGGGTAAAGTCGAAGAAAACAAGAAAAAGAAAAAAGATGCAATAGTCAATTCAGCATTTTCATTGTTTATTAATAACGGTATAAATGATACTTCGATTGCTGATATTATGAAAAAAGCCGAGCTTGCAAAGGGAACATTTTACCTATATTTTAAAGATAAATATGAGGTAAGAGATTACCTTATAAGGAGAAAAGCAACACAGGTATTTGAAAGAGCGATTGAAGACTTGGAAGCAAGTGACATTGAAGAGTTTGACGACAAAATCATCTTTATAATTGATAATGTTCTAGATCAGTTGGATGATAATAAGATATTGCTTAAGTTTATATTCAAAAACTTAAGTTGGGGATTGTTCAGACATTCGATGGAACATGTGCAGGTCTACGACAGTGATGGGCAGATTGATATTATCGGAAAGTTTAACGAACTTACCGACGGCAAAATCAGGAATGTTGAAATGCTTCTTTTCCTTATTGTTGAACTGGTAAGCTCGACGGCATACTCGGTAATTCTGTTTAAACAGCCGGTTGAACTACCTGAACTTAAGAAAGAACTATACCCGGTTATACGTCAAATGATACAGTCATATACGATTGTGGATTAACAGAATGTTCACAAAAAATTAAATATTTTAGCCTGTTTAGAGAGGTGAAATACATTGAAAAAAATACCATGAAATGTTATACTGTTTCATGGTATTTTTTTATACGTGAGGTATGTTATGAGTAAGCGAATGAATATCGCACTTTATATATCAATGTTTGAGAATGAGTTTTCATATGCAGTATGTGAAGGAGCATTCTTAGGTGCAAAAGAAATTGATGCCAATCTTTTTATTCTTCCGGCAGGAATCAAGGATGCAGTGTATGATGATTACGATGCCAATTGTTATCGTTATCAGTACAACACCCTCTATTCGTTGACCAAATCCCACGGTTTTGATGCAATAATATTAGAATATGGTTCTATAACTTCTTTTTTGAATGAAAAGGAAAGAAGAAAGTTTTTGAAGTCACTAGGTCAGAATACTCCGATTATTCTTTTAGCAGGAGAAGAGCGTGGATATTCAAGCGTGGCAATTAATAATAAGGCCGGACTTGAAGAGGTTATACTTCATTTGATAGAACATCACAAATGCAAAAAGATTGGTTTTGTCAGTGGCCCGATAGAAACTAATCAGGATGCGAGAGAAAGACTTGAAGTATATACTCAAACTATGGATACTCATGGACTCGAATGTACGGATGATTGGGTAGTGTATGGTAATTTTTCGGAGTTCTGCGAGGAGGAAGCAGAGAAGTTATTAGATAGACATCCTGACATAGAGGCGATAGTTTGTGCTAATGATCAGATGGCTGTTGGTGTATATAAAGTTCTTGAAAAGCATGGACTTGTGCCCGGAAAAGACGTATTGGTTACAGGTTTTGATAACAGTCCTGTTGCAATGCTGTTAGAGCCGCATCTAACAACTGTTAAGTCAGATATCAAGGAACTTGCTTACAGAGCTATGATGGAATGTGCCAACGTTGTTGACAGGAATGAGGTTAAGGCGTATGTGGATTCTAAGTTATTAACCATGAATTCGTGTGGCTGTGGTGATGATTTATATGAAGTAAGCGAAGGCGAGGCAATGGCTACAGAGATACAACAAGGACGCGTTGAACAGGTTGCCGAGCAGGTATTTGACAAGTACTTTAATTTTTTCTATGAAAGTAAGCATACTATTGAAATGAGACAGGCTGTCAAGGAGTACTTTGCGTACTTCTTCAGTTTGGTTGGCAAAGACGGAACGCTTGATATTAACGAAGAAGAATTTAGAGGTGTATATGCCAGATTCTTTGCAACTTATGAGAATGGATACATAGATATTAACAATTTCCTCAAATTAAGTTTTGTTATGCAGGATTGTTTGGACCGTCTTCTTACAAGGGAGAAAGACAGATTACTGCTTGCAAGCTTCATGACCAAAGTTAATCAGAATCTTATGACATCAATAATGAATAAGAAACTTGCGAATGATGAGAAAAGCAAAATATTTGAGATCGTATTGACTAATATCACAAGAGATATGCTTCAATTTTCCGGTGAGGAGAAGAAGAAATACTATACAATCATTGAGAAGTTCAGAAGAATGGAAGCTGAGTCCGGCTACATTTTTGAGTATGATGAAGGAATTGTACATAAGGATGGTCAAGAGTGGCAGCCACCGGAGAAAATTAATCTAAAAGCTTATTATGACAGAAATCGTATGTTTTTATACGAGGACAAAGAAAGACAAGTTGATTTTAACAATATATTTACACAGGCTTACATTCCGAGTGACAGAAGATTTAATATGCTTGTGACACCGCTTTATTCCGGTGAAACGCAATATGGCATGATGTTTATTGAGACCGATCTTGATAAATACAGATATGCATCACAGCTTGCGTGTCAGATAAGCGTTTCTATGGAAGTGCTTGATATGATGAAGAAACAGAATGCACTCAAACTCGAATTGGAGGAAAGCCTTGCGCAATCGGTTGCTACCAATAAGGTTTTGGACGAGATAAGCAAATCAGATCCGCTTACAGGAATATATAATCGTCGTGGTTTCCTTGACAGGGTTAAGACGGTCATGGAAGCAGAGGTTTATCAGGGTAAAAAAGCACTTGTTGTGTATGCCGATATGGACAATTTGAAGATTGTCAATGATGAGTTTGGACATGATGACGGTGATTTTGCTTTGAAGACAATTGGTAAGGCAATTGTACAATCGTTTAGACAATCGGATGTTGTCGCACGAATGGGTGGTGACGAGTTTGCAGCATTTGCTCTTATCGCGGAAGATAATTTCGGAGATGTTATTAAAGACAGAATACGAACATATCTTAGAGAAATGAATAATTCAAGCGACAAACCATATCTTGTCAGCATGAGTATAGGAACATATGAGTTTGTGATTGGTAAAGAGAACAATATAGATCAGATTCTTAACAAAGCCGATGCAGAACTTTACAAAGAAAAAAAGAGCAAGAAGAAAGTGCTCTACAAAGAGGGATATAAGAAAAGTTAGAAACTAAGTGGTTTACTTATGAGGGGAGGCAGGAAAGTTTAATGGCTTTCCTGCTTTTGCATGTTCTTGCAAAGATAAATCTGGAAGGAGATAACAATGTTTAAAGTATTGAAGTTTGCAAAAGACAAGTGGTATATAGTTATATTTATAATACTGCTATTATTCGTTCAAGTATTCTGTGAGTTGACGCTGCCTGATTATACATCAGATATTGTAGATGTCGGAATACAGAGTAAGGGTGTTGAATACCCGATACCGGAAAAGATTACGGCTGATACGCTTGATAAGTTAAAACTTTTTATGTCTGATGACGAACAAAAACTTGTCGAGAAATATTATGTCGATAAGGAGGATGTGTTTACTGCTGATTTGAGCAGCCTTTCTGATGAGGAATTAGATGAACTCAAAGAAGCAATGCTTATTCCGGAAATGATGCTATTGATGCCGGAAGCCTCAAATGCAACACCTGAGCTTGTTAAACAAAAGGCACAGGCATATCCTGAATATATGTTAGAAGCAGCAGGTGTATCATTTGTCCAGGCAGAGTATGAGAAGCTTAACATTGACATGCATCATTATCAGATGAACTATCTTAAAAAGATGGCTGTTAAAATGTTAAGCCTTGCAATACTTGCTCTTTTGATTAGTATCATAGTTGGATTTTTGTCGTCAAGACTTGCAGCATATACTGCAAAAGATGTCAGAAGAAAAGTTTTCTCTAAGGTAATGAGCTTTTCGAATGCCGAGATTAACGAGTTTGCAACGTCATCACTTATAACAAGATGTACAAATGATATTCAGCAGGTACAGATGGTTTTGACAGTATTTTTCCGAATTGTGGTGTTTGCTCCCATTATGGGTGGAGGTGCAATACTTAAGGTTATTCACAATGCGGCAAGCATGGGCTGGACAGTTGTAGTTGCTGTTGCGGCAGTTATTTTTGTTATTGCTATACTTATGCTGGTAGCAATGCCGAAGTTTAAGATGATGCAGAAACTTATTGATGGTCTTAACCTTGTATCACGTGAGATACTTACAGGTCTTCCTGTAATCAGAGCGTTTGGAAGAGAGGATTACGAAGAGAATCGTTTTGACAAGGCAAGTAAAGACCTTATGAGTACACAGCTTTTTACTTCCGGATCCATGGCGCTTATGCTTCCTACAATGATGTTTATAATGAATGGCGTAAGTGTTTTGATTGTATGGGTTGGTGCAGGTAAAATTGATGCCGGTTCGCTTCAGGTTGGTGAAATGATGGCGTTTATCGTATATGCAATACATATTGTTATGAGTTTCCTGTTCATATCGGTAGTTGCGATTATTCTTCCAAGAGCAGCGGTTGCTGCAGACAGAATCGATGAAGTACTTACTTCTAAGACACTTATACTTGATAAGGATAATGCAGTAGATATTCCGAAGGGTAAAGGCGAGATTAAGTTCTCACATGTTTCCTTTGCATACCCGGGTGCTGATGAAGATGCTCTTTGCGATATCGACTTTACAGCAGAAGGTGGCAAGACTACAGCAATTATAGGAAGTACGGGATGTGGTAAATCAACGTTGATTAATCTTATACCGAGACTTTATGACGTAAGAGAAGGAAGTATAACGATTGACGGCGTGGATATAAGAGATGTTAAGATGAAAGAGCTTAGAAAGGAAATAGGTTTTGTTCCGCAAAAAGGTACGCTCTTTTCAGGAACTATCGCATCTAACATCCGTTTTGGTAATGCGAGTGCCTCTGATGAAGAAGTAACTGATGCTGCAGAGATAGCACAGGCTACAGAGTTCATAGAGGAGAAAGAAAACAAATATGATTTTGCTGTTGCTCAGGGTGGTAACAATGTATCGGGCGGACAAAAACAGCGTCTTGCAATTGCAAGAGCGATAGCAAAGAAACCTAAGGTATACATTTTTGATGACAGTTTTTCAGCCCTTGATTATAAGACGGATGCTGCACTTAGACGTGCACTCAAAGAAAAAGTCAAGGATGCAACGGTTTTGATTGTTGCACAGAGAATAAGTACTATCATGCATGCGGACAAGATTCTTGTATTAGAGGATGGAAGGATTGTAGATAGCGGAACGCATGACGAACTTATGAAGAACAGTGAAATATATCAGCAGATTGCTGAAAGTCAGATAGCAAAAGCGTAATAATCGGCAGAAAGGAGGATGGACAATGGCAGAGGAAATGAAAAAACGACCGGCAAGACCCGGCGGACATGGAAGAGGACCTCATGGTCCGGTCGAAAAACCAAAAGATTTTAAGGGAACATTTAAGAAGTTAATGGAATATATTTCCAAGTATCATGGATTACTTATATTTGTAGCGATATTAACGACTCTCTCAACGATATTTAATATATTGGGTCCCAAGGTTTTGGGAAAGGCTACAACAGAAATATTTAACGGCTTGGTAAATAAGCTTTCCGGTGGTGCAGGCATTGATTTTACAAAACTTGGCAAAATCGTGTTGATACTTATAGGACTTTACTTCTTCTCTATGATTATGAGCTATATTCAAGGATTGATTATGGCTAATATCGTTCAGAAAATAGCTTATGGAATGAGGAAGGAAATTGCACAAAAGATTAACAGACTTCCCATGAATTACTACGATAAGAACACGGTAGGAGATGTTCTTTCAAGAATTACCAATGATGTTGATACGTTAACCCAGGGATTAAATCAGTCGGTAACACAGTTGATATCATCGGTTGCGACGTTGATAGGTGTTTTGATAATGATGCTTACAATCTCGCCTATGATGACGCTGGTGGCACTTTTACTTTTACCGATATCAGGAATCGGAATTGCATTAATCTTTTCAAAGTCGCAGAAATATTTTGTAGCTCAGCAGAATTATCTTGGCGAGGTTAATGGCCAAATAGAAGAAAACTTCGGTGGACACAATGTAGTTAAACTTTTCACTCGCGAAGAGGAAGTTTTAAAGGAGTTTAACGAGACAAATGAACGTCTTTATAACAGTGCCTGGAAGGCACAGTTTATATCGGGAATGACACAGCCTATTATGGTGTTTGTTGGTAACTTGGGTTATGTCGGAGTTGTAATCTTAGGTGGTTATCTAAGCATTAAGAAAGTCATTGAGGTTGGTGATATACAGTCATTTATTCAGTATGTTAGACAGTTTACACAGCCAATTCAGCAGGTGGCACAGATTTCAAACATGCTGCAATCTACAATGGCGGCAGCAGAACGAGTATTTGTTCTGTTAGATGAGCCTGAAGAGACTATGAAGTCGGATAATCACACGGATAAGTCAATAGATGAAATTAAAGGTGATGTATCATTTTCACATGTATGTTTCGGTTACTATCCTGACAAGATTATCATTAAGGATTTCTCGGCAAATGTTAAGGCGGGCCAGAAGGTTGCGATTGTCGGTCCTACGGGAGCGGGTAAGACGACACTTGTTAAGATGCTCATGAGATTTTACGACCTTAATTCCGGCGACATTTTCATTGATGGTGTAAATGTTAAGGAATACGATAAAGATGAGGTTAGAAATGCATTCGGAATGGTATTGCAGGACACATGGCTTTTCAAAGGTACCATAATGGAGAATATCAGATATGGCCGTCTTGATGCAACGGACGAAGAGGTCATTGAGGCAGCCAAAGCTGCACATGCGCACCATTTCATCCAGACCTTGCCTGGCGGATACAATATGGAACTTAATGAGGAGGCAACCAATGTTTCGCAGGGACAGAAACAGTTGCTTACTATTGCCAGAGCAATTCTTGCAGACAAGAAGCTTCTCATTCTTGATGAGGCAACTTCTTCGGTAGATACGAGAACAGAAGTAAGAATCCAGAAGGCTATGGACAATTTGATGCGAGGAAGAACAAGTTTTGTAATTGCACACAGATTATCAACAATACGAGATGCAGATGTAATTCTTGTTATGAAGGACGGCGACATTATAGAACAGGGAAGCCACGATGAACTCATCGAAAAGAATGGATTCTATGCAGAGTTGTATAATTCACAGTTTGAACGTATAGCGTGAACGCGGTCTTGAGAAGAAGTAGTCTCGTCAAAGTCAAAGACTTTGTAAGAGACAAGTTCTACTCAAGACTGGGTGAGTGCAACGAACAGCGACTTGAAGCGAAGCGGAAAGGAGCTGAACGTTCACGCGTACCTATACTATAGTTGATACATTTTATTGTTTGTGATAAAATGACCCATAATGAAATGTAAAAGATAAGGAGACACACACATGGAACAATATAAGAAAGAGTTTATCGAGTTTATGATAGACTGTAACGTACTTAAGTTTGGAGATTTTGTTACAAAGAGCGGACGTAACACACCATTTTTTGTAAACACAGGATTTTACAGAACAGGTTCTCAGTTAAGAAGACTTGGAGAGTATTATGCAGAGGCAATTAACAGTGAGTTTGGTACAGGTTTTGATGTATTATTTGGACCTGCATACAAAGGAATACCGTTAAGTGTTGCAACTACAATGGCTATTGCAGAGAGATTTGATGAGGATATTCGTTATTGCTCAAACCGCAAAGAAGTTAAGGATCATGGCGATAAGGGTATTTTGCTTGGAAGTCCTATTGAAGACGGTGACAAGGTCGTTATTATTGAGGACGTTACAACAGCGGGAACATCTATTGAGGAAACACTTCCTATCATCAAGGCACAGGGAAATGTTGAGATTGTAGGAATGGTAGTTTCTGTTGACCGTATGGAGCGTGGACAGGGAAGTAAGTCTGCACTTAAAGAGATTGAGGAGAAATACGGTTTTCCTACAACATCAATTGTAACAATGGAAGAGGTAGTGGAACATTTATATAATAAACCATACAAAGGAAATGTTATCATCGACGATACACTTAAGAAATCAATAGACGCATACTATGAGCAGTATGGAGTAAAATAATTAATTGTGTGGAGGTGCGAGATGAACGAAAAGATTTACAAGACAATGGGTAAGACCGGTGCATGGAACATAACGTTTGGTGTTATTCTGGTTGTGCTTGGTGTTGCTATTGGCACAATGCAGATTATACACGGTGGAAAGCTTCTTATGGATAGAAAGGAAATAACTTTCTAGCAATACTAATGAATTAGAACCTGTTTATGACAGGTTCTTTTTTTATAAAAAAGGTTTTACAAAACAAAAAAATATGGTATAGTACTTTATGTTAGGTAGTATTTGATACTATGTATACGAAGTAAGTGGGTTTGGAGATAATTAATTATGGCATATCAGATTATTACAGATAGTTCGTGTGACATTTCAAAGGAGCTTGTTAAAGAAAAGGGATTACATGTAGTTCCGTTTTATGTATCATTTGATAATGAAAACTATTTTAAAGAAAATGTTGAAATTGAGGTTAGAGAGTTCTATCAGAGAATGATTGATAATCCTGATATATTTCCTAAAACATCGCTTCCTTCGGTAGATGACTATATTCAGGCATTTACCCCATATGTCAAGGAAGATAAGGACATAATATGTATCTGTATAACTACTAAGTTTTCGGGCTCGTATAATTCGGCGTCAACAGCTAAAGATGTTATACTTGAGGAGTATCCGGATGCGAAGATTACTGTGATAGATGCAATGGTTAATACTGTATTGCAGGGAATTCTTGTGCTTGAGGCATGCAGAATGCAGGAAAACGGCTTAAGTTACGAGGCAGTTGTTGATAACATAGAGAGAATCAAGGTCACGGGAAGAATCATTTTCACTGTAGGCAATATGGATTATCTTATTCACGGCGGAAGAGTCGGTAAGGTGATGAAGGTTGCAGTTAATGCGTTAAAGATTCGTCCAATGATAATACTTAAAGAGGGCGAGATATTTCCGTTTGGAATAGCCAGAAGCAGAAAGAAGTCTATACAGAAAATAATTGATAAAACAAGAGAACATTTTAAAGAGGTTAACGAATCACCGGATGATTATGAAATAGTCATAGGATACGGATATGATTATGATGAAGCGGTGGAGTTTAGAAAAGAACTTGTTGCGTCACTTAAGGAATATTCCAACAAAGACGACATTGATTTATTCCAAATCGGAGCAATGATTGGCGTGCATACAGGGCCGTACCCGCTTGGAATTGGCCTACTTAAAAAGTATGATAAATAAAAACAAAAATGCACTTTTGCAGCACCTTGGACTATATGGTCAAGGTGCTATTTTATTTGAATAAAATGCTAAAAAAGTGGAAAAATATTACTGAACGAAAAATGTCGATATTGTAATGTTGCATAAAAATAATTATAGAATTGTGAAAAATGCAGAAAAAGGTCAAAACAGGAAAAAAGGTCTTACATAAGGTACCTTTTTTTGCTATTATTGTATTTGGAAAGAGTTGGTTTTTAGCATTTAGAAAGAGAGGAGAAGCATGTTTAAAATCGGTGATTATGTAGTATACGGCATGAGTGGCGTATGCAAGGTCGAGCAGATCGGACCTATGGAAATGAGCGGTATAGATAGCGACAAAGAATACTATACGTTATCACCGCTGTACACGAAAGGCAGCAGGGTATTTACTCCGGTAGACAACAAGAAGGTTGTTATGAGATCTGTAATTAGTAAGCAGGATGCATGTAATTTGATTGATGATTTCAAAGATTTCGAAGAGATTGTGGTTACTGATGACAAGAAAAGAGAGCTTGCTTACAAAGAGGCAATCAAAACGTGTGATTGCAAAGAATTGATACGTATTATCAATACAGTAACTAAGAGAAAAGAAGAGAGACTTGCACTTGGCAAGAAGATGTCTGCGTGTGATGAGCGTTATCTTAAGCAGGCGAAGGATTGTTTGTTTGGTGAGTTTGCAGTTAGTTTGAAAATTAGCAAGGATGAGGTGGAGGATTTTATCCTTCACAGAATGTCATTAAAAGACATGGCATCAGCATCATGAAGCTGAAAGGATCGGTTGATTGGACCGGTCCTTTTGACTTTCTATATATAGTTGTTATATAATAGTCGATATCAATATATGGCAGGAGTAGAAATGAGCAGAAGAAGACGTAAACAAAACAAGTATGATATGTATGGTATTTATGAAATACCCAATTATAATAAACCCAAAAAGAAAAAAAAGAAGAAGAAAAGGGCTACATTATCAGGAGTTATTAGATTATTGATAATTGTATTCTCTTTTATTTTTGTTGTTTATGCAGTTTTATTTGGGGTTAAATACACCATGAAGAAAAAGGCTGTTTCGTTGTATGACGAAGGTGATTATCAGGGGGCACTTGATTTGTTCGGCGAAGCAGTTAGCCCAAGTTTACCGTTACTTGCTGATTTTGATAATGATATAAGGCTTTACATGGCGGACTGTTATATCAATATCGGAGAATATGGTTTGGCTTGCAAGGAGTATGGGAAAATCAAATTGTGGACAGCCGACAAGAAAAAAAATGAAACTTTTTTGGAAGATGTTTCAAAGAAAGAAGATATAGCAAACGGTTTGTATTTGTATGATGAAGGCGATTATGAGCAGGCACTTGATAAATTGTTAAAGGCGTATGAAGACGGTAACACTGATTTGGTATTATATGTTGGAAGTTGCTACGGGCAATTGGGTGAAGCCGGCAAAATGCAGCAGTATTATGATGCTTTTATGAGTATGCATGAAATGAACAGTTTTATGTACGCTCAATATGCAGCAATTGCATTAGATGAGAATGAATTGGATAAGGCACTTGAATACATTGAAAAGGGTAAACAGTCAGATGACAAGATGGGTGAAAGAGAACTTATGTATGACGAGATTGTTTATTATGAGAAAATAAAGGATTATAATACTGCATTTGAAAAGTCCAAGGAATTCATAGAGGCATATCCTAATGATGAGGACGGACAGAACGAATATAATATACTGTACACAAGGCAGACAAATGATGCAAAATAATAAAATTATTGCATAAAATGTAAAATTATAGTATTATGTAACTATATTATGTAAAATTATGTCTAGATAATTCGATGATGAGGATGTTCAAATGATAAGAAATACGAAAGAATATTCAGCTAAAAGAATACTGCTTTTCGCGCTCGTGTTATTTGTTTCGGTAATGTTTGTTCCAAAGTGTTCGTTGCATACTGAGGCTGCTGTGACGTGTAAATCGGTAATATCTTATCCTGCTACAACTAAATCTAGGGTTAACATAAGAAAGAAAGCAGGAACAAAATATAAGAGTTATGGAATGGTCGCGGGCAATACGAATGTTACGATTTTAGGTTATGTCAAAACGTATGGTGTAACATGGTACAAATGTAAAACTACTCTTGAGTCCGGAAAAACAAAAACAGGTTATATTAGTTCCGCATACATCAAGAAGGTTTCGAAGCCTACAGGTGTTGTTAATAACAAGGTTGCAACGTCATTGAATGTAAGGAAAAGTGCAAAAACAACGGCGAAATCTCTTATTAAAATACCGGGTAACACAAAAACAACAGTATTAAGTATCAAAAAATCTGCCGGTAAATACTGGTATAAGATTAATGTTACATATGGCGGGGCTACAAAGACAGGATATGTTTTAGGCAGTTATATAGATGTAAAAACTCCTAAGGCTGCGACTACTACGACGGTTAGCGAGCAGGAAGGCTACGTTAATAATAAGGTTACCAGTTATCTAAATGTTAGAAAAAAAGCTTCTACAGCCAGTGAAATAGTATGTACTCTTCCAAAGGGTCATACGGTTACGGTGGTTTCTGATTCGGGGAATTGGTATAAGATAAAGACAACATACAAATCGAAAGAGGTTTTGGGATATGTTGCAAAGGAATACATAACAATAGGCAAAAAGTCTGAAGAAGAAAAACAGGAAGAGAAGAAGGTTGATAATCCTGCACTTGTTCCTGATGCAGATTTTGAAAAACAGGTTGCAGCATTTCCGGTAAGTTATCAGGCCGGTATCAGAGCGTTAAGACAAAGTTATCCGAATTGGAATTTTGTAGCAATTAATACAGGACTTGATTGGAATACGGCTGTTGCCAATGAATGTGTGGTGGGACGTAACACCATACAGAGTAATTATCCAAAAGGTGTTGCAAGTCTTGCACCGCTTTCGTACCTTTCAAAAGCAGAGGGCGCTTACGATGCGACTACTAACACATATAAAGTATTTGACGGAAGCAATTGGTATAGTGCTGCACCTGAAGTTATTGCATATTACATGGATCCAAGAAACTTCCTTAATGATGCAGGTGTTTTTCAGTTTGAGAAATTATCATATGATGACAATCAAAGCAGTACGGTTGTAGAAAGTATTCTTAAGAACACATTTATGAGTGGTAATTACAGTGTTACGGATACTGCGACAGGATTGGTGACAACAGGAAGTTATGTTCAGGCCTTTATGGATGCAGGTAAGAGTTCCGGTGCAAATCCGTATTTCCTTGCAGCGAGAAGTAAACAGGAAGTCGGAATTAACGGATCCAATTCTACAAGCGGATTGTACAAAGGATACGAAGGAATATATAATTTCTATAATATTGGTGCTACAGATGGATCAAATGCCGTTGCGAAAGGTCTTCTTTGGGCAAAAGGCGGAAGTACCAATGCTACAACTTATGGCAGACCTTGGACAACCCCATACAAATCCATTGTAGGTGGTGCCTCATATATAGCACAGAACTATATTAACAAAGGTCAGGATACATTATATTTCCAAAAGTTTAATGTTCATCCTACAGATGCTAGACAGCTTTATTCTCATCAGTATATGACTAATGTTCAAGCACCTTCTGCGGAAGGAATGACCACAAGAAATGCATATGCTACAATGGGAATCATTTCAGATAGTATGATATTCTACATACCGGTTTATAGTAATATGCCCGATATTCCGTGTGCATTACCGGCGGCAGAGTAAAAGAAAAATCAGGAGATTAAGTCTCCTGATTTTTTTTATGTAATCATTGATTTTAAGTCGTCGATATCGAAACGATAGGATTTCTTGCAGAAATGACATTCGACATTTATTGGTTCATTGTCTTTGATTATCTTTTCAATTTCTGTCTTTCCGATACTCATTACTGCCTTGTAGGTACGTTCCTTAGAACAATCGCATTTATAACAAGGAGTTGTTGAATCGGTGAAATTAATTGAATAATCTTTGAATAGTTCGTTGATTATGTCGGTCGGTGTCATGCCCTTATCCATCAACTTTGTAATTGATGAGAAGTTATTAAGTCTGTTCTCTAAATCAGTTATAAGTCTGTCTTCTGCAAAAGGCAACAACTGAATTATAAAACCACCGGCATGTCTAACGGTGTTGTCTTTGTTCATCAATACTCCAAGTGCTACGGATGTTGGAATCTGTTCGCTTGTAGCAAAGTAGTATGTCAAATCTTCAGCAATCTCCCCGCTTGTGAGAGTTGTTTGTCCTACGTAGGGTTCTTTTAAACCAATATCCTTAATTACACTTAAGGTGCCATTGCCTAAAGCACCTCCGACATCCAGCTTGCCGATTGAATTGGGAGGAAGCATCACATCGCTGTTGTGAACGTATCCTTTGACTTCGGATTGTGCATTTGAAGTTACCAATAATCCTCCGATAGGACCGTCACAACGTATTTGCAGAGTAAGAACATCAGAAGCGTTCTTGCACATGTTCCCCATCATTGCACCCGCGGTAAGAAGTCTGCCCAATGCGGCTGTTGCAACCGGACTTGTGTTGTGAATTGTTTTGGCTGTTTCGGTTAACTCTTTTGTATATGAACAGAAGAAGCGAACCTGGTTATCTGCAGCCATTCCTGTTATTAAAGTATCTTTCATAATTAGTTGTCCAATTTATCCTGTTCCTCTAATACATCAGGGTCTTCAGATGTATCGGATAATCCTTCGTTTTCGTAAGCGGTAGGTTCTGAACCGGAATCCTTTGAAATGTCTATTGTTGGAATAGATGTGTATTCGCGGCTTGTATTGTCGTTAACATCCATATCGTCTTCAAAGAAATCATCATCATCATCAAAGAAGAAATCCTCTTCGTCACGGTTCATTTTATCTTTTATGGTTCCGTATAAATCTCCGGCTTTGTCGGTTGCGGTTTTAAAAGCTTGGCTTTCTTTGATTTTATCGCGGAAAACATAGCATACGCCTCCGATTGCAGCAACGGTGGTGGTAAAAGCAATTAATTTACCAATAAAACTCTTTTTCTTTGCCATATAAACCTCTCCTTTACAATTTAATATGTTTCCATTTTAATACGCAACATTTCAAAAAGCAATAATTTTGTAAAAAGTCAACAATGTGATTTTGTAAAAATAACCTAAAAACGCTCATTTTTTTGTTGTAAATAACTCGCATTTGTGATATTATTAAAACTATCTTGGTGAAATTTGTTTATTTCACAATGGAACAATGAGAAGGAGGCGTTACAATGCAGAATTTACCGGCAAATGTCACACATGGAAATGATACGAACATCATATCCATAGCAGCATCTTCAAATAAGGGGATGTTGATAAGATTTTTGAACGAGCAGGTAGAAGAGGGGTTCTATGCATTAGTTATTGACTACCTTAAAGATCATAACTTTGATCTTTCCGCTATGCTTGTGGATGATGATGTTAAGGCTCAATGTACCAAGCTTTACGAGTTGTCTGAGTTTGTTGATGAGAATATCAAGAAACCCGGCAAGTATGAGATTGAAGAATGGATTGAACCGTTATTCAAGTTTGTTTACGGAGATATTGATCCGTCTGATACGGATGCAATTATCAATACAACAGGTATCTATCGCTATAGCGTTTGGTTGATTTATCTTTATCAGTTGGATGGATTTACTGATGCAATGAGACTCATCGGAGAGAGAGTTGCACCTCTTTTGATAAACACATGTTATCAGATTGCAGATGCAGATGATCGTCCGGCTACCTATGACAAGGCGGTTATGGGTTATATGGACCTTATCAATGTTGTTATGGAGATGGACATAGTTCCTGCTGAATCCGATTCGGAGTCATACCTTAATAACCTTGAAGTGTTGTTTGACTATTTTGTAGAAGATACTCATGTTGGTAACGATTATAAGATTCAGTTCTCTATGGGATTATTTAATTCTTATATTAGAAAGAAGGATTATAACAAAGCATTTGAGTTCTATGGATTGAATGCAGAGTATATCCCTGTTGACAACATGAAAGTATATGACAAGTTCAAGGAACTTATCAGAAATTGCAACAGTACACAATATACTAACGTTTTAAGCCGTACAGTAATATCTGCTATTTCTAAACAAGACATTTATAACAAGAGAATTGATAGCCTTTTGGTTGAGGTATCAGCATTTGTTAAAAAGGTTTACAAGTACATTGAGGATGAACCGAATATGAAGAAGAACCTTCAGATTTTAGGTTCGGGTGCGTCGCTTAGTGATAAGAGTAATGTATTTGAAGGACTTTATGAGTACAATCTTGTATTTTATGATTGCGGAATTAAGCAGTTGGTTAACCAGGATCTTTCTACAAGATCATGGGAAGAAAAGTACGAAATACTTGATCTTTTATATACAACTCTCAATGTTATATTTGATGGATATAACGTATATGAAATCTCTAATAAGATTGAGCATCAGTATGTAGAACTTAATTGGATTGGTAATTATGTCAATGCTAACCCATCACTTCTTAAGATGTTCTTTAGTGTTAAAGAGAAGATTAAAGCGTTTAAGGTTCGTAAGAATACAATTATTGAGAAGAGCAAGACTAATTATGAGATTAAGCAGTTGCTCGAGGATAGACAGAAACATCTCGTATTCCTTGCTGCTGAAGATATGGTTAGAAACTTAAGCCGTGGAGAAAAACCTGTATTGAGTTCGGGATATGATATGGAGCAGGCTAAGAAGATGTTCAATGACACTTATCACAAGATTAGTCTTCCATCTCGTTATGATTCTCCAAAGAACGATGCTCCTGTAGCACCTAAGTTTGGATTTGGTAAGCCGGTAACATCAGCAGTTAATATGGATGTGAACCGCATGTACAATCATCCGGGAATTGAAGAGATGATTTGCAAGTCTGAATGGTTGTGGAATCAGTACAAAACCAAAGGAAGAGAAACACAATCAGACGAAGAGTGTACATACAGTATTGCATGTCTTGTTAGAGTCGTTGAAATGTTGATTGTCAGAGATGGAGATCAGTCGACAGCAGATACAAAACCTAACAAGAGAGTTATCATTACAAAGACCGGTAAAGTTATCGAACTTTCTGATGAGTCTGATGATAAGCCTGTTAACAGCGTTAATAATGAGCCTACGGTAATAGAGCATATTAATAATATTGAGTCTAACTTAAAAGACCGTACGCCTGAAAATGTTGAGTTTGTTAAGAACTATATTGAAGATTGGGTAGAGATTCTTATGCAGAATAAGTTTGATAAGGATTCATTGTTATCACTTTTTGATGCAGAAGAGATCAGAACCAAAACTCTTCAGACGATTAAAAAACTTAATCACGATATGATAACATTATAATATGTACAGGGGAAGAACCAATAAGTCTTCCCCTGATATTTTGCTTATAGGAGAAAAAAGAATGAAGAATAAAGGCTTTTCACTTGTAGAGATTATTATTGTAATAGCGATAATGGCAATACTTTCAGCTGCGCTTGCACCTGCCCTTATAAAGTATATTAACAGATCCAGATTATCGGCGGATGTTGATACAGGTTCAGAAATTGCAGGAGCTATTATGAGAGCTGTTACTAATGATGACGCATTTCAAGCTGCTGTGGAACATCCTACAACGCCCTATCCGCTTAATTCAATGGATGGCGCAAGATTCAAGGAAGAGGTGTTTAAACCGTTTGCTTGTGACTCTATATATGGAAAGGCCAAGAAGGATGCACATGGAGATGCCATACCATCAAATGAGTATTATTACACGTTAGATGCATCAAAAAACAGAGTAGAAGTTTTCTATGGAGATAAGACTTCAGATTATATGGTATACCCTACACTTGGAAAAAAATTAGAATATTAAAAAAATATAATTTTTTCTGTTGACAAACATATTTTGATATGTTATATTCTTATCTGTTGTTAAGAAATGCGCGAGTGGCTCAGCGGTGGAGCACCTCCTTGCCAAGGAGGGGGTCGCGGGTTCGATCCCCGTCTCGCGCTCTTACTTTTTAAAGCGGAAATCCTTATAAATCAAGGTTTTCCGTTTTTTTATGTTTATAGTTTTATGTGTTCATTGCTGTTCATTTGCCCCAAATTATTGATTTTAAAGGGTTTTGATTTAATTAACACTAATTAATTCGAAATAATCCCCCATGTTATCCAGGTCTTCGTCGGTAATTTTTAAATAAACCATTGTTTGCCTTAAGGAGGAATGACAAGCAATATATTGTATGGTTTTTAATGGAACACCTTTTTTGTAGAGATTAGTTAATGTGGTTCTTCTGATGTCATGACATGATTTGGCTTTGTCCATATTTGCCTTGTGGCAATAGCTTCGTAAACGAGTATCAAAACATCTTGGAGTACACATTTCAATATTGCCTTTGTACTGCCTGAGGAAGATATAATCATCCTTACCTGTTGGAAAACCGTTAAGTTCATTTAACTTTTTGATATTATCAAGGATTTCGATAACAGCAGACGTTGTAAGATTCCTGTAAAGTATTGAAAAAACTGAGTTTTCTTGGCACTTTAATGTATGAAAAATGCTATTGTTAAGTAGCATTTTTTCATTTTATATAGTATAATGTCTTGGAATTATAGCGGATAACCGCTGTATTAAAAGAATTATTCATAGATGATAAAAATAAATGCGGATGTATTAGAAATGGAGGATTAAAATGGAACGAAATAATATGCGAACCGGTATTAAGAAATTAATGTTAGCAGTAGTCTTCGTGATTGGAAGCTTACTGTTTGTGCCGGGATTGAGTGCGGATGTGAAGGCGGAAACAATAATTCATAGTGGAACTTGTGGTGATAATGTAACATGGAAATTAACATCATCAAGTTCTAGTTTAATCCTTACAATTTCAGGAACTGGTGCGATGAATAGTTCTAGTCCATGGACAAACTATAGACCTGACATTACATCCGTTGTTATTGAAGATGGTGTAACAAGTATAGGTGATAAAGCATTTTATAGTTGTAAAAAATTGTCAAGCATAACAATACCGTCAAGTGTAACAAGTATAGGTGATTTTGCATTTTATAGTTGTGAAGGAATGACAAGCATAACAATCCCATCAAGCGTAACAAGTATAGGTGATTGTGCATTTCAAGATTGTACAGGAATAACAAGCATAACAATCCCGTCAAGCGTAACAAGTATAGGTAAATATGCATTTTATAGTTGTGAAGGAATGACAAGCATAACAATCCCATCAAGCGTAACAAGTATAGGCGATTATGCATTTCGGGGTTGTGATAATCTTGCAACGATAATTCTACCTTGCAATTTTGATAAGTCAAAATTTAATAGTTCGCAGATTATATTAGATATGCCTAACGGGGATCGGTATACAGTTAGTGGATCTAGCATTATAGGCTCGTTTGTTTATAAACACAACGTATCTTATCTATCCGATGGTGCGACAATCACTGCTGGATGCGATAGCGAGGCTTGTGCAAATAGTAATCCATCTGCTACATTGACTCTTGTTGCTCCAACGAGTCTTACATATGACGGACAAGCCAAAGCGGCAACATTGACCGGACTTTCTGATTTTAATACATTTACTGGGTTGTCGGTAGCTGAAAACAGCATTAAGTATTTTGCAGCCACGAAGAGTGGTAATACATATACAAAGGGCGGCAGTGCACTTGATGGTGCACCGACAAATGCAGGTGACTACATTGCTGAGATTACGGTAAAGGATAGCACGGCTTCTGTGGGTTATACTATCGCAAAGGCGAATGTAACTGTTACTGTACCTACAGCAAAGGCCAATCTGACTTATAGTGGATCGGCACAGGCACTAGTTACAGCGGGTTCTGTAATGAACGGAACATTGTACTATGCTGTTGGAACAGATGCAAGCACTGCTCCTGCAGATAACTTATTTACACTAGCGATACCTAAATTAAATAATGCTAAGACCTATTATGTGTGGTACAAGGTTGTTGGCGATACAAATTATAAGGATAAAGAAGCAACTTATATAGGTGAGGTTAAAATTAATAAGGCGCTGGTAGCACCTAATAAACCTGATGCGACGAAGACGGTAGAATATGCAGTTGCTTCAGTTTATGGGGTAGAACTTCCTACAAATTGGAAATGGGCTGATGCAGATAAAGATAAGGCACTTGAAGTTGGTAAAGAGGTAACTGCAACTGCTGTATATAATGGCACGGATAAAGGAAATTATGAGACTGAAAGTGTAGAGATTGCCATTACAAGAAAAGCAAAACCCGAAACACATGTAGAGCAAAAGCCTACTGAAACCACTCCTACAACGACTCAGACACCTACGGTTGTAGAAAAAGTTAAATAAGTCACTGTTGAAAAGAAGGGTACTTTTGAGGTTACATCAGAAGAAACATCAACAACTAATACAGTTACATATACTGCCGTTGCTAACACAAAAGCAAAGAGCGTTACTATACCTGATACTGTAACTGTTGATGGTAAGAAGTATGAGGTTACAGAAGTATCAGCCGAAGCTCTTAAAAACAGTTCTGCTACAACAGTAACAATAGGAAAGAATGTAACAACACTTGCACCAGAGGCGTTTAAGGGTTCTAACGTAAAGACAATAACAATTAAGTCAAAGAAGCTTACAAAGCAGTCTGTTAAGAATGCATTTAAGGGACTTAAAGTTAAGAAGCTTATTGTTAAAGTTAAAGTAGGTTCAAAGAAAGAAAATAAGAAATACATTAAGAAGTATAAGAAGTTCTTTACAAAGAAGAATATCGGAGTAAAGGCTGTAGTTAAATAATTATTCAAGCATAACCGGTATCTTTAAGGTACCGGTTATGTTTTTACAAACGTCTGCACTTGACAAACAGACCCTAATGGTATTGTTTTTATGGATATGAACATCTCTTTACGAAACCGAACGAGTGTTCTATAATAAGATGCACGAAAGAGGTGTGTCTTATGGGAAGATATGAAGGAGAGAATCTGGATGTAATCTGTCAACACTGCCATACCGGTAAGGTTATACCTATGAGAATTCGTGTGACAGAAGACGGAGAGACTCATATCGTGGTGTTTGGTCAGATGAAGACAGTCAGATTATATTTTAATAAGAACAGGGTAGAATGGACGATTAAAGCGTGATGAGATTAATCGTCCATTTTATAATATTTGTGTTCATTTGTTGTTCATTTTGAATTAGAGAGTCTTGAAAGCCTTGATTTTACTACGTTTCAGGGGACGTACAGAGTTCGATCTTCTCGCCTGCCGGCTCGGTCGTTGCTTTTAGATGGGAAAGGATACTCATCAAGAGTATCTTTTTTGTGTTTATATGTTCAAATCAACAGGCGTTATGTTGATTTTTCTGTGTTATTGTTGTATAATATTCAAGTATTTAATAGTCTTTCGTAAAAACCCCAAAAATGAGCTCAAAAAAGCAGAAAATTTAAATTGTCAGACAATTATGTGCATTGTGTCTGAATTGTACTTAGTAAAATCAAGGCTTTGCGGGTTCGAGGGTAGAAATGGAAGAAGCCCGAGTAAGGGCATTGACACTTTTCATCTGCTTAGGATCATCTGCCATTCTCTCAGCGTAGAAATGGAAGAAGCCCGAGTAAGGGCATTGACACATTCTTAGATATAACTTTCAATTCTCTCTTAGTAAGAGGTAGAAATGGAAGAAGCCCGAGTAAGGGCATTGACACATATCTGAGATCATACTAAAGATCTTTGTATTAATCTGTAGAAATGGAAGAAGCCCGAGTAAGGGCATTGACACATTGTCTCTGTGTTCATAACATCTACCTCCTTTTTCGTAGAAATGGAAGAAGCCCGAGTAAGGGCATTGACACAAATAATAAATATAGTAATTATCATCAATGCCAAGAGGTAGAAATGGAAGAAGCCCGAGTAAGGGCATTGACACCGTATTAACGTAGAGTCTGTCCGGCTTCTTCTCTTGTAGAAATGGAAGAAGCCCGAGTAAGGGCATTGACACCTCTTTTCTTACCTCAAATTTAGATTCAAATATCATGTAGAAATGGAAGAAGCCCGAGTAAGGGCATTGACACATATAATGTTCCGATTAACTTATCATATGCATCATGCGTAGAAATGGAAGAAGCCCGAGTAAGGGCATTGACACAATAAACCCTGCTATAATGTATAAAGCTAGTTTTGTGTAGAAATGGAAGAAGCCCGAGTAAGGGCATTGACACTGTCCATCCAGGTGCTCCAATGCATAATAGCGAGGAGGTAGAAATGGAAGAAGCCCGAGTAAGGGCATTGACACAAAAAATCTGTTACGTAGGTGACAGATTTTTTTAGTGTAAACATTTCTGCGAAATGTTTGAATTAGCTATAATGTAATGATATACTAATGATGTTTATTGATTTGTATAATTAGATAGGAAATGTTTATTAGGAGGAGATTGTATGGATAGACAATATGAGTCGGAGGGCAGTTCGTTCTTTGCGATGGTATCCAGAATGAAATATATTAACAGGTGGGCTCTTATGCGTAATTCGTATCCGGAGAACTTGAGTGAACACTCTCTTGAGGTTGGAATGATTGCTCATGCACTTGCGCTTATATCCAATAAGAAGTTTGGTAATAATATAAATGCTGAACGTGCGGCGGTTATGGGAATGTATCATGACAGTACGGAAATTATTACAGGCGATATGCCAACGCCGATTAAGTATTATAATAAGGCTACAAAGGATGCTTATAAGGATGTTGAAAAGCAGGCCGCCATGGAGCTTCTTTCGATGCTTCCTGAATACATGAAGGAAGAGTATGAAAAGATATTTTTCCCTTCACCCGAAGAAGAATACATGAAGAGACTTGTTAAGGCGGCGGACAGGATTTCGGCATATATCAAATGTATAGAAGAAGAGAAGACGGGTAATAAAGAGTTTGGTAGTGCCAAGTCTGCGGTTTATGAGAAGTTGACAGCAATGGATCTTCCGGAGGTTCGCGTTTTCCTTCAGGATTTCATAGAAGGCTACAAGAAAACTTTGGATGAACTTAGATAATAAAAATCATTTACAAGCATAGACATTGATTGCTAAAAAAGGTATAATATTTAAAGAATTTGATTTCTTGGAGGGTTGCATATGAAGAATATACTTTTTGTTGCGTCAGAATGTGTTCCGTTTATCAAAACCGGCGGGTTGGCTGATGTTGTCGGAGCGCTTCCGAAGATGTTTCCCAAGGATGAATACGATGTAAGAGTTGTTATTCCTAACTATACATGTATTCCATGGGAGTATAGAGAAAAATTTCAATATGTTCATCATTTTTACATGGATTTGGGACAGCGTTTTGAGAACGTGCATGTAGGAATAATGACATATGAGATGGACGGAATTACATATTACTTTATCGACAATGAGTATTATTTTTCGGGATGGGCACCATACGGAACAATAAGATTTGATATTGAGAAGTTTACTTTCTTTAGTAAAGCAGCACTTGCAATTCTTCCGGTTATTAACTTTAAGCCGGACGTAATACACTGTCATGATTGGCAGGCTGGACTTGTTCCTGTTTATCTTAGAACTCTATATCATGATAATCCATTCTTTGCCGGAACCAAGGTTATTATGACAATTCATAATCTTAAGTTCCAGGGTGTATGGGATGTTAAGACATTTAAGTACATATCGGGACTTCCTGACTATGTATTTACGCCTGACAGAATGGAGTTTTATAAGGACGGCAACATGCTTAAAGCCGGTATGGTATTTTCTGATTACATTACCACAGTAAGTGATACTTATGCGGGAGAGATTCAGTCGCCTGAATATGGTGAGGGCCTTGATGATATGCTTAGATTCCATAACAGGAAGCTTTGCGGTATTGTTAACGGAATTGATTATGACGTCTATGATCCGAGCAAGGATGATAAACTCTTTAAGAAGTACAATATCAGAAGTTACAAGAAGGGCAAAGCAACCAACAAAATGGAACTTCAGAAGGAACTAGGTCTTCCGGTTGATGAGGGTAAGTATATGATAGCGATTATTTCGCGTCTTACCGATCAGAAGGGACTTGATCTTATTGATTGGGTTATGGAAGGAATAGTTGATCCGTATGTTCAGTTTGTTGTACTCGGAACGGGCGAGCCTAAGTATGAGAACATGTTCAAGCATTATCAGTGGGTTTATTCTGATAGAGTTTCGGCTAATATTTTCTATTCTGATGAAAGGGCTCATAAGTTGTATGCCGCTGCGGACGCAGTGCTTATGCCGTCAAGGTTTGAACCATGTGGTTTGACTCAGCTTATTGCACTTCGTTACGGTACAATCCCGATTGTCAGAGAAACAGGTGGTCTTAAGGATACGGTGGTTCCTTACAATGAGTACGAGGGTACCGGAACAGGCTTCTCGTTTACCAATTATAATGCTGACGAGATGCTTAAGATTATCAACTATTCAAAAGAAGTTTATTATGACCATAGAGACGATTGGAACAAGATGGTTGTTAGAGCAATGAAGGAAGACTTCTCATGGGATAAATCTGCAGAGAAGTATATGAAGTTATATAGTTTGCTGCTTGGCTATTAATAAGTATTGCAAAAAAATTATTATTATGTATAATAAATGCGAAACTCATTGTCAAAGATGTGTGAGTTTCGCATTTAAATGTAAATAAGTATTATTAGGAGAAAGACTATGATAGACATTAAGTTTTTACGCGAGAATCCTGACGTTGTGAAGCAGAATATCAAGAATAAGTTTCAGGATGATAAGCTTCCGCTTGTTGATGAAGTAATTGAACTTGATAAGAAGAGTCGTGATGCCAAGGGTAAGGCAGATGCACTTCGTGCAGAGAAGAACAAGATTGCTAAGCAGATTGGTGCTTTGATGGCGCAGGGCAAGAAAGAAGAAGCTGAAGAGACTAAAAAACAGGTAACAGAGAAGGCTGAGGAATTAGCTGAACTTGAAAAACTTGAAAAAGAGTATTCTGAAAGAGTAACAGAGATAATGATGGTAATTCCTAACATTATCGATCCTTCAGTACCTATCGGTAAGGATGATAGCGAGAATGTTGAAATTGAGAAGTTTGGCGAGCCTGTAGTTCCTGATTTTGAGATTCCATATCATACAGAGATTATGGAGAAGTTTGACGGAATTGATCTTGATAGTGCAGGTAAGGTTGCGGGTAATGGTTTCTATTATCTTATGGGAGATATTGCAAGACTTCATTCAGCAATCATCTCTTATGCAAGAGACTTTATGATTGACAGAGGCTTTACCTACTGTGTGCCTCCATTTATGATTCGCTCAAATGTTGTTACAGGTGTTATGAGTTTTGCAGAGATGGATGCCATGATGTATAAGATTGAGGGTGAGGATCTTTATCTTATCGGAACAAGTGAGCATTCTATGATTGGTAAGTTTATCGATACAATCATCAAGGAGGATCAGCTTCCTAAGACTTTGACAAGTTATTCTCCTTGCTTTAGAAAAGAAAAAGGTGCTCACGGTATCGAGGAAAGAGGTGTTTATCGTATTCACCAGTTTGAGAAGCAGGAAATGATTGTTGTATGTAAGCCTGAAGAGAGCCCAATGTGGTTTGATAAGTTGTGGCAGAATACAGTAGATTTGTTCAGAAGTTTGGATATTCCTGTTCGTACATTGGAATGTTGTTCGGGTGATCTTGCAGATCTTAAGGTTAAATCAATTGATGTTGAGGCTTGGTCTCCACGTCAGAAGAAGTACTTTGAGGTTGGAAGTTGCTCTAATCTTGGAGATGCTCAGGCAAGAAGACTTAAGATTCGTGTTGCGGGAGAAGATGGCAAGTACTTTGCACATACTCTTAATAACACAGTTGTTGCACCACCTAGAATGCTTATCGCTTTCTTGGAGAACAACTTAAATGAAGACGGAACAGTTAATATTCCTAAGGTTCTTCAGCCATACATGGGTGGCAAAGAAAAGATACAGTAAAAAAAATTAAGGCATACCTTTTGGGGTATGCCTTGTTTTTATTTTAACGATTTGAAGTAATTAAGAATCTGTTTATACATTGATTTTACAGCCGGTGCCATAAGCTCGTCATTTAACGTACATATTCCGATTGTTCGATGCTCTGAAGGCCTTAATGGATAAATGCTAACATCAAATGGTATGTTTTGCATAACGAGTTGGGGCATTATACATATTCCAAGTCCTGAGGCAACCATTGCAATCTGGCTCAAGTCATCAACGACGTGACATGTTGAACGGATAGTTAGATTATATTTCTCAAAGAGCTGTTGAACATCAGCATCTGTACTTTCACGTTGTGAAATGAAGTTTTCTCCGTCCAATTCTTTTATATCTACGTATTTTCTGTGCTTTGTCTTGTAATCCTTTGGTGCGATAAGCATCAATTCATCTTCGTATATTGGAGTCATTGTAAGTTCTCTGCAACTTGAATCTGATAAAAATCCGATATCAACAACACCGGTTTTAAGCCAGTTATATACATCTTCGTATGTTCCCTGATAAATCTTAATTTCTATTCCGGGGTGTGAACTTGAAAAAGCACCGATTATATCCGGAATGAAACTTGTACATACGGAAGAAAATGTTCCTATTTTGACGGAACCTGTGGTGAGACCGTTGAACTCGGATATTGCCTGCTGCAGTTTCGCATCGCTGTTAAGTACTGTCAGAATGTAAGGCTGAAGGTTTTCTCCGTAACTTGTTAGAGTGATTCCGTTCTTGTTTCGATTAAATAAAGGGAATCCCAATTCTTTTTCTGCTGTGGAAATAGCATGGCTTATAGCTGAGGGTGTTAGGTTAAGCACCTGTGCAGCCTTTTGGAAACTTCCTTGTTCTATTACCGTTTGAAATATTTGATATGCCAATAAAGTCATTGTTAATCTCCTTTGATATCTATATTATTTCAATCATTGTACATTTGTTTAACTACAGAAATATAATAACAGATAGATGCCAAATTATCAACATATACATGAATGATATTCATGCTTGAAAAAGTACTGTCATAATGGTAAAATGTCCTATGTTTTAAGATTACAGGGATAAAAAGGAGATTTGATTATGTCAGGACATTCAAAGTTTGCCAATATTAAGCATAAAAAAGAAAAGAACGATGCAGCAAGAGGAAAGATATTTACAATCATCGGACGTGAAATTGCGGTAGCGGTTAAAGAGGGTGGTCCGGATCCTAATAACAACTCAAAACTTCGTGATGTTATTGCTAAAGCGAAGGCTAACAATATGCCAAATGATACAATTGAGCGTGGTATTAAGAAGGCCGCAGGTGATGCGAGTGCCGTTAACTATGTGGGTATTACATATGAAGGATATGGTCCTAACGGAACAGCTATTATTGTAGATGCACTTACAGATAACAAGAACAGAACAGCTTCTAACGTTAGAAATGCATTTACAAAGGGCGGTGGAAATGTTGGAACTACCGGTTGTGTATCATTTATGTTTGATAAGAAAGGTCAGATTATTGTTGCTAAGGAAGAGTGCGACATGGAAGCTGATGATCTTATGATGATAGCACTTGATGCAGGAGCGGAAGATTTTGCAGAAGAAGAGGATAGCTTCGAGATTCTTACAGCCCCTGATGATTTCTCTGCTGTACGTGAAGCTTTAGAGGCGGCAAGTGTTACTATGGCTTCGGCAGAAGTTACAATGGTTCCGCAGACATATGTTGAACTCACAAGTGAAGAAGATATCAAGAAGATGAACAAGATTCTTGATTTGCTTGATGAGGACGACGATGTCCAGGCAGTTTACCACAATTGGGATGAGTAATTATTATAATTGCATTATTTTAACAATAGAAAGCAGCGTGGGGAAACGCTGCTTTTTGTAGATATAGACATGTTTTGATTGGAGTTGGTTGATTATGGAGAAGGAAAAACACGGTGAGTGGAAAAATAAATTAATATTGATAATGCTTTTAATCATTGTAGTTATGATTACTATTGCGGTTTTGGTAATCAGACATGCATACAAACAGAGAGAAAGCATTGCCGACAAAGTTGAAGAAAGCGTCATTGGTGAGGAAGGAAAGGTAACCACCAATATTGATGCACGACTTGAAGAGGTGGTGCGTTCGGGTCGCTTGTATACCGCAGAATATCCATATAACGGCTATGTTGCAGTGACAGATGATGAAGGTGCTGCGAAATACTATGTTGCTTATGAGGGAACGGTAAAAGCAGGAATAGATAATATTCAAGATATAAAATTAAAAGTGGATAAAGATAGTAAGACAATTACAATACGGTTGCCTGAAGTGAAGGTGTATCCACCTGAAGTTAATGCAGGTACGTTAGAGTACATATTTGTTGATGAGAAATATAATACAGAAACTGTTGCTTCTGAAGCATTTGAAAAAGCATCTGAAGATATCAGAACAAAAGTTGAAAATGACAACGAGTTTAAAATGGCGGCTACAGAAACGGTAAAAACTGCTGAAAAGGCAATAATTAAACCGTGGTTAAATTTGGTCGAAGAGGGCGAAACGTATACTGTTATAATCCTTGCATACGGAGAGGAGGCTGACGGTGATGAGAAATAGAAGATGTATCGCAGTATTAATTGCTATATCGATTCTGCTGACAGGTTGTGGTCAGGCAAAGGACAATATTACTGAAGTTACAACTACAGAAATTGCAACAACTGAGAAGAAAGTGGTTAATAAGTTACAGATTGGAAAAATACAGGAGATTTGCGAACTTGTAACCTTGAAGTGTCAGTATCATAATGTGGCGAAATCCGTCAAAGAGCCCGGTACGGGAATTGCTCATTTAGGTGAAAAGGAGAGAGTGTTCTGGATTGAGTATGTGGGTGAAGCAGAGATAAGTTTTCGTGCAGGTGAAATAAGAATGGAACAAGACGGAACAGACGTTACCGTGTGGCTGCCTAGGCCGCAGGTTACCTGTCATGTTCTGCATGACAGATGGAATGATGATTCGTATGTAATGTCAACAGATCAGGTTATTCAGAAAAATCCTATCACTGCCGAGGATCAGACGAAAGCAATAGGCGAAGCTGAAAGACTTATGAAAGAAAAGATAGAGAACAATTCATCACTGTTAATGACTGCAAAAGAGCAGGCAAAGGATATTATTGAGGAATACATTGTTGAGATGGGTAAGATTGATGGTGTGACATATAATATTACTTGGAAGGAATAAAGAAGTAAGGTATTTAAATTGTCAGATTAGTATTTGCTACATGAATATATGCAAGGAATACCGGGAGGTGTTGGAAATGGAGTATAGCGGGATGTTTGCGGAGATAGCACAAAGCCTTGCAAGAGATTATGAGGATATTTTCTATATTGATATTGAAACAGGAAAATATTCGGAGTTTTCGCCAAGCAAAATGTATGAATCTATGCATGTTCCGACAAAAGGCGAGGATTTCTACAGTGAAACACGTGAAAATGCGAGAAGATATGCTCATCCTGATGATAGGGAATTTGCAGAAGGTTTGTATTACAAAGAAGTAATGCTTGAGAAACTTAAGGACAGGAAGTCTTTTTCATACAAATATCGCATTATGGTCTCGGGGGAACCGAGATATTTCAGGTTTACAATCATACCTGCAAATGACGGGGAGCATTTTGTGCTTTGTGTAAAGGATATTAATGATGAGATAACGGCGGAAGACTTACATAAGAAACATGTTACTTTTTCACAGATTGCGGAAAGCCTTGCGTCGAATTATGATGTTATCTACTATGTGGATTTGTCAGATAACAGCTATGTGAGCTACACGACCAATAATATATTTGGAAAACTTGAAGTACAGAATGAGGCACCTGATTTTTTTGAGGAGGCAAGGAGAATAGCCCCTTTTATCGTGCATCCACATGATATTGAAAGAGTACTGGAACGTACAAGGAAGGACTTTCTTCTCTCCGAGTTGGAGAGCAAAAAAGCTTTTGGTATAGAATATCGGCATATCATTGAAAAAGAGCCTCAATACATAAGACTTAGAGCCAGGAAGTCCAGCGACAAAAAGCACCTTATAATCGGTATAGAAAATATAAATGATGAGAAGAAAAAAGAACAGGATCATCTGAAGGCACTTAATACTGAAAGAGAACTTGCAAGAAGAGATGAACTTACAGGCACTAAGAATAAGACGGCGTATGCGGAACTTGAAAAGTCTGTTCAGACGAATATTGATAATGGTGTGGATTATCTTCCTTTTGCGATAGCAGTATGCGATATAAACTTACTGAAACAGATAAATGACACGGAAGGGCATAGCGCAGGAGATGAATACATAAAAGCTTCGGCAAAACTTCTGTGTAATACGTTTGTTCACAGTCCTGTATTTCGCATAGGAGGGGATGAATTTGCGGTTTTCCTTCGTGGTGATGATTATACGGCGAGGGAAAAACTGATAAAAAACCTTAAAGATAAAGTACAAAAAAACCTGAAAGGGCAAAATGGTCCTGTAATCGCAGTCGGATATTCTGATTTTAATCCGGAGACAGACGGAAAAGTAACGGGTGTCTTTGAACGTGCCGACAAAATGATGTATGAGAATAAAAGACAGCTTAAGGAATAAGAAAGTACAATTGTAAGTTTTGGTAGTAATCGCTGTATGAAAGAAAGTGATGGATTGCACAAAAATGTTACCCTACAGTAAGAACATTGGGTACTTTCAATAATTATGGACTTTTGAAGCGATATATGGTAAAGTATGTTTTGCTGTATATCGCTTTTTGTGGGATAGATATACTACGGTATAGGAATTATAAGACTTTCTGGGAGGTATATATAGAAAATGAAACTTGGCATAGTTGGATTACCGAATGTAGGTAAAAGTACATTATTTAACTCTTTGACAAAAGCAGGTGCAGAATCTGCCAATTATCCGTTCTGTACAATAGATCCTAATGTGGGTGTTGTACCGGTGCCGGATGAAAGATTGGATGTGCTTACTAAAATGCACAATTCAAAGAAAACAATCCCTGCGGTTATTGAGTTTGTTGATATAGCAGGACTTGTTAAAGGTGCATCTAAAGGTGAGGGACTTGGTAACCAGTTCCTTGCAAATATAAGAGAGGTTGATGCTATTGTTCATGTGGTTAGATGTTTTGAGGATTCTAACGTAGTGCATGTTGATGGAAGTATCGATCCGCTTCGAGACATCGAGACAATTAACTTTGAGTTGATATTCTCTGATATTGAGGTTCTTGATAAGAGAATAACAAAGAATCAGAGAGCAGCTAATAACAATAAGGATATTGCTCGCGAGGTTGAGTTCATGAAGCGTATCAAGGAGCATCTTGAGGCAGGTAAGCTTGCAATAACATTTGAGGTAGATGGTGAAGATGAAGAAAAGTGGATGAAAGAGTACAATCTTCTTACAGCGAAGCCTGTTATATATGCGGCTAATGTTGCTGAAGATGATCTTGCAAATGATGGCGCTGATAATGCTAATGTTGCCAAGGTTAAGGAGTATGCAAAGGAATACAATTCAGAAGTGTTTGCTGTATGTGCTCAGATTGAGCAGGAAATTTCTGAATTGGAAGATGATGAAAAGAAAATGTTCCTTGAAGACCTTGGACTTTCAGAGTCAGGACTTGATAAGCTTATTCGTGCAAGTTATTCGTTACTTGGTCTTATATCGTTCCTTACAACAGGAGAGGATGAGACGAGAGCATGGACTATTACAAAGGGAACAAAGGCTCCTCAGGCAGCAGGAAAGATACATACTGATTTTGAACGCGGATTTATCCGTGCAGAAGTTGTTAACTATAAGGACCTTGTTGAGAATGGCTCTATGCTTGCAGCAAAGGAAAAAGGACTTGTTCGTTCAGAAGGAAAAGAATATGTTGTTGTTGACGGAGATGTTATTCTCTTTAAGTTCAACGTATAGTTATCAATGAAAAATGCTGTATAAATTATGCGGCGGGATGGAGTGGATATGTACGAAATACGATTTCCTAATGTGGGTATTACATTAAAAAATGTAAAAGACGGTTTTAGTGTGTTTGGTTTTGAAATCCGTTTTTATGGAGTTATTATTGCGTTGTCGTTTATACTTGCATATTTTGTAATGGCGGCAGAGGCAAAGCGAACTAAACAGGATCCTGAATTGTATCTCGATTATATATTGTGGTTGGTTATTCCTGCAATATTGGGTGCACGTATATATTATGTGTTGTTTAGCCTTAAGGATTACGTCAAATCAGGTCAGGGCATTGGTGCGACAATTAAGGGTATGTTTAATATCCGTGGTGGCGGGCTTGCAGTATACGGCGGTATTATAGCCGGTATTATTACCCTTGTTATTTTTGCAAAGGTAAGAAAGCAGAAACTTACATTGATGTTAGACACATGCTGTATGGGCGTGCTTGCAGGACAGATTCTTGGTCGCTGGGGTAACTTTTTTAACCGAGAGGCATTTGGCGGATATACAAACTCGTTGTTTGCAATGGCAATTCCGTCTGATTGGTTTGGGGGTAAAAACTTCCTGGTAACAAAAGCCAATCTTGGAATAATAACACAGGAAATGATAGACAACGTTACTTCATTTGATGGCAAAGAGTTTATACAGGTACACCCAACATTTTTATATGAGTCATTGTGGAATGCTCTCGTTTTGCTGGTCATCTTCTTATACAGAAGACATAAGAAGTTTGATGGAGAGTTGTGTGCTATGTATCTTTGGGGATATGGACTTGGTAGAGTATGGATAGAGGCGTTGCGTACAGATTCGTTAATGTTGCCGTTTGGAAACTTTAAGGTGTCTCAGCTTCTGGCCGCACTCTGTGTTGTGGCTGCAACGATATATATTGTTATTATGAGAATGAAGCAGAATAAAAGTAAGTAGAGATATCAGTATAACAAAATTGTATAAATGATAAGAAAAACAAGGATTGTCTTAATGTGATTATGCATTAAGGCAGTTTTTTTTTTGTGGTGTAAAACTGACGGTGGTGGAGCGTAGGTGGGGATTGTGGGATAAAATGATCAACTGCAAAAATCTACGAAAATACGTTCGATTTTGCAAAAAATAGCCAATATTGTATACAGGTTACCATAAAACGCAATATATGGATTTGGTAAAAATGCAAAAACACAAGATATAGTGTTTTTGATGTAAAAATATACGTAAATAATGCATAAAAACTGTACAATGTGCACAAAGGATTTTCGAAAATATTAGCCAATTTCACCACGTGATTTACATAAATCTAGTGTTGCATTATGTAACCCTTTGGGGTACAATAGTGGTTGTAAGTGGTAGGAAGTGGTTTGATGTGGTGAAATGTGGTGGATTTGCCTCAAGTCACATCTTGCGAAACGAAAGATGATTAACGGGAGGTGAAGGTCTTGTCCAAGGGATTAAAGGGTGAATATAATCACACAATAGATGCCAAGGGAAGACTTATTGTACCTTCAAAACTCAGAGAGCAGTTAGGTATGTCTTTCGTTATTACCAGAGGAACAGACGGATGTTTGTTTGCTTATCCTAATGATGAGTGGGAAGTGTTTGAAGGAAAGTTAAGAGAGCTTCCACTTACTAATGACAAAGCAAGAACCTTCAAGCGTTTCTTTCAGGCGGGAGCAGTTGATTGTGAAGTTGATAATCAGGGAAGAGTACTTCTTCCGGGAAACTTAAGAGAGTTTGCGTCAATTTCCAAAGAAGTTGTTATTGCCGGTGTTGGAGATCATGCTGAAATATGGAGCAAGGATAAGTGGGATGAAAAGAATAATATTGAGGATATCGATATTGATGAATTAGCATTGAGTATTGAAGATTTGGGATTTAATATCTGATACCTGATTGAAAGGATGAGACATAATGGAGTTTTCCCATACATCAGTACTACTTAATGAAACAATAGAGGGACTCAATATTAAAGAAGACGGCACCTATGTTGATGGAACATTAGGTGGTGGAGGACACGCATTTCATGTATGCGAGAAACTGTCCGATAAAGCAAGGTTCATAGGGATAGATCAGGATGCTGCTGCGATTGAGGCGGCAGCCATCCGGCTATCTCCTTATAATACAAAATTAAAAATAGATATAGTAAGAGACAATTATCGAGAAATCCCCCGGGTCCTGCAGGAACTAAACGTGGATGGCGTGGATGGGTTCGTGCTGGATTTGGGGGTATCCTCCTATCAATTAGATACTCCTGAAAGAGGTTTCTCTTATAGGGAAGATGCCCCTCTGGATATGAGAATGGATCAGAGAAATGACATCACGGCAAAGGACATTGTGAACCAATATTCAGAGATGGAACTTTTTCGCGCTATTCGCGACTATGGGGAGGAAAGATTCGCCAAAAATATAGCAAAGCATATTGTTAATGCGAGAAAAGAAAAGGAGATTGAAACTACATACGAACTTAATGAAATAATTAAGGCTGCTATACCAATTAGAGCTAGGTCTGCAGGAGGGCACCCTTCCAAACGAACCTTTCAGGCTATCAGGATTGAACTAAACAGGGAACTGACCATTCTCGAACAATCCATTGACCAAATGATAGATCTGCTGAATCCAGGGGGCCGAATATGCATAATTACCTTCCACTCTTTAGAAGATCGGATTGTAAAGAGGATATTTAGAAATAATGAAAATCCTTGTACATGCCCTCCCGACTTTCCTAAATGTGTTTGTGGCAAGATTCCGAAAGGGAAAGTAATAACGAGGAAACCTATTCTTCCTTCGGAAGAAGAACTTGCTGCTAACAGGAGAAGCAAAAGTGCAAAACTTAGAATTTTCGAGAGACAATGATTGGTATTTATATAGATTATAAGACACAGATGAAAACGGTGTGTGGAAAAGGGGAATGAAGAGCGTGAACGAAAGGAATCAGCAAATGTATTACTTTGAGGGTAATGCGGTAAGAAAAATGGATGTGGCACCTCGAATAGAGGAAAGGCCGGAGCGTAAGAGAGAGCGCAAAGTAAATCCGAAAATTGCAAAAAATGCAAGAAAAGCAAGAGCATTTGACCTTCAATACATGATGGCACTTGTGGTTGCAACCGGATTTTTGTTTGTGTCATGCATAACAATGTTAATGCTTGAATCAAACGTTACAGAGCAGAGAAGACAGATTTCTTCTCTTGAAAGAAATCTTAATACTCTTACAGACAGCAATAATGAGACAAGTAAGAGACTTGAAAGTTCGGTAGATCTTGTTGAGATTTATGATTTTGCGGTTAATGATTTGGGAATGCAGTATGCAACAACAGACCAGGTGGTAATGTATAAAGCAAGTAATCCTGATTATGTGAAACAGTTTAAAGATATTCCTAAAGAGTAACCGGAAAACTTTATGCGAACAGGGAGAAAAAATGGCAAAGAAGCGAAAAAAATTTCTTGCTAGAATGCAATGGAAGTTGCTTGTTGTGTCTGTTGCCTTGACGATTGCATTTCTTTTTCTGGTTTATGTTATTCTTCGTATAAACGTTAAAGACGGAAAGAGATATGAAAAGATAGTTCTGGCACAGCAAAGTTATGACAGTATAGAAATCCCTTATAGAAGAGGAGACATACTTGATCGTAACGGAACACAGCTTGCCACAAGTGAGAAAGTATATAATTTAATTATTGAACCTAAGAATATTCTTCAAAGCGACAAAGTTAAAAAGGATACAACTGCCGCATTGAAGAAATATTTTAATTTAACGGACGATGCAATTGATGAGGCGTTAAAGGACAGTGGTTCGTTATATAAGAAAATGCTTAAAAAACTTACTTATGATGAGATAAAAGATTTTAAGGATTTTACAACTAATCATGCCAAAGACGATGCAAAAAACGTTAAGGGTGTGTGGTTTGAAGACGAATATGAAAGATTTTATCCATACAAGTCTCTTGCTTGTCATGCGCTTGGTTTTACTGTAAGTGGTAATGTAGGACAAGGTGGACTTGAAGGATATTATAATGATGAACTAAATGGTACCAATGGTAGAGAATACGGATATCTAACTCAGGATATGACGTTGGAAAGAACTACAAAGGCACCGATTAACGGCTATAACGTAATTTCAACCATAGATGCTAATGCACAAAACATTGTAGAGAAAAAAATAAGTGCATTTATGAATCAGACCGGAGCTAAGAATGTGTCGGTGCTGGTTATGGATCCTAACAGTGGAGAAGTTTTGGCAATGGCTAATTCAAACAGTTATGATTTGAATGAGCCTTATGAGGATAGTGCTATTGCTTATCAGTTTGAATCCGGTGAAGAGGGAAGTATATCCGAACAGATAAAAGCCTTGTCGGATGATGAAAGATTGGATCATCTTAATCAGGCTTGGCGTAATTACATCATTTCTGATGGTTTTGAACCGGGTTCTACGTATAAGACATTTACAATTGCCGGAGCGCTAGAAGATGGTGTGCTTAATGGAGATGAGCAGTTTTTCTGCGGTGGTAAATTAGAGGTCGCGGATGCAACAATTCACTGTCATAACCACGAAGGACATGGACAGGTTTCGGTGGAACAGGCGCTTACACAATCGTGTAACGTTGCTTTAATGCAGATAGCACAGGCAGAAGGAAGAAAAACTTTTGCGAAATATCAGGATGTGTTCGGCTTCGGTCAGTCGACTCACATAGATTTAACGGGAGAGGCTTACGGCTTGATATACAAAGAGGATAAGCTTAATCCGGTTGAACTTGCAACCTCATCATTCGGTCAGGGTCTTACTGTTACAATGATGCAGGTTGGAACAGCATTTTGCTCGGTAGTCAATGGTGGTAATTACTACGAGCCTCACCTTGTAAAGCAGATAGTTGATGAGAATGGCGGCGTCATCAAAAATATCGAGCCGACGGTTTTGAGAAAAACTATTTCTTCTGAAACCTCGGCATTTATGAGAAATGCACTTGCAGAGGTTGTTAGTAACGGTACTGCCAGAAAGGCACAGGTAGAAGGTTATACGATAGGTGGTAAGACAGGTACTGCCGAAAAACTTCCGCGAGGAAACGGAAAGTATCTGTTATCATTTATCGGATTTGCCCCTGTTGAAAACCCGCAGGTGGTGGTTTATGTAACGGTAGATGAACCGCACGTTGAGGATCAGGCAAGTTCCGGACTCGGAACAATAATTGCACAATCGATTTTTCAGGAATTGTTGCCTTATATGAACATTTATCAAACCGGCTCCGGAAATGAAAGCAGCGGAGAAGATATTGGAGATGAGCAGGCAACACCGATCTTTGAAGGAGATGCTCCAAATGAAAGATTGGCAAATGATCTCAATGTAACTACTGAAACACAAACTAATCAAACAACAGAGACCACAACTGAAACAACAACGGAAACCCCGCAGGGCGGAGATCAGCCAACTAATGATCAACCGCCGGATAGTCCGGATGTTGGTGTTGATACAGGAAACGGTGGTACTTAACAAATAATGAAATTATATGGCATGACCTGATTAAATGCAGGTCGTGCCGTCTGTATGTATAGAATAATCATAACAGGTCAGGGCATGTAATAGAATTAATAAAAAGCGGATTTGGAAGAACATGCCAAAAACATATACAAAGAGAAAGATTTTATTTCTTTCAATTATGATGCTTATATCTTTTGCACTGTTGCTGACAAGGCTTTCGTACTTGATGATTGCAAAGTCTGAGTATTATCTGACGAAGGCGGAGAATTTGCACCAACGCCAAAGAAGCATCAAAGCTAAACGTGGTGTGATATATGACAGAAACGGTGTTGAACTTGCGGGCAACAAGCCGGTGTGCTCGATATCGGTTATCCATTCCCAAGTAAGAGACGAGGAAACGGTAGTTAAAGCCTTGTGTGATGTACTTGGAATGAATGAAGAAGAAATCAGAAAAAAGGTTGAAGCCAACACAATACGTGAAAAAATAAAAAGCAACGTAGATAAAGAAACGGCAGATGTCCTTAGGGATATGAAACTTGCCGGTGTTATGATTGATGAGGATTACAAAAGATATTATCCTTATGACGAGTTGGCGAGTAAAGTGCTTGGGTTTACCGGTTCTGACAATCAGGGAATAGTCGGACTTGAGGTTTCTTATGATGAGGTGCTTTCGGGAAAGGCAGGAAGTATTCTTACGCTTACAGATGCTAACGGAGTAGAGATAAAAAATGAAGCCGAAAGCAGAATAGAACCGATAGCAGGCAATGATTTACATATTTCTATAGATGTTAATATACAAAAGTATGCCGAACAGGCAGCAAAAAAAGTTCAAAAAGCCAAAGATGCAAAACGTGTGTCTGTAGTGCTTATGAATCCACAAAACGGTGAGATTTATGCTATGGTCAATGTGCCGGAGTATAATCTTAATGAACCGTACAAACTTGTTGGTAAGTCAGATAAAAATCTGAATGAAAAGGAACTTGGTGATGCGCTTAACAATATGTGGCGTAATTTTTGCATAAATGATACATATGAGCCGGGCTCAACATTTAAGACGGTGACAGCAACTGCTGCACTTGAGGAAAAGGTTGTTAATGTAAATGATACATTTTCATGTCCGGGATTTCGTGTGGTGGAGGACAGAAGAATAAAATGTCACAAGAAAGCAGGGCATGGAACAGAGACATTTAAGCAGGGCATAATGAATTCCTGTAATCCTGTTTTTATAGATGTCGGCGCAAGAGTAGGCGTTGACAAAATGTATAAGAACTACGAAAAACTTGGACTATTCGAGAAAACCGGAGTTGATTTGCCGGGAGAAGCAGGTTCGATTATGCACAAGAAGGAAAATGTTGGTGCAGTTGAACTTGCAACCATGAGTTTTGGGCAGTCGTTTCAGATAACACCGTTACAACTATTGCGTGCAGTTAGTGCGATAATAAATGGCGGCAAACTTGTAACGCCGCATTTTGCGATGTATGCAACGAATGAAAATGGCGAGGTTGTAAAGAATTACTCTTATACAGAAAAAGAGAAGGTGATTAAGAAATCAACCTCAAAAACTATGAAAGAATTGCTTGAAGCGGTTGTTGCAGAGGGTTCGGGAGCAAAAGGTCGTGTTGTTGGATACCGTGTTGGTGGCAAAACAGCAACTTCTGAAAAACTTCCGAGGGGAACAGGGAAATATATTTCCTCATTTCTTGGATTTGCGCCTGCCAATAATCCTCAAATCATAGGGCTTATAATGATAGATGAACCAACAGGAATATATTACGGTGGTACAATAGCAGCACCTGTGATGTCGGAGATATTTGAAAACATTTTGCCGTATATGGGAATGAAAGCCGATTACAAGCAAGAAGAACTAAAAGCCGCGATGTCAACGATATATGTTGAAGAGGGTGACTGATTAAAGGTTGATAAATAGGTTAAAAGGTCTTATACTAATAAGGTTAAAATAATATTACAAAAGGGTAGGAATGAATTATGAAGACTAATTACATGGTTTTATTGCCGATTTGTATTGCATTTGCAATAAGCGTTTTTCTTTGTCCGATAATGATACCGTTTTTGAAGAAATTGAAATTCGGACAGTTTGTAAGAGATGATGGACCTGAATCTCATTTGAAGAAATCAGGAACGCCGACAATGGGTGGACTTATCATTCTTTGCAGTATTGTTATTACATCGCTTTTCTATGTTAAAAGCAATCCGGTAATATTGCCTGTTTTGTTTGTTACATTAGGATATGGACTTGTGGGATTTCTTGATGATTACATCAAGGTGGTAATGAAGCGTTCCATGGGACTTAGAGCATGGCAAAAAATGGTTGGTCAGTTTCTAGTGTGTGCTGTTTTTGCATATTACATAGCAAACTATACTGATCTTGGAACTTCAGTAATTATTCCGTTTACAAACGGAGCGGAGTGGAATATGGGATTTCTTTTCTACCCATTCCTTTTCTTTGTTGTAATCGGAACAGTTAACGGAACCAATTTTACAGACGGTCTTGATGGTCTTTTGTCATCAATCACCGTTCTTACGGGAACATTTTTTACGGTTGTTTCAATCGGTGTTCATTCAGGACTTGAGCCTATAACCTGTGCGGTTGTCGGAGCTCTTTTGGGATTTTTGGTTTACAATGTATATCCTGCAAAAGTATTTATGGGTGATACGGGTTCGCTTGCACTTGGAGGATTGATTGCGGCAACTGCTGTTATGCTTAAGATGCCGATTTACATTGTGATTGTCGGTTTCATTTATTTGCTTGAGGTTGTTTCTGTTATTATACAGGTGCTTTATTTTAAAAAGACAGGAAAAAGAGTATTCAAAATGGCACCGATACATCATCATTTTGAGCTTTCGGGTTGGCCTGAAACAAAAGTTGTTGCAATATTTGCTATTGTTACAACGATATTGTGCTTGGTTGGATTACTTGCGTTATAGTTTTACCTGATATTGATGATTATTATTTTTACGAAGTTAAATGTTTGATATATGGAGGAAGATATGGATTTTTCTAAGAAGTTTTTAATTGCAGGTACCGGAAAAAGTGGAATATGTTCTGCTAAACTCTTGCAGAAAATGGGTGCTCAGATTATGTTTTATGATGGCAAGACAGATCTAAATGTCGAGGATGTTTTGTCAAAACTTGATGACAGAGAAAATGTTGGAATAGTGTTGGGAACAGTCAATGATGAGATATTATCAACGATTGATGTTATGATAATAAGTCCCGGAATATCTATTGAATCGGAACTTGCAAAACAGGTTAGTGAAAAAAATATTCCGATATGGAGTGAGATTGAGTTGGCATATCGTGCCGGTGCGGGCAAGGTTGCTGCAATAACAGGAACTAACGGAAAGACAACAACGACATCACTTGTGGGAGAGATATTAAAAAAACATACAAGCAACAGTTTCGTTGTCGGCAATATCGGATTACCTTATACAGATGCAGCATTGGATACAAATGAGGAATCATTTATTGCATTGGAGGTTTCTTCTTTCCAGTTAGAAGCGGTTGAAGAGTTCTGCCCGAAGGTAAGCGCAGTACTTAACGTTACTCCGGATCATTTAGACAGACATCATACGATGGAGAATTATGCGTCGGTTAAGCTTGATATTTGCCGCAATCAGACAGCGAATGATTACATTGTACTTAATTATGATGATCCGATAACAAGAGAGATGGCACACGATCCAAGAGTTAAAGCAAAGGTTGTATATTTCAGCGGTGTGGATAAGTTAGAAGACGGTGTTTGCCTTGATGGTGACGAGATAGTTATTGTTGATAAGGGGCAGAAAATATCGGTTATTGACAGAAGCAAACTTATTCTTCTTGGTCAGCACAACTTGGAGAATTATATGGCAGGAATTGCCGTTGCGTATTACATGGGAGTGCCTGTTGCAGAAATCACAGATGTGCTTAAGACATTCAAGGGTGTTGAACATCGTATTGAGTTTGTAGAAGAAGTAAATGGTGTTACTTATTATAACGATTCTAAAGGAACTAACCCTGATGCTGCGATTAAGGGCATTCAGGCAATGAACAGAAAAACAGTACTTATCGGCGGAGGATATGATAAGGGAGTTCCTTTTGATGATTGGATTAAGGCGTTTGACGGCAAGGTGAAAAAACTTGTATTGATTGGCCAGACGGCTAAACTTATTGCTGATACTGCCGAGAAATACGGTTTTACAGATTATGTGTTTGCAGACAGTCTTGAAGAAGCGGTTAAGATATGTGCCGATGAGGCAGAGCCGGGTGAGGCAGTTTTGTTATCACCTGCATGCGCAAGTTGGGGAATGTTTGAAAATTATGAGCAACGCGGAGACCAGTTTAAAGAATTGGTAAGAAAAATGATGTAGTGATTATTCCAATGTAGGAGAGTTGATATGGCAGCAAAACCCAGATTAGTGAGAAGAAAAAGACGAAATCTAAAATCCAATAAAGAAAAGTCTGTGTACTTTGATTTTCAACTACTTTTTCTTGTGCTTTTTCTTGTTGCACTTGGCCTGGTAATGGTCTACAGTACCAGTTCGTATACTGCTGAATTGAAAATGGGTACGTCTTTTTATTACTTAAAAAGACAAAGTATGTTTGCGATTATTGGAATTGCCGTAATGATATTTGTTTCCAAACTTGATTATCATATTTGGAAAGCATTTTCATTGATTGCAATTGCGGCTTCCTTAGTATTGTTGATGCTTGTGTTTGTGTTGGGTACAGCATCTCACGGTGCTACAAGATGGATCAGCATAGCAGGATTTCAGTTTCAGCCCTCGGAGGTTGCAAAGATCGCAATAATTCTTTTTACGGCACATATGGCAACTATTAAATCTGCAAGAATAGGTGACCCTAGGATTATGGTTAGGGTTGCTGCTGTTCCGTTGATTGCAACAGGATTGATTGCTTACGAAAACTTAAGTACAGCAATTATTTGTGGATCAATCATTTTTATGATCGTTTTTGTTACAAGTCCTAAAATTGGACAGTTTGTAGGCTTTGGTATTGTGATGGCTGTTCTTATGACGGTATTCTTAATAATCGCTCCGTATCGTATGGAGAGAATACAGATATGGCGACATCCAGAAAATTACGAAAAGGGATATCAGACATTGCAGTCACTATATGCAATTGGCTCGGGAGGAATATTTGGTAAAGGGTTAGGACAGAGTATTCAGAAACTTGGTTTTATTCCTGAGTCACATAACGATATGATTTTTTCTGTTGTGTGTGAGGAACTTGGACTTTTTGGTGCTGCGTGTGTTATTGCATTGTTTGTAATGCTTGTTTGGAGATGTGTGGTTATTGCAATGAGTGCACCGGATCTTTTTGGAGCATTGATTGTTGTCGGAGTAATTACTCATGTATCGGTTCAAGTGCTTGTTAATATCGCGGTTGTAACCAATACAATACCACCGACAGGAGTTCCGCTTCCGTTTATCAGTTATGGTGGAACCGCACTTTTCTGTTTGTTGGTTGAAATGGGGCTTGTACTTTCGGTTGCCGGAAGAATACATATACCAAAAGAATATTGATTTTGTTCACAATCCTTCATTTGTTGGCATAATATAGTATATATGTGTAAATGGATGTGGGTTGTTTTGAAGGCGATAAGTGTAAGGGAAACATCTTGCTTGAAGGGGACGGTAAGTATTCAGGGATCAAAGAATACGGTATTACCAATTATTGCAGCCACGTTGTTAGCCAATGGCGTATCGGTAATATATAATTGTCCGCATATTGAAGATGTCAAAGTGATGTGTAAACTACTTGAATGTCTCAATGTTAAGACTACGCTTACCAATCATGTCCTTACAATTGATACTTCAAATGCACGTTATGCGTGCCTTCCGGAGGAACTTACATGTAAACTTCGATCGTCGGTTTTGCTGTTAGGTTCTATGCTTGCCAAATGGGAAAAAGCAAGACTTGGGATGCCCGGTGGTTGTGCAATAGGAATGCGTCCGATAGATATACACATAGATGGCTTCAAAGCCATGAATGTTAATGTTGATTGTGATGAAGGTGTTTTGTGTTGTGCTTCAAGCGGATTGAGTGGTTGTGATTATACGCTGCGATATCCAAGCGTCGGTGCAACGGAAAATCTTTTGATAGCAGCAAGCGGTATTGAGTCTGTGACGGTTTTGCGAGGCGTTGCAAAAGAGCCTGAAGTGATTGAACTTTGTAAATATCTTACGAGTATGGGCGCCTGTATCGAGGGTATCGGTACGGACGTGTTAATAATTAAAGGTTGTGCTCTTTTAAAGAGTGTAACTTACACTAATGTTTATGACAGAATTGTTGCGGGAACATATCTTTTGCTTGCGACAGCAATGAACAGCGAAGTAAGACTTACCGGAATAAATGATATTTCATATTTGAAAAATGTTATTTTGGTTTGTATAAAACTAGGTGCATGTATAATTAAAATCAATGACAGTATCAGAATTGCTTCGGATGGATTTGTTAAAGCCGGAGATTTTTCAACCGGCATTTATCCGGATTTTCCTACGGATTTGCAACCGGTTCTTGCGGCAGTTTTGATGAGGGCATCGGGAGAAAGTGTTATTACGGAAACGGTATTTGAAAATCGCTTTTCGATTGCAAAAGAACTTTCCAAACTTGATGCGGATATAACAGTTGATAAGAATAAAATGATTATCAACGGCAAAAAAGAAATACAAGGTCATACGGTTAAGGCTACGGACCTAAGACAGGGAGCAGCACTTGTTGTAGCCGGCGTTATGGCCAGAGGATATACTACCATAACCGATATATCATTTATTGAGAGGGGTTATGAGGATATAGTGGGTGATGTTGCAAGTCTTGGAGTCGACATTGCATACGTATGAAGGGTTGTTATGAGTGAAAATGAAGGAAATGTAATTCAATTTCAAAAAAAGACGAATGGTATAATCGCGGCTGTTGTCGCTGTGGTTTTGATTTTGGCGGTTATTATATTGCTTACTTGTTTTAAAATTGACAAGATACAGGTGACCGGCAACAAGCATTATACAAAAGATGAAATCACAAAGATAATCAAAGAAAACGGCTATGTTGACAACAGCGTAATCATGATGCTTAAGAATAAGTTTCATCCGGTTAAAGACATACCGTTTGTTGCGAAGATCAGTATTGATTATGTAAATGCTCATACGGTTACGGTAACCGTATATGAGAAATCGCTTGCCGGTTGTATTGAGTACATGGATAGATATGTTTATTTTGATCAGGACGGATATGTTCTTGAAATTTCGCTGACAAAATTGTCAGATGCACCGTGTATAACGGGAATGACATTTGATAGCGTGGAACTACATGAAAAACTGCCGATTAAAGATAAAAAGCGATTCAAACTTATTCTTAAAATCACGCAGTTGATTAACAAATATAAACTGCAGATAGATTCTATTCAGTTCACTTCGGAAAATGAAGTTTTGATGTTCCACGATGATATAAGAATTGAGTTAGGTGATGGGTCTAACATAGAAGAGCAATTGACCGATTTGAGGCAGATTTTGGATGGCTTAGAAGGGAAAAAAGGCGTTCTTAATATGCGAGAGTTTGATACAGCGGTGGGAACGGCATCATTTAAGGAGAAAAAATAGCATTTTTTCTTAAAAAAACGTTAAAGATACTTGATATTTTAAACGAAAAACAGTATTATATACATGTATGTGTATAAATATAAGAAAAGAAAATTTTTTATAAGGAGGATATTACCTTGCTTGAAATAAAAACATTGGAAGAAAAAGGACCAGCTAAGATACTCGTTATTGGTGTGGGAGGAGCCGGAAACAATGCAGTTAACCGTATGGTGGATGAGAACATCAATGGTGTTGATCTCGTTGCTATTAATACGGACAAGCAGGTGCTGGCTACATCAAAAGCCCCTACTAAGATTCAGATTGGTGAGAAACTCACTAAGGGATTAGGTGCAGGTGCCAAGCCTGAAGTTGGAGCAGGAGCCATTGAAGAGAATCGTGAAGAGATTACTGAGTTGGTTAAAGATGCAGATATGGTTTTCGTTACCTGTGGTATGGGTGGTGGAACCGGTACAGGTGCAGCTCCGGTTGTTGCCGAGATAGCTAAGAATCTTGGAATACTTACAGTTGGTGTTGTTACAAAGCCATTTTCTTTCGAAGGTAAGCCTCGTATGAATAATGCAATTGCAGGTATTGATCGTTTGAAGGACAACGTTGATACATTGATAGTTGTTCCTAATGACAAGCTTTTGCAGATTTGTGATAAGAGAACAACAATTCCTGATGCGCTTAAGAAAGCTGATGAAGTTTTACAGCAGGGTGTTCAGGGTGTTACAGACCTCATTCAGAGTCCGGGTATCATCAACCTCGACTTTGCTGATATCCAGTCAGTAATGAGAGATAAGGGTATTGCTCATATCGGTATCGGACGTTCTAACGGTGAGGACAAAGCAGTTGAAGCTATTAAGCAGGCTATGGAGTCTCCGCTTCTTGAGACAACCGTATCCGGTGCAACAGATATTATTATCAACTTCGCAGGTAACATCGGTATGATAGAGGCATATGATGCTGTTAACTATCTTACAGAAGCAGCTGGCGAGAACGTTAATATTATCTTCGGTACTGTTGATAACGAGACAATGGGAGATGAGGTTAGCATTACAATAATTGCTACAGGAATTGAGGCAGCAGCTAAGAAGAATACATTCGGTGGATTCTCTTCTATGCCGGCATTTACAAAACCTGTTCAGCCACAGGCAGCACCTTCGGTTGCTCCGGCACCTACAGCACCACAGACACCTGCACAGGCACCAACATTACAGCCGTTGCAGAATCAGGTAGCAGCACAGACACCTAATGCGGGTGCTAATGCATATCGTCCGGCAGGACCTGCTACACAGGAAAGTGCTCCTACATCAGTTAATATACCGGGTAACAATCCTACATATGGTGGACAGCCTGTTGTTAATCCTGCAGTAAGACCTGCAGCAGCACCAAAGCCTTCATTCCTTAATGGAGCACAGGGTGGTGCACCTGCTCAGACAGCACCTGTAACAACACAGAGACCACAGGCTCCAAGACAGGAAGCGGACGGAAGCATCAAGATTCCTGAGTTCTTGAAGAGACGTTAATTTTATAACAGTATTAACTGCGTTACTTTTATGGTAACGCAGTTTTTTTGTGCTCATTTATGCGGTTGCAGGTCTTTTACTTCGACTGTTTTTGACCATATTAAAGGATATACTTTTTCATGATTAAATCAGGAGGTTTTGTGTGCAAATTACTGTATATCTTGACCTTGTGTTTTTGATTAATTTTGTTGCCAACGTCATTGTCTTGGTTATAACTTGTCGTTTGCTAAAGCAGGATATTAAATTAATCAGAATAATGCTTGGGGCAGGATTGGGAGCGGTGATTATACTTCCTTTTGTCATTCGACCGCGAATGTTTCTGGGAGTAAAGGGAATGATGTTATCTATGGGAACCGGTCTTGGTACTGTATTTGTTGCACTCGGAAAAAGAGGGCTGATAAAAAAATGGTGCCTGTCCACCACGATAATGGTTCTTATGGGTGGTGTTATCAACTTTGTAAAGTACAAACTTCCAAATACATATATGGGTATTTATACATTGTTGGCTTTGCTTTTTTTATCGGGGACAGCGGTCTTTGTTTTGACTGATTGGACCTTTAAGAGGAAGCGGATACTTAATAATGTTTGTAGTGTTGTGATTTGTCACAACGGTAAGAATATAAGTGAGAAAATGTACCTCGACACCGGAAACCTTTTGTGGGATCCGTTGTTTAATAAGCCGACAATCCTGTTGTCAGAGGAGGTCGTTAAGAAGATATTGCCGGAAGAAGAAATGCTGTTTGTAAAAGAATATATGATAAATAAGGATTTTAACCCGTTTAATCCGTTGTTGTTAAAAACACAAAGGAATGTCTGTTTTCACGAGATTGCATATGAAAGTGTCGGGAAATCATCAGGTAAGCTTTTGTGTTTTTTGTTAGATGAGATTGTGCTTGCGGATAGTGGAAAACGTTTGATAAAACAGCCGGTTGCGGTTGCCAATGCCCTGCTCTTTCACAAAAAAGAGTACAAGGGCTTATTATTTTTTGATGATATGTAGGAATGTATGGAGGATAGACAGGTGAATATTATAAGTGGTGATAAATTAAAACTAACCATGGTAAAAAACTTTGCGGGAATGTTGTTTTCACCGAGTAAAGAGATACACTATATTGGCGGTGCGGATATTCTTCCGGCTCCGCTAGAACCGGAGGAGGAACGTAAGCTTTTGGAGAAGTTGGAGGAATATGACAGCACCGAAGTAAAAAGTATACTGATAGAGCATAACCTTCGGCTTGTTGTTTATATTGCAAAGAAGTTTGATAATACGGGAGTTGGTGTTGAAGACCTCATTTCCATAGGAACAATAGGGCTAATTAAGGCTGTAAATACATTTAAACTTGATAAGAAAATCAAACTGGCTACATATGCCTCAAGATGTATAGAAAATGAGATTTTGATGTATTTAAGACGAAGTGCTAAAACAAAAATGGAGGTGTCTATTGACGAACCGTTAAATGTTGACTGGGACGGAAATGAATTGTTGCTTTCGGATATTTTGGGGACTGAAGAGGATATTATTTACAGGGATTTGGAGGATGAGGTCGATAAAGAACTACTAAAGAAGGCTATGGGAATACTGTCTGACAGGGAAAAGACGATAGTTGAACTTCGCTTTGGACTTAACAACCCGAAAGGCGAGGAACTTACACAAAAAGAGGTGGCTGACCTTTTGGGAATATCACAATCGTACATTTCGAGATTAGAGAAAAAGATTATGAAACGATTAAAAAAAGAGATGATTCGTATTGGCTCATAACAAAAGGTAATTATTGGGTTTGGTAAAACAGAATAAATGTTGTCATATTTGTTAATCCTTAACAGTAAAGAAGTTGAGGAGGACAAGGCGATGGCATCGGGAAAAGTGGAGATATGTGGCGTTAATACGTCGAAATTGCCCCTTCTTACAAATGAGGAAAAAGAAGAACTGTTTGAGAAAATTGAAAAGGGAGATTCGTCTGCCAGACAAAAGTTAATAGAGGGTAATCTTAGACTTGTTTTGTCGGTAATAAGACGTTTCTCGTCAGCAGGTGAGAATGCTGATGACCTTTTTCAGGTGGGATGTATTGGCTTGATGAAGGCGATTGATAATTTTGACCGCAGTTTAAATGTTAAGTTCTCAACCTATGCGGTACCAATGATTATAGGTGAGTGCAGAAGATATTTAAGGGACAATAATGCAATACGAGTTTCGAGGTCGTTAAGAGATATAGCGTATAAGGCAATCTATGCGAAGGAGAAAATACTTAAGGAAGAAGATAGAGAACCGACAATTGATGAGATTGCAAAAGAAATCGACTTGGAAAAAGAGATGGTTGTAATGGCCCTTGATGCAATCGCAACACCTGTTTCTTTATATGACCCGATTTACCAGGAGGGCGGAGATGCCTTGTATCTTATGGATCAGGTTAAGGATAAAAAGAATAAGGAAGATAACTGGGTAGAGGATATTTCGCTAAAGGAAGCCATGAAAAGATTGTCAGATAGGGAGTATAATATAATAAAACTTAGGTTTTTTGAGGGGAAAACGCAGACGGAGGTGGCGGATGAGATTGCCATTTCGCAGGCACAGGTATCAAGGCTTGAGAAGAATGCATTGAGAAACATGAAAGCATACCTTGATATATAGTTAAAATCCCTTAAAAAATCAGTATTATTTATGACAAATTTAATATGAAATTCGTTGTCATAATTGCTATTTTGTGTTATAATTCTGTTCGGTATTGTACTTAACGAGAAAATGTACAATAAATATGATTAATTTAAGTTTAAAATTGCGTTAGATAAAAGAAGGAGGCACATTAATTATGAAACATTTAATATTGGTTACGTCACCACCGGCATGTGGAAAAACATTTATTTCCAAGCAACTTGCTAAGGCTTTGACTAACTGCGTTTATCTTGATAAGGATACACTTATTGTATTATCAAAGCAGATTTTCAAGGTTGCAGGTGAGGAGTACAACCGTTCCTCTGATTTCTTCCAGAGAGAAATCCGTGACTACGAATATTATTGTGTCTTAGATTTGGCAATGGAAGCATTGGATTATAATGATACAGTTCTTATTAATGCTCCGTTTACAGATGAGATAAGAGATGATGAGTATCTTGATTCGTTAAGAGCAAGACTTGCAAAGCATGGTGCAGAGCTTGTTGTAATCTGGGTTAACACAAGAGTTGAAGTATGCAAGGAGCGTATGATTAAGAGAAACTCTGACAGAGACACATGGAAGCTTGAGCATTGGGATGAATATATTGCAGGTTGTAATTTCAATCAACCTGACAACATCAAAGAATTGATTGTTTTTGAGAACTCTTCTGAAGAGGAATATAACGAGTCTATCAAGAGAGTTGTTAAGCAATTACGTGGTGAATAAGGAAACAGCGTTAGGAGATAAAAATGGCTGATAAAAGAGCTGTATTTGCAATTAACTGGGCTGAGGTAGATGCACTTGTTGCAGGCCGACATGACAATCCGCATCATATTTTGGGAATGCATGAGACAACTGATGGAGTCTATATTAATGCATACTATCCCGGAGCTGATAAGGTTGTTGCGGTTAAGAACAACTCAAAACAAAAGTTTGAGCTTGTAAGTGACAGAATACCCGGTTTCTTTACAATTAAAATTCCGGATGAAAAGTGTTTCGTATATTCGTTTAAGGTTACATATCCTGACGGAAAGAAATATGATTTCATTGATCCGTACTCATTTGAGCCGGTTATTGATCCTATTGATATAAGCAGGTTTAATGATGGTGTTCATTATGAAATATATGAGAAGCTTGGCGCACACCCATGTATGCTTGATGGTGTGCAGGGAGTTTTGTTTGCAGTGTGGGCGCCAAGAGCTACGCGCGTTTCTGTAGTCGGTAACTTTAACAAGTGGGACGGAAGAGTTCACACTATGAGAAGAATTGAGTATTCAGGTTTGTTTGAACTCTTTATTCCGGGCCTTAAGACCGGTGAAATCTATAAGTATGAAATACTTAATTCCAACGGCAACATTTTCATGAAGCCGGATCCATATGGCAATGCCTGCGAACTTCGTCCGGGTAATGCTTCAATGGTTGCAGATCTTTCTTATGAGTGGAAAGATGCACAATATATGAATGCGTTGTCATCTGAGATTTCTCAGGATAAGAAGGTTGCTAAGCAGGAACTTCCAATGAACATTTATGAAGTTCATTTGGGATCATTTAAGAGACCTAAGGACGGTAGAGAGTTCTTCACTTATAGAGAGATTGCCAAGGAATTGGCAAAGTACGTAGCAGACATGGGTTATACTCATGTAGAGCTTATGCCGGTTATGGAGCATGAGAATGACAGCAGCTTTGGATATCAGACATCAAGTTTTTATGCACCCACTTCACGATACGGTACTCCGACAGATTTCATGTACTTTGTTGATTACATGCATAGTAAGGGCATCGGTGTTATTTGTGACTGGGTTCCAAGTCAGTTCCCTATGAATGAGAGCGGACTTGCAAGATTTGACGGACAACCTCTCTATGAGCCGGAAGATTCCAGAAGAAGCGAGAATCCGAGATGGGGTACATATATATTTGATTACGGACGTAAGGAAGTAAGAAATTACCTTATATGCAATGCACTCTACTGGGTGTCTAAGTATCATTTAGACGGATTAAGAATTGATAGTGTTGCATCAATGTTATATCTTGACTACGGAAGAAGTTACGGTAACTGGATTCCTAATCAGTATGGCGGTAATGAGAACCTTGATGCTATAGCATTTTTGAAGGATTTGAATACGATAATAAATGAGCGCTTCCCATACTGCATGATGATTGTTGAGGAAGAGTCAGGCTGGCCAATGCTTACCAATGATGTTGATGAAGGCGGAATGGGCTTTGATTATCAGTGGAACACATCGTGGATGAGAACGTTGTTGTCGTATATGTCGCTTGATCCGTTATACAGAAGATATGAGCATAAGAAGCTTGTTGACAGTTTGGGAACAGCTTATGATGAGAATTACATATTGGAGTTTTCGCATAATGAAGTAATAGACGGTAAGGGCTCAATAGTTGATAAGATGCCGGGTGGATATGAGGAGAAATTCTCTAATCTTCGTTTGTTGTACGGTTGCATGATGACTCATCCGGGCAAGAAATTGCTTGCCATGGGACAGGAGTTTGCACAGTTTAAAGAGTTTTCAGAGACCGGAGAACTTGAATGGGATCTTCTTGATTTTGATGCTCACACAATACTTCGCGGTTATGTGAAAGCACTTAATCATTTCTATAAGAGTGAGCCGGCGTTATATGCGCTAGGTAACAATACAGAAGGTTTTGAGTGGATTAATGATTCAGCTGCCAATGACAGCGTGGTTTCATTCCTTAGAAAGACAGGTAAGAAAGAAGATACTCTTCTTATTATTTGTAATTTTACACCTGTTACGCATGAGGATTACAAGGTGGGAGTTCCACATGTAGGTAATTACAAGGAAATCTTTTCAAGCGAACTTACAAAGTTTGGTGGAGACGGAAGCGTTAATCCGCATGTAAGAGCAAGCAGACGTTCTACGTGTGACGGCAGAAGGAATTCGATTGTGATTAACCTTGCACCTTTATCTATGAGCATTTTCAAGCTTACAGATGAGGAAGCGGTTCCTTATGAAGAGCCTAAGGTTGAGAAGAAGGTTGCAGCTAAGAAGACTACGACCAAGAAAACAACTACTAAGAAGACTGCTGCTAAGACTTCAGCCAAGAAAACGATAGCTAAGAAGACATCTGAAAAGAAGACCGTGGCTAAGAAAACTGTTGCAAAAAAAACGGCAGTTAAGAAAGCGGATTCTTCAAAATAAACATGTATTATAAGAGCTGTTACTTGTAATAGGTAACAGCTTTTTTGTATTTTATAAGATAAAAACGTTGTATTTTTGCTGTCAGATAGTATAATGGATAATTATTAACTACGTTTAGATTGAAAGGGTGAGTTTATGGTATTGGAAACAGCAACTTTGTCTGTTGAAGAAGCGGCGGCTAATGTTGAACAGTCCGTTGACTTGGTTAAAGAAACGCTGGACGAAGTGATTAAGTGGCTTATAGATAAGTCGGGAAGCGTTATTGCAGCATTTATATTCATATTTATAGGAATTAAGATAACAGGCTGGTTTGTCAAGCTTGCAAGGCGCGGGTTTGAAAGGTCAAAGATTGATAATTCTGTTGCCGGCTTTTTGCTCTCGATAATCAGGGTAATATGTTATATACTTGTATTTATTACGGCAGCAACTATTGTAGGCTTTGAGGTTACAAGCTTTGTGGCAATACTTACCACAGCGTCAATGGCAGTTGGTCTTGCACTTCAGGGTGCACTTTCTAATCTTGCCGGTGGTGTCCTTATCCTTTTGTTAAAACCCTTTAAGGTCGGCGATTACATAGTTGAGAATAACGGGCACAACGAGGGTAGTGTTGTATCGATTGACATTTTCTATACGAGATTGCTTACACATGATAACAAGCTTGTGGTTATTCCTAACGGAATACTTACTAACAGCAGTCTTATAAATGTTACCAACGAGCCAAAAAGGAAATTGGAAATTACAATTCCGGTCGTTTATAATACGGATCTTAAGAAATTAAAGGAACTTGTAAATGACGTTCTTTCGCAAGATGACAGGATTCTTGATGGAGAACCTAAAGATATATTTATATCGAGCTTTGATGACAGCGGAATGACGATTGCGATAAGGGCGTGGGCCTCGACATCTGATTACTGGGCTGCTTTGTGGGCACTTAGGGAGAATGTTAAGGCTGTATTTGATGAGAACGGAATTGAGATTCCATATAACAGAGTAGAAGTAGAGATATTGAAATAAAGAAAGGATGAATGAGTTATGAAGAGTAAGGATTTTGGATTAAGTAAGGAAGATATAATTGAGATTTCTGATAAGTATCTGCTTGATATCGGATATCATTTTCCGATTGTAATTGAAGAGGCAGATGGTTGTTACGTGAAGGATACCAATGGGGATGAGTATCTTGATTTCTATGCAGGTATTGCGGTTAATTCGCTTGGTAACTGTAATGCTAAGATTGTTGATGCGGTAAAAGAACAGGTTGAGCAGGTAATGCATGTGAGCCTCTACCCGTATAATGTACCACAGGCAATGCTTGCTAAGCTTATTTGCGAGACAACAGGATTTGACCGTGTATTTTTCCAGAACTCAGGAAGTGAGTCTAACGAGGCAATGATAAAAATGGCTCGTAAATACGGTGTTGAGAATTACGGACCTAATCGTTATGAGATAGTTACAGCTAAGAAGAGTTTCCATGGACGTACATTTGCGGCACTTACTGCTACAGGACAGCCGGAGACAGCAATTCAGAAGGGATTTATTCCAAATCTTCCGGGATTTAAGTATGCGGAATACAATAATATCGAAAGCTTCAAGGAAGCAGTGACAGAGAATACATGTGCAATAATGGTTGAGCCTTGTCAGGGTGAAGGTGGTGTATATCCTGCAACTAAGGAGTTCTTGCAGGGACTTCGTGATCTTTGTGATGAGAAGGGAATATTGCTTTTGTTTGATGAGGTTCAGACAGGTTGGTATCGTTGTGGTGAGGCTATGGCATGGATGCATTATGGTGTTAAACCGGATGCATTTTCTATGGCAAAGGCACTTGGCGGCGGACTTCCACTTGGTGGTGTAGTGCTTACAGAAAAATGTGCAAAGACACTTAATCCGGGTTCTCATGGTTGTACCTTCTCAGGTAACCCTGTTTGTTGTGCTGCAGGATATGCTGCCATAACAGGAATGATAGAAGCAAATTGTGGTGAGAATGCCAAAGAAATGGGTGAGTATTTCAAGGAACAGTTAAAAACACTTCCTCATGTAAAAGAAGTTCGCGGACTCGGACTTTTGGTGGGCGTTGAGTTTGAAGACGTTGATGCCGTTGCAGTTAAGGTTAAGGCTATGGAGAATAAGCTTTTGGTTACAGCAACATCTAACCGTATCATACGTATGGTTCCACCACTTATTATAACTAAAGAAGATTGTGATAAAGCAGTTGCAATACTTAAGAAGAGTGTTGAAGAGGTAATGTAATATGGCTGAGAATATGATTCGCAATAATATTTTGGAAGCAATAGGTCAGACACCGGTAATAAGACTTAACAAACTTCCAAAGCCCGGAAGTGCTGAAGTGCTTGTAAAAATGGAGGGTCTTAATGTCGGCGGTTCAATTAAGACTAGAACTGCCTATAATATGATACGTCAGGCAGAGAAAGAGGGTCTTATTAACAAGGATACAATTATTGTTGAGCCGACGAGCGGTAATCAGGGAATTGGACTTGCACTCGTAGGTGCTGTCAGAGGATACCGTACAATTATAATAATGCCGGATTCTGTTAGTGAAGAAAGAAGAAAATTGGTGCGTCATTATGGTGCAGAGGTTCGTCTTATTCATGATGCAGGAGATATAGGTGCTTGTATTGAGGAATGTCTTAAGTCAGCACTCAAAATGAAAGAGAAGAATCCGAATGTATTTGTTCCGCAACAGTTTGAGAATGAGAATAATACAAAGGCTCACAAGAAGCATACCGGACTTGAAATAATGGCACAGGTTGCAAAGCCTATTCATGGTTTTTGTTCTGGAATAGGAACAGGTGGAACAATAACAGGAATTGGAGAAGTACTCAAAGCACAGTATCCTGATATTGAGATCTGGGCTGTTGAGCCGGAAAATGCCGCCATACTTGCAGGTGGAACAATCGGAACCCACATTCAGATGGGGATTGGTGATGGAATTATTCCGGACATTCTCAACCAAAGTATATATGATGAGATATATGTTGTTACAGATGAAGAAGCAATAGATACTGCAAAGAGACTTGCCAGAGAGGAAGGTATCATGTGCGGAATATCAAGCGGTACTAACGTTGCAGCTGCTATTAAACTAGCAGAAAAACTGGGCGAGGGAAAGACGGTAGTTACTGTGCTTCCGGATACTGCAGAAAGATATTTCTCAACACCGCTTTTTGAGGAGTAATATGTTCCGTGTGAATTTGTAAGAATTATTGGTTTGAATTTATATATTGTGTGAAGATATAATAGTAAGTAGGGCGGAGGAACAATTATAAATGAACGATAAGATTTTGGTCGTTGAGGATGAAAAGGATATAGCAGATTTGTTAGAGGTCTATCTTTCAAATGAGGGATATTTTGTTTTGAAGGCGGAAAATGGAAGTGACGCATTTAATTATATTAAGAATGAAGATGTGAGCCTTGTGATTTTGGACATAATGCTCCCGGATACGGATGGACTTACACTCTGCCGACAGATAAGAGAGAAGTATCTTTTCCCTGTAATTATGCTTACTGCCCGCAATTCAGATATGGATAAGATAAATGGTTTGTCAATGGGAGCCGATGATTACATGACTAAACCGTTTAATCCGTTAGAAGTGGTGGCAAGAGTTAAAACTCAGTTGCGAAGATATAAGAGGTACAACACGGCTGAAGTTGAAACTATTCCTGAGTATGACAAGAACGGTTTATATGTGTGCAAGGATACACATAAATGTGAATTATACGGCAAGGAACTGTCGCTTACACCGATTGAATTTGATATTTTATGGTATCTCTGCGAACGAAAAGGTATTGTTGTTTCGTCAGAGGAACTTTTTGAAAATGTCTGGAAAGAGAAATATTTTTCTAACAGTAACAACACTGTAATGGCGCATATCGCCAGACTTCGTGAGAAGCTTGGTGATGAACCCAGAAAGCCAAAGTTTGTCAAGACTGTATGGGGCGTTGGGTACAAAATCGAAGGCTGATAACGTATAGTGTATTTGAAAGGATTGCCATGAAAAAAAGTATATGGAAGAGTGTATGGAAAATTGCAAAGTTTATAGTAATTCCTGTGCTGTTTATTATGATAATCTATAGACTATACAGTTTCGTTGATGAAGTATCAAATGGTGTGCTCCTTGATTGGCTTGATAGAGAATTGGCTTATGAATATACAGGATTTGATGAAAATGGTCAGACTATGCTGGTTCACACGGTGGATTGGTCGACGATTAAGTATTATTGTCTGCAGGTGATTTTATTTATAGTCTCAATATGTACCGTAGTTTTCTTATTTATTTTAGAGAAAAGAAAACGCTCTAGTATGCAGGAAAGTGCTGCACAGATTGCGGAATATATGGATAGGTTTATCGTAAATGATGAACCGCTTCCGGCAGATATTCCAAGCGAATATGGTGAGGTCTTTGCCAAGATTTCTGAAGTTAAATTAAGAGAGCAGAAGAGAGAGGCTGAATTACTTGCCGAGACTACAAGAAAAGATGATCTTGTAACATATCTTGCACATGATTTAAAAACACCGCTAACGAGTGTTATAGGCTACCTTACATTGTTAAAGGATGAGCCGGATATATCAAAAGAGATGCGAGCACGCTACACAGATGTGGCTGTTAACAAGTCTCTTCGATTAGAGGAACTCATCAATGAACTTTTTGAGATAACAAGATACAATATCCATAAGATAGAACTTGAGAAGGGAAATGTTAATCTTTCTGTAATGCTTGAACAGATATTGTTTGAATTCGAGCCGTTACTTGTTGATAAGAAGCTTAGTTTTGTCAAAGAGATAAATGCTGATATTGAGGCATATGTTGATGTTGATAAGATTGAGCGCGTTATTGATAATCTTATCCGTAATGCTATTCATTACAGTTATGAGGATACGGATATTAAGGTTAATCTTGGTTTTGCCAAGAAAGATACAGAAGATAAAACTATAAGATTTGTGATTGAGAATAAAGGTAAGACCATTCCTGCAGAAAAACTCGAAAGAATATTTGAACAGTTCTATCGTGTTGATTCATCAAGGAGTACAACAACAGGCGGATCCGGTCTTGGACTTGCTATTGCTAAGCAACTTGTGGAAGCGCATGGCGGAAGCATTGTTGCAGAGAGTGAAAATGAGACAATACGGTTTGTTGTGGAACTGCCGTGATTACGTCTGTAAGATTATCGTAAGAAATATAGCATATAAATGCAAGATACTTTATAGAAATTACGAAAACACTACAATTATATATTTGCTATCTTTAATGTACCGAGAAACAAATCGGTACATTTTTTATTTAGATAATCTGTCTGATAACTATTAGATAGACGTAAATATAATGGAGGTGGCATTTATGCAGATAGGAGAAATTGTAGGATTTGATGATTACACAGATTACAGAACCAGTACTAAAAGAAATGTTAAAAGTAAAAAAGTGTTGAGAAAGAAAAAAAGACAGCACATAAAGAATAATGCAATGCTTGTGGCGGCTGTCGGTTTTTTCTTTTTGATAGTTTGTGTCGGCGCAGATATGCGTAGGTATATTGTAAGAAATAGTGACAGTCTTATGTCTTTTGGAGATTATATAGATGTGCCTGAGGGTGGTATTAAGCAAAGTGGTCTGACGAAACTTTCATTTAGTCTTTTTAAAAATAAAGGTGATGAGGCCGGGAGAGTATATGATGGTGACTGGAAGTTGATTCTTGTAAATAAAAATAACCCGGTTCCTGATGGATATGATGTAGAATTGACGACGCTTTCGAACGGTGTGCAGGTTGATTCCAGAATTTATCCTGATTTACAGAACATGTTTGATGACATGAGAGCAGAGGGTGTGTATCCGGTTGTCGGAGAAGGTTATCGCACATATGAAGAACAGGAGAAAATGATGCAGGATAAAATTGATGCGTATAGGGCTGAAGGTCATTCGAAAGCAGGAGCAAAAAAACTTGCAAAGAAATGGGTTGCAAAACCGGGAACATCTGAACATGAGCTTGGTATCGCACTTGATATAAATGCAGCAGAGGAAATGGGTTCTGATAATGAAGATGTATATGAGTGGTTATATAATAATGCGTATAAATACGGTTTCATTTTAAGATATCCGCAGGACAAAGAGGACATAACCGGAATTGATTATGAGCCGTGGCATTATCGATATGTAGGTAAGGAGGCCGCAGCCCAAATGTATGAATGCGGTCTTACATTAGAGGAATATGTGAATTGATATAAAGATATAACAATTATTTCTTTAAAAATACTTCGTTGTAGTTGGTATACCATGTGCCGGTATCTTGAACAAGAAAATCACACAAATAGAATTCTTTCCCGTTTACCGAATAATAATAAAATGTTACAGGGTCGGTCGTTTTTTCAGGAGACTTTTCACCTATGGTGTGCATAACGTCGTGAAGGTTTGCACCGCTATCGGCAAAGGTCTTCTTTTCTTTGCGTACAAATACAGCGTCGGGATTCTTCATTTTAGCCATTTCAAGATAGTAGTCATCTGTTTCGGCTTCTTTGTCTCTGAATGTACAATCGGGAAGGTTGGCACTCCCAATGTGTTTTGCAATAGAAGAACCGGCACTTGAATAGAGGTAGCTGTCTTCAGAATAAAGTGTTTCGGGGTCGGTCGGATATGGGTATTTTTCCTTGAACCATTTATTATCATGTTCTACTGAAACATAGCATTTATCCAAACGGTTTTCAACATTGTATTCCTGATAAAGCTTTGCGGCAGCTTCCACAAGTGGGACAGCATTGGCATCCTTGTTTGGAGAAGTCAGGATAAATTTTATTAATTCTTTGTCGTAGCCGTCTTCGTATGTGGCGTTATATTTTGTGCATAGTTTATCTAATTTGGGTTTTAATTGGTCGGTAACATAAGAATGAAGACTCATTTCAAAAGAGTCGGTTGTGCTTGGAAGCGAACCAAAGGAAGAACCATCTATGACGATACCATGCATGGCACTTACTATTTCATATTCAAATCCCTGCAAATCATCACGGAGACGAACAACGGTTTTTTCTTTTGTTTCTGATTTGGAAACCACTTCGCACTTGCCATGTTCTCTTTTGGCTTGTTTGAAAAGTTTTTTGGCACTTTTGACATGGCCACAACCTGTAAGAAGAAGGCATAGAGCCGCAATTATTAATATGGAATATTTTTTTATTTTCATTGGAACTCTTTCCTTTCTTTCATACTTTTTATAAATGATACCATAGATTATATAAAGAGTGTATAAGTATTGTTAAATTAAAGAAAAATACATGCACAAAATGATTTGTATAATATTTTAATAATGTCAGAATAATGATAAAAACAACATAAAAAGGCAAAGATAATTGTGTGTTTTCGGATAAAATGTTAATATATTATATATCTTGGAGGAGTAATACAAAAGTAACAAAAAGACAAGATGTATTTTTAGAACGGAGGAGATTATATGAGGCTTAGAAAATGTATGTGTATCGCACTTGCTGCAGTTATGACAGTGTCAATGGTTACAGCATGCGGTAAGACCGGAGGAAACAGTACAGAAGCATCTACAAATGAGACTGTAGAAAAGACAGAAACACCCGAACTTGAAGGTTATAACCTCTTGTGGAGTGATGAGTTCGACGGAGACTCTATGGATGAAAGTAAATGGGATTACGATCCACATGAGCCGGGTTGGACCAATAACGAATTACAGGAGTATACAACATCTACTGACAACGTTTTTGTAAGAGACGGTAAGATGGTACTTAAGGCAATTAAGACAGAAAAAGACGGTAAGGATTACTATACATCAGGTAAGATTAAAGGACAGAATAAGACTGACTTTACATATGGTAAAGTTGTTGTAAGTGCAAAGGTTCCTGAAGGAAAAGGTTTGTGGCCTGCTATTTGGATGATGCCTCAGGATGAGCAACATTACGGACAGTGGCCAAAATGTGGTGAGATAGATATCATGGAAGTACTTGGTGATGATACCAAGACTTCATATTCTACAATTCATTATGGTGAGCCACATGCAGAGCAGCAGGGTACAAGAGTATTGGATAGCGGAAGTTATTCAGAAGATTTCCATGAGTATTCAGTAGAGTGGGAGCCGGGAGAGATGCGCTTCTATACTGATGATGAGCTTGTACTCACAGTAAATGATTGGTTTACAGCAGTTCAGGGTGAGGACGAGAAGCCTTATCCGGCACCATTTGATCAGCCATTTTTTGTACAGATGAACTTAGCTGTTGGTGGTGACTGGCCGGGTAATCCTGACGATTCAACTGATTTTGACAAGGCTGAGTTTGAAATCGATTATGTAAGAGTATATCAGAAGGATGAGTATGATACTAACGTATCTAAACCGGAAGTACAGTATAGAGAGCCATTAGAAGATGGTAATTATATCTTCAACGGTGATTTCTCTGAGGCAGAGGATCTTACAGATGATGTTAATTGGAAGTTCCTTCTCTTCAACGGTGGCGAGGGTGAAGCTTCGATTGCTGATAATACAATGACTATCACATCAGAAAATGATGGAACAGAAGAGTATTCAGTACAGCTTGTACAGCCTGAACTTCCTGTTATTAAGGGACATACTTATAGAGTAACTTTTGATGCCAAGGCTGATGAGGCTAGAGATATTGTTGTATGTGTATCTGCTCCGACAGCAGGATGGATAAGATACTTACAGGATACAACGCTTGATTTAACTACAGAATATCAGACATTCACATTTGAGTTTACATCAGATGAGAAAGATGACAATAACGGACGACTTGAGTTTAATATGGGTCATCATGGATATACATCGACTGTGCATATCCAGAATGTTAGATACGAGGATATTACGGAATAATTGTTTATATTCCTTCAATTTCATACCCCCCCCTAAAGCACTCGCTAATTTAGCGGGTGCTTTTTTCATTTTCTATCTTGACATTGGGAAATTATGTGTTATTATAATGATATCAGAATGATATCACAGAGAAATGATTCTATATCATATGCTGAAGGTGATATCTTTCGCAGTAGTATTTAATTTATATACAATGGTAAGGAGGAATGACTTATGGAAGACAACAAGATTATTGAGGAGAAAATTATTAGTGGACACAAGACAGGAGGCTTGATGCTTTTTCTGATACTGGCGCTTTATGCGGTAGCTACAGTAGGCATTATATATGGAGGAACAAATAGCAATCCTCTTATTGCGGTTATCAGCGGAATATACCTTTGCCTTGGCTGGTTGCTTTTCTTAGGACTTAAAGTTCTTAAGCCCAATGAGGCGCTTGTTCTTACACTTTTTGGTAAGTATGTTGGAACACTTAAGGGTGACGGATTCTTCTTTGTTAATCCGTTTGTTACAGCATTTAACCCTGCAGCAGGAACAAGACTTGGACAGAGTGGTGATATTAACGGCGGTTCATCTAAATCGTCAGCAGAGACAGCAGAAGCAGCTGCAGCTATTATGAGCAAGAAGATATCGCTTAAGGTTATGACTCTTTCTAATAGCAAACAGAAAGTTAATGATGTTTTGGGTAATCCGGTGGAAGTTGCTGTGGCAGTTATGTGGAGAGTAAATGATACTGCCAAGGCAGTTTTTGCAGTAGATAATTATAAGGAATATCTTTCATTGCAGTGTGATGCGGCAGTAAGAAATGTCGTTAAGGTTTATCCGTATGATGTTACTGACAATGTAGATACAACAGGTGACGGTCAGGCAGATGACGGAAGTCTTCGTGGTTCGACTGAACTTGTTGCAAATCGTATCAAAGAGGAGATTCAGGACAAGGTTAAGGACGCAGGACTTGAGATAGTTGATGCAAGAATTACATATCTTGCTTATGCAACAGAGATTGCAGCAGTAATGCTTCAGAGACAGCAGGCAGCAGCAATTATCGATGCAAGGAAGATGATAGTTGACGGTGCTGTTGGTATGGTTGAAATGGCACTTGAAAGACTCAAAGAAGGTAATATGGTAGATTTGGATGAGGAGCGTAAGGCGGCAATGGTTTCCAATCTGCTTGTTGTTCTTTGCGGCAACCACGACGCGCAGCCGGTCGTTAATTCAGGTAGCCTTTATTAATGGCTGAAAAGAAACAGGTACCCCTTCGCCTTAATGCGAAGCTCTACGATGCCATTGCCGCATGGGCGGAGGATGATTTTAGATCTGTCAACGGACAGATAGAGTATCTGCTTACAGAATGTGTTAAGCAGAGAAAGAAAGACGGTAAGTATGTATCGCAGACTCTTGATGAATCACCGGAGTTTAATATCAAGTAATGGTATTTTGTGAAATGACTTGCTTAATTGGTGCAAGAGAACGGGAGAATTGTAATTATGAGAAAGCATTATTTAGATAATATAAGATGGTTTACGGTAGTTCTTGTTGTAATCTACCATGTGTTCTATATGTATAATGCCGAAGGAATCGTTGGTGTGGTAGGTAAGATAACCAGCCTTGATGTGCAATATTATGATGTATATCAGTATATAGTATATCCATGGTTTATGCCAATCTTATTCATGGTTTCGGGAATTAGTTCAAAACTGTATCTTGATAACCATACAAATAAGGAATTTATTAAGAGCAGAACAAGTAAATTACTAGTGCCTGTAACAATAGGACTTTTTGCATTTCAATTTATTCAGGGGTATGTCAATGCATCTATATCGGGAGTTATCAATAGTGATGAATTGCCGCCTGTCGGCAAGGTGATTGGAACAATATTAAGTGGTATAGGAGTGCTATGGTATATACAGTTGCTTTGGATATTCTCATTACTTCTTATTGTTGTTAAAAAGATTGAGAAGGGAGCATTGCTTAATATAGGCAGGAAGGTTAATTTTCCGGTTCTTATAGCACTGTTTGTTCCTGCATTTTTGATGGCGCAGATACTTAATACGCCACTTATTGTAGTGTATCGGTTTGGTTATTATTTCTTCGTATTTCTGCTTGGATATTATGTGTTATCTCATGACGAAGTAATAGAAGTGTTGAAGAAATGGAGCTTATTGTTATTGGCAGTATCAGTAGTCCTTTGTATATGGTTCTGCATTAAGTATTTCGGTGATAATTATGCCGATAAGCCGGTCAATCGTTCCGTACTGTTTCTTTCGTACAGTTATTTTATGTGTCTTGCGTTAATTGGATGCTTTGCAAAATACTTTGACTTCGCCAATGCATTTACAAAGTGGATGAGCACAAGAAGTTTTGGACTTTACGTGTTCCATTATCTTGGAATATCAGCGGTTGGACTTTATCTTGCAAAGCCGGGGCTGGTATCGGCACCTTTAGCATATATGCTTAGTCTTATCGCAGGATTTGGAGGCGGATATATTCTTTATGAGATCATATCACGCATTCCGGGGTACAGATGGATGGTACTTGGCATGAAGAAGAAAAAGTCCTGAAGAAAGGTAGTGCATGCATATGAAAAAGAGTTATCTTGGTTTAATTGTTTGGCTGGTTGTTTATATGGGATTGATGTCTGCTTGTGGATTTCTGCCACTTGGTGCAGATTTGCTTATACGAGTATTCATGGAATTTACAGCCGTTGCTTTGGTTGCGTTAATGGCGATGATGTACTTCATGGACAGGGTGTACTGGATGAATGGAGTTTCCTTTGAGCAGGCGGTTGAGGCAGGCATCCAGCGAAGAAAACGATATGCATTCCTGCATCTTAGACTTTTTGGAATATTTGCAATCGCATATACTCTGTATTCCATAGTGGCATATGTGCTGCATTTCCCATGGGTGGTAGACATTGTAGTATTCACGCTTGCAACAATAGTTGTGGCACTGTATTCGAATAAGTATAAGTTGTGATTGATATGCCGATGATCATTTTGATTGTCGGCATATTTTTATAATTTGGGGTCTTCTCAAATACGGTCAATGGGGTATAATTGTTATTAACCGAATTGGTCAATGGACAGGAGGCTTGTTGATATGAATGATAAGTTTTACGCACTGCCAAAAGAAAAGCAGAACAGAATCATTAATGCGGGCTTTAGGGTGTTTTCGCAGAATTCATACAGAAAAAGCCCTATGAATGAGATTGCTGCTGAGGCCGGAATCAGTAAGGCTCTATTATTTTTTTATTTTAAAAATAAAAAGGAATTCTATCTTTTTTTATGGCATCAGGTAGAGGATATAACCAAACAGAGGTTAATGAATAGCAATATTTATGAGGGAAATGATATTTTTAAAATAATGTATAATGCATTGATTGCAAAGATAAATATGTATTTTGAATATCCCGATATGGGCAATTTCTCAATAAGAGCATACTATGAAAGAGATCCTGAGATTAAGGATGAATTGCTTAAAATTATAGAACCGTATACTCAGCTTAAGACAAGCGTAACCGTTCCGTATATTGATCCTTTAAAGATAAAGGAAGGCATTGATCTTAATATGATGTATCGTGACATGTACCTGGCATCTGAGGGATATATGTATGAGATGCTGCAAAAATCAGATGGTGAGTTGGATATAGAGCGTGTTAGGGATGATTACAAGAAAATGATAGATTTTTGGGAAAAAATATATCTAAGGGAGGCGGAATAAATGAACGCAATTGAGACAGATAAACTTACAAAAATGTATGGGGCGAGCAGGGGTATCAATGAACTGGAACTTTCTGTAGAAACGGGCGATTTCTTTGGTTTTATCGGGCCAAATGGTGCGGGCAAATCAACTACGATAAGAACCTTGCTGGGACTTATAAGTCCGACATCAGGAAGTGCAAAGGTACTCGGATACGATATAGTATCGCAGAAAAATGAGATATTGTCGCGTGCTGGATATCTGCCGTCGGAGATTAATTTTACAAGCGGAATGAAGGTTTCTGAAGTTATTAAATATTCGGCAGATCTTCGTCATAAGAAATGCAAAGAACAGGCAGACCTTTTATGTGATAGATTATCAATAGACGTCAATAAAAAGGTTGATGACTTATCACTTGGTAATCGTAAGAAGGTCGGAATTGTTTGTGCAGTTCAGCATGAGCCTGAACTCTTGATTCTTGATGAGCCAACAAGCGGACTTGATCCTTTGATGCAGAGAGAGTTTTTTGAAATATTAAAAGAACAGAATGAGAAAGGTTCAACTATCTTCTTCTCTTCGCATATTCTTTCAGAGGTGCAAAACCATTGTCGCACGGCAGCATTTATACGAGATGGAAGAATTATAGTGTCTGACAAGGTTGAGAAGTTAGAGGAAACAGGTGCGAAGAAGGTAACGCTTACAGGTGATTTTGATGCCGAGGGTATCTCCGGTATCAACGACTTAAAGGTTGAGAATGATGTGACAAGTTTTCTGTATAAGGGCGATGTCAAACTACTCCTTAAGAAACTGGCAGATAGCGATTTGAGTAACGTTAATATTACAGAACCAAGTTTGGAAGAAATATTCATGAATTATTATGAGGGGTGATGACATGGCAATATTAAAGCAGGAATTAAAAAGTCAAAGATTATCAGTTGTTATATGGAGCCTTTCGATAGGACTTCTTATTGCGGCGTGCGTGCTTATGTATCCGGATATGGAGGCTGAAATGGATGGCGTCAATGAGATGTTTTCATCAATGGGCAATTTCACGGCAGCATTTGGAATGGATCAGTTAAACTTCGGAACGCTTATCGGCTTTTACGGAGTTGAGGGCGGCAACATATTGGGGATTGGTGGCGCGTTCTTTGCAGCGGTTACAGGAATTGGTGCGCTTATGAAGGAGGAGCGTGACAGAACTGCAGAGTTTTTGATGACTCACCCTGTATCGAGAGTAAGAGTTATCACGGAAAAGCTTCTCGGAGCATTTGTTGTAATTATAATATTAAATGCGATAGTACTTGTCTGCTCATGCGTATCGGTATTGATGATTGACGGTGATGTTGAGTGGAAGGATATAATGCTTTTTCACCTTGCGTATCTTATAATGCAGTTTGAGATTGCGGGAATATGTTTCGGAATATCCGCATTTATAACCAAAGCCGGTGCGGGAATCGGAATAGGCGTTGCGTCGCTTATGTATTTTCTGAATATTATTGCGAACATTTCAAAGGATGCGGAAGTGCTCAAATATATCACACCGTTTGGATATACGGAGGCTTCTGATATAATAAATGAGCACGCACTAAACAGCGAGTATGTGGCGTGTGGCGTTGCATTTATGGTGATTGGAATTATTGTAGGCTACGTGAAATATTCAAAGAAGGATATTAGAGCATAGAAATTGCTAATAACAAAAACAACTAAGGGGAAAGAACTTTGAATATACTTAATCTGGAAAATATTTCAAAAACATATATGGAAAAAGCGGTTTTGGATAATGTGTGTATCGGTATAGACGACTCGGATAAGATAGGTGTTGTCGGTGCAAATGGTACAGGAAAATCCACTTTGCTTGCAATTACCGCGGGACTTATTGAAGCTGATGACGGCAAATTGGTAAAAGGCAATGATGTGAGGATTTCTTATCTTCCGCAAAATCCGCAGTTTGACATGAATAAAACACTTTTGGAGAACATTACCGACGCGATATATGCAGGTAATGATCATTGGGATAAAATGGGTGAAATCAGAGCGAACCTTGCAAAGTTTGGAATTGATGATCCTGAATGTAATCCGTCTGTGTTATCCGGAGGACAAAAGAAGAGAGCCGCATTGGTGTCTGCAATTATGACACCTGCCGATCTTTTGATTTTAGATGAGCCAACCAATCATCTGGATTCGGAAATGATAGAATGGCTGGAAAACTTTTTGCAAAGATACAATGGTGCTATTCTTATGGTTACTCATGACAGATACTTTCTTGATGAAGTAACCAATCAGATTATAGAGATTGATAAAGGAAACGCATACCGTTATACGGCTAATTATTCCGGTTATCTTGAATTAAAACAGCAGCGCCTTGATTATGAGAAAGCCGCTGAAAGAAAAGCTGCAACGTTGTTTAAGAAAGATCTTGCGTGGATAAGAAGAGGTGCGAGGGCCCGTTCAACCAAACAGAAAGCGCATATTAAAAGATTTGAAGAACTGCGTGACAGAAAACGTCCGGAGGAAGAACGTTTTGTTGAACTAAGTTCTCTGCCTTCGCGTATGGGTAATAAGACCATTATTCTTGATGATATTTCCAAAGCATACGGGGACAGAACTCTATTTGAGAACTTCACATATACATTTAACAAGTTAGACAGAATTGGAATTATTGGGCCAAACGGATGTGGAAAATCAACACTTCTAAAGTGTATAATCGGTGACATTCAAATAGACAGCGGATCTATTGATATCGGACAAACAATCAAAATAGGATATTTCGGACAGGAAAATGAGTTTGATAAGGCATCATGGGATGATGAGATGAGAGTCATTGACTATGTCAAAGAGACGGCAGAATATATTGAGACAACGGAAGGTACAGTTTCTGCTTCGGCTATGTGCGAGAGATTTTTATTTAATGCAGATATGCAGTATGCACCTTTAAAGAAATTGTCGGGAGGAGAGAAAAGAAGACTTTATCTTTTGAAAGTGCTCATGACAGCACCTAATGTAGTGATACTAGATGAGCCGACAAATGATCTTGATATTATGACGTTGCGAATACTTGAGGACTATCTTGATAGTTTTGCCGGTATTGTATTAACGGTATCGCATGACAGGTATTTCCTTGACAGAGTCGTGACAAGGATTTTCTCATTTGAGTCAGGTACAACATTACAGCAAAGTGAGGGCGGTTATTCGGAGTATCTTGAACATAGGAAACAGATGGATACGCAGCGGGATGTTAGTAAAATCAACAATGAAAACGATAAGGCGGAAAATGATTCAAAGAAAAATAAAAAGTATCGTGCACCCAGGGAGAAAACAAAGCTCTCATTTAACGAACAGAGGGAATATGATACGATTGAAGAAGAAATTGAAAGTATGGAAAAAAGAAATGAAGAACTTGATAGTCTTATTGTGAAAACTGCCACAGATTTTGTTAAATTAACAGAACTTACAAAAGAGAAAGAAGAACTGGAATTGTTGATTGAACAAAAACTCAATAGGTTTGTAGAATTGCAGGATATGGTAGATAAGTTTTCAAAGATGCAATAAGAGAACTGAAAATTATTATGATAATCCCTGATACTTTTAATTATTATAGATTCGTATCAGGGAATTTTTAAAATGACAATAAGAGTAAAAAATACTCAAAAAAATCTTTACAAACACAAAAATATATGTTATTAATATATTAAGAGTAAACATTACTCAAATCAAGGAGACAAAAATATGGCAGAGTTATATGAAACAACCGGTTCAGAAAAGGAGTTTTTGGAAAAATATGATCTTACAAAATATGAAAGACCTTCTGTTACGGCAGATATCCTTGTTTTTACAGTAGTGCCTAAAAATAAAGAATTAAAACTTTTGCTTATTCAGAGAGGAAATCATCCATACTTGAATAAATGGGCTCTTCCAGGTGGTTTTGCAGCGTCAGATGAATCATTACTCGACACGGCACGTAGAGAATTGATGGAGGAAACGGGAGTTGAGGGTGTTTATTTGGAACAGCTATACACATTTTCTGAAAAAGGAAGAGATCCGAGAGGGTGGGTAATTACAACAGCCTATATTGCAATGGTGCCATTCGATAAATTAAACATAAAATCAGGTGATGACGCTAAAAATGCAGCATTGGTTGATGTTATCAGAAAGAATGACAGCTGGTATTTTGAAAATGATGATATTGGTTTGCTACTTCAGGAATCAGATATTGCATTTGACCACTATAGGATAATTGATATGGCGATTGAGAGATTAAGAGGGAAGCTTGATTACACGGATATAGCATTTCAATTTCTGCCTAACATGAAGAATTTTACAATGCCTCAACTTAAAGCGATATATGATACTATTTCGGGGCATGAATATGAGAGGTCATATTTTGTAAAGACGATGAAGAACAGGTATGACAAAAGACTGAAGGAACTTGGAAAACAGGTTCACGGAGTTGGTAAACCTGTTATGCATTATAGTTACAAGCGATAAATAATTTGTTGAAAGGGGACTATAAATATGGGAAGAAGTGAAAATGTTGCTTTGTTTGAGGATACGGAAAAACTTTGTAAAACAAATAGTAAATTATCGGAGGCAGTTAAGAACTCAACTGGCGGGCAGAAACTTATATTGGAAAATGACAAAGTAGCAACCCCTAATCTTAACCGCTTTGAAGAAAATGCTAAGGTGACTGTATCTAAAAAAAGAACACTTGACGCTGCAAAAGCATATAAGGCTGGAAAGGTTGTTGTACATAACTTTGCGTCGGCTTCTAATCCGGGTGGTGGTGTGACAAAGGGGGCAAATGCCCAGGAGGAATGTATTTGCAGATGTTCAGGCTTATATTTCTCCCTTAATACACCGTTGATGTGGAATGGTTTTTATACACCACATCGAAATGAAAGAAATCCAATCCATAATGATGATATAATCTACACGCCGAATGTTGCGGTATTCAAATCAGATACTGCAAATCCTGTTTTGATGAAAGAAAGTGACTGGTATTACGTTGATGTGATAACCTGTGCGGCACCAAATCTTAGGGATAAACCAAGTAATGGGTATAATTCGGGTGACGGAAATAAGAGGATTAAGGTATCTGATAAGGAACTTCTTGCAATACATGAGAAACGTTTAAGACGTATTCTTGATGTGGCTGTAAATGAAAGTGCTGATACGATAATCCTTGGTGCCTTCGGATGTGGTGCATTTAAAAATAATCCTAATGTAGTAGCACAGGCAGCGTATAATGTGATTAAGGATTATCTTAAAGCTTTTAAGAATATAGAATTTGCTGTATATTGCAGAGCTGACGACGATATAAATTACAGGACGTTTGAAAGATTTTTCAAACATTAACACATTATACTTAAATCGCTTTTTTTATTGAAAAAAACCCATAAACATAGTAAAATGTTCGTGGGTTTTTATGTTTAAAAATGATATTACATACATTTAGGAGGACACTACCATGGCACAATTATGGGGAGGACGTTTCACGAAGGAAACAGACCAGTTGGTTTATAACTTTAATGCGTCCATTACCTTTGATCAGAAGTTTTATAAAGAGGACATAGAAGGTAGCATGGCACATGTGAAAATGCTTGCTGCAACAGGTGTGCTTACAGAGGCAGAACGTGATGAGATTCTTTCGGGACTTACCGGTATTTTAAAGGATGTAGAGAGTGGAAAACTTGAGATTACATCAGAGTACGAGGATATCCATAGTTTTGTTGAGGCTAATCTTATTGATAGAATAGGGGATGCCGGCAAGAAGCTTCATACAGGACGTTCAAGAAATGACCAGGTTGCTCTTGATATGAGACTCTATACCAGAAAAGAGATTGAGAACTTAAAGGAACTTGTCAAAGATCTTATGGTGGTTCTTCATGGTCTTATGAAGGAGCATCTTGATACATTTATGCCGGGCTTTACACATTTACAGAAGGCTCAGCCTATAACACTTGCTCATCATTTTGGAGCATATATGGAAATGTTTAAGAGAGACTACGGAAGACTTTGTGATATACACGAGAGAATGAATTATTGTCCACTTGGTGCCGGAGCGCTTGCGGGAACAACATATCCGTTAGACCGTGAAATGACAGCAGAGCTTCTTGGCTTTAAAGGAGCAACTTTAAACAGCATGGATTCGGTGTCCGACAGAGATTATGTTATCGAACTTTTGTCAGCAATGTCAACGATAATGGTTCATTTAAGCAGATTTTCAGAGGAGATTATTATCTGGAACTCGAATGAGTATGGTTTTGTTGAGTTAGATGATGCGTATAGTACCGGTAGTTCGATAATGCCACAGAAGAAGAATCCGGATATTGCGGAGCTTGTAAGAGGTAAGGCAGGCAGAGTGTACGGTGCTCTTATGCAGATGCTTACAACAATGAAGGGTATTCCGCTTGCATACAACAAAGATATGCAGGAGGATAAAGAGTTTACATTCGACGCAATTGATACGGTTAAAGGCTGTCTTGCGTTATTTACCGGAATGATTAAAACTATGAGTGTTAATAAAGCAACCATGGAAGAGAGTGCAAAGAAGGGCTTTACCAATGCGACAGATGCTGCTGATTATCTTGTAGGTAAGGGTGTTCCGTTCCGTGATGCACATGGTATTGTCGGTCAGCTTGTGCTTTATTGTATTGATAAGAATATTTCGCTTGATGATATGAGCCTTGAGGAGTACAAGAAGATTTCGCCCGTTTTTGAAGATGATATTTACGAGGCGATAAGCTTAAAGACTTGTGTGGAAAAACGCGAGACTATAGGTGCACCAAGTCGTACTTCTATGGAGAAAGTTATCGCAATAAATGAGGAATATCTGAAAGGGATATAACGTTATAATGGATGGAATAATTTGAGAGAATAGAGGTAGTAGTTATGAATAACACAGACAAGGCAACATTAGATGCTGCAAAAAGAATGTTGCAGGGAAAGATAGACATCAATGAGGTTTCAATGATGTTGGGCGTTCCTGTAGAAAAGTTACAACCTCTCAAGGATGAGGTGGATGAGCAGGTTCGTAAGGTATACGGTAATATTGATTCGTATGATTTTTCTGAGCCGGTACTTTTTGATAATTATGATGATCTTGGTAATGATGATGATATCAAGCCAGAGGAAGATGAACAGTAATTACTGCTTGACAGATAAAGATATTAAATGGATTCGGAATAAGACAATAACAGATAAAATGAGGATATAACATTGAAGAAGAACTATGATGTAGTTATCGTAGGAAATGGTGTTGCAGGTCTATTTGCGGCACTGCATTTACCAAAGGATAAGGATATTGCAATAATCACCAAGGGCGATATGGAGGAATGTGATTCATATCTGGCACAGGGTGGTATTTGCGTGCTCAAAAATGAGGATGATTATGCTGCATTTTTCGAGGACACAATGCGTGCAGGACATTACAAAAATGACAGGGCAGCGGTAGAACTTATGATTCGTTCGTCGCAGGATATCATTCGTGAACTTGTTGATTTCGGTGTAGAGTTTGAAAGAAAGCAGGGTGAGTTCACTTATACAAAAGAGGGTGCTCATACCGCTTCGCGTATTCTTCATCATGAGGATCTTACGGGAAAAGAGATTACTTCAAAACTGCTTGCAAGAGTTAAAGAAAGAGATAACATTTCTATATTTGAACATACAACCATGGTGGATATATTGGAAAAAGACAATGTATGTTACGGTGTTATGGTTTCTTGCAATGATAATGTGCATGGTGCGTGTGACAGTCTTGCAATTGATGGAAGTGTTGAGATAGTAAATGAAACATCAAATGACAGTGGTGTTGGCGATATTAAAGTCATGAAGATATACAGCGACTATGTTATTTGGGCTTGCGGTGGCGTCGGAGGACTCTACAAACATTCCACTAATTTCAGACATTTAACGGGAGATACGGTTGCGATATCTACAAAGCATAACATAGAGTTAAAGGATATCAGCTATGTTCAGCTTCATCCGACTACTTTGTTTGCTAAGATTACAGGCAGACGTTTTCTTATATCCGAGTCGGTAAGAGGCGAGGGTGCAATTCTTCTTGATAAGGACGGTAACCGATTTGTTGATGAGTTGCTTCCGCGAGACAGACTGACCGAGAAAATCAAGGAACAGATGGCAAAAGAGGGAACAGACCATGTAAGACTTTCCGTTACGCATCTTGATGCGGAAGAGGTAAAACATCGTTTCCCTAATATATACAAGACCTGTATCGAGCAGGGCTACGACATAACAAAGGAGCCTATTCCGGTTGTTCCTGCACAGCACTATTTTATGGGTGGAGTCAAGGTTGACCTTGACGGACATACATCAATGGGAAGGCTTTATGCAGCGGGAGAAACTGCATGTAACGGAGTTCACGGAGCTAATCGTCTTGCAAGTAATTCACTTCTTGAAAGTCTTGTATGGGCTAAACGTGGTGCCGAGGACATTGCCAATAATTATGAGGCAATAGACCATTCTTGGTGCGAGGATTACTTTGAAAAAGCGGGCAGTGAAGGTTATGTACCTGATAAAACCTATGTAGATGTGTCGAAGGATTATTTCTATCTTGCTAGAGAACAGGTAAGACCTGGTTTTAACGGATAATATTTCATAAGAGTATAAGAATTAACAGATTTTGGAGGATAAGTTAAATGAGAGAATTAATGAACTTAAATGTAGACAACCTGATACTTCAGGCTCTTCGCGAGGATATAACAAGTGAGGATATAACTACTAACTCGGTAATGCCTAATTATCAGTTAGGACAGGTTGAACTTATATGCAAACAGGACGGTATTATTGCAGGACTTTCTGTATTTTGCAGAGTATTTGAGTTGTTAGATGCAAAGACAGAGTTTGATATCAAGGCAAAAGACGGTGATGAAGTTAAGAGCGGACAACTTCTTGGAGTCATCAAAGGTGATATAAGAGTTCTTCTTGAAGGCGAGAGAACAGCTCTTAACTACTTGCAGAGAATGAGTGGAATTGCAACTTATACACATTCGATTGCAGTTCTTCTTAAGGGAAGTAAGACAAAGCTTCTTGATACAAGAAAGACAACACCTAATATGCGTGTTTTTGAGAAGTATGCGGTTAAAGTCGGTGGAGGATATAATCACAGATACAACTTGTCAGACGGAATACTTTTAAAAGACAATCATATTGGAGCTGCAGGTGGCGTCAAAGAGGCTGTTGCAATGGCTAAGGAGTATGCACCGTTTGTAAGAAAAATAGAAGTTGAAGTAGAGAATTTAACCATGGTTAAGGAAGCTGTTGAGGCAGGTGCCGATATCATCATGCTTGATAACATGGACAAAGATACTATGAAGGAAGCTATCAAGATTATTGACGGCAAAGCTGAAACAGAATGTTCCGGTAATGTAACAAAGGAAAATGTTGCAAATCTTATCGATATCGGAGTTGACTATATATCATCCGGTGCACTTACACATTCTGCACCGATACTTGATTTGTCGCTTAAGAATCTTCATGCGATTTAAAGTAGGGCTTGTTTAGGGGAAGAGAATATATGAAATACTTTATAAGAATGATTAACACTATTGTGGTACTGTTGTTGGCTGATGTTTTAACATTGGTTAAGATATTTAATGTTGATAGATACAAAGTGCCGGTAATTTTATTACTCGTTGCTTGGTTTATTTTAATTAATATTAATCCTTTGTACGCTTGCAAAAAGCCCGAAACAAAAAGGTTAAGGGGATGTGCAAAAGGCCATGAGTTGTTAATCATTTTTATTGTTTCAACAACTGTTGGAGTAATCTATAGTATAGCCGGATTATTGGGCGCATTTAATACTGTAACAATCAGTTATAAATTGTGGATAGCCAATATACTTATGCTTGTTCTTATAGAGAATACTGTTTTTTGGAACGGAATTATAAGAGTATACTTAACTTCGGAACAGTTGGGATTTCGAATTCGCATATGGGGACTTATATGCGGAATGATTCCGATTGCGCATCTTATTGTTCTTGGAATCATAATCAAAACTGTTGGACGTGAAGTAGAAGTTGAGAATAACAAGATTATCGAAAATGCAAAGCGTCATGACGATAGAATATGTGCTACGAAGTATCCGATTCTTCTCGTTCACGGCGTGTTTTTCAGAGATTTCAGATATCTTAATTACTGGGGAAGAATCCCGAAAGAACTCGAGGAAAATGGTGCAACAATATTCTACGGACAACAGCAGTCGGCATCATCGGTTGCAGAATGCGGGCAGGAAGTTGCAGACAAGATTCTTGAAATATGCAAAGAGTATGATTGTGAGAAAGTTAATATAATTGCTCATTCCAAAGGTGGATTAGACAGCAGATATGCACTTAACATTCCGGGAATTAAAGAGCATGTTGCGTCCCTTACAACAATCAATACACCTCATCGAGGATGTGAGTTTGCGGATTATCTTCTTTCAAAGATTTCGGAAGGAAAAAAAGAAGTGATTGCCAATACATATAATGGTGCACTTAAGCGTTTGGGAGATCATGACCCTGATTTCATTAAAGCCGTAACAGACCTTACGGCAACAGCCTGCAAGAAACGTAACGAAGAGTTGCCAAATGTTGAGGGAGTATATTATCAAAGTATCGGTTCAAAACTTAACAAAGCAGGCAGCGGAAGATTTCCACTTAATTTTTCATATCATTTGGTAAATGCATTTGACGGTGCTAATGACGGACTTGTCGGAGAGAACTCATTTAAATGGGGAGAGGAATACAACTTCCTTACTGTAAAGGGAAAGCGCGGAATATCGCATGGCGATATGATCGATCTTAACCGTGAGAATTTTGACGGATTTGACGTAAGAGAGTTCTATGTTCAATTGGTTGCAAAGCTTAAAAGCATGGGATTTTGACATAGTTCATTCTATGTATTGAAAAAAAGACATTTATTTGAGAAAAAACTTCATAAAATGGGTTGAGAAATTACAAAAAAATTATATAATGAAATAAGATTGTATACAATATTTATGGAGGGAATGAATAGAATGTTTGGATTTGGACAGTTAATTGAGATTCTTAAAAAGAATCCTAAAAGAATAGTATTTACAGAAGGAAGCGATTCAAGAATTCTTGAGGCGTCATCAAGATTGCTTGCAAGTAATTTCCTTCATCCGATATTGGTTGGTAATCCTGAAGAGATATATGAGGCTGCTGAAGATTCAGGCTTTAATATAAGAGGTGCAGAGATTATTGATCCGAACAACTTCCCTGATTTGGATAAAATGGTGGAAGAGTTTTGTGAAATCAGAAAAAGTAAGGGTGTAACACCTGAGCAGGCAAAAGAGATTCTCAAAGAGAACAATTACTTTGGAACAATGCTTGTTAAGATGGGTTATGCAGATGCGCTTCTTGGTGGTGCTACATATTCAACTGCTGATACAGTAAGACCGGCGTTACAGCTTATCAAGACAAAGCCAGGTAATTCTTTGGTTTCATCATGTTTCATATTGGTTCGTCCTTCGGCAACAGGTGGTAATGAAGTTCTTGCAATGGGAGATTGCGGAATCAACATTAAGCCTACAGAAGACGAGTTAGTTGAGATAGCAGAAGAGACAATACGTTGTGCAAGAGTATTTGGAGTTGATCCTAAGGTTGCATTCTTAAGTTATTCAACAGAAGGTTCCGGTAAGGGTGAAGATGTAGATAAGATGAGAAATGCTGCAAGAAAGACTAAAGAGAGAAATCCTGAAGTTCCTATTGATGGAGAGATGCAGTTTGATGCGGCAGTTTCACCTAAAGTTGCCAAGAAGAAATGTCCGGGTTCAGAGGTTGCAGGAAGTGCGAATACATTTATATTCCCTGATATTAATGCAGGTAATATCGGATATAAGATTGCTCAGAGAATGGGTAACTTTGAAGCATATGGTCCTATTCTTCTCGGTCTAAATTCACCAATCAATGACCTTTCAAGAGGTTGTACAGCGACAGAAGTTTACTCTATGGCAATTATAACAGCTGCATTGTCATAATTTAATATTACAAAAAAAATAACCGTCGGTTTTATCCGACGGTTATACTTTTTTTAATTGCTTCAAAACTTTCTTTGCTAATCGCGTGTTCCATCTTGCAGGCATCCTCTGCTGCAACAGTTTCATCAACCCCCATATTAATAAGCCATTTACGAAATGTCTCATGACGCTCATATATCATATCGGCAATTTCTTTGCCTGTTTTTGTAAGAGTAATATATCCCGCATCTGAAACAACAATATGACCTTTTTCGCGAAGGTTCTTCATTGCTATACTTACGCTTGATTTCTTAAAGCCCATTTCAGTGGCGATATCTACACCACGTACAACGGGTAGTTTCTTGCTGAGAATAAGTATTGTCTCAAGATAATCTTCAGCTGATTCGTTAATTTCCATACGTAACCTCCCGATAGTAGTATGCTTTGCATATTATAGCATAAATGATACAAAAAGCAAAGTGCTATGTTGTTGTATGGTGACAGTTGTGATAAAATGAAAACCAATTAATATCAGTGTTTGAAAGGGATGATGACTTATGAAGAATATACCTATTATACTTGCATCAGGCTCACCTAGAAGAAAGGAACTTCTAGAGCAGGCAGGCTTAACATTTACAGTTATACCTTCTGATGCAGAGGAAAAAATAGAAGGTGATACACCTGACCATATATGCGAGAATCTTGCTTACATCAAAGCTAAGGATGTGTTTGACAAAGAGTCGGCCACGTCAAAAAAAGAAATGATTGTAATTGGGGCAGATACGATAGTGTGGTATGACGGAGAAGTACTTGGAAAACCTGAAGACGAACAGGAAGCATTTGATATGCTCAATCTTTTATCTGACAGAGTACATCAGGTTTACACAGGAGTATGCGTAATATATAAGGCAGAGGATGGCATACATACAGAGTTATTCCATGAGAGGACAGATGTTACATTTTATCCGATTACACCTTATGAGCTTAAAGAGTATATAGACACTAAGGATTGTATGGATAAGGCTGGAGCGTATGGAATACAAGGACCGTTTGCGGTTCACATCAAGCAGATAAACGGAGATTATAACAATGTAGTCGGTCTGCCGATTGCAAGGTTGTATCAGGTACTTAAGAATATCGATGTAAAATAATTGTGGGGTGATTTTTATCAAAGAAAATTATATGACAGAGGGACCGATTACTAAGGCAATCCTTACATTTGCGTTCCCGATTCTCATAGGCAATGTTTTTCAACAGCTATATAATGTGGCGGATACAGCAATTATCGGACATATATTAGGTGATCATAGTCTTGCGGCAGTAGGAGCTTCCGCACCGATAGTCAGTTTGATAATTGGTTTTGTGTATGGTATAACCAATGGTTTTTCGGTTATTATTGCAAGGTATTATGGGGCTAAGGATTACGATAATATGAGGAAAGCGGTTGCAGTAAGTTATGTGCTTACGTTAATTATTGCAACGATTATGACGGTTGCAAGCAGGCTTTTGCTGGGGACAATATTAAGAGCCTTATCAACACCTTCAGAGATAATAAATGAGACGGAAAGCTATCTTAAGATAATAATTACATTTTGTGTTATTACGTGTTTTTATAACATGTTTTCGGGACTAATGCGTGCAATCGGTAACAGCCGTATGCCACTTGTTTTCCTGATTATTTCTTCAATAATCAATGTTATGTTAGATTACATTTTTGTAAAATACTTTGGCTGGGGCGTTAAGGGTGCTGCGACTGCAACGGTTATTGCACAGGCGGTTTCGGTAATTCTTTGTATGCTGTATGTTTATACGAAGAGCAAAGAACTGGCATTTACAAAAGAAGGTCTTAACACTGATATGTCCATGGTCAAAGAGTTGATTTCTATGGGACTTTCAATGGGACTTATGCTTGTTGTTGTATCAATAGGTTCGGTTGCGCTACAAAGAGCGGTTAATTATCTTGGAAGTGATATTATTACAGCGCATACGGCCGCCAGAAAGGTTGACGACTTGTTTATGCTTGTTATGGGTACGATCAGCGTATCGGCATCGACCTTTGCAAGTCAGAATCTTGGTGCGGGTCACTATGACAGAATCCGTGAAGGAATTAAGAAGTGTATTCTTATTTCCTGGGTGTGGAGTCTGTTTGCAATAGCGGTAGTATATATTTTCGGAACGAAATTAATATATTTGATAAGCGGTACAAGCAATGAGTTTGTAATTGCAACATCTAATAGGTATATAAGAATCAACATTGCATTTTTCATGGTGCTTGGAGTGCTTTTGGTACTTAGAAGTTCCTTGCAGGGGCTTGGGCGCAAAATGGTTCCTGTTGCCGGAAGTATAGTGGAAATGGCTTTTAAGTTTGGGGCTGTTGGCATTATAAGTCGTAAGCTTGGTTATTTCGGAGTATGCATATTAGAGCCTATTATATGGGTTGTTTGTGCTATTCTTGTTCTTGTTGATTTTATGAGATTTTTAATGAATACAAAGGAATTGCAAAAGCAGTAGGAGAGGTTTGAAAATGAAGTTTGTATTGGCAGCATTAAATGCAAAATATGTTCATTCTAATCTTGCAGTATATGATATTGAAGCGTATACGAGAGTCAATTGGCACAAAAAATATGGCAATGACGAATCGCTTTTATTATCGATAAAAGAATATACCATTAATCATAATCTTGATCTTATTATGCAGTCACTATACAAAGAAAATGCAACATTGATTGCATTTTCTTGTTATATATGGAATATTTCCGAGGTCTTGATAATTGCAAAGGAATTGAAAAAAGTTTCCCCTTCACTTTTGATATGGCTCGGCGGGCCTGAAGTTAGCTATAACAGCAAAGAATTGCTTTTAGATAATAAGTTTATTGATGGAATAATTGTCGGTGAAGGTGAAGCAACATTTTTTGATCTTGTTAGTAAGTACACCGGAAATGATATTGAACTTTCAGACATACCGGGAATAACATACAGAAACTTATGCGGTGAGGTGCTTTGTAACCAACCTCGTGCTCTTTTGTCTATGGATGAAATCCCTTTTATATATGACGATTTGGATTCCTTTGAGAATAAAATATTATACTATGAGACAAGCAGGGGTTGCCCTTTTTCATGCAGTTATTGTTTGTCTTCAATAGACAAGAGTGTTCGATTTAGAAATTTATCTTTGGTTAAAAAAGAGCTGTCTTTCTTTTTGGATAGTAAAGTTAAGCAGGTTAAGTTTATTGATAGAACGTTTAATTGTGACAGACAAAGAGCACGGCAAATATGGCAGTATTTATGCGATAACGATAACGGAATAACAAACTTTCATTTTGAAATATCTGCAGATTTGATTGAACAAGAGGATCTGGATATTTTTAAACGTATGCGGCCGGGACTTATCCAGTTAGAGATTGGTTTGCAGACGACTAATACAAGGTCAATTCAGGAAATACGCAGGATAATGGATATTGATAAACTCAAAAGCAATATGCTTGCTATAAATGAGATGGGCAATATCCATCAGCATTTGGATCTTATAGCGGGACTTCCATATGAGGATTACAATTCGTTTGTGGAATCATTTAATGCAGCATATGCTATGAAACCTAATCAGCTTCAGTTAGGGTTTTTAAAGGTGCTTAAAGGTTCGTATATGGAGGAACAGGTCAAGGAATATGGCTTGATATATAGAGACGAGCAACCATATGAAGTCCTGGCAACCAAATGGATTTCCTACGAGGAGATATTGGTACTTAAAAATATCGAGGAGATGGTAGAGGTATATTATAACAGTGACCAGTTTCAGCATACGGTTGCATACATGGAAGGCTTCTTCGACACACCTTTTGAATTATACAAAAACCTTGCCGATTTTTATGAGAAGAAGACGGTGAAGGGAATAGGATATAAGAGAGAAGCACGTTATGAACTTCTGAGGGAGTTCTTTAAGGAGCATGTTGGCGATGATTTACTTATATTTGACAGCCTTCTTATATTTGATTATTACTTGAGAGAAAATGCGAAGAACAGACCTTCATGGAGCGGGTGTGAGCCTATAGATAAGAATGTCTATAACGATTTCTTTAAGAACGGTGGAAATGATGAGTTATCACTTGTAAAAGAGGGCTATGATTCAAAGGTTGCTTCAAGATGTATGCATATAGAACCGATAGCTGGAAAAGCGTCTTTCTGGATTGATGGTAATAACAGAGAATCCACATGCTATGTTGTATTTGATTATGAGAAAAGAAATCCGTTAAGCAGGGATGCCGGTTATACGATTATTTCACATTTATAAAATAATTCTTTACAAAAGATAAGAAACGGTGTAATATAAATTTGGTTAGTGAAAACTAACCAAATTATTTTTGGATAATATATGAATGTATGTTCATATATTGATATATTGAAATGGTTGTGATATAGTGTATGCGAGCAGCATATAAAACTGTTTGCAAAAGGGTTTTACAATCATGAGAGGAGGAGTCTTATGTTTCTTGAATTAAATGACATTAAGAAAAGCTTTGGAGAAGGCGATAGCAGGGTTGATGTATTAAAGGGCATTAACTGTCAGATTAACAGGGGTGAGATATGTGTGCTTTTGGGACCTTCAGGTTCGGGTAAGTCAACACTGCTTAATATAATCGGTGGAATAGACTCGCCTGACAGCGGTAACGTTTCTATCGACGGGGTTAAGATGGCTGATATGAAAGAGAAGCAACTTACAAAATACAGAAGGAATCATTTAGGCTACATATTCCAGATGTATAACCTTATACCTAACCTTAATGTTAAGGAGAATATTGAGGTTGGCGCATACTTAAGTGACAAGCCGCTTGATATTGACGATTTGTTAAGAACGCTTGGCTTATACGAGCATCGTCATAAGTTGCCTAATCAGTTATCAGGTGGACAGCAGCAAAGAACCGCAATCGGTCGAGCAATAGTTAAAAATCCGGATATATTACTTTGCGATGAGCCGACAGGAGCGCTTGATTACAACACATCTAAGGAGATACTTAAGCTTATAGAAGAGGTTAATCAGAAATACGGCAACACGGTAATTATGGTTACACATAATGATGCAATCAAAAACATGGCAGATAGGGTTATTAAGCTTCGTGACGGCATGATTCGTAAGGATTACGTCAATGAAACCAAGATACCTGCAGTTGAACTTGACTGGTAAATTGAAGGTAAGAGAGGAGAATAAATATGAAAAATCCACTTTGGAAACGTATTCCACGTGATCTTTTTCATGAGTTCTTTAAATATATTGCGATTTTTCTTTTTATGACACTGACAATCAGTTTTGTGTCAGGATTTCTTGTTGCAATGAGGGGACTTCGTATAGAATATGATAATTCATTTGAAAAATACAATATAGAAAATGGTCACTTTGTGCTTGATAAAAAGCCTGAAGAGGAACTTATTCCGAAGATAGAAAAGCACGGTGTTAAGCTTTATGAGAACTTTTACGTTGAGTTAGAAGATGAAAATGAGGGAAAACAAAAGGGTGCAATACTTCGTCTTTTTAAGCCAAGACATGAGGTTAACAAGGTTGATCTTTTAGACGGCGAACTTCCGACAACTGCAGATGAGATTGCACTTGACAGACTTTTTCTTAAGAATAACAATATGAAGCTTGGTGAGAATATCAAGCTTTCCGGTAAGACTTATCATATTGTAGGAATTGTTGCACTTACCGATTACAGTACACTTCATAAGAACAACAACGACATTATGTTTGATAGTGTGAAGTTTGGAGTCGGAATCATTTCCGATGAAGCGTTTGAGGAATACAAGGATAAATATATTTACAGTTATGCATGGCTTTACAATAAAAAGCCTAAGGATAAAAATGATGAGAAAGAGGTTTCAGATGATCTTGCAACTGACATTGCGATGGATGCGATTGAAACAAGTAATTCTCTAAAAAACTTCATACCGGAGTATGCCAATAGTGCAATTCATTTCGCGGGCAATGATATGGGACACGACAAACCTATGATGCTTGTACTTTTGTATGTTCTTGTTGCAATTATGGGATTTGTATTTGCGGTAACTGTAGGTCATATGGTAACGCGTGAAGCAACGGTTATCGGAACTCTTCGAGCTTCAGGATATACAAAAGGCGAAATATTTAGGCATTATCTTATATCACCGGTGATTGTAACACTTGCGGCTGCACTTGTTGGGAATGTTTTGGGATATACGGTGTTTGAGGATATCGCAGCTAATATGTACAGGGATAGTTACAGCCTCACACATTATGTTTCATACTTCAGTTCTGAAGCATTTGTGAAGACGACGGTAATTCCTGTTTTGATTATGACCATTGTTATCAGTATAGAGTTGTGGCGGAAGTTATCATTTACACCTTTGCAATTCATAAGAAGAGATATAGTGAAGCATAAGAGAAAGAAAGCGGTTAAGCTTCCACATTTCAAGTTCTTTACAAGGTTTCGTATCAGAGTTATTTTGCAAAATGTAAGCAGTTATGTGACACTGTTTTTTGGAATTGTTTTTGCGGGACTTTTGCTTATGTTTGGATTGATTATGACACCGCTACTTCGTAATTATAGTGAAAATGCTATCAAATATAAGCCTAGTGACTATCAGTATATTATCAAGGCCAAGCAGGAACTGCCTGAAGATGTTGCGGAAAAGTATTGCGTAACGACACTTAAGATGATTGATGATTTCTATGATCCTGAGGATATAAGTTTATACGGAATATATGATAACACTAAGTATTTTGCAGATTGGGATATACCTGATGAGGGCGTTGTTATAACCTCTGATATGGCACAAAAATATAACTTAAAACGCGGTGATATCATAACTATGAAAGAAGAGTTCGGGAATCATTTATATGCGTTTGAAGTAAGAGGGATTAGGGAATGCAAATCAAGTCTTGGAATATACATGACAAAGGATAATTGGTGTGATGTTTTTGAAGATGTGATAATAAATGAGAGTGACGAAGATGACCAGATGGATATTTTCATGGGGCAGATTACGGGTAAGAAGGACAGTAACTTCTATAACGGATATTTCTCTGATGTCAATCTTGAGGGTACTTATCTTCGTGAGGACAATATTGCAACGCAGATTACGGAGGACGACCTTACGGCTTTGTCAAGACAGATGGACGTTTCTATGGGATCGCTTTTTGGAATGCTCAATGTGTTTGCGCTTGTACTCTTTGCATTGCTTATATTCCTGCTTACAAAGATTATTCTTGAGAAAAACACAACGTCAATTTCGATGACAAAGATTTTGGGATATTCCAATGGCGAGATTTCAAGCCTTTATCTGATGTCTTCAGTGTGGGTTGTTGTTTTCTCTGCAATAATGTCAATGATAATCAATACAGCCTTTTTCCAGGTAATACTTAGAATATTCTTAAAAGGCTATGGCGGTTGGTTTGAACTTATTATAACACCGAGGCTCTATGCGGAAATGTTTTCTCTTATGCTTGTTACGTACCTTGTTGTTGCACTGTTCCAGTTCTTTAAAATTAAGAGAGTTCCTATGGATGAAGCACTTAAGAATGTGGAATAGATTCTTGTGTTTGTATTGGTAATCAAAATGTGTTTGACAAAAATATACATATATTGACAAGGCAGTAAAAAAATGATAAATTCAAAAATCATAAATTATAAGGGGGATAAAAATTATGTTTTTATCATTTTTAACTGACTATTCACAATACGACGTAGATCCTACAGCTGTAGCAGCGCTTTCAGCATTTGCGGGAATATACTTTGTCATTTGTCTTGTAGTAGGTATTTTTATGCTTGTATGTGAGTGGAAAATTTACTCAAAAGCAGGTGAGCCTGGTTGGGCAGTAATCGTTCCTTTCTACAATCTTTATGTATTATTCAAGATTGCTATGGGTAACGGATGGTTGTTCCTTTTGATGTTAGTTCCGTTTGTTAACTTTGTAGTTGCAATCATCATGATTTTCAAGCTTTCATCAGCATTTGGTCATGGTGTTGGATTTGGTTTCGGATTATTATTTCTTCCAGTAATATTCATTCCAATTCTTGCATTTGGATCTTCAGAGTACGTAGGAGCATAATTGCTTAAAAAGACTTTTGCATAGGTGCGTTAGACATTTAATAACATACATGAATATCGGCAAAAGATTATACATATATATGTTATAACTTATTTTTAGTCCGGTATTGATATGTATATTTATGTTGTTAAAGAAGGCGATACAGTTAATGATATTGCCCAAATGTATGGCGTAAGTACTGCAAGACTTTTGTACGACAATGAAATATTTAACGGACAGATTGTGCCGGGGCAAGCCTTAATTGTGCTTGTCCCGGCATTTTTGTATGAGGTAAATGAAGGCGACACGCTATATGCAATAGCGAACAACTTTGGGGTGACGGTTAACGATATTTTAAGAAACAATTCGTATCTCCTAAATGAGAGTTTTCTTCTTCCAGGTAGGGAATTGGTTATTGAGTATGAGAAAAATGATGGCGATCTTTTGAAAAATAAAGATATCTTTGGTTATGCATATCCGTTTATAAGGGAGGATGTTTTAGAAGAAGCGTGCTTGTATATAAACGAATTGCTCCCGTTTTCTTATGGGTTTAACAATGACGGAAACCTTATTATGCTAAACGACGACAACCTCCTGCAAACTGCAAAAAGGTTTGAAAACAATAAAAGAATGGTGCTTACCCCGCTTGATAGTAACGGACGTTTTAATAACATGCTTGTGGCGGCGCTTTTATCTGATAGCACAATGCAGGAAAATCTTATTGAAAACATTTTGATTGCGGTTAAAAACAAGGAGTACAACGGCGTTGATATTGACTTTGAGTTCATACCGGGACAGTATAGGAATGAGTATGTTTCGTTTATAAGAAGTGTAAAGGAACGATTGAATGAAGAGGGGCTTACAGTAAATGTTGCCCTTCCACCTAAGATTTCCGATGAGCAGACCGGACTTTTGTATGAGGGTATTGATTATGCAGGTCTTGGAAAAGCGGCCGATACGGTACTTTTAATGACTTATGAGTGGGGCTACAAATACGGACCACCTATGGCAGTAGCACCTATTCCTTCCGTCAGAAGAGTGCTTGATTATGCAGTATCAAGAATTGAGGCATCCAAAATATACATGGGAATCCCGAACTATGCGTATGACTGGCCGCTGCCGTATGAGAAGGGGGTGACGGTTGCAGAGACTATAGGTAACACTGAAGCGGTAAGGCGTGCATTTACTTATGGAACCAATATTATATACGATGAAAATGCCAAGAGTCCGTATTACAACTATATTGTAAACGGGGTTGAACATGTTGTTTGGTTTGAAGATGTAAGAAGTATAGAAGAGAAATATATATTGATAAAAGAGTACGGATTTCGTGGCGCGGGATATTGGAATCTTATGCGGGAGTTTAGGCAGAACTGGTTGTTTGTTAACCAAATTTTGTAGCACTTGGGTGGTCGATGAGCTATTCTGCGATATTAGATAATAAATTAACGATAAACGATAAATAATTGTTGACAAACATAAATATGAGTGCTATTATCATCTCATAGGATATATATAACGCGCGATATATTTCCTAAAAACAATATTTTTAAGGAGAGATGATAATATGAATAGTGATTATACTAATAATACCAATGAAGTTGAATTAAAATTAGAGAATGTTATGAAGAGTTGTAAGGCAGCCAGGATTTGTTCTAAAATAATATTTGTTTTTATGATGGTTGCTACAGTTACTACATTAGTAAGCGGAATTGTGATGATTACCGGTAGTGATAAATATGATGAACAGTTGAAAAAGGGTGCTGAAAAAGCCAACATTAAGAAAGAATTGTCAGTGGGACCCTTTGCAGTTGGTTCAATAGAAGACGGAGACATTAAACTTGCAGAGGGTATGGAAATCGAATCATCCGTTCCGGCGGTACAGAAGTATTTTGATGAAAACAGCAATTCCATTTCTTTTGTTATTGGTTTTTATCTTTTGACAATATCAATGATTTGCTTTGTTTTGACCTTCAATGTGTGGCTTGTTTCGACAATATTTGACATCATACTTAAAGAGGGCAATCCGTTTGCGGATAAGGTTCCAAAACGCATACTTACATCAATGATAATACTTACCGTTGTTGTAGCATTTATTGCAGGGATTGGATTTGCGGCATTGCTTGGCTTGGTGACATGGGCAGTATATACCATTACTGATTACGGCAGAGTATTGCGTATACAGTCGGATGAAACATTATAGGAGGTGGTCTTATGGGAAAGATTATTTTAAGACTGGATCGTGTGATGGCTGACCGTAAGATGTCACTTTCTGAACTTTCAGAAGCAGTAGGAGTATCTAATGTTAATTTGTCAAAGATGAAAAACGGTAAGATAAGTGCAATACGTTTTTCAACGTTAGAAGCAATTTGTGAAGTGTTAAAGTGCCAGCCAGGCGATATATTAGAGTATGACAGTGAGGCAGAAGAGTAAAATTAAGAAAGAGAAGCCATAGGCTTCTCTTTTTGATTGCTCATTTTACTTTCAGAGATTTTAGATATACCTTCTGTTCATCGGTAATTCGTCGGCTTTCGACTGCTTTTTGAATAGCTTTATTGTGCGTCCAATTATCAAGTTTGTTTTCTGTAATATACGGAATTGTTGCATCATATTGTTTTGCAAGTGCTGTTGCAAAGTACCATGCAATCATCATATTAATATAATATTCTTCCGAACGGACAGCGGAGACCATATCAAGATATTCTATGCAAAAGTCTTCGTTAAGATAATGGCTCATAAGCATTCCGATTGCAAATCTTACAGTATAGGTCTTGTCTGACTTAATCCATTCTTTGATGCGTGACAATAGTTTCTCTCTGTTTTTCTTAAATACCTTTGGCGACATCTGATCGCAGGTTGCCCAGTTATTAACATAGGGTAGAAACTTTTCAAGCTCATCTATACATTTGTCGTAATCCTTTATTTCGGAAATTATGAAAGCATGTACCTGATTTTCATCAAATGTTGAATGAGGAAGTTCTGAAAGAAACTCATCAATACCATCTTTCTTTGAATATTCCTTTGCAAGACTTTTAAGTGCAGGAGTCCTGACACCAATGAAGTATTCTTTCTCAACGTTCGGGATAAGTCCACATTGAAAATCTCTATATTCTATATCTTGTAATGTGTATAATTCTTTTTTGATATCTTCAGTTATCATTTAAAGCTCCTTCCTCATGGTTTTTGACATGTTTATTGAATATCAAACAGGCTCATCTGTTTGAACTTTTCGGGGAGGTTCTGCATAAAAGAAAAGCATTCATCAGGTGTATGCATAATTCCATTCTCAAGGCATCTGTCCTTAAACAGTTTCATAAGTTTACCTGAATTAGGACTTGGCACATAATAAGAGTTGCCGTATTCTTTGATGTAACGTTCTTTCAATCCGGGGAAATATTTATCGAGCGCAGCATAATAATATTCTCTGTCACCCTCGCGAAGAGTCAATCCCATATCAAAGCATATTATCCCTTTGGTCTGCACACGCGTGCATTCGTCTAGGATTGCATTAATATTGTCCTCAGTATCATTTATATACGGCAGTATTGGTGTAAGCCATACTATTGTGGGAATATTTCGTTCTCTAAAAGCCTCTAGTACCTGAATCCTGCGTTTTGTATTACATACGTTAGGCTCTATTATGCTGCATAACTTGTCATCGTATGTTGTAAGAGTCATGGCAACAACACACTTGGTCTTTTTGTTAATCTCATCAAGCAGGTCGATATCCTCAAGTATTCTGTCTGACTTTGTTTGAATTGAAATACCAAACTCATATTTTGATATGATTTCCAGACATTTTCTTGTCAGTCTTAAGTCTTTCTCGCAGTGCATATAGGGATCAGACATGGAACCTGTTCCTATCATACATTTCTTTCTTTTCGAGCGAAGTGCTTTTTCAAGAAGAAAAGGTGCATTCTGTTTTACTTCGATATCTTCAAACGGATGAGTAAAATGATAACATAGACTTCTACTGTCACAATATATACAGCCATGAGTACAACCGCGATAAATATTCATTCCGCAATAGCCGTTATTTGTTGAAAGTATGCCTTTGGCATCTACAAAATGCATATTTGCCTCCTTCTATACATTCTGCACACAAGTGCATTCAAGACTCTTTTGTAAATACTTTGTGAACTGCTATATTGACTCCCCTAAGAGCACAAGCCGTAGCAAAACTGGCAAGAACGGTTTAACATACCCTTATTATATAATTACAAGGTCGCATTTGCAAAGTATTATTGAAATGAGATAATGTTAGAAATAAACTATGTATTTGAACGGATTGTAAATCATGGTATAATATGTAACATATTTATAATTCATGAATACAATAATAAAGACGGATAGGATGTGGTGTTATGATAGGGATTGTAGCAGAAGGATTGTTGATACCGTTTTTGGGAACAACACTTGGCGCGGTCTGCGTATTTTTTATGAAAAATGATCTTTCGGATTGGGTTAAGAAGTTACTTACAGGATTCGCGGCGGGAGTTATGGTTGCGGCGTCCATATGGAGTCTGATTATACCTGCAATGGAACAAGCCGCGGATATGGGGAAACTATCATTTATTCCTGCATTAATAGGATTTTGGATAGGTATTGGATTTTTGCTTGCAATTGATTCGTTTACGCCACATTTGCACGTCGGCAGCGAAGAGGCCGAAGGTGTGAAAACAAAACTTAATAAAACAACCATGATGGTGTTGGCGGTGGCAATACATAACATACCGGAAGGTATGGCAGTTGGTGTTGTTTTTGCAGGTTTCCTTGCCGGAAAGGCTAATATAACCATGATGGGTGCGTTGGCGCTTTCTATTGGTATAGCGATTCAGAACTTCCCGGAGGGAGCGATTGTTTCCATGCCGCTTGCATTGGAAGGACATGGCAAAGGGAAATCTTTTGTGTATGGTGTTCTTTCCGGTGCAGTTGAGCCTTTGGCTGCAGTGATTACAATAATGCTTTCGAGCATTATTATACCGGCGCTTCCTTATCTGCTTGCATTTGCGGCGGGAGCTATGATGTATGTTGTTGTGGAAGAACTTATTCCTGAAATGGCAGAGGGAGAACATTCGAATGCGGGAACTATTGCGTTTGCGGTAGGTTTTACGCTTATGATGGTGTTAGATGTTGCACTCGGATAAAGAACAGATACTCAAAAAGGAGTGAAGGGATAAATGTTATATATAGGAATAGATCTTGGAACCAGTGCCGTGAAATTACTGTTGATGGATAAAGAGGGAAACATTCATAATATTGTATCTAAAGAGTACCCGCTCTATTTTCCGCATCCGGGTTGGTCGGAACAAAACCCTGATGATTGGTTTGAACAGGTTATGGAAGGTCTTAAAGAACTTATTAAAGATGTGGACAAGTTAGAGATTGCCGGTATTAGTTTTGGAGGACAAATGCACGGCCTTGTTATACTTGATGAAAATGATGAGGTTATAAGACCTGCGATTTTGTGGAATGATGGACGAACAACAGAAGAATGTGATTATTTAAATAATGTAATCGGTAAGGACAAGTTGTCAGAGTACACCGGTAATATATCATTTACAGGCTTTACTGCACCAAAGATATTGTGGGTTAAGAAAAATGAGCCTGATAATTACAAGCGTATAGCAAAGATTATGCTTCCTAAGGATTATATCGCATACAAGTTATCGGGCGTATTTTGTACAGATGTTTCCGATGCTTCGGGTATGCTTTTGTTTGATGTGAAGAACCGCTGCTGGTCGGAGGAAATGTGTGAAATATGTGGTGTAAACAGCAATCAACTGGCGAAGGTTTATGAGTCTTATGAGGCAGTTGGAACGCTTCTGCCGGAAATGGCAGAAAAACTTGGACTTTCCGATAAATGTATAATTGCTTCGGGAGCGGGAGACAATGCTGCAGCGGCTATTGGCACCGGAACCGTGGGAGAGGGAGCGTGTAATATATCACTTGGAACAAGCGGAACAATATTTATTTCGGCAAGCAAGTTTGGAGTTGATGACAACAATGCCCTCCATTCGTTCTGTCATGCTGACGGCAGTTATCATCTGATGGGTTGTATGCTTAGTGCCGCAAGCTGCAATAAATGGTGGCTTGAGGATATAATGGGAACTGATGCTTATGAAAAAGAGCAGGCAGACATAACAAAACTTGGCGAAAATAAAGTGTTTTTCCTGCCGTATCTTATGGGTGAGCGTTCGCCGCATAATAATCCGCAGGCGAGAGGAACATTTATAGGTATGAGCATGGACACTTCAAGAAGCGATATGACGCAGGCGGTTCTTGAGGGTGTAGGCTTTGCACTCAGAGATTCGCTAGAGGTTGCAAATAAACTTGGTATTACCGTAAAAAAGACAAAGATTTGCGGTGGTGGTGCAAAGAGTGCACTTTGGAGAAAAATGATCGCCAATATTCTTAATCTTGAGGTCGAAGTACTGGAAAGTGAACAGGGCCCGGGACTTGGTGCGGCAATGCTCGCAATGGTTGCATGCGGAGAGTATTCGTCGGTTGAAGAGGCGGTTGATGCTATTGTTAAGGTTAAGTCGGTTGAGTATCCGGATAAATCATTAGTAGCAAAATATGATGAAAGATATAATGTATTCAGGGAAATATATCCTGCATGCGTACACGTATTTTCCATGTTGTGATTTTATAGTATAAGATGTATAATTTCAAAAGTATGTTAAGGAGGAAAGAATTATGGAACATTATACATATCAGCCTAAGGGTGTCTGCGCTATGCAGATTGAGTACGATATAGATGAGGAAGGAAAAATCCACAATTTAAAGTTCAAGGGTGGATGTAACGGTAATCTTAAGGCAATTGGCAGATTGTTAGAGGGTGCTGATGCAAAGAATGCGGCAGATATTTTGCGTGGTAATGATTGCAATGGAAAAGGAACATCATGTGCTGACCAACTTGCTAAATCACTTGATGAAATTGCTGTTTGATAGATGAAATATACATTAATAAATGACTGGGAACGGAGAGGCTAAGTGAAAAACATTACTATAATCGAAGATGATAAAGCACTAAATGACGGGATTATGTTAGCGCTTACCGGCGGCGAGTATTCATTTACGCAATTACATAAATTAGGTGACTTTAATAAGGAAAAAGCAACAGATCTTATTATTCTTGATGTTAATCTCCCGGATGGAAACGGTTTTGATTTCCTAAGAGATTTTAGGCAAATGTCAGATGTGCCGGTTATTATGCTTACAGCTAATGATCTTGAAACCGACGAGGTTATGGGACTAACTCTTGGTGCAGATGATTATATAACGAAGCCGTTTAGTTTGATGGTGCTTCGCGCAAGGATAGACAAGGTGTTAAAGAAAGCAAAAACATCAGATGTATATCGTGATGATTTGTACATTTTTGATTATGGTAGAATGGAGTTTTTTGTTAACAGCAATTTGGTAGATCTAAGTAAGACCGAGCAGAAGTTATTAAAGTTGCTTACCGAAAATGCAGGACGTACTCTTACAAGGGATTATCTTGTGGATGCCATATGGACTGACGGTGCAGAGTATGTTGATGAGAATGCGTTGTCGGTAACAATCAACAGATTAAGGGGAAAATTATCTGTTGAAAATGAAGATGTGCCGATACATACGGTTTATGGAAAAGGTTACGTGTGGAAACGCGAGAAATAATTAGCTTTTGGGTAGGGAACAATGTTTGAGAACAGAACGATTGAAAGAATTGAACAGATGCTTGACAGTGCTATGGAAGGTGAGTTTTGTGAGAGTGATTATGATGAGAGTAAGCTGTCGAGATTAGAGAGTAAATGGAAGAAGTATCTGTATTCTTCGCAGCTTGCCAAAAATCAACTGGATGAGACAAGGCGTAATCTTGAGGGCTTGATTGCTGACATATCGCATCAGACAAAGACCCCTATGTCAAATCTGAAACTTTATTCAGAACTGCTTAGTGAGCGTATTCTTAATATGCCTGATGCAACTGAAGAGGATAGAAAAATTATCAGTCAGATACATGAGCAGACGGAGAAATTGGATTTTCTTATTATGTCGCTTACTAAAATGTCAAGACTTGAGAGCAACATTATCGAAGTTAAGCCTGTAAATGCAGAGGTTGATTCATTTGTAGGAGAGACGGTTGGCTCAATGCGTTACAAAGCCGATAAAAAGGGTATTTCAATTAGTTTTACGAAAGATGACAATGATTCGCCCATGGCTTTGTTTGATGTGAAGTGGACACGTGAGGCACTTTCTAACATAATCGATAATGCCATCAAGTATTCACCAAAGGACAGTACTATTGCGGTTTCAATTAAACCTTATGAAATGTATGTTGCAATTTCCGTTATGGATGAAGGACAGGGAATTGATGAAAATGATACGGCAAAGATATTTGACAGGTTTTATAGGAGTGAGAAAAACTCTGATGTAGAGGGTGTTGGACTTGGACTTTATCTTGCAAGAGAGATACTTCGCAAAGAGAGTGGATACATAAAAGTCAAATCGGAGCCTGGCAAAGGTTCTGAATTCATTATGTTTTTGTGGCGTGGATAATCAAATCTTTCAAAATTGTTAGATTTTGGAAATAATCTGGAAAGAATTAAATGTTAGTATTAAGAGCAGTAAGAGGTACTGCTCTTTTTAAATGCTTATTAAATTAATTAATAAATGGAGGTTATATTATGATATTACAGGCATTGGATTTAAAAAAATACTATGGTGAAGGTGATACGCAGGTTAAGGCGTTAGACGGTGTCAGCCTTGAGGTAGAAAGAGGAGAGTTTGTCAGCATTGTTGGAACAAGCGGAAGCGGTAAGTCAACACTTCTTCATATGCTCGGCGGTCTTGATAATCCGACATCAGGGAAAATAGTAATTGATGATAAAGATATTTCGGAATTAAAAGGTGATGCACTTTGCATATTCAGAAGAAGAAAAATCGGATTTGTATTTCAGAGTTTTAATCTTGTACCGTCACTCAAGGTATATGACAACATTATCTTACCGATAGAGTTAGACGGTGGCGAGGTTGATAAGGATTACATTGATAGTGTTATTACATCTTTGGGTCTCTCAGATTTGTTAAACAGACTTCCGGTAAAGCTTTCCGGCGGACAACAGCAGAGAGTTGCAATAGCAAGAGCACTTGCAACAAAGCCGGCAATACTACTTGCAGATGAGCCTACAGGAAACCTTGATTCGAAAACAAGTCAGGACGTTTTGGGACTTCTCAAAACTACAGGCGAAAAGTTCAATCAGACAATAGTAATGATTACTCACAACGAAGAAATAGCTCAAATGGCGGACAGAATTGTTCGAATAGAGGACGGAAAAATTGTGTAAATTGATTTGTTGATTGGAGGATAATTACATGTTAAAGGTAAATAACAAGAAGGCTATAAGCAAATTATCATTTAGCGGGATAAAAGAAAATATCAAAAAATACATTGTTCTTATATTAGCGGTAGCGCTTACTTCGCTTATGTTTACTGCATTGTTTACAATAGGTGGCAGCTTGATGAAAGAGCTACAGTTGTCAACAATGCGTCAGGTGGGTGGAAGCTGCCATGCAGGCTTTAAGTATCTTACCCAGAAAGAATATGACATGTTCAAAGACGATTCAAAGATAAAGGATTTATCGTATCGTGTCACTGTCGGAACAGGTGCAAACAAAGAGTTTAATAAATTGCGCACAGAGGTAAATTACTGTCAGGATGACAATGCTAAAGCTTGTTTCTGTTATCCTGAGGTTGGAAAAATGCCGGAAAAAGAAAATGAGATAGTAACAAGTGACCTTGTTTTGCAAAAAATGGGGGTTCCTGTAGAGGTAGGAAGTACAGTTAATCTTACAATTGCGATAGGCGAGGAAGAAGTTACGAAGGATTTTGTTGTGTCAGGTTATTATAGGGGTGATATAATTTCTTCCTGCCAGATGACACTTGTATCAAAAGAGTTTCAGGAAAAATATGCGCCGATTAAGACTACGCCTGTTGACGAACTTACATACAATGACTATGCGGGCTGGATAATGGCTGATTTCAACTATGCTAATTCATTCAACATTGAGAAAAAGACAAATGATTTAATTGCAAGAACCGGAATGAGAGAGAATGTTGATTATGGTATTAACTGGGCTTACGTTGGAAGAAATATGGATCCGACAACAGTAGTGTTTGCGATTACACTTCTTACAACGGTAATGTTGGCGGGATATCTGATAATATATAATATATTCTATATCAATGTAATCTCTGATATTAAGGAATACGGTCTGTTAAAGACAATAGGTACAACCGGAAAGCAGTTAAGAAAGATTGTAAGGAAGAGAGCACGCCTTATTGCTATATCGGGTATTCCGCTTGGTATTATACCGGGAATCTTGATCGGTGTATGGTTATTGCCAATGATTTCAGGTACTCTTAATACGGTAAGCTTTGACAAAGGCCAGGCTCATTTAAACATATGGATAATTCTTGGAGCAGTAGCATTTACTTATATTACGGTTATATTAAGTGCTAATAAGCCGTGTAGAAAAGCAGGAAGTGTGTCACCTATTGAGGCACTAAGAACTACAGAAGATAACACAGAAAGAGGCAACAGAAAAAAGATAATAATAGTTGTAATGTCATTGTCGTTGTCACTTGTGATTCTTAATACGGTTATGAGCCTTATGAAAGGTTTTTCGATGGATAGTTTTATAAAGAATATGGTTGTGGCAGATTATTCAGTGCAAGATGCAGCACTTGATAATCCCGGAACTTTCGATAAGACCTTAGATGGAGTAACGGATTCGTTTCTTGAGGAACTTTCTTCGCAGGAGGGAGTAGAAGAAATAGGTAATATATATATTTATGATGATTATCATGATTTTGATGATGAGAATTGGAAGAAGATAAAGGATAGAGTGTTGTCTAATGAATCGATATTAGAATATTTGAAGGAACGTTATACGGGGCAAAACGGTATTCCTTCAGTGGATGATTACCTTGAAAGTCTTGATGAGGAAAAGACTTTAGATGGCGCAACCTACGGAATAAATGAAATGGTTTTCAACAAACTTGGTGTTGTCAAGACAATTGACGGAAGCGACAAAATAGATTGGGAAAAATTTAATTCAGGTAATTATGTATTGGTTAACTGTGCTATTAACAGTTTAGATGCAAAGGAGGCCGAACTTCCGTATTTTGAGCCGGGAGAAAAAGTAACTGTCAGAAGTCATGATGAGAAATATGTAACCTACGTTGAAGGAATCTATGATGACGGAAGTACATTTCAAGTACCTAATTATGATAATGAGCCTGTCAAGGAGTATGAGGTTTATGCGGTTGTAAGTATGCCATATGCCATGGTACTTCAACAGTTTGGCAATTTCCAATGTGATTATTTTCTTCCTGAGAAGGAATTCTTAGATTTTGTTGGTGACAGAAAGCCTATGAGAACACTTATAAATGTTGATAAGGATAATGAAGAACAGTTTGATAAATGGATATCTGATTATACTGAAACGGTAGAAACAGATCTTTCGTATAAGTCAAAGCAGACAGTACTGGATGAGTATCGTTCATTTGCAAAAACAATCGAAATAGTCGGTTTTGTACTTGCATTTATACTTGGAATCATAGGTATACTTAATTTCGCCAATACAATGACATCTTCCATTATCGTTCGTGCAAGAGAGCTTGCGGTACTTGAGGCGGTTGGAATGACCGGAAAACAGCAGAAGATAAAACTTATGAAAGAAGGTCTTGTATATTTTGGCTGGACATTTGTAGTATCAATCGTTGTTTCGATTTTGTTAAATGTTACAGTGATAAAAGCTTTTGTGGTCGGCTCGTCATTTTTTGTATGGAAGTTTACAATTATTCCGGTACTTGCATGTCTTCCTGTAATCGGTATATTGGTAGCAGTAATTCCTGTTATTGCATACTCAATAATGTGCAGAGTTAGCGTGGTTGACAGGTTAAGGTTTGAGTGAGAGATATTAAGGTTCGGATAGTCGGTATTGTTATAGAAAAATATATTAAAGAGCTGTTCCGCTGATATGGTGGACAGCTCTTTTTGCAGTATTAATTATAGTATGTTATACGCAAAGGTAATGATTCAACTGTCGCAAATTTTGCGACAGTTCAAGATGAAGGAGACAGAAAAGTAAAGCGTAATATTGAATATTATAATCTTGATGTTATTATATCAGTCATTCGGTGGAAAAGATGTGTATCCGTCACTTGAGGAGAAGGCAGCACATTTATTATATTTTGTAACTAAGAATCATAGTTTTTCTGATGGTAACAAGAGAATAGCGGCAACAATGTTCTTATATTTTCTTGATAAGAACGGAGCATTGTTTGAGGACGGACAGAAAGTTATTGATGATCACACTCTTGTGGCACTTACCATTATGATAGCAGAATCAAAACCTGATGAGATGGATATGATGGTGACGGTTATTATGAACTGTTTGCGGTGATTATCTACACTATTTTGATTTTATAATAAGAATAAAGCATAGAAATGCGGACACTTCGGTGGCCGCATTTTTTTGTGAACCGGTGTTGACAATGAAAAATAAGTGTGTTATAACTGTATCATAGCAAGTGGTACAGTTAATACACTGAAATAATAGAACGTTTTACGTATACATTCATTTTATTGGAGGAATTATCAGATGCAAATGTTTAAAAAAATGATAATTATAACATTGTTTTTAATACTTACATCTTCATTGTGTGGCTGTAATAAAGAAGATGATAATTCTTCTAATTATAGCCAACCTAAGTTGGAGAAAATGCCGGGAAAGGCTTTCGAGGGAAAGAATATTAATCTTTCGGATATTAATGGAGAAATATCTTTTTATTGTGTAAAAAAAGATAAGCTTTTCGTTATGACATACATTGCTCAAAACGGTACTTATCAGATATATAGTTGTGATTTGGATGGTAATAATTCTGTTTGTGCAGTAAGTGATATAAATGAAAAATACATAAGTGCATTTCATGCAAATGTTGATGGAAAATTATTATATCTAGCGGTAAATACAGTTGAAGATAAGAATATTTACGAATTGGTCAAACTAGATTTGGACGGGAATGAAAAAAACAGATGTGATGTGAGTAGTTGTTTTAAAAACATAGACAATACGAATGAAGAGTTATTGGCAGAAAGATTTAAGGGTAACTATGAAATCAATGAACTGGCGGGTATAATACTTAGAGAAGATGGTAGCGCAGTCGTTGGAATAGATAAAAATGTATATGTATATGATGAAACACTTTCTAACGAGAAAAAGATAGATGTGCCTCAAAACGAATTGGCCGATATTGCTCTTATAAAGAATGGTGATATTGTATGTGTGACAGATGAACTTGATAGTGACATGGTAAATATTAATACGTACATTTTAAATATGGAGAATATGACATGGAGTGATGCAATTGATATTAGGATTGGAGAAGCCGGTGGAATTGATGTGGTGATGGACGGTGAAGAATATGATTTTTATTACGAGAGTCGTGCCGGAATAAATGGATATAGTGTAGAAAAAGACGAAGCGGACGTATTGTTAAACCGATTTAAATCGTACATTGGAAATGATGAGTTGGAAGGGTTGCAAGCCGGTGTTGGAAATACTTTTATTGGTAATTCCAAAGAATACAATGAACAACATTGTAATTTTGAAATAGTCTCATGGAAAGAAGCAGACCCTGATGCAGATAAGGGTAAGACTATAATTACGTTGGGTGTTCCTTTTTCAACCTGTACACCTAGTGCGGTAACAAAGTTTAATCGAAATCATCCGGATTGTAAAATTCAAATAGTTGATTATTCGGAAATGGACGAAGAGAGGGTACTTGCAGATGTTATGACAGGCAAAATGCCGGATATAATAAGTGTTGGGTGTTTGCCGATATCTGTGAGACAGTGCGCCCGAAAAGGTCTGATTGAAGAACTGACACCTTATTATGAGAAGGATACAAAATATAATGTTGAGGATTTGCTTCCAGAGGTTTATGAGGCAGAGATGGAAGATGGCGGTTTATATTATGTTGCGTCTTCGTTTTGTATAAGTACCCTGTTGGCGAGAACTCAAGATGTTGGGAAATCTTCCGGTTGGACGGTTAAAGATCTTCAATCTGTAATGAAGAAGAAGGGGGATGGTGTTGAATTAATTGATAGTAAAGAACTACGAATATATTATTTGGATATGCTTCTAAGTAATACTGTTTCCGATTACGTTGATTGGGATAACGGCGTGTGTAATTTTGATAGTGATGAATTTAAATATTTGATGGAATTGTCCTATTCGCAAGGTACAAAAGAAGAGAAAATACTGACGGATTCTGAATTTGATGAAATGTATAATACAATGTATTCCAGATTTCATGACGGAGAATATCTTCTTTTTGATGAAAATGAGATTTCACTTCATATGCTGCAATTTGAAAGAGAAGTATTAGGTATGCCACTTAATTATATCGGATATCCGAATAAATCATCAGAAGGATCGTATTTTGAGTTCGAAGATATGTATGCCATGTCGGCTAAATCGGATAATAAAGAACTTGCGTGGCAATTTCTTAGAGAATTGTTATCGGAAGAGTATCAAATAAATAAAGTTCGAGATGATGATTTCAGAATGCCTGTCATGAAATCCTCATTTGAAGAACATATGAAGGCATTAACAACTTCGACAACTTATATTGATGTACTTGGAGAAATTGTAAAACCACAGGAAGAGTATGATTTTTCGTGGGGCGTTTACGGTGATAAGATGGGGGTTCCAAAAGAGGAAGATGTTAATAAATATATGGAGATCCTACATAGAACTAAGCATGCAAAAACATATGAGACCGCAATTTTAAATATTGTATATGAGGAAGCACAAGATTATTTTACGGATAAAAAGAAACTAAACAAAACTATTGATGTTATACAGAATAGAGTAACAACATATATCAACGAACAAAAATAAGAACTATGAAAGGAGGAAATGTGTAATGATGCAGATGGATTACAAGAGCAGCAAACCAATATATGAACAGATAATAGAACAGATGAAGTTCAATGTTATGAAAAACTATTTAAAACCCGGTGATGCAATACCTTCAGTAAGAAAATTAGCGTTAGAGCTCAAGATTACCCCGGGAACGGTTGCTAAGGCGTATCAGGAATTAGAACGTCAGGGCGTTATCGAAACAATCAGAGGCAAAGGAACATTTATCGCATCGGAGATTAATGTAAAGGCTGACGACGACAAGGTGGAAGCGATAAAAAAACAACTTCGAAGTGGGATAATGGAACTTAAAATGATGGGGTATGATAAGAAAAAAACCATTGATTTTGTCAAGGAGATTTATGAGGAGATGAGCGTATGATTGAGATAAAGGATTTATGGAAAGGTTATAACAAATCGGAGGTGTTAAAGGGCATCAACTTAAATGTTTCGCCGGGTGAGATTCATGGTCTTATCGGCGAGAACAGTGCCGGTAAAACAACACTTATCAAGTGTGCGGTAGGTATATATAAGCCGGACAAAGGTGAGGTTTTGATTAACGGAAGTGCTGTTTATGATAATCCTTCGGTTAAGGAGTACATAGGTTATGTCGCAGATTACAGCGAATATATTCCGTTTTACAGTATTTCGAAAATGGTGGATATGTATTCGGTTTTTTATCCGAAGTTTAACCGCGAGAAGTTTAATGATTATAATGAGATTTTTAAACTTGATGTAAATACACGTATCAGAGCACTTTCAAAGGGCCAGAAAATGCGTCTTGCATTCATGCTTGAAGTAGCCAAGGAACCTGATTACTTAATTCTTGATGAGCCGACTTCAGGACTTGATCCTGTGGCAAAGGCAAGTTTCTTCGAGATGCTTATAAATGAGGTTGAGCAGCGGGAAATCGGAGTGCTTATAAGTTCTCACAACTTAGAAGGACTTGAAAGAATATGTGATTCGGTAACAATGCTTCATCAAGGAGTGGTGGATCGTCAGATGTCTATGGAAGATATGAAATGCGAACTGACCCAGTTGAATGTTGTATTTGAGGGTGGTGCAGGACAAAATGTGAGAAGCATGCCGGAAATATTAAAGATATCCAATGTCGGTAGCATTTATACACTTGTTGTTAAAGACTTTAACGAGGACTTGGTTGAAAAACTTAAAAAGAACGGCGCAAGCCTTATTGAGCCTGTAGACATCTCGTTGGAAGATTTGTTTATCGTCCTTGAGGAAGAAAGAAGCAGGGGGTGAGTGTAATGGGAGGAGTCAGAGCACTTTCCAAAACAATGGGGAAAATGTATGCGACAATGGTTTTGCTCGCACTTATATGTATGCTTATTAATACGGTATATGTTTGTTTTGATACAGCAGGCACATCATTTAAAATAAATGCTGAAAATAAGATAATGTCTGACATTCAAGAGGGCAAGGCAAAGGCGGTCGACGGCAATTATGTATTGCCTGAAACAGGATTGGACTTTTCCGGTGTAATGGATGATAAACTCACATTTGGCGCGGCGTTTGCAATTGTTGGAATTATCATATTACTGATAATGCGTGAATCATCTTTTTCTGATGTGAGAGTTAAAGAGTTTGAAATGACATTGCCGGTCAAAAAGAAAACGCTTGTGATGCACGAGTACTGGTTCTTTTTTGCATTGATAGTAGGAATAACAGTCCTTCAGGGATTGTTGCTTGCGAGTTATCAGAGTTACTACAATAATAAGTGGGTAGCGCTTTCGGGGCTAAATGAACCTGCAAACTTTAATTCTTTGCCATTGGCTAAATTGTGGACTTATGTTGTATTGTACACAATGATTCTTATTATGGCATATACATGGATTTATCTTGGAATGACTGTTTTTAAGAATGCATTGCTTGGTGCTGCTGTTGCGATTGCTGTGTGGATTGTGTTGATCTTTGCTTATGGTTTGATTTTGGAAGTGATATTTATAGCTGTGGCGATAGTAACTTTCAAAGGGTTACCACCGAAGGATATATACGGGCAATATTATCAGATATATAGCAAATGCTGGAATGTTGCTGATAAAGTATTTGTTAATTATGTTGAACCGATAATATATCCTTCAGATGCTCTTAACGGATTGTCTGTCACCGGTTTTATGAAGGCAAGTGGTGGCTGGGAAGACAGTATTAGTATCAATAAGATTGTTCTTTTTATGCTGGTTACAATCGTTGTTGAAATATTGCTTGTTAGGTTGGCTGCCGGCAAAAGACAACTATCAAAGGGAGGTCGTTTCTCATATTTTGTAGGTGTTGAACGTGTGCTTGCTATATTATGTGGGTTGGCATGGCTGGGTTTAATAGACATATTATATTTGGATATACCGTGGATTATGGTTATACTGTCGACTATAGCAGTGATTGTTTTGGCTTCATACATAATACTTCCAAAGAAAAATGTTAACAAAACATATAAAACCAAAGAGAATAAGTTATTACAGTACTTTAATGGTGGGCAGATCAAAAAACTCTTTTACGTGTATGGGTTAAGATATGTGTTACAACTTGTGGCAGGAGTTGTTGTTGCTTCTTTGATGATATATGGCCGCTATTTTGATTTCGATGGAATAGGGTGGGGGTATTTTGAAGCGGTATATGGACAAAAGTGTTCAACAAATGAAGATTATTTAAGTTTATTGTTAGGTCATACTATAAATGGTTGGTTTGTTTTAACTTTTTTTGCAATAATTCTTTTAGGAAGACTATTGCAGTACTGGAGTGATCGAAAACAACCCATGAGAGAATTTCCATATACATTACCTGTAAAGACGAACATCCGATATTGCTTTACGGCAATTTTAGACTTTGTTACAACCAGTATTCCTATGATAGTGTTGTTTGTATATGTGTACAAAGGAATACAAAAAGCTAATGAAATGAACTATGATATTAATGAGTTTAATAAAATTGTATTATTAACATTTGTTGTAAGTATTGCATATCTAATAATGCTTATCGGCTTCATACATTTAATTGAAGAACTATTCCCTAATGGAATAATGAGACTTCTTGCATTTTGCGGTGGAGCATTTTGTATATATATTGCAATTACCGGTTTATGTGAAGCATATAAGAATGTTTTTGCTTTTAGAGTTATAGAAAGTTTTATAAAACTGGATTATTGTTATTCATATACGGCATATACGATAGGGTACCTTGTGATAGGAATTGCTTTTCTGCTACTTGGTGGAATGCTTGCCAAGAAGAAAGAAATCTACAAAAATGATTTGTATTTCGATTTTGAAAAATATGTAATAGCAGGTGTTATTGCCCTTACCGCTCTTTGCATGGTACAGCCTTATATTGATAGCAGAACGCATAATATATTCGTGATTCTCTCTGTAGGAATCGTATATTATATAATAGTAAAACTCTTTAATAAAAATTTTGCGTAATAATTGCATCAAAAAATATTGACATCGGATTATTAGGGTATTATAATCAGATTAACATATGAACAATCATTCATATGTTAATCTGATTTTTTAATGCGAGAAAGTTATTTCGCATTTAAGGCAGTATATTATTTCAATTAAGAAAGGGAGGATTTCTGATATGAAGAAAACTTATAAGATTGATGTTGATTGTGCTAATTGTGCTAATAAGATGGAAGAGGCAGCAAAAAAGACTGCAGGTGTTAAAGACGCAACAGTTAATTTCATGATGCTTAAAATGATTGTTGAGTTTGAGGAAGGTGCAGACCCTAAGGCTGTTATGCAGGATGTACTTGATAACTGCAAGAAGGTTGAAGACGACTGCGAGATATTCCTGTAAAAGAAATGCGTGGGGCGTATAGTTGGCTAATCATTTTTGCCTTCTGTGCGCTTTTGTTTTAAAAAGGAGAGCATGCTTATGACTAAGAAGCAGAAAAAAGTTTTGGCAAGAATAATAATATCTGCATTACTGCTTGTGGTAATCGGTATTATAACGAGCGAGAAGCTGAGTATTCCTTATCTTTCCGATAACAGAATAGTAGGACTTATTCTTTATATCATCCCGTATCTTGTAATTGGATATGATATACTTAAGAAAGCATTTAAGGGAATTAAAAACAAGCAGGTATTTGATGAGAATTTCCTTATGGCAGTAGCGACAATTGGTGCAATGGTTCTTGGTGAATACCGCGAGGGAGTTGCGGTTATGCTTTTTTACCAGATAGGAGAATTGTTCCAAAGTTATGCGGTTGGTAAGAGCCGTAGAAATATAAGCGAACTTATGGATATTCGTCCAGATTATGCTAATGTTTTAGGTGAAAATGGTACCGAGCAGGTAGATCCTGATGAAGTGGAGATAGGAACGGTTATTGAAGTGTCACCGGGTGAGAAGATTCCGATTGACGGTATCGTTGTAGATGGAACGGCTTCAGTTAATACAAGTGCACTTACAGGAGAAAGTATTCCTAAGACCGTAACGGCTGGTGATGAGGTTATAAGTGGATGTATCAATATGACAGGCGTGCTTAGAATCAAGACGACAAAGGAGTTTGGAGAGTCAACGGTTTCAAAGATTTTAGATCTTGTTGAGAATGCAAGTTCCAAGAAATCTCGTTCAGAGAACTTTATCTCAAGATTTGCACACTATTACACACCGGCGGTATGTTATGGTGCTTTGGCACTTGCACTTTTGCCGCCAATAGTTAGAATGATAATGGGACTTACCCCCGACTTTGGTGATTGGATATACAGAGCACTTACGTTCCTTGTTATAAGCTGTCCTTGTGCCCTCGTAATAAGCATTCCGCTTACGTTTTTTGCAGGAATCGGCGGTGCAAGTAAGGCAGGAGTTTTAGTTAAAGGTTCTAACTACCTTGAGGCACTTGCGGGTGTTAAGCATATAGTATTTGATAAGACAGGAACTTTAACCAAAGGTAATTTTGAGGTTACGGGAATTCATCACAGTGAAATGGAAAGAGATGAAATCCTTGATTTGGTTGCTCATGCAGAAAGTTTTTCAAATCACCCGATTGGCAAGAGTGTTCAGGAAGCTTACGGAAAAGAGCTTGATAAGAGCAGGGTAACTGACGTTGAAGAGATAAGCGGTAAAGGAATTACTGCAAAGGTCGATGGCAAAAAGGTTGCAGTCGGCAATTCTAAAATGATGGAACTTAACTTTGTGCCCTACAAGGATTGTCATAGTGTAGGAACTATATTACATATTGCAATAGATGATGAGTATGCAGGACATATCGTTATATCAGATGTTCTTAAGGATAATTCAAAAGACGCAATTAAGAGACTTAAGAAACTTGGAGTTGACCACACGGTTATGCTTACAGGTGACAGTAAGAAGGTTGCTGAACATGTTGCAGGCGAGCTTGGCATTTCGGAAGTTAACAGCGAACTTTTGCCGGGAGATAAAGTATCTAAGGTCGAAGAACTTCTTGAACTTACCAATGACAGGGAAAAACTTGCATTTGTCGGTGATGGAATTAATGATGCACCTGTATTGTCGAGAGCTGATGTCGGAATTGCTATGGGTGCACTTGGCTCTGATGCAGCAATAGAGGCGGCAGATATTGTGCTTATGGATGATGACCCGTTAAAGATTGTTAAGGCTATCGGCATATCCAAGAAATGTATGCGTATCGTGTATGAGAACATTTACTTTGCCATTGGTGTAAAGATAATTTGTCTTATTCTTGGAGCACTCGGAATTGCTAATATGTGGCTTGCGATATTTGCTGATGTGGGAGTTATGGTGATTGCGGTGCTTAATGCGATAAGAGCATTGATGGTGAAGAGAATTGCTGTTTAATGCACTTTTATTCCTAACAAACGCGTACAGATTATCAGATGTATGAATATCCTGTATCCAGGTGAAACGTACTAAGAGGTTGTAAGTATGCCGGCTACGTTTTCTTATAATACGCGACCGGCTATGGATTCGACATCCTGTCTCAACATGCCTTGCCTGACATCCATGTCAGGCATTCGCTTAGGTACTCACGGCATACCAACAACCTCTAAGTACCTTTCAGATGTCACAGGATATTGCACACACAGATAATCTCACGCTGTTTCGTTATGTACGAAAGTGCATCAAATCAGCCAAGGGACGCGACTCGCCGCAGGCGGCTCGCATCATAGTGGACGCTACGTATTGGCTGTTTGGCTACATTTTAAGCCGACAGACAGCATACTTGGTTTTAATGTATTATGATTCATGTTTGACATTTGGTAGGATATTAGAGTTTCTTGGTATTACGTTGAATAGACAGCGGTTGCCGAACATGGATGTTCGGCATGTTCCATTGAGACAGGATGTCGAATTGGAACAGTGCCGCGTACAATATCATAATGTCACCGAGATACCTAGAAACTCTTATATCCGGACAATCAGGCATACATGAACATGATACATTTAAAAATAAGTATGCGTCCGTTTTTAAAATGTAACTAAACAGCAAATATATAGAAAGGAAGTAATGTGAATATGGAAAAAATAGAATTTAGTTGTGAAATAAATGAGACGCATCCGGATCTTGTTAAGCTTGTCGGAGATACAATGCCGGAGGAAACAGAATTATATGATTTGGCTGAACTTTTCAAAGTGTTTGGTGATTCGACAAGAATAAGAATATTGTTTGTTCTATTGCAAGCAGAGGTTTGCGTGTGCGATTTGGCTGAGGTGCTTAATATGAACCAGTCGGCAATATCGCATCAGTTAAGAATTCTTAAGCAGAATAAGCTTGTAAAAGCAAGACGTGAAGGTAAGTCAATCTTTTATTCACTTGCCGATGAACATGTAAAAACAATAATTGCAATGGGTCAGGAACATATTGAAGAGGAGATTGGTTGATTATGAAACTGACAGATTTACAGAGAGGAATTACGAGTGGATTTGTTGATTGCTTTGAAAACAAGCAAATAGAAAAAGATGAGTATTCCACATTCTCTTATCCTAAGTGGCCGAAGTTAATGAAGTTTTCGGTGGAACGTTATAAAGTTTACGGTTTCGGTCATTTCATGACGATGCTTACAAAAGGACCTTTTGGTATGGAACTGCTTACAACTGCATTTATGCCGGGAGAAGGTGGTTCTGTTCCTTTCCTACTTATAGACATCATGACAGTCGGTAAGAAAAGAACGGTCTTTGTTGAGTATTATGATTGTACGACAGATGATAACGAGTATAAGGAACTTATGACAGTTCATCAAAAGTATTGTGACTTGCCTGAATATGACGAAAAACCTAAATGGTATGTTGGAGAAAGGCATGCTGCATCTTTGATAAAGTGTGGTGGAGAGGCAGAGGATACGAAGTTACAAGATATGGTAAATGAGTCAGTCAAAGCCTATGTCAAAGATGTGAAAAGTGCCGATATCAAAGAGGATAATCTGTCAGGACTTATTAAGTTCCGAGACAGAATGATTTATGAGGGCAACCCTTCGTCAGCGGTTCTTTCGAAGGTTTTCGGTGAAGAAGGTGCGGAAACTTTCTTTAAGAAGTGCGTTATGCCATTAAAAGAAGATATGATTGGAATGATGAATGATGTCAATGATATTGCTGCTACGGTAGCTGCTATTTCAGAGGAGTAGTCAGCAAGCTCTATCGAAGTAAGCCAGAATGTAGAACTTGTGGCAACATCAGCTGTTGCTGTTCCTGCGTCAATCAGATACATGATTGAAAAGGTTGAAGACGAGAATGAGTTTAATCGTCTTGCTCTTGAAAATGTAGTTACTCAGGGAGCAAAAAGCGCGTATCTGTATCTTTTGCCCAAACCTCTCAAATGTGACAGAGATGAACAGTTCAAATGTCCGGAAAAGCTCGAACTTGCAGCAAAATATACGAACAATAAAATACGAGTGTATGATAAGAAGGATCGTCCTGTTGTTACGAAAAAAGAAGGATTTGCAGCGAAGTTTCTGCAACATCGAAATATACGTAAGTTTAACGAAAACTGCGATAAGCCTTATTATGTTGAGTTTTCTACAGGCTGTGTGACATTTACAGATGTTTGCAGTTATGTTTTTGACATTTCTTTATGGCAGTGGGGTCTGTAGGATCCCATTTGTGCCATTTGGGAAGTTTGGCAAACTTAGGCTTACCGAACGGACCGGCATTTTTGCTTCTGTATATAACAACCTTTGTTCCTCTTTTGCAGTTGTCGTATATCCATTTTACGGCTTCACACTGCAGCCTTATACATCCGTGAGAAGCAGGGGTTCCAAGTTTGTTATATTCAGCTACATCCAAAGAATTGTTGTTGCCGTATGATTTGTATGGTGTGGTGTGGAACAGAATGTTCCCGTGTATTACAGCGGTCCATTGACTGTATGAATTATAGAACAGACTTCTGTAACGGTATTTTTCACCAACGGTAAATGTACCCGAACTTGTATATTTCCCGGGTGAACATATGAAAGATTTGACAGGAATCCGATATCCTTTTCTGCCGTCCTTTGCATATACAGTTACGACGCACTTTTTTGTGTTGACTTTAATCATGTATTTTCTTTTTTTAGGCAGAAAATGTTCAACATCTTTTATTATTTTTCCGTCGGCATCATAATAATATTTGAGACCTTTTCTATAGCGGGTTGATACATTAAGTTTCTTTGTTATACCGTTTGGGTCGTAATTACTAGTGATAATCTCGCCGTTTTCTGATAACTTGTAGGCCTTTACTGTCAGTCTGTAGGTGCGACCGTAAGTCATTCCTTTTAACGTTACATGACTGGTATAGTTGTCATTTACAGTCTTTAAAAGAGTGAGAGAGCCGTCGTCTTCGATATTATATATGTAGTACCCATCCACATCAGAAACTCGCGATAGCGTAACATTAAATGAACTCTTTGAACGCAAGGTAATGTTAGTTATCGCCGGCTCGTTTATGTTATTGAAAGTTTCAATTGCATGGGCTTTGACCGGGGGAAATATTGAAATAGTAATAATGAAGAATAAGATTGTGATATATTTTGATTTATTCATAAAGTATCTCCGTAATATATGTTTTGTTTACTCTAACATATTTTTGTGGTTATATCAATTGACATGATTGGGCAAAAGACGTACGACTTTTGTTATAAATATTATAGATAATTTGAAAGGGTTAGAATCGATGAAAAAGGAAGAAAAAACCAACGTCATGCGAGTTTTAGACGGAAAGAAGATTACATATACAAGTCACAGCTATGAACCTGACGCAACTATGAGTGGAGGCGAGATAGCTGTTATATTGGGAGAACCGTTAGAAAAAGTGTTTAAAACATTGGTAACTCAAGGAAAGTCGGGACAATATTATGTCTTTGTTGTTCCGGTAAATGCTGAACTTGATTTGAAGAAGGCTGCAAAGGCGTGTGGTGAGAAGGCGGTAAGCATGATAAAACAGAAGGAGTTGCTGCCACTTACCGGTTATGTTCATGGTGGTTGCTCGCCAATCGGAATGAAGAAACAATTTCGCACATTTATACACAAAACAGCTTCGGATTATGATAAAATATATGTAAGTGCCGGAAAGGTTGGCTTTCAGGTTGAGTTATCACCAAAAGATCTTATTGCAGTAGTAAGATGTATAGAGGCGGATATAGTTACAGATGCTTGAATATACCGGTATATCGGAATTTGATCAGTAAAGGGGAGACTGAGATGGCAAAGAAAATACTTGTAGTAGATGATTCAGCGCTTATGAGAAAAGTTTTAAGCGATATAATAAACAGTGATGAGAGATTTGAGGTTGTAGCTAAGGCGCATGATGGTGAAGCTGCCCTTGGATTGCTTAAGAGGAATACATATGATGCGGTTGTTCTTGATGTCAATATGCCTAAGATGAACGGTCTTCAATTGCTTAATGAACTTCGTAAGAACAACATCAGTGCAAGGGTTATGATGGCAAGTACTGATACTATGGAGGGCGCAAGCGTAACACTTGATGCATTGGAAATGGGCGCGCTGGATTTTGTGCATAAGCCACAGAATGTGTCTGATTGTAAAACAGAAGAATTTATGACTACTATGCTACGTACACTTGCGGTTGTGGCTGACAGTAAACCGCCTGTTTTTGAATCGTACGAGCAGTCCCGGGCAAACAAGAAAATTGTTAGTCAGGTCGTTGATATTGTTAAGAAAAAGCCAATACATATAGCCGGAGAGTCGGTTGTTGCAATTGCTGTTTCGACGGGAGGTCCCAAATCATTAGAATCGGTGGTGCCACATTTGCCACCACAGCTTAACGCACCGGTAATTATAGTACAACATATGCCGAAAGGATTTACCGCAACTTTGGCTGACAGACTTAACAAGATGAGTGAAATCGAGGTAAAAGAAGCTGCAGAAGGAGAAGTGCTAAAGAAAGGCTGTGTGTATATAGCACGGGCAGGAAGTCACCTGAACGTGAAGAGAATTTCGGCAGGAAAAAATATTATTACATATTCTGACGAACCGACAAGAGAAGGTGTAAAACCGTGTGCAAACTATATGTATGAATCTTTGATCGGAACCAAATACGATAACATAGTTTGTGTTATTATGACCGGAATGGGAGCGGACGGAACCGAAGGTATAATGCATTTGAAAGACAAGAGACAGGCGTATGTTATTTCACAAGATGAAAACAGTTCGATTGTTTACGGAATGCCAAGAACTATTGTTAAAGCCGGACTTTCGGATGAGGTTGTGGCATTACCGCAGATTGCACAAGAGGTTATCATGCGTGTAGGGGTTATGGGAAATTAATTATAGTAAGAAAGAATCAGGGGGCTGTGTTACCACAGTCCCCATATTTTTCCGAACAAGTATCCTATTCCTAACACCCAGCTTGTGAATATTCCATACAGTATAACAGGGCCTGCAATTGTGAATATTTTAACACCAATTCCGAATACCTGACCTTCTTTCTGGTATTCAATTGCAGGGGCTGCGACGGAATTGGCGAAACCTGTGATTGGAACCAAAGCACCTGCACCTGCAAAACGTGCAATGTGTCCGTATGCATTTAAGCCCGTGAGAATGACACTTGTAAGAACGAGAATCATTGACTCATAACTAGCGGCATCTGCTTGAGAAAGTCCAAACTGTCTTCTGAAGAATTGAAATATTACTTCGCCCAAAACACATATTGCACCACCAACCCAGAAGGCGTTAAAACAATTTTTAAAGATGTTATACTTGGGTGTGACCTGCTCAACGTATTCGTTGTACTCTTCGTTGCTCAATTGTTGTTCCATTCTTAATATTAATCCAATCTATGTTGGATATTCCCCTTTCTTCCATGTTTTATGAGTTATTATTTGTATGTTGTCGATAATTATTCACAGCTATAGTTTATCCAATATGAATGTCTGAAACAGATTAAATGTTCCCTTACCCAGAGCTAATGCATATATGACATAAGGCAGTTTATTCGCAATGTGTGTTTTCCTTGCAAAAATAGGAAATGTATTGAGAACTTCGGATAATCCGCCAATTAGGAAGCCGATATATATTCCGCCAAACGTGCCTATGAATATTAGTATTGCTATACCGAAAGATGAGGGTGGGATTGTTGGCGTATCTATTCCCATTGATTCATACGTCATAAAAAACTGTAAGAGTGTTGCAACTAGTATTCCGAGCATAATACAGTTTTCGTATAAGATGCATTCGTTTCCGGTTTTTGTTTTTGCAGCTAATTTCGGGAATATGCCAATCATTGCAATAAATGCTACAAAAGCACCGGCGGTTACAAGACCGGCAGATAAACCAAAGACTGTTAGGAATCCATATTTCATAATAAATGTCACCTTCACATTTTATAAAATAACAACAAAGACTTATTCTACATCAAGAATTTCATTATGTCTGTCTGCATTCTTGATTATGGTTGTGTCAAGGTCTTTTTCAAAAAGTCTCATTTGTATTTCCAAAGGTGTTGGATCTTTGTTTAGCTTTTTGTTGCCTATATGATTGAAAAACAATACCATTCCAAGAGTGAGCCCTAGACTGTAGCAAATTGAGAGAATCATAACACCTTGCTTGCTGTTTCCGAGAAATAGCATGGAAAGATACATAAACAGTTCTTTTGCACCGACATCTGTGTTATAGGACATTATGGCGTACCCGCCACCGAAGAAAGCTACCAGGCATATGAAACAAGTGGCTAGGTTTTCTTTGAGTTTTTCGTATTTGTCAGTTATGTGGTACTCAATAATAAAATCTTCTTCACCAAGAAACTTGATGTCAATATTAGGATGCTTTTCGTTTATTAGCTCAACTATTTTCATTATTGAGACAGCAATCTGCCCTGCTCTTGGAAATGTATAAAAATGCAGACCTTTTATCTCATTTTCTAGCTTTTTATCATTGGAGTATATTGTAAGAAAATCAGAAAGTATTACATTGGGGTATTCAACCTCGCTGCAGTCAGAGGCTTTAATATATAATATTTCACTCATGGATGCTCCTTTTTCAAGATTTTTTATAGTCCACAGAATATATTATCTCTTGTAATTCATTTTTTATGTGTAAAATCGTCTTTTATGTTGAAATATCCGTATTTTCTGTTATATTTAGAGTTGTAGTGGGTTTTATGATAATTGAATGTTATGTGTGGGAGGTTTTTTATGGATTGGAAGGCGCTTGTTGAATTACTTAAAGGTCATGTTGTGTTTTTGCAGACTCATAATTTCCCTGATCCGGATGCACTGGCATCTGCTTATGGTATGCAGGTGTTTCTGCAGGCTCATGGCGTAAAAAGTATCATTTGTTATGCAGGAAAAATCGACAAATCAAGCACTAAGAAGATGATAGAAGTGTTTGGGATAAATGCTGTAAATATTGATGATATATCGGATATGGATGAGCAGGATTACATAGTGACGATGGATTCGCAGAAATATAATTCTAACATAACTGATTTCCCGGGGGACGAGGTTGCTGCAATAGACCATCATCCGACAATGATACCTTGTTCTTATAAGTATAGCGATATTAGAATATGTGGTGCGTGTAGCTCGATTGTCACGGAGTATTTTATAAAAAGTAATACAACGCTTGATACGAATACTGCGACAGCACTTCTTTATGGACTTAAGATGGATACTGATTCGTTCAACAGAGGAGTGACGGATTTTGATATAGAAATGTTTTCTTATCTCCACAAGATTGCGGATAGTCAGACAATTATCAATTTGTATCACAATAATATGGAGATTGATGATCTACATGCTTATGGTGAAGCTATAAAAAACATTCAGATATATGAGAATGTAGGATTCGCTGCTATTTCGTTTGATTGTCCGGATGCATTGGTTGCGATGATATCTGATTTTATTCTTGGACTTGATGTGGTTGAGTTTGCTGTTGTTTATGCCAAACGTAATGGTGGTTACAAGTTTTCGGTAAGAAATGAGACGAAGTTCTACCATGCAGGAACTGTAACCCAGGAAGCACTCAAGGATCTTGGTGGAGGCGGTGGTCATTTTGCTATGGCAGGCGGTATGATTACAGCGGATAGAATCTCTCTTCTCGGGAATAACCCAGAATTTGCAATAAGACAGCGTTTTCTTGATGTTATTAAGAAGACAAAGGTAAGTGCAGAAAAAGAAAAATAATTACGATAAAATATTATGATTTGACGGTTTGAACGATATGATTTATAATCTATCGTTGGCTGATTCATAAAGATGCATTGAAAAATGCAAGTATGTTGGATTTTAGGAGTACATGATGGAGAAACAGAGAATAGTCGTAAAGGTTGGAACGTCAACGCTTACCGGAGAGAATGGTGCACTTATGCTTCGTACAATAGATAAGTTGGCGCAGGTTTTATCGGCACTTCATAATGAAGGTCATCAAGTTATATTGGTGTCTTCGGGTGCTATTGCTGTAGGAGTCAACAAGATGAGACTTCCCAAGAAGCCTACGGATGTTTGTATGAAACAGGCAGTTGCTGCGGTAGGACAGTGCGAACTTATGCATATATATGACAAGTGTTTTGGTGAGTACGGTAACATTGTTGGACAGATTCTGCTTACGGCTGACGATATAGCAGTTAAGGCAAAACGTCGCAACATCACTAATACTTTTGAGGCGCTTCTTGAAAATGGTATGATACCGGTTGTAAATGAGAACGACTCAATAAGTCATGCGGAGATTGAGTCTGACAAGAAAGTATTTGGTGATAACGATATGCTTTCTGCAATTGTTGCAAAACTTACAGAGGCTGACAGACTTATTATTCTTTCCGATATAGAGGGACTTTATGACAGTAACCCTCACATCAATCCTGACGCAACTTTGATTCATCGTGTTGATGATATAAATGACGAAATAAGAGGCTTGGCTACAGGCACAAGTTCTAATAGAGGAACCGGTGGAATGGTAACTAAGCTTGAGGCTGCGGAGTATGCGACTATGCATGGAATAGATATGCATATAGCACACGGAATAGATCCGCAGAATATATATCGTATTCTGGAAGGAGAAGAGTGCGGTACCCACTTTGTTAAGCGGGCACAGTAGGGAGCAATTATGAAATACACAACCCCGACATTTTATAAAGAATTTAAATGCATAGGTGGAGCATGTGAGGACTCATGCTGCGATAACTGGGAGATTGATCTTGATGATGAATCTCTCAAGTTTTATATGTCACAAAAAGGCGAGTTTGGAAAACGCATGAAGGCGTGCACGAAGGTCAAAGAGAAGCAGTTCATATTAAATGGAAGAAGATGTCCTTTTCATAATGACGATGATTTGTGTGATATATATATTGAACTTGGAGAAGAGGCGTTATGCCAGACATGCACTAATTTTCCAAGACATATAGAAGAGTTTGACAACTTAAAGGAAGTAAGTCTTACGATGTCGTGTCCTGAGGCAAGTCGCATTATGCTTGCCAAAAAGGAAAAAATGGCATTTGAATGCAAAGATGGAACAGACAGAGAATATGGTTTGAAGGAACTGAAACCTGTAAGTCGTTTTGCATTCTGGAAAAAGGGACACGAAAACAAATTAAACAAACCGCTTTTTGAGAAACTAATCGTTTCAAGAGAACTTGTATATGACATATTACAGGATAGAAGATTACCTGTTATGGAAAGAGCGCTTAAGGTCCTTGTTTATGCCGATGAATTACAAAAATGCATTGATGACGATAACTATGATGCAATTGATTCATTAACGAACAAATATAAAGATAATAAAAAAACAAAGATAACAACAGAAGATAAAAAAACTGTCGAGATTAATAATATGCTTAGTATTATTAATATGTACGAAGGACTTGAGAATATCATTCCTGATTGGAAAGGTATATTACAACTTGGTTTTGATCATTTAAAATCCGATAATTATATGCAGGATGTGAAAGAGTTCCTGGATTATTACAAGGATAAGGAATATGAGTTTGAACACATTCTTGTGTATTATATATTCAATTATTTTCTGGGAGCTTCTTATGATAATGATCCACTGACCAAAGTCAAGTTCGCAATCATATCATATCTTGTAATCTTTGAACTCGATGTTGCAAGGTGGGCTGCAAATGGTAAGACATTTGATTATGAAGATCAAGTGGTTGTGGCTCATGCGTATTCTAAAGAAGTAGAGCATTCCTATGATAATTATGAATCGCTGCAACTTGTATTATCTGCACACCCGATTTTAACTGTGGATAATATTTGCTCGATATTGGAATGTTATATCAGACAATAAATTTTGTTTTTTAATCAAACTAATGATATAGGAAAGAAGGAACACAATGATACAGGACATCGCACCTCATAAACTTGATAACACTTATTATCCGGATAAGACACCGAAGGAAACCGATAATGTAATAATATATCATCAGGAAAAGATATTGGTTCAATTCGATGAGAATGCACAGAATATCAACTTTCCTAAAATATCGGATTTGGCGGGTACGAACAAATATGTATATTTGTTTTCAATAGATGAAACTTCATATTATCTTCTTGTTAAGGAGAATCCGCTTTCATATGTTGAAGAGCAGGATGGCTTTGTGTATATGTCGGTTAGAAGTCTTACGTCGCATCCGATAAGTTCGCAGCTTTCCGCTTATGCAGCATTTACAGCCATGCATCTTGCAAAATGGTATGAAAGTACTGTTTTTTGCAGTAAATGCGGCACAAACCTTGTACATTCCAATCGTGAACGTGCGATGGTCTGCGGCAGGTGTGGACAGGTTATTTATCCGAGAATTAATCCGGCAGTTATAGTCGGTGTTAAGAATAAGGATTCAATTCTTATAACCAGGTACAAAGAAGGATACAGATATGATGCGCTTGTTGCAGGCTTTGTCGAGATTGGTGAGACCTTAGAGGAAGCTGTTGCAAGAGAAGTTATGGAAGAGACCGGTATTTCGGTTAAGAATATAAAGTATTACAAATCTCAACCATGGGGCATAGCATCGGATATGCTGGTTGGTTTTTTCTGTGAAGTTGATGGAAAGAAGACTATTAAGGTTGATGAGAGTGAGCTTAAGTTCGCAAAATGGGTAAAAAGAAATGATATCACGTTACAACCATCAGGATACAGTTTGACAGGAGAAATGATGAGAATTTTTAAGGAAGGAAATGAACCTGCGTAAAAAAATCCATCTTTTTGATAAAAAAACATGTATTTTATTTGATTTTGTTTTGTTATTGTATAGTGTAGTATACTGTGACAAATAAAATATACTTCATTAGGATAGGCATTTCGTAAGTAGCGAGACGGATGCTTTTTTCTTATTTGCTAAAAAGCAATTTAAAATATGGAAAGGATGAAAAATATGAAAGGAAGATTAATTAAAGGTGTGGTTGCATGGCTTATGTCATTTGCAATGTTTGTTGGTGTGATAGGTGTGGTGTCTCCAATGAGAGTAAATGCTGCCGGCAACGGTAGTGGTGTGACGTTGGGAACTCCAAGCTGGGGAGCCGGAAGAACAAAATATTCATTTCCAAATGCTAGTGTGAGCATGACGGAAGGCAAAGATATGCAGAGAGTATTTTGCATTTCTGTAAGTGGTGGAGGAACTTTTAAGATTAAAAAAGAATCATTTACCAATAATGTAGACTTATCAGGCGTTCAAAGCGGAACAGGCAATTATGTTGATAACAGTGGAGTAACAGGTATAACGGCAATTACTAATGATCAAAATCTTGTATCTGTTACAATTATGGGTGATTTGAAAGATGATGACATTAAGAATTTTATTAAAAATATGGTCTTTTCCAGAAATGGAGTTGCAACCAATGTAAAACAAAAGGTATCTGTAGTTACAAGCACATTTGATGCTAGAGATGCAGGTGCAACTGCGCTTACTATAGATGGAAATGTTCATTATTATAAATATGTTGACTGGGATGATGAGACTTCAAGAAAGTATGTTGGAAAGAGTACCGTTACATCACTGCCGGCATCATCTGTCAAGGATGATAACACAAAATGGACTTGGTATTATGCATATAATCTTTCAAAACAAGATAAGATTGATGTATCATCAGACGGAAAACAATACTTAAAGGGATATCTTGCAACAATAACAAGTGATATGGAGCAGAGCTTTATTTATCATAAGCTTGGAGTTGAGAGTGGTTCTGCTGCGAAGGGCGCATGGATTGGTGGGGCAAGAACATTTACACTTACTGAGGATAGCAGAGCGACAGGCACTAATTATGATCAGGATGTTATCACTGCACTGTATCCGTGGATTTCAGGCGATTATGCTATGGAATGGAAATGGATGTGTGGTCCTGAGTCGCATGATCCTGCGCAAAGAAGTTTTTATAGAATTGCCGCAGCCGGTAACGGATATCATGGTGGAACGAATCTTGGGTATGCTCTTTGGAATGATATTTCGGGGAACCAAGAGCCTAATAACTTTCAGGTGGATAATTCGAAAGACGCGTATCGACAAGAGTATGTACTTCATTACGGCTATACAACCGGTGGAAAATGGAATGATTGGTATCCTGCATGTAACGAGGTAAGAGAAATAGGAATGGCTGTTCCTGCCGGATATCTTGTTGAGTTTTCACCTTATGATATCAGTGGTGACGGAGATGCTAATGATCCCGGCGAAAAAGGTGGAAGCACTGTTCATGAAGATTTGACAATAATTACTGCTGAACCGCATATCGTGGCAGCAAAGCTTAATACAGACAAAGTAGTTGAAGGGCAGACAATATCTGTTGTTTCGGTAACAGGTGATGTTAATCCGGGTGAAGAGCTTATAGGAGGAACAGTTCCTGTATATCAGTGGGAGGTGTTTAACCCTACAACTAATTCGTGGGAAAATGCTAAAGGAACGGGTACAAACACAAACAGTTATGTCCCTACAGGTGATGATAGAGGGAAAAAACTCAGATGTCATATAACACCTAGTACAGGCACGCTTAATCCTCAAAATTATATGGGGGATTTGTATGTAGATGCAACCGGATATGATGACTACGGTAAAAAGATTGAAGGTACACCGGTAGTTTACGACGAAACAGGTAAGGATATTATCTTTGAAAAGACAAATCCATCAGATAAACCTGAACCGATTAATCCTAATAAGGAAGTTCCACCAACAGGTGGTCTTAAGATTAACGGAGTTCCGGTAGATAATTATAAGATATCAGAAGATAAAACCCAGATTATTATAAGTAAAGATTATTTAAATACATTGCCTAAGGGTGACTATCCGGCAGAAATTATATATACTGACGGTTCTTCTCAAAAGTTCACTATAAGTGTTATAGACTACGACAAGAGAACAATTGTTAAGAATCCACCGTTGTTCTCTATGTATAAGGAGATTGTTCTTAAAAAGAAGAATACATTTACAATTAATCTTAAGGGAATATCAGATTATGCGGTAGTTTCTTCAAAGATTACCGGAAAAGGCAAGAAGGCCAAGAAGATAGTATCAATTAAACAGCAGAAAAACGGCGAAGTGTTAATTACGCCTAAGAAAACAGGTAAAACACAGGTTACATGTACAATCATACAAAACGGTGCTGAGTACAAGGTTGTAGTCGATATCAAAGTTCTTAATCAGTACAAGGGAACTTCAAAGAACTACAATTTGAAAAATAAGGGACTTGTCAAGACAAGCGGAGAACTTCCTGAGTTTAATGTATATAAGAGAATTGTAAAAGGCAAGAACACGAAGATTAAGTTCACGAAAGTTGCAAAAGATGCAAAGGTTAAGTTCTATGTTGCCAACAAGAAGGAAGCTAAATCATTAAAGATTGGCAAGGTAAAGAGAAAAGGCAAAACAGTGATCTGTACCGTTATGGGTAAGAAGAAAGGCTGGGTGCATCTTACGGCAGAGATAACACAGAATGGAAAGACATACTATACAAGACTTCTTGTGCGTATCGATGACGGAACGTGGAGCAAGAAACAGCTTAAGAAATATCTCAAATAATTTGACAATTAAAAACGCATAATATATAATGTGTACGTTTTATAAGAAAAGGCTATGACGAAGAGAAGTAACATGGATTATCGCTTACAGTGAGTGGGAGACAGTGCAAACCCCATAGAATGAATCGATGCGAATAACACTTTATCAGCTGCAATCTGAACATTTATTATTAGTAGGTGAGCCGGCAACCAACCGTTATTTTGGTAAGGTTTTTTTGAACCGATGAGAGACTATGTGATTATGGTACACATGGTAATTCAGGTGGTACCGCGGGATAAATAAGGCCCGTCCTGAGTGAACTTTGAGAATGTTCGCTTAGGGCGGGCTTCTTGTATATAATAATAGAAAAGGAGACAGTTATGAACACTAACAACATTTATCGTAACAGAACAATGGATAATGTAAGCGAATCGGACGTTGGTGCCACATTAACGCTTGCCGGATGGGTTGAGAATATCCGAGATCATGGTGGAGTATCATTTATTGATCTTCGTGATATGTATGGCGTTATGCAGGTGGTAATGCGTGATACTTCTTTGTTGGACGGTCTTTCAAGAGAAGATTGTATCAGCGTATCGGGTGTCATTGAGCATCGTGATGAGGAAACTTATAATCCTAAGATTCCGACAGGTACAATCGAGCTTGAGGCAAAGAGTGTAGAGGTACTTGGTAAGGTATATCATCAGCTTCCTTTTGAAGTAGTAACTTCTAAGGAGACAAGAGAGGACGTAAGACTTAAGTATCGTTATCTTGATCTTCGTAATCCTAAGGTTCGTGATAACATGATATTCCGTTCTAATGTAATCAGTTTCTTAAGACAGAAAATGACAGACATGGGATTTTTGGAGATTCAGACACCTATTCTTTGTGCTTCATCACCTGAGGGAGCAAGAGATTACGTTGTTCCTTCAAGAAAGTTTAAAGGTAAGTTCTATGCACTTCCACAGGCACCACAGCAGTACAAGCAGCTTCTTATGGTGTCAGGATTTGATAAGTATTTCCAGATAGCACCATGTTTCCGTGATGAAGATGCGAGAGCAGACAGAAGTCCGGGAGAGTTCTATCAGCTTGACTTTGAGATGAGTTTTGCTACACAGGAAGATGTATTCAAAGTTGGCGAAGAAGTGTTGTATGAGACATTTAAGAAGTTTGCACCGGAGGGCGCAGCTATTACAGATACACCGTTCCCTATTATTAGTTACAAGCAGGCTATGCTTGAGTTTGGTACAGACAAGCCGGATCTTAGAAATCCGCTTCGTATAATTGATGTGACAGAGTTCTTCTCAAGATGTACATTTAAGCCATTCCACGACAAGACAGTTCGTGCAATCAATGTACATGCTAAGCTTTCAAAAGGACAGCATGAGAAATTACTTAAGTATGCACAGTCAATTGGTATGGGTGGACTCGGATACCTTGAAGTATTAGAAGATATGAGTTACAAGGGACCTATCGATAAGTTCATTCCTGATGATATGAAGAATGAGATTAAAGACCTTGCAGGTTTGACTGCCGGCGACACAATCTTCTTTATTGCTGACGTAGAGGAACTTGCGGCTTCTTATGCAGGACAGTTGAGAACTGAGATTGCAAATCGTCTTGATTTGTTAGAGAAGAATGCATACAGATTCTGCTACATTAATGACTTCCCTATGTTCGAGTATGACAAGGAAAGCAAGAAGATTATCTTCACACACAACCCATTCTCAATGCCACAGGGTGGTCTTGCGGCTTTAAATGAGAAAGATCCGTTAGATATTCTTGCATACCAGTACGATATTGTATGTAACGGCGTAGAGCTTTCGTCAGGTGCTGTTCGTAACCACAATCTTGATATTATGGTTAAGGCATTTGATATTGCAGGATATACAGAGGAAGATCTCAAGGAGAAGTTTGGAGCTCTTTACAATGCGTTCCAGTATGGTGCACCACCACATGCAGGTATGGCACCGGGTGTTGACCGCATGATTATGCTTCTTAGAAATGAGGAGAATATTCGTGAGGTTATTCCATTCCCTATGAACGGTAATGCACAGGATCTTATGTGCGGAGCGCCTTCTGAAATTACTGAACAGCAGCTTAGAGAGGTTCACATCAAAGTTAGACAGTAATAGAAAAGTCAAAAATAAAAAGCATATTATGTAGTTAATGCATAATATGCTTTTTTTCATTAATATGATATTATAATCTATGACAAACGATGAAGTATAATAAATACTATTGCAAGAATCAGCAATACAATTGAATGTCTGCCGGTTGCAATGGAGAATATCCATGCGGATATAAGAAGTGCAATAAGTAGCAGCATAGCTATTGAAAATAGCCTGCGGTAAAAAGTTGTTCTCTTAAAAAAATATATAAAGTATGCTATTATCATAAAGCCGGCGGCAATCATAATAGCAATCAAAAATGGAATCATAGCAACCACCTTGTTTTATAATCGTTAACATATATTTATTAACTTTTATATTATAACACAAAACGTCTGTTCGCACTAGGGGTAAAATGAAATATTTTTCCGTAAATTAAAGTAAAATAACAAAAAGGAAAGTATCAATATGAAGAGATATGCGGTAGGAATATTGGCACATGTAGATGCCGGAAAAACAACTTTATCAGAAGCGTTGCTTTATCAAAGCGGAGCTATAAGTAAGCTTGGTCGCGTTGATAACGGTGATGCACATCTTGATACCGACGAGCAGGAAAAAAGCAGGGGCATTACAATTTTTTCTAAACAGGCGGTGCTTAACGCGTATGACATAGATATAACTTTGTTGGATACTCCGGGACACGTGGATTTCTCGGCTGAAATGGAGCGTACCCTTTGGGTTATGGATTATGCGGTTCTTGTAATTAGTGCTGCGGACGGAGTGCAGGGACATACATATACCCTATGGAGATTATTAAGAAGATATAACATTCCCGTATTTGTTTTCGTTAATAAAATGGATCAGGAAAGAACAGATGCCGAAACATTTATGGAAAGCCTTCGGGAAACATTAGGAGAGGGCTTTGTAAACTTTAATAAGTACTATGGCGATGCTGATGATAAAGAAGAGTTTATGGAGCAGGCAGCCCTTTGTGATGAAGGGGTAATGGAGGAGTATCTTAACGGTAATTTGATAACGGATGAAATGATAAGTGCCATGATAAGCGAAAGAAAAATGTTTCCGTGTTATTTTGGATCGGCACTTAAGATGGATGGCGTTGACATATTCCTTAAGTCAATTTGTCATTTTATGAGTGGGGAAGATACATCTAAAGATTCGGATAATTATGGTGCAAGGGTTTTTAAAATTGCAAGAGATAACACCGGTGAGCGTCTTACATATATCAAGGTTACAAATGGAACAATTAAGGTTAAGGATGTAATAGATACGGGAGATGAGAAAGAGAAGATTAACCAGATAAGAAGATATTCGGGCGAGAAGTATGAGACTGTAAATGAAGTCTCAAAGGGATATGTCGTTGCGGTTACGGGACTTAACAATACATATCCGGGGCAGGGGCTTGGAAGTGAAAGTTCCTCTGAAGTACCGATGCTTTCACCTGTTTTGACATATACACTTGTTCTCCCTGAAGAAGTTGATGCAGTTGTTATGCTTAACAACTTAAGGCAATTAGAGGAAGAAGAACCTGAACTTCATGTAAAATGGCAGGAGGAAACCAAGACCATTTACATGACTTTAATGGGAGAGGTTCAGATTGAAATATTAAAAAATACAATCGCAAAACGTTTTGGTGTTGATGTAGGTTTTGCTGACGGTAATATTTTGTACAAAGAAACAATTAATGATAAAGCTTATGGTGTCGGACATTTTGAACCGTTAAGACACTATGCAGAAGCACACCTTCTTCTTGAAAAAGGAGAGCGTGGAAGCGGTATGCAATTTGCCGCAGAGGTAAGCGAAGACATGCTTGCTAAGAACTGGCAGAGACTTATTCTTACCCATCTTGAGGAAAAAGAACATCTTGGAGTGCTTACGGGTTCACCGATTACTGATATGAAGATAACGGTTGTTGCGGGTCGAGCGCACACAAAGCATACCGAAGGTGGAGATTTCAGACAAGCAACATACAGAGCGGTAAGACAAGGCCTTATGCAGGCTAATAGCGTGCTGCTGGAACCTTATTACTCATTTAGATTGGAAATCCCAATGGATTGCGTCGGACGAGCCATGACTGACATGGAGAATATGTATGCCAAGTACAGTCAACCGGAAATTATAGGGGATAAAGCAGTTCTTACAGGTACAGTTCCTGTATCAACCATGAGAGATTATCAGATACAGGTCAACTCTTACACAAAAGGAATGGGAAGCTTAACATGCAATGTCAGCGGATATGATGTGTGCCATAATTCAGAAGAAGTTATAGAGGCTGTAGGTTATAATCCGGATAATGACGTTGATAATCCAAGTTCTTCTGTTTTTTGCAGTCATGGAGCAGGAACAATTATTCCGTGGTATGAGGTGCATGATAAAATGCATGTTCCATGCGTATTGGAAGAAAAAAATGATGATACGTACGATGACAAAGTTGTGCTTGGAGGTCGGGTTACCGATTATTCCATTGATGAAGAACAGATAGATGCAATAATCAATAAGACCTCTCATGCCAATGAGAAAGCATCAAAGCATGTATATAAGAAAACAAAACCATTGCCGGACACAAAGTACAAGGGCAAGGAAAGAAGAAATAACGGTACAAGATATCTGATTGTTGACGGTTATAATATAGTTCATGCATGGGATGAATTGAAAACTCTTACGGAAGATAATTTGGATGGCGCAAGGACAAAGCTCATGGATATTCTCTGCAATTATCAGGCGTTTGATAAATGCGAGCTCATCCTTGTGTTTGATGCATATAAAGTCAAAGGAAATATCGGTGAGTTTTTTGATTATAACAATATTCATGTCGTTTACACAAAAGAAGCGCAAACTGCTGATGCATATATAGAGAAGCTTACGCATGAAATTGCAAAAGAGTATCGTGTCACCGTTGCAACTTCGGACGGCCTTATTCAATTAATAACGAGAGGCCAGAATTGCGTGGTTATGTCCGCCAGAGAATTAAAGGAAGAAATAGAACGCGTGAACAATCTTATACGTGAATATACGTCTGACAATGAATAGGCTTACTTTTTGACACATATATAATATAGTTATATAATTAGACCCATATCTTTGAAGGAGGGAATTGGCGATGAAGAAAATTGCCGTCGTTTTAGTTGTTTTACTAATCGGTTTATGCATTGCTTTATTTATGTATTTGAAGTTCCCTTCGGTTCAGGAAACAGTTGCGTCGTATACGGAGGAAGATTTTGTTGAGAGCAACATTTATTCCAACTTGGATGAACTGGCAAAAAGACTTGATGAAGAGATATTAAAGGGAGAGGAATCATTTATCGTATATGTCAAAAACATGGATGTTGGCGAGATAGAGGAGATTAACCATTCGCTTAACAGCATCTATGGAAGTGGTGCGGCATACAGACAAATCGGGACAGTCGGTGACAGTTATAAGAAGGTTGAGATTCAGATAAAGAGAAATATGAATTATTACGTTCTTAAGGCTTATATGGACAACGAACCGATTCCGGAGGGCGAGACTAAGGCGAAAGCCTTGTATGAGAAAATGACAAGTATACTTGATACTTATATCAAACCGGGAATGACGGATTATGAGAAAGAACTTGCACTTCATGATTACATAGTTTCTCATTGTCATTACAGCGAACAGGATGTTTCTGACGTTGAGAGTGATATTTATACCGCGTATGGTGCACTTGTCAATGAGGATGCGGTGTGTAACGGATATGCGGAGGCTTTGCAGATGATGTTTACATGCGTGGGAGTGGAGTCCTGTTTTGTTGTGGGAACGGCGGGAGACGTTGATCATGCCTGGAATCTTGTAAAGCTCTCGGGAGAGTGGTATCATATGGATGCTACATGGGACGATCCGCTTCCGGATCAGGGTGATAAGGTGATGCACCCGTACTTTAATGTGTCTGACGAAGTTATGGCGTCTAATCACACATGGCTAAGAAGTGATTATCCCAAAGCGGAAAGCATGACTTATAATTATTATCAATACAATAATCAGTATTTTGAAACTTTTGAAGAATATGAAGATGAGGCCTACAAACAAATGGTGCAACACGGCAACACGCGTTATGAGGCTGTAATAGAAGATTATTCTGAGGGCAAACACGAGATGCAATTTATGTTTGAAGGTGCCGACAGGTACAAAAGCGTTAATTGGCAGACTTTCTTGTGTGGAAAGTACCGCGTGCTCGTATTGGATGCGGAATAAGATATGGAGGCAACAATGACAAAACAACAATTTTTGGATGAGTTAAGAGATGCACTTACGGGAGAAGTCGCAGTCAATGTGATGATGGACTCGTATAATTACTATTCGCATTATATTGACGAAGAAATGCGTTCGGGTAAGAGTGAAGAACAGGTGCTTGAAGAACTTGGCAAACCTATGTTAATAGCAAGGTCAATTATAGCAGCTCATGAGGGCGAGCGAAATGTTGACTATGAGTATACGGAAGATGGGCATAATAAGACAGTAAGAAATAATCCGTTTAAGAACAAGGAGAACGGAAACGGGTCTGATGCAGGCTCAAGGTTGCATTCCGCTTTTGACAATATTATGTCGAAAATAATGTTTGTTCTTGTTTTGCTTGTGTTATTTTTCCTGGTTTTCTTTGTGATTAAGATTGGAGTTTGGGTGCTTGTAACCTTTGGAATACCAATACTTTTGGTGCTTGGAATAATCTATTTGGTGATGTATTTTTCATCCTGAAAAATATTTTTAAAATTATGCTTGACATTTGGGGTCGTTTTGAATATACTATCACTTGTGTCTATGACATATGGAATCTTAGCTCAGCTGGGAGAGCATCTGCCTTACAAGCAGAGGGTCACAGGTTCGAGCCCTGTAGGTTCCATTATGGCGGGGTAGCTCAGTTGGCTAGAGCACACGGTTCATACCCGTGGTGTCGAGAGTTCGAATCTCCCCTCCGCTACTATATAAAACATGCATAATCCAGCACTGTAAGATAACTCGGTGCTGGATTTTGTGTATAATAAAGAACTTTTGGAGGTGTGAACTTGAATATTGATAATTATACTTTAATTAAGAAAGAAGATATAAGCGAGGTTAACGGAACGGCATATCTTTTGGAACATAATAAGACAAAAGCAAAAGTTCTGTATGTCAAGAATGATGACAAGAACAAAGTTTTCTATATAGGTTTTCGTACACCGCCGACCAATGATACAGGTGTGGCACATATTACTGAGCATTCCGTTCTTTGCGGTTCAAAAAAGTTTCCTGCAAAGGATCCTTTTGTTGAACTTGCCAAGGGTTCTCTTAACACGTTCTTAAATGCAATGACTTATCCCGATAAAACCGTATATCCAATTGCATCAGTCAATGACAAGGATTATCACAATCTTATGGATGTTTATCTTGATGCGGTTTTTTATCCCAACACATATACAAATGACAAGATATTGAAGCAGGAAGGCTGGCATTATCATCTTGAAAATGAAGATGATGATATCACATACAACGGAGTTGTCTATAATGAAATGAAGGGTGCGTACTCATCAGCAGAGCAGCAGCTTATGCAGGAGATACAAAGATCACTCTTGCCGACAACGACATATGGTTGCGATTCGGGTGGAGATCCTGTTCATATTCCTGAACTTTCATACGAGGAGTTCCTTGATTTCCACAGAAAGTATTATCATCCGTCTAACAGCTACATTTATTTATATGGTGATGTTGATGCAAAAAAGGAACTTGAATATATCGATAAGGAATATTTGAGTGCGTTCGATTATCTTGAGGTTGACTCAAGTATAAATGAGCAGCCTGCATTTGATAAGGCTCAGGATATTGAAATTAACTACCCACTTTCCGAGGCGGAAGATGAGTTGGATAACACATACTTAAGTTACAATGTGTGCGTTAAGACAAAGGAGGAAAGAGTAAGAAGCATTGCATTTACGGTGCTTGACTATGCACTTATTGATGTGCCGGGTGCACCTATTAAGAAAGCACTTGTTGATGCAGGAATAAGCAATGACGTGTTTAGCTCATATGAGGAGAGTTTGCGTCAGCCGACTTATTCGATTATTGCAAAGGGTTGTAAGGTAGAGGATAAGGAACGATTTGTTTCTATAATAAATGATACACTAAAGTCACTTATTGATAACGGCATAGAGGAGAAAGTGCTTAAGGGTGCAATTAATCATTTTGAGTTCAAGATGAGAGAGGCCAATTACGGACGTTATCCAAAGGGACTTATGTATGGTCTTGGTGCATTTAATTCGTGGCTTTATGATGATGACAAGCCTTTCTCATATTTTAAGTATAATGATGCGTTTGAGTTTTTGAAAAAACAGATTGGAACGGCTTATTATACGGATATGCTTAAGGAGTGTATTCTTGACAATACACACAAAACAATACTGACAGGAATTCCGAAAAAAGGACTTAACAAGGAGATAGAAGACAATATTGCAAAGAAGCTTGCTGATTATAAGAAGAGCTTGAGCAAGGAAGAAATTGCAAAACTTGTCGAGCAGACTCGCGAACTTATCGCATATCAGTCTGAGCCTACGCCTAAGGAAGACCTTAAAAAGATTCCTATGCTCAAGAAAGAAGACCTTGACAAGAAAGCAATGAAGCTAAGCAATATTGAGTCAGAAGTTGCCGGTTATAAGCTAATACGTCATGATATAGAAACGAACAAAATAGCATATGTCGGTTATTACTTTATGCTAAATGATATCCCGACGGCAATGCTACCTTATGTAGCGCTTCTTTCTAACATTTACAAAGAGGTTGATACAAAAAATTATTCTTACGGACAGCTTGCTAATGAGATTGATATAGTATCAGGTGGAATAGGTTTTTCTACCAATGTTACACCAACGATTGGCGATGACACCGGGTACAAAGTATATTTTGCTGCAAAAACAAAAGCACTTTCAGATAACTTGTCGGATGCATTTAACCTTATGGAAGAGATTCTTTTTACATCTGACATAACAAATAAGAAGAGGCTTAAGGAAATAATTGCCGAGATGAGTTCGCAGATGAAGACCGGTATAACAGAAAGCGGTCATGCTGCAATGTCCGGCAGATGTTTGTCTTACTTCTCAAAGGGTGCGTATGTTAAGGAAATAACAGACGGTATTTCCTTCTATGAGTTCGTAAACTCGATTAATAAAAACTTCGAAGAGTCTTACGATGGACTTTGCAAGAACTTAAAGGAAGCTTTGAGATTGGTTGCAAGTCCTGATAACCTTATCGTTTCGTATACAGGTAAGCAGGATATAACAGATGTTTTGGAGGAGGCACTTAACAGTCTTTCAAAACATATGAGTAAGACAGAAACTGACAAGGCAGCCTCGGAAGTTGAACTCGTAAAGAGAAATGAGGGCTTCAAAACAGCAAGCAAGGTTCAGTATGCTGCAATGGGTGGAGACTACACCAATGCGGGACTTCCTTATGACGGAGCTCTTAAGGTACTTCAAATGATATTCTCGTATGATTATCTCTGGTTAAATGTAAGAGTACAGGGTGGTGCATACGGATGTATGTGTAACTTCTCAAGAACAGGTGAGTCTTATTTTACATCCTACAGAGATCCAAACCTTTCGAGAACGTATGATGTTTACCGCAACGCGGTTGATTACGTTAAGAACTTTGATGCAGATGAGCAGGATATGCTTAAGTATATAATAGGAACTATTGCCAAAATTGATACGCCGATGACACCGTCAGCGGAAGGTGTGTTTGATTTTGTATGTTATCTGACGGGTATAGATGATGCAATGCTTCAAAAAGACAGAAATGATATTCTTTCATGTGATGTGGAAAGTATTAGAAAACTTGCGCCATATATACAGGCGATTGTTGATGAGAAGTGTGTTGCGGCATTAGGTGACGAGGAAGTTATAGAGAAAGAAGCAGAACTCTTTAATGAAGTGAGAACTTTGGTATAATACGAAAAGGAGAAAAGATGGCAGAATACAAGTCAGGATTTGTTACAATTATCGGACGACCAAATGTTGGTAAGTCAACGCTTATGAATCATTTAATCGGACAGAAAATAGCAATAACGAGTAACAAGGCACAGACCACAAGAAACAGAATACAGACAGTGTATAGTTGTGATGAAGGACAGATAGTTTTCCTTGATACACCGGGAATTAACCGTGCTAAGAATAAGCTTGGTGAGTATATGCTTATGGCTGCAGAGAATACATTAAATGAAGTAGATGTTATTTTGTGGTTAGTTGAGCCATCTGATTTTATTGGCCCGGGAGAGAAATACATTGTAGAAAGACTTTCAAAGGTCAAGACTCCTGTTATATTAGTTGTCAATAAAACCGATAGTGTCGAGGACAAGCAGGTTTTTGAGGCTATCAATATGTATAAGGATATTTATGACTTCAAAGAGATTGTTCCTGTATCAGCACTTAAGGGTAAGAATACAGATGAACTTTTAAAGACTATATTTTCGTATTTGCCGGCAGGTCCGCAGTATTATGATGAGGACACAATCACAGATCAGCCGGAGCGAGCAATTGTTGCGGAGATTATAAGAGAGAAGGCACTTAGAAGTCTTGATAAGGAAGTTCCTCACGGTATAGCTGTTGTGATTGACAGGATGAAGGACCGAGAGGGCGGTGGACTTGTTGATATTGATGCAACCATAATATGTGAACGTGATTCGCACAAAGGAATCATCATTGGCAAGAAGGGTGCGATGCTTAAAAAAATCGGTACAAATGCAAGATGCGATATAGAGCGACTTCTTGATACGAAAGTTAATTTGAAACTATGGGTTAAGGTGAAAAAGGATTGGCGTGACAGCGATTTTCTCCTTAAGAATTATGGTTATCAAAAGGATGAGTTATGAAAGAAAAGGTTGAGCTTAAGGGTATAATTTTAAGCAGTTCTCCGGTTAGAGATTACGATAAAAGACTTGTAATTCTTACAAAAGAACGCGGTAAGATTACTGCGTTTGCAAACGGAGCAAGAAAAATGAACAGCTCATTTTCTGGAATAACCGAGCCGTTTAACTTTGGAACCTTTGCGCTTTTTGAAGGATATGATGCGTACAGGTTTGTCGGCGGTGAGGTTAAGGAGTATTTTCGTGACTTAAAAAACGATATAGAAGGAATATGTTACGGCACATATTTTGGCGAGATATTGGAATATTTGTGCGTAGAGGGGATTGGTGATACCAATGTTATCAATCTTATATATGCATCTCTTAAAGCGTTAGAAGCAAAGAAATTAAAACCGCTTCTTATAAGAAGAATATTTGAACTTAAGATGCTTGCCCTTGACGGTGAAATGATGTCAGCATTTTCATGTGCCAAATGTGGCAATGATAAGCTTATAAGTTACAGCAATAACAGCGACGGATTGTTGTGTGATAAGTGTACAAAAAGTGCTTCAGATGCAAAGCTTATAAATGAAACTACTGTTTATACGATACAATATGTGCTTAGCAGTGCAATAAATAAGCTATATACATTTGATTTGTCAGACGATATTTTAAGAGAGTTTGATACGGTTGTTGGCTGGTATTTTGAAAAGCATGTAGATAAAAAATTTAAGTCGTTGGAAATTCTTAATTCTTTATCTTGAAATATTATCAAATCTCCTGTAAAATGTATGGGTTGATATTAGATGAAAAGTTTTTGTGAGGTGCGCAGGATGAAAAGATTAAAGGTTATTACAGCGTTGGCAATGCTTATATTTGTATTAACCGGATGCACGGATTACGCTGAACAATATGACAAAAACACACTTGTCCTTAAGAAGAACGGGTCACTTGTGGAAGTGTCTGTTGAAGATTTCAAAGGGACATCGGTTGGGGCTGACAGTCTTATAAGTTATGTGGAGTCTCAGATTGAGTCATACAATAACAGTGCCGGTAATGTAATTAAGATGGAATCTATTAATACGGAAGATATGAGCAAGGTTAAGCTTGTTGTAAGTTATAAGGATATAGACTGTTATAACAGTTTTAATCTTCTTGATTATAAGTATAAGGATATATCTGATGTGAAAGAGTCTGAGCTTACAGGTAGTTTTACATCAGCTGATGATAAGAAGGCAAAACCGGCGGATATCATGGCAGAGAAAAAAGCTAAGGTATTTACGGTTTCAGAAGCTACAGATGTTGTTATCAAAGGAGAGCTTCTGTATTACAATGACGAAGTTACTGTTAAGGACGGAGTAGCAACAACTTCCGGTAAGAAAGACAGTATTTTTGTAATTAGATAATAAAAAGGCAGGTATAAGAAATGGAAAAGTCATTTGACAAGATTGTAGCATTAGCAAAATCAAGAGGATTTGTATATCCGGGTTCGGAAATATATGGTGGTTTGGCAAACACATGGGATTACGGTAATCTCGGTGTAGAACTTAAGAACAATGTAAAAAAAGCATGGTGGAAAAAGTTCATTCAGGAGAATCCATACAATGTAGGTGTTGATTGTGCAATTCTTATGAATCCACAGACTTGGGTTGCTTCAGGACATCTTGGAAGCTTTTCGGATCCTCTTATGGACTGTAAGGAGTGTCACGCAAGACATCGTGCAGACAAGCTTATTGAGGATTATGCAGTTGAGAACAACGTAACTCTTGAAAGTTCTGTTGATGGCTGGTCTCATGAGGAAATGCAGCAGTACATAGCAGATAAGGGAATTGTTTGTCCGCAGTGTGGTAAGCATAATTTTACCGATATCAGAGAGTTCAATCTTATGTTCAAGACTTTCCAGGGCGTTACAGAAGATTCTTCTGCAACAATATATCTTCGTCCGGAGACGGCGCAGGGTATTTTTGTTAACTTCAAGAATGTTCAGAGAACATCAAGAAAGAAAGTTCCTTTCGGAATAGGACAGGTTGGTAAGTCATTCCGTAATGAGATTACACCGGGTAACTTCACATTTAGAACAAGAGAGTTTGAGCAGATGGAGCTTGAGTTCTTCTGCAAACCGGGTACAGACCTTGAGTGGTTCGAATATTGGAGAAACTTCTGTTATAAATGGTTGCTCGATTTGGGAATCAAAGAGGAGAGCTTAAGACTTCGTGATCATGATAAGGCAGAGCTTTCTTTCTATAGTAATGCAACAACTGATATCGAGTATGCGTTCCCGTTTACCGATTGGGGTGAACTTTGGGGTATTGCAGACCGTACAGACTACGACCTTACACAGCATCAGAATGTTTCCGGCGAACCTATGGAGTATTTTGATGATGAAACAAAAGAGAAGTACATTCCTTATGTTATTGAGCCGTCGCTTGGTGCTGACCGTGTAACTCTTGCATTCCTTTGTGAAGCGTATGATGAGGAAGTGCTCGATGCAGAGAAGAATGATGTACGTACAGTTCTTCATTTCCATCCGGCAATCGCGCCTGTTAAGATTGGTGTGCTCCCACTTTCTAAAAAGCTTAACGAAGGCGCCGAGAAAGTATTTGCAGAGCTTTCAAAATATTGGAACTGTGAGTTTGATGACAGAGGAAATATCGGAAAGCGTTACAGAAGACAGGATGAGATTGGTACACCGTTCTGCGTAACATATGATTTTGATTCTGAAGAAGATAATGCAGTAACAGTACGTGATAGAGATTCAATGGAACAGGAGAGAATCGCTATCAGTGATCTCAAGGCATATTTTGAGGAAAAACTTGCTTTCTAATAGAATAAATAGGATATAAATCATAATTAAAACAAAGGCGGCAGACATAAAAATGTCTGCTGTTTTTTTCATATTTCGAAATTGTAACATTACATAATGTTGTCAAATAAATGAGAAATAACGAAAAAAAAGGAAAAAATAAGTTGACATAAATTACAAAGTTTGTTATTATGTGTATGGTGTAATAATTGTAACAGAATTGTAACATTTAAAAAAGAAATAAAACGAGGTATATTATGAAAAAGAATTTGGTTCGTAGTTCTATGATTGCAGTTGCTACGTTGTCGTTGATGGCAGGCGGTTTTGCAGATCAGACCGGCGCCAAGAATAGTGTATCTGATACACCGGTATTAATTAGTAAAGCTATTGAGAACAGTGTTGATATTAATAACAGTTTTGACAAAGGAACATTAGTTAATCAGGTGGCTCTTGAGACAACAGAAGAGCCGGTTGAGGTTGCACAGACTGAAAGTGAGCCGGAGACAGTAATAGAGAGTAAGGCTGCCAAGGTTGAGAGCAATCAAGTGGTTGCGAATATAGAAAGTTATCTTAACATTCGTACTGAAGCATCTGAGGATGCTGAGGTTGTAGGAAAGTTCTATAACGGTAATGTTGGTACTGTTGTAGAGAAGGGTGATCAGTGGTCACTTGTTTCTTCAGGTAATGCTTATGGTTATGTGAATAATGATTATCTTCTTTTCGGAAGCGATGCAGAAGATTATATTGAGAACAACTGTGATCAGGTAGTAAGAGTTACTGCTGACACACTTAATGTTCGTGCAGAAGAGTCTACAGACAGTGATGTGGTATCACAGACAGACAATGGACAGGCACTTACATTGTTGGGTGAAGAGAATGGTTGGTACAAGGTTGCTATAACAGATGATCAGACAGGTTATGTTTCAGGTGAGTTTGTATATGTTGATTACGTATATGAGACAGCAATTACCATAGAAGAAGAGCAGGCTATGGAAGCAGCTCGTCAGGCAGATATAGCAGCACAGGAAGCTCAAACACAGCAGGAGCAGGCACAGCAGACTCAGACAACAACAGAGCCTCAGACGACAACAGAGACACCTGCTACAACACAGGCACCTGCTACAACAGAAGCACCTGCCACAACAGAGGCACCTAAGAAGGAAAAGAAGAAAGAAACAGTTGAAAAGACTGATTTAGTTGTAAAGGAAGAAAAGACATCCACAGAAACAGTTAAGCAGGAAAGCTCGACAACATCAGGACAGGCAGTCGCTGACTACGCAGTTCAGTTCGTTGGTAATCCTTATGTGTATGGTGGAACAAGCTTGACAGACGGTGCAGACTGTTCAGGATTTGTACAGTCAGTATATAAGCATTTTGGATATTCGCTTTCAAGAACAGCTGCTTCACAGGCAGGAGACGGAACGAGCGTAAGTCTTGACAACCTTCAGCCGGGAGACCTTATCTTCTACAGAGGATTTGGACATGTGGCTATATATATTGGTGGTGGACAGATTGTTCATGCAAGTAATCCTCAGACAGGAATCAAGATTTCTAACTATGATTACGCATCAATCGATAAGGCTGTAAGAATTATCAAATAAAAACATATAATCAAAGAATTTTAAGCTGTGGTTCAACAGAATGAGCCACAGCTTTTTTAGTGCATTTAGTACTAAAAATGAATGAGCTTTTAGACAAGTGGGACATGTTTGTTTTTTTTCACAAAATATAGAAAAAACCCTTTTATATTTTATTCATTTTGTGCTATAATGATTAACAGACTTTGGACAGGTATTGCAGATTGCTGCAATTGGTCCGGGTAAATATTATTTACTAGTAGGAGGTATATTTACAATGGCAAACAAATGGGTCTACATGTTCAGTGAAGGCGACATGACTATGCGTAATCTGCTTGGAGGTAAGGGTGCTAACCTCGCAGAGATGACTAGTATCGGTCTTCCTGTACCACAGGGCTTCACAATTACAACAGAGGCTTGTACACAGTACTATGAGGACGGACGTAAGATTAACGACGAGATCATGGCTCAGGCTATGGAAGGCGTTAAGAAGATGGAAGAGATTAACGGTAAGAAGTTCGGTGACAAAGAGAATCCACTTCTTGTTTCAGTTCGTTCAGGTGCTAGAGCTTCAATGCCCGGTATGATGGACACGATCCTTAACCTTGGTCTTAACGACGATGTTGTTGCATCAATGATCGCAGGTAACTCAGATCCTGCTTTCGAGCGTTTCGTATATGATTCATACAGACGTTTCATCCAGATGTTCTCAGATGTCGTTATGGAAGTTGGTAAGAAATATTTCGAGCAGTTAATTGACAAGATGAAAGAAGAGAAGGGTGTTAAGTTTGACGTAGATCTTACAGCAGAAGATCTTAAGACTCTTGCAGAGCAGTTCAAGGCTGAGTACAAGAAGCAGTTAGGACAGGACTTCCCTTCAGATCCTGTAGAGCAGTTGAAGCTCGCTATCGAGGCAGTATTCCGTTCATGGGATAATCCTCGTGCTAATGTATATCGTCGTGATAATGATATCCCTTATTCATGGGGTACAGCTGTTAACGTAATGCCTATGGTATTCGGTAACCTTAATGATGAGTCTGGTACAGGTGTTGCATTTACTCGTGACCCTGCTACAGGTGAGAACAAGCTTATGGGTGAGTTCCTTAAGAACGCACAGGGCGAGGACGTTGTTGCAGGTGTTCGTACACCTATGCCAATCGCTCAGATGGAGCAGGAGTTCCCTGAGGCTTATGCTGAGTTCATCAAAGTTTGTGATATCTTAGAGAATCACTATCATGATATGCAGGATATGGAGTTCACTGTTGAGAATAAGAAGCTTTACATGCTTCAGTGTAGAAATGGTAAGAGAACAGCTCCTGCTGCTTTGAAGATCGCTTGTGACCTTGTTAAGGAAGGACATAAGACAGAGAAAGAAGCTGTAGCAATGATCGATCCTCGTAACCTTGATACACTTCTTCATCCACAGTTCGATGCTGCAGCACTTAAGGCTGCTACACCTCTTGGAAAGGGACTTGGTGCTTCTCCTGGAGCTGCTTGCGGTAAGTGTGTATTTACAGCTGATGACGCTGTTGAATGGGCAGGACGTGGAGAGAAAGTTGTTCTTGTTCGTCTTGAGACATCACCTGAGGATATTACAGGTATGAAGTCTGCACAGGGTATCCTTACAGTTCGTGGTGGTATGACATCTCATGCAGCCGTTGTTGCACGTGGTATGGGAACATGCTGTGTATCTGGTTGTGGTGATATCAACATGGATGAGGAGAACAAGCAGTTCACACTTGCAGGTAAGACATTCAAAGAGGGTGACTACATCTCAATTGATGGTTCTACAGGTAACATTTACGAAGGCGAGATTAAGACAGTTGACGCTACTATCGCTGGTGAGTTTGGCCAGATCATGGAGTGGGCTGACAAGTATAGAAAACTTAAAGTTCGTACTAACGCTGATACACCTTCAGATGCTAAGAAGGCTAGAGAGCTTGGAGCAGAGGGTATCGGTCTTTGCCGTACAGAGCATATGTTCTTCGAAGAGGACAGAATTGCTGCATTCCGTGAGATGATTTGTGCAGATACAGTTGAGGCAAGAGAGAAAGCTCTTGATAAGATTCTTCCTTATCAGCAGAGTGACTTCAAGGCTCTTTACGAGGCACTTGAGGGTAACCCTGTTACAATTCGTTTCCTTGATCCACCGCTTCATGAGTTCGTTCCTCACGAGGAAGCAGAGCAGAAGAAGCTTGCTGAGGATCTTGGTAAGTCTTTAGATGAAGTTAAGGCTATCGTTGAGAACCTTAAGGAGTTCAACCCTATGATGGGTCATCGTGGATGTCGTCTTGCAGTTACATATCCTGAAATCGCTAAGATGCAGACCAAGGCAGTTATCCGTGCTGCTATAGAGGTTCAGAAGGCACATGCTGACTGGACAGTTAAGCCGGAGATTATGATTCCACTTGTATGCGAAATCAAAGAGTTAAAATATGTTAAGAAAGTAGTAGTTGAGACTGCTGATGCTGAAATCGCTGCTGCTGGTGCTAATTTAGAGTATGAAGTTGGTACAATGATTGAGATTCCTCGTGCAGCTCTTACAGCTGACGAGATCGCTAAGGACGCAGACTTCTTCTGCTTCGGTACTAACGACCTTACTCAGATGACATTTGGATTCTCTCGTGATGATGCTGGTAAGTTCCTTGATGCTTACTATGATGCTAAGATCTTCGAGAATGATCCATTCGCTAAGTTAGACCAGACAGGTGTTGGTAAGTTAATGGAGATGGCTATCAAGCTTGGTAAGCCGGTTAATCCTAACCTCCACATCGGTATCTGTGGTGAGCACGGTGGAGATCCTACATCAGTAGAGTTCTGCCACAAGATCGGACTTGATTATGTATCATGTTCACCATTCCGTGTACCTGTTGCACGTCTTGCTGCTGCACAGGCTGCAATTGCCGCAGAAGCGTAATTAACTCATAGAGTTTTAATTTAAATCTAATAAGGGATCGGATAATTTGACGAATATGTTGAATTATTCGGTCCCTTTTTTTGAGAAAAAATGGGTAAAAAACATATTGTATATTACGTGCTAAATGAGTATAATACAATCATAGATGGCGTTATATTATCTTAATTATGATAAAGGAGTGATAATATGATTCAGATTAGACCGGTTTCAGATTTGAGAAATAAGTTTACAGATATTGAGGATGTTGTTAAGACGGGACAGCCCGTATATCTTACAAAAAATGGTTATGGTTCAATGGTTGTTCTTAGTTTAGATGCGTATTCGAGACTTACAGATGATATTGAGTATGCTTTGGATGTCGCTGACAGACAGGCTAAAGAAACAGATGAGAGATATACACATGAAGAGATGTTTTCAAAACTCCGAGGAACTGCCAATGGAAAATGAATATGAGTTAAGGTATCTGCCTCTTTTTTATGAAGATATGTACGAAAAAGTTACTTATATCAGAGAGAAGCTTTTTAATCCGGAAGCGGCAGATGATCTGATTGATGTTGTAGAAAAGGCTATATTGGATAGACTTCCAAATTGTGAGAGCTTTGAGCCGTATCATTCAGTAAAAGAGCGAGAGTATCCTTATTATAGGATTTATGTAAAGAATTTCACTGTTTACTATGTTGTCATACACATGGATGATAGAAAAATTATGGAAGTAAGAAGATTTTTATACAACAGACAAGATAGAGACAGAAATTTCTGATTGAGTATAAAAACAGCGTTCGCATCAGTATCTGTGGCGAGCATAGTGGAGATCCTACATCAGTTGAGTTCTGTCATAAGATCGGACTTGATTATGTATCATGTTCACCATTCCGTGTACCTGTTGCACGTCTTGCTGCAGCACAAGCGGCAATTGCTGAAAGCGGGGTTAAGTAATAATGTAATTTTTATGAATTCCATTTTTATAAATTACGATAACGCTGTCACATATATGAAAAACTTTAAAAATGGGCAGCAAATGTGTTATAAAGTATACAATAGTGAACAGAAAAGAACATCATCATGAATGGTGTTCTTTTTTTTGTAAAGAAAATTATGCCGACTGTTAATGATGAACAAAAAGTTAGAGAAAAACACATATTAAATATATAACATTAGGTTTCTTGCTTGGAAAGGACTGTGGATGATGGATATTACATTATATATATTTAAAGTTGTATGGACAGTAATGGCAATATATCATAAATTATAAACAACCAAAAAATATTGGTTCTCAATTTTCTCAGTTGAATGATTTGCAATATGCGCTTCAACAACTTCAAGAAGATATTGAAAAGAGCCAGAAGGGAGAAATTTTATGATCGAATTATTGAGAATGCACCCAATGGGTGACAACCCAAGAAAAGCAACTACTGTATACATCGTGACACGTAACGGAAGCGATTATACTGATAAGGGTCTTTGTTATGTGGAAGATAAAATCAAAGAAATATTCCAAGAGAAAAATGACCTTGTTGCGTATACCGGTCCCGGTCTTAACTATTTAAAGGTGCTAAAAGCATAGCTTGAAAAACACCCAGATGCTTATTGTGTTTTGTCATACGACAAGGGCATAATGTTTTTCCCAAAAGAATGTAATCAACAGATCGTTGATAACCTGATAAAAGTTTATGACCAAAATCCCAAAGAAAACTCTTGGGCAATTTTGATGATGATGATTAATCAAGAACCATATTGAGAATAAGGACTCATCAAACTTGATGGGTCAATTTTTTGTCGAATATATTCAGTGAATTATGCATTGCATTTTTTCTTAAGAAGTTACTCAGTGAAAAGATGGATTTCACCGCAAAGAAATTGACAGAATTACTGTCAATACTTTTCGGTAAAACCTATTCATTAATCATCTATGTTGAAAGAGATAAGACATGCCAAACCAATTGCAAAAAATATAAATCCTACAATAGGTGAGCCCCCATTTTTCATGCTGCCAAGACCGATACACATAAAGATCATACATCCAATAATATTTACAAAGTTGAAATTAATCTTTGGATATGAACTGCTGTTTTCGGATTGTTCGAAACGGTCGTTGTTTTCAAATTGTTCGGAATGGTCGTTGTTTTCGGAAATCAATGATATTTCGTCATTTGTGAGCTTTTGATTATTGAAACCATCAGTAACATTTTTTGTTGAGTCCGAAGTGTTATTCATATTATAATTTTGAGATGTGTTGGTGGAATTGTAATTGTTGGCAGGAGTCTGACCATAAGAATTATCATATACGTTTTCGTGCAAATTATGAACAGTCTCTGACCTTATTTTATATTTTTCCAATAATACATCCATGGTGGGATATTCCCAAGGAAATCCCGGATAAAAGGATTGTATCATGTGTATGAAATAAGAATCTATACCGGGAATATTCTTGTACTTTTTGTATCTGTTTTTAATCCGGTTTTGCTGCTTTGTCTTACCATATTGAGTTATATTAAATGCTCTGCAGAAATAGGACATTTCGAACGGGTCTTTTAGATAATTGTTCTGATATTCTTCACCGTAAAAGGTTGTCTTTAAAAGCTTATATGCAATAAAAGTCTTGTTATAGCCTCTTGTAATATTTATTGACATTTCTTTTGTTATTTCGTTGGTTTCGGAATTTGCCATGATATGATTTTCCTATGTATTATATATTTTTATACCGTATATATTATATATATTATATATATTATATATTGTATAATATATCTTATCAAGTTTTACTTTCATTGATAATAAATTTGCAATTATAAAACGATAATGCTATAATTCAAAAATATAAAATACCTATGAAGAGTGCGAGAGGGACAAGCCCTGTGACCGTACGACAACCTGCCTCATAAGGGGGTAAGGTGCCAAAGCTTGATCAATGGGAATGATATTGTATTTTACAGACCCATCGAGACGATGGGTCTTTTCTATGTGCACTAGTCATGGGAAAGATGTCTTTTGCAGCCTCTTTGTAGAAGGAAAAGGAGACAAATATGCAAAAGAACAATCCCATTCTTATTAATGTACCGCATTCAGCGACGTACATACCATTAGAAGAAATGAAGTATTTCACCACACAGGACATTGTACATGAACTCAATGTAATGACGGATCATTATTGCGATAATCTGTACGATACCGGGGACAGGATGCTTCGATTTCATGTATCAAGACTTGTATGTGATCCTGAACGTTTTAGGGATGATTCAAAGGAGGTCATGGTTTCCATAGGCATGGGAGCAATCTACACGTCCTGTTCAGATGGCAGCGAACTTAAGTCAATCTCTTCTAGGCATAAGGAGAGCTTGCTTGTCCGGTATTATGACAGGTATCATAAACGTTTTGAAACTGAAGTGGCGGAGAAATTGAAAAGATATGGAAAATGTCTTATTGTTGACGGTTATTCATTTTATGACGAACCGCTTCCGTATGAATTTGATCAGGACTATAACCGTCCGGATATCTGTATAGGAACTGATGAGTATCATACACCGGGGCAGGTTGAGGAAGAACTCTGCGGATATTTCAGGCAGAGAGGATATTCGGTAGAGCTCAACAGACCTTTTGCCGGATGTATTGTTCCAATCAAGTATTACCGGAGTGACAGGCGTGTCAGTTCCGTGATAATCGAGCTCAACCGAAGGCTATATATGGATCACAGACTTAATAAGACTGACGGATATAAGCGGATAAAAGAAGATATAGCAACGGCAATCGGTTTGTTGGAAAAATGTATTTGAAGGATAAAGTATATTCTTTTGATATATTATAAGATTATTTTTTTACTGACGCTTTATTGTAACTCATCATCGTGATATAATAAAAACATGATCTGGCTGCTAGATTGTATACTTTTTTAATATAAAGTTTCAATATTATGGTTGTAAAATCATATAAAACAGATGGAACAGTTATCGTTTAAATTCGAATAGAAGGAGTGAAGCGATGAATAAAAAATCAAAGAACTATTATATACTTTTTGGAGAAGAGTTTATGCCGAGGGGGATTTATACGGATTGGAATTTGGCTAATAAGGCAATGAAGGACATTCAACAAAGGAAAGAGAAATATAAGAAGTGCTCTTCAGAGGAAGAATACAAAATGTTTTTAAATGAAAAAAATTTGGAACTTCCGGTTGTTGAAACAAAAGAGGATTTTAAGGCACAAGTGATTGAACAACATGGGTCACTTGAATTGGTAGATTGGGAAATTGATGGAGAACCTATTTCATTAACGGATGCCCTTTTGAATGAGTTTAAAAAGTATGGATTTGACAAAGTGTCCTTAAAACTATGGAATGACCAACGTTTATATGTGGAAATCAAGGGAATGCCAGCTATCTATTATGATTTGGATAAGAAATACACTAGAGGTAAATATAAACGTAAATATAGCTGTGAAATCCATATTTCTGAAATGATTGATCCGAATACTTTTGAAAATCTTCGGAGAGTTGCATATTTTATTGCCAAAAACAAATATATGATAAAACAATTGTTTAAATATAATAAAGAAATATCAAATTAAAAGGAGAAATAATAAATGAGAGTGTTGAATGTTGACGATGATCCAATCAAACATCGTCAGATTATAAGTATTTTAAAGGAGAATCAATATGACTGAATTATTAAGAATGCGTCCAATGGATAAAAACGTAAAAAATGCTAGTCCTGTATTTATAGTGACACGAGATGGCGCTGATTATAATGAGGACGGTATTCAATATGTACGAAATGAAATTAAATCGCAGTTTCAAGAGACAAATAACCTTCTTGTGTATACAGGCCCAGGTATTAATATGACAAATGTACTCAAGACACAACTTGAGAAAAATAAAAGTTCCTATTTGGTTCTTTCTATGAAAACCGGAATAATATTTATCCCTAGACAGTGCAATGAAGATATTATTAAAAATCTCACTAGCGTTCCTAAAGAAGATCCTAATGCAACCAGTTGGGAAATTTTAATGGACTCATGTCATCAGGAAATTTATTAAGGTTATTGAGAAGTACCCAATTGTATTAGATTGTCATAAACATACAATTGACGGAGACACATTTCGACTTGTGATTGATCCCAAAGCCAAAGAAGTGTTACGTTGGGATAAAACAATATAGATGAATGATATATTGTTCGCGAAGGTAAACACAAAGCAAGCGAAATGGATGAATAAGTAAAGAGTGGAAAAATAGGACGATTTTAATGTATGAAAAGTAAACGAGGGGGATTAACATTGAATAGAAAGAAACATGATAGGTGGTATATTTCGGATGCGGATGAATCACAAGAAAAGTGGTTAGTGGGTGATATAAGCGATAAACCGCAGGAATCATGGGGAGTTCCGTTATGGCATATCGCACAGTTAATGGAAGAAACTATCCTTATAATACGTACAAAGGACGCGGAACCACGAGAAAAATGGTTTGCCGCAAACAGACTTAGAGAATTGCTGCAAGAATGTAGTTGGGACTTGAATTTGAGTGATCTTACCGATATCTATAGAGATAAGAAGGCTGATAATATTATAGGATATGATACTGTTGCAATTTCTACTTTTGTCGGACAATTACTGGCTGAATATCCAAAGCCATAAGTTGATGAAATCAAGAAAAGTGTTGCAAAAGGATTGATGATACCAAAAATTTCGGAGGTACATAGTGTGAAAGAAGAGAATTACAAAGAACCTAATACGAACAATTTTGACCATACGAAGGAAGAAGAAGTGTACAGTATGCTGGACTTACCTGAAGAATTACGGCGGAATGAACCATGGGTTGAGATTCTTTTATGTGTTGTGGGTGACAATTATGCAGGATCTTATGTGGGCAGATATAATGTAGTTGCATTATATACCGCATTGCTTGAATTTATATTTAACTCAAGGTATATTTTAATAAGTTTTATTAGTATATACGATGAGATGAGGAAGACAAAACTTTTACAGCCGAAATTATCGGCTTCCGACTGGGTTAAGGCTGCCATTGATGCATGGGAGACTTCGGATGAGTATCGTGAGTTGAAACAACGTTTTGAAAAATATGATATGGATATTATTGGCTTTGATGAGATCTTAGTAAAATGCAGAAACATTGCAGAAACAAGAAGTAAAGAAAATCGTGAAACGAATAGCATCACATACAAACATATGGAAAAATATATCAAACAGGGTGGTCATTCTCTGATCGACTTGTATCGGGAAATGACTGAGAATAGTGTATACCGAGATGAACTTATGAACGTGTCTGGTTCTTTTATTAATCCCGATCTGCAAAAAAGCAATTACTTTAAAAATAAAAATGACGAATCACTTTCGTTTGCTGAAATAAAACAAAAGTTTGATGAAATGAGAAGCGAACTTTCGAAAAAGATTTATGGACAGGATATTGCCTTGGATGAATTTCTTTCTGGTCTATTCTATTCAGAATTAGAATCTAACAAAGAATTAGAACCTGACAAAAGAAGAAAGGGTCCGAAAGCGACCTATCTGTTAATAGGACCTCCTGGGGTTGGAAAGACATATCTTGCAAAAAGTGCGGCAGAACAGATGGGAGAGGTATCGAAGCTGTTTCAAATGAACCAATATACGATTGAAGAATACAGTGCGTACGAATTATATGGTCATGGTAAAACATGGAAAGAGCCCGGTAGGGGAGAGTTGACCGGGTTCGTACAAGATCATTCTAATGCGGTTTTGATTTTTGATGAAATTGAGAAGGCCTGTGATCCGGTAAAACAAATTTTCCTTTCTATTCTTGATGGTGGATTTTTGTATGATAATTTTGAAGAGGAGAATATCGATTTTTCAAATACGATATGTATATTTACAACAAATGCAGGAAGGCAGTTTTTTGAGGAAAGAAGAGATGAAAACTTGTCTTCCGTTCCTGAAAGTACGATTATCGATGCCATAAAAAACGACAAGGGCGGAGACGGAAAACCGATTATACCACCGGAAATACTCTCAAGATTGCAAAAGGGAAAGGTCATTTTATTTAACCATATAAATGCAAAGAGTTTGATACCGGTTGTTAAGAAAGGAATCGAAGAAGGAAAAGAATTAGTCAAGAGGCAGCTTAAGATTGAATACGAGTACGATGAGGAGACCTTTCCGTATCTGTTTTTGTACAGCATGGGAAATCGTTTAGATGCCCGAATCGCCTCTGAACGAAGCAAGAAGTTTGTGATGGAAGCGGTTTATCGGCTTATGCAGTCTGAGAAAGCGAAAGAAAAAATCAAGAAAGTAAAGGCGACTTTAGCATTAGATGGGGATGTTGCAAAGAATTATCTCTGGGAAGCAGATAAAAGGGAAACGAGGAATTTTATTGTCATATGTGGGAATAAGGATGGAAAAGGGGATAAGCACAGACTTTTTGAAAAGATGTCAGAGGACTCCGCCTATAAGCTCTATTATATACATCAGTTTGAAAAAAGCGAACCAAAAGAAAATGAACAAGAAAAAAATATCAGGAATCTCCTCAAGGACCCGGAAACCCAAATCGATGGTATATTAATAGATTTTCATTATAATATGGTGGGAGGAAAATTACGTCAAAAACAACAGGAAAAAGAGGTTTATGAAAGCCTTCTGCTAAATGATTCCGTTCCGGCACAGATATACCGCTGGCTTCAAAAACAACCTAATACTCCACCTGTATATGCCGTATCCTTTGAAAGAGATTACCTTGCTTCAGAGAAAAAGGAGTTATTGGAAAATGGTATTGAGGATATCATTTCCATGACAAAGATGGAGTATGACTTAAGCACTTTTGTGAAAGAGTGTTTCCTGCAGGAAAAAGTGCAAAGTCTTCAAAAGAAAGGCCGAAAACTTGAATTTAATTCAAATATTCTAGAACAAAAGGAAATAAATACTATAGAACTGGAAATCGGTAATTACCAGGAGATCAATGACTTTGGTGAAGATGCGGCAGTTGTTATGATTAATGACAAAAACCGTCCGGGAGTGACATTTGACGATGTGATTGGAAACAAACAGGCTGTCAATGAATTGCGGAAGTTCAAGATTTTTCTAGAGAAACCGGATTGGTTCAGAAAAAGCGGTGCAAAGGTGTCAAGGGGTATTTTGATGTATGGTGCACCCGGTACGGGAAAAACTTTGCTGGCAAAGGCTCTTGCAAATGAGGCTGACTGTCCGTTTATATCCTGTACCGGTGTTGAGTTATTAAAAAATGAGGAAAACCATCACTCACATACAGGCGATGAAGTAGTGAAGGATATTCATACTGTATTTTCCCTTGCAAGAAAATATGCACCATCAATTATATTTATCGATGAGATTGATGTGATTGCAAAAGACCGTATAAGGCACGACGGTGATGCCAGAATTATTAATCAGCTTTTGACAGAGATGGATGGATTTGAAACAGATCCTTCCAGACCGGTATTCGTAATCGCTGCGACTAATTACGATCCTGGTATTTTAGACGAAGCGTTGTTGCGTAGATTTGGAAATAGTATTTTAATCAAAAAACCGGGATTAAATAGCCGAACATTATTTATCAAGAAAAAGATTGACGAAATGTCCAAAGAAAAGCTGACTTATGATTTGAGCGGGCTTAGTGATGTTGATGTAGAGAAGTTTGCCAGGGTAATGAGCGGACAGAGTCTGGCAGAGATTGAAAATGTCATTAATTATACTATGTCGCAGGCAGTTATGAAATGTACAGAAGTAGATTATGGTTTCCTCTATGATTGTTTTGAGGAATATTATTATGGGCTGGAAACTAAGTCAGGTGATGGTGCGGAAGAATTCAAGCAAGTCACATATCATGAGGCTGGTCATGCACTGATGGGATTCTTGTCAGGTAAGAAGTTCTACCCGGATTATGCTACAGTGGTTTCGCGTGGTAATTTTGGCGGTTATGTTGATTTTAAAATTGAGCATAGGAGAAAAGAAGATTTCCTTTCACACATTCGTATTTTCTTAGCAGGAAGGGCTGCCGAGGTTGTGGCATATGGCGAGAATAGGGGTATTACAATAGGACTGGGCGTTGACCTGAAGTATGCGACAAGTCTTGCCAGAGAATATCTTACCTGTTATGCAATGGAAGATGATTTTATGGTTTCTTATTTGGATGTTGATGACATCGAAAAGTTCATGACATCGCCACTCGGTGAAAGAATATATAAACGGATAAATGAGATATTAGCAAATCAAATGGCGGAAGCAGCGAAAGCTTTAAAGGATAATCGAAAGGCTTTAGATGCATTACAAAAGGAACTGTATCAAAAGAGGCGTCTAGAGTATGATGATATGAGAGAGATATTGAAACCATATATTTCATTGGACTAATGCTTTTTCTGTATCTCAAACATTAAGCCGTTGAAGCGCGGGAAATAAAAATGAGAAAGAGGAGAAAACAATTGGAGAAATAAAATTAAACATATAACAGCAAAACGGAGTGGTAATTATTATCTTGTCAGATTTGATTTGAAGGTGGATGACTTACGGTACTACAGAGTCGGATAAAGAAAGGTTAATGAATATGTTAGGAAATGCAATTTTAAATAATGCTAAGTATTCTGCTGATACGGATGAATGGTATACAACATATGAAACTATAGCTGATGAGCTTAGACATTATGAAAAACAGTTCAGAGGTAAGGTGGTTTTATGCAATTGTGATGATCCGTATGAGTCAAATTTTACATATTATTTTTTGAAGAATTTTAATATATTGCGAATAAAAAAATTGATATGCACTTCTTATGGAGCATCTAAAATTGATACTATCAAAAATAACGTTCAAATGGTTCTGACGATTGAGGATGAAGAGGGCAATCCTATTGTTTCGAGAAACGGTTATGTTCTTGAAATTTCACGTATGCCCGGGGAAAGTGATTCAGAAGTTGATGATGAAACAATAAAGGAAATGTTAAGTAGAAAGGGAACGGTAAAAAAACTAAAAGGAGACGGAGATTTTCGCTCAGATGAATGCATAGAATACTTGAAAAAATGCGATATTTGTTGTACAAACCCGCCATTTAGTTTGTTTGCATCACTATTCTCGTTATTAATGAAGTATAAGAAAAAGTTTTTGTTGATAGGAAATCAAAATGCAATTACTTATAAAGAGATTTTTCCTTATATCAAGGAGAATAAAGCTTGGGTTGGCTATCACTTTGGGGATATGTCATTTAAAGTTCCAAGTGATACAGAACCAAGAAAAACAAGGTTTTGGATAGATGAATATGGACAAAAGTGGAGAAGTCTTGGAAATGCAATGTGGCTTACAAACCTTGATATACCCAGACGACATAAAGAATTAATTCTTACACAAAGATTTGATCCGTTAGTTTATCCGGTTTTTGATGATTATGATGCTATAAATGTTTCAAGAGTAGCCAATATTCCTATGGATTATGATGGCGTTATGGGTGTTCCTATAACTTTTCTTAAATACTATAATGATTCTCAATTTGAAATAATAGGTGAAGCGAATCATGGATCTGATAACGAATTTGATTTATTTAAACCAAGAATAGCAGGTAAAGAATTATTTAAAAGAATCTTAATAAGGAAAATTAATTACGAGGTAGAAGAAAATGTTGTTTAATGTGCTTGACCTTTTTTGCGGTGCCGGCGGCTTTTCTTATGGAATGGATAAAAATCCTAATTTTACTACGGTAGTAGCTCTTGATTTTGATGAAAAAGCTGCTGATACATTTAAAAAAAATATGCCGGAAACAGAAGTTGTTGTTGGGGACATAACAGATAATCGGATAAAAAACGATATCATTTCCTTATCAAAAGCTAAAGGAGTCAATATGATAATTGGTGGTCCGCCATGTCAAGGCTATTCGATGAAAGGGAAAAAATTAGGCTTAAAAGATCCTCGTAATTTTTTGTTTAGAGAGTATTTAAATATTGTAAAAGAGTTGAAGCCGGAAGTGTTTGTTATTGAAAATGTAAAAGGTCTTTTGCTTGCATCTAATGGATGGTTCAGAGATGAAATATTGAAAGTAATAAACGAGTTGGGATACATGGTTGAATTTGGAGTATTGAATGCTGCTGATTTTGGAGTTCCGCAAGCCAGAGAAAGGGCTATCTTTATCTGTTCAAAGAAACAAGCTATTCCATTACCTAAACCTACCGCAAAAAAAAATGTGACGGTAAGAGATGCAATAAGCGATTTGTCATATCTTGACTCAGGTGAGGGACAGTTTGTTCAAGAGTATATAACAAATCCGCAGACAGAATATCAGAAGCTTATGCGAAGTAATAGTGAACTGTTATATAATCATAAAGCATCTAATCATAAACAAGTTGCTATAGAAAAATTGAAAATGATTCCACCGGAACAAGGAAAGGAGTTTTTGCCTGTGGAATTACACGGTAATCAGAAGTTCAAAACCACTTGGGGAAGACTTAAGTGGGATGAGGTTTCACCCACAATTGATACAAGGTTTGATGCATCATCCAATGGAACCAATAATCATCCGTATTTACATAGGGCGATTACACCAAGGGAAGCAGCACGTATACAATCTTTTGACGATAGTTTTATTTTTTATGGTTCAAAGGTTTATATTAGAAAACAAATAGGAAATGCTGTTCCGCCACTTTTAGCAAAAGCTATTGCAGATAGTATAGAAAAGGCATTTGCTAATACATAAGGAGAAAAATATGAGTAAGATAGAATGGCCATCCCAAGAAGATATGTGTGAAGCAATAGGGTATTTAGCCTGTCCCGGTGTTGTTAACAAGATCGAAGCGACAGTTCCTGCAGATAGAGTAGAAAAGTTTAAGGAAAAGTACAAGGGAATGTACTCGGATGAATACCCATATATTGTTAAGAAAGGAACCAAGTATGGGGACCAGTTGAGATTATATTTAAATGACAATGATGGATGTCCATCTTTTTTGAGGGAGCAACTGGACGCTACATACGGTGTTAGACTGAATGATACATCATTTATAAGTTTTATTATTCGTAGTTTTGGATTCAGGATTACGAATTCACCGCAAGAGAGTTCTATAATTATTGAAAAAGCCAAATTTCTATCTGAAAAAGAATACAAGGCTTTTCTTAAAGGATATAACAAGCACAATGAGTTTATGGATTCATTGAGTGAATCTTTGACTTCAGATAGTGTGATTGCTCCTGTATTGGTTGAATGCCCTGAAGTGAAAACCGGTAAAAAAAAGAAAGCGACAAGGAGAGAGGATTCAAATAACAGCTCATTTACTAAAGAACAGTTGCAAAGCATTGGGTGGTTGGGAGAAAAGTATATCTATATGCTGTTGATGAACCGTAATAAAGAACTGTTAGAGAGAATTGCGGCGGACAAGAAACCATATAACGTAGTTTGGTTTAATGAAGGATTTGAAACAGATGATAATTGGAAAGACAAATCCGTTGGTGAAGGCTGCGATCTTATTGTGGAGATGGAAAATGATAGGATAATGATTGAGGTTAAAACCAGTAAGAAAGACGGAAAACTATTTACTATGACACATAATGAAATGGTTACTATGCAAGAAATGGGAGACAGATACTATATTCTTAAAGTAAATTGGATTGAAAGATTATTGCACAATCAATCACCTGAGTTAATTGTATATACGAATCCATTTGATACCATTTTTAAACCTGCGCAGATTAAAGAAGCAACATTTTACGTTAGGAGTTAACAGAATTTATTTTTCAGGAGGAGATTGAGATGTCAAGTTTTGAACAACGAGTTGGGCTAACAAATATGGTTGAAAAATATTTACAAGAATTGTTTCCTGACGATAAGTGCACAATTAAAAAGTTTGGCTGTGAAACAATTTTGGGTGAAAACACGGATACGGATTTTTGGAAATTTATTAAAGAGCCTGAAGCTAATCAACAAGCCTCATCAATGATTGTTAAATTTGCACCGGACTTTTTATTGCTCAAGAAATCAAAGCCCTCAAAGTTATATTTTGTTGATGTTAAGCATAGTATAGCGCCGACATGGGCACCATCCAGATTAAAAATGCTGAAAGAAAAGAACGGTGATAACAAGCTTTCGACAGATAGGGTTGGTGTTGTGGCTCGTGAAGCACTGTTGGCATATAGAAGGTATTATCCGAGTACAATAGTTTTAATGGCGTGCCCATACAATGCAAAGCTTATGATGGCGCAGTTTGCAAAAGACATAAGGTGTTTATACTGTTATCATTCAACGGAAAGAGATGATTATGATTGTAATTCATGTCCGTCAAAAACGGGAGGATTCTTTGATCTTGAGCGCGATGTTAATTCGGAAGGCAGTCAAACTCCTATGACGAATGTTGATCTTAATTCTTTCAGACCCGCAGATGAGTTTTTTTTAAATGAACTTGGAATTCGATTAAATGAAAACATATTAAATAATCTGCTTGGTGAAATAAAACGGGAATCAATTGAAATAGGTGAAACAGTTGAACCCAAATTGAAAAATCTTGCATTATGGAATATTAATCATGCCGGATGCGATTGGGTGGATTACGAAGTATATTCATTTCCAGGAAATGATTTTTATCATTTGGATAGAGAATGTATATGTATGAGAGGATATGAAGATAGAATGGTGGCTTATGCAACACTGGCACAAGCATTGAATTCCGGAAAGAAAACATATTGTAGAATTTGTTGCCCAAAACCGGAGTGAAAGGTTGTGCCAGATAATGCCGATGAAAGATAATTTCTAGGAGATGAATTACTGATGTCATAAGTATATATATTTTTATAAGAATAGGTAATTGCGAAACTCGTGACCGAGTTCCGCAATCTTGAACTAAACAAGGAAGAATTCGTGCTAATGCACGAATCCTATAATAAAAAAGGTTGTTTTAGGCGCACTTTAATAAGCCTCATGCTTTATGAAGTTGGTAAGTCCTATGCAATGAGAGGTTTTAGACTCCGTATGTATTCGTGATGGTGGATTTTATCTGCCAGAAGGACAGTTACTAATTGTGTTATTCCTGCCAGTATTAAGTCGGCATGTAGCTTTTTTTCATTTTGAGTCCGCCGACCTGCCAGGCAGAGGTTATCTTTTATGTGATTGATATCTCTTTCAACGGCAGTCCTGGTTTTATAGGTGGTATCCCATTCCTTTGTTCCACGGAGTGCGCCGGGATAAGCACGAAGATCTTTTTCAGGGTAGATATAAACCATACGGCCGCATTTTGAATCAGTACATGGCGTTTCACAAAAACATTGCCTGTGAGCTTTTTGGGTTGTTTTGTCATAAACCCATTTCATCTTTGGGCAGACAAACTTAAATGTTGGAATACCACTTCTTAAATTTGATTTGCTGCCTTCGGGTTTCATGGGAAGTGAGGAGTCGTGTGGACAGCACGGAATACCGTCTTCATTAATGGTATAATCCTGATTTTTAAGTCCGGATCTGGCGTTTAGAGGAATATAAGCTTTAGAAAAGTGCTTATTACTGCCGAAAGTATCACCGGTTAGAAGGAGTTTGTAAAGTTCTACTGCATCAAATGCGGCATCACCAAGGAAGGTTTTAGGGTTGATAAGCGGATGTTTTAAAAAGAAATCTTTAAGTGTCGGGATAAGAAGCTTTGAATCATGCACACACTTATCTTCGTCAGGAGAATCAGATTTCTTTTCTGCAACAATATCAGGATGTGCAGCCATAAAGTCTTTGTTATAAAAAGAAATGTGTCGTGTGATGCCAAGACCGTTTGTGACAATACCGAATTTAAAAACATAACAGAAATGACCATTAATAAAAAGTTGTTTTATTTCAGGGTTAGCAGCGGCATGGGATGGCATAACATTATAGGCTGCTTTATAAGGATCATATGAATTGTCAAAACCTTGAGACTTAGCATAAACTTTAAGCTGTTTAATGATTTTATTGGCGTATTTAGGATTGTTTTCGGTAACAAATGCTTCAATGCCTGAGGAATCAAATATGGTCATGTCGGCTTTTGAAGAATCAATAGTCTGACATATGGGTTCGGTAAGATCTACAAGTTTATCAAAGACCATTTGCAGATCGTCCAGAAAGTCCTGTTTGAAACGCGTGATCTTAGAAGCATCCGGAACTTTGGAAAAGCCGCAGAAGTCACGAAGAGGTTTGGAGTAGGAAAGAAAAGTCAAAAGAAGCTGGTCTGTAGGGATAGAGAAGATACGTTGAATAATCAGAGCCCATAGTAAAGCTTTTAAAGGATATTTACGGGATCTTCCCGTTGATGCATAGAAACGGTTATAAAAAGTAACCGGGATAATTTCATCAAGGTCAATGTGATTTTCGAGCAGAGTAAGAAACTGAGGTTTGTCGGAATCAAAAATTTCTTTACAATCTTCAAAAATATCTGCCAAAGAGAGTTGTTTTTGTGGTATCATATATATGTCTCCTTTCGGGGCGTGGTTTATGGTTTCTGTTCAACTCCATTATATCACAAACCGTGAGGAGATTTTTGATTTTATTAACAAAAAATGCCGTATTTATGCGGCTTGTGGCGTTTCGCAAACGCCTATTTATAATAATATTGAAAGGAGAAAAAACTATGGCTGAAAAAAACAACTTTGGTTATTATGATGAAAATGGAAAAGACGAAAATGTGTACTATAAATGGAATGAATGGTTAGGTCCAACCACCGGAAAGAATAAAATCTCTGGTACGCATTATGTAAAGTTTGATAGTGCAGAAGAAAAAACTGCTTTTGAGAATAATCGTAAGGAGTTTATCGAAAGAAAAAAGAAGGAATTGTCTACCTGGAAGGATAGTAGTGCTCCGATGGATAGTGACAAGCAAAGTAAAAAAAATATTCTAGATGATGAAAAAGGAATGATTAAAGCTGGAACATGGGAAGATTATCTGTTCAAGAATATTGCCTGTGAAGAACTTTCTGGTTATGATGCTTTGTGTGTATCAGACGCTTCATTTAACGAAAAAAATGATTGTATTGCAGGTTCTTTTGGAATAATAGTGATTCCTTTAGAAAAAGACAATGGAAAAGTGAAGGGAGATATAGAAAATATAATTGTTGAATCAGATCGGTTGGAAGATGATATAGACGGTAAGTCGTTCAAACGTTATCGGTACGTTACGAAGTATAGCGTGGAAGACGAACAAGTAAAAATAAAAACAGAAGAAATATATGAAAAAATTGAACTTGATGAAAAAGTGTTAGGTAGATTAGATAATAAAAAATATGTTAAAACCATAAATGCAGATGGTGCAGAGGCTGAAAGCGCGACCCGCATGTTGGAGATTTGTATGGAAAACAATTTGTATAATATAATATTTATAAGCGATTGCAAGTCATTATTTCAAGCTATAGAAAATGAAGAGCATCCTTCAGCTGACTATACGCGGAAGAAAAATAAAGATGAAAAACCCGCAATGAGTTATATTCGATTTTTTAGTAATAAGAAAGAATGGGAGAAAAAATGTAAGAAAGAATATGGGGAAGAATGGGAGAAAAAATGTAAACTCAATAAAAGAAAAGTCGGTTCTCATGACAATGCAATTAAAGGACCGATTAATGAATTCGGATCTGAAGAAGGTGATGAAGAAGGACATGTAATAGAAGGAAATGTATTCCATAGAAATGTAACCAGATTATACGAATTGCTAAACGATTTGGTTGACCTAATGGCAAAAGCCGAATTACCAGTTAAGTCAAGCGTAGATGCTGAAGATAATGAATCCTCTATTCATTTAATTCCTAATGAGGATGGAAATTACCCATTGTCAAAAAATGATACTGATCTTAAAAAAATATACAATTCCGACATCGCTACGGAAGATAAAGACAATAAGAAAGGTCGTCGTACAATAACAAGAGAAATAGTCAAAAGTGTTTTTCCTTTGATAGAACAAGCTATTTCTAACGGGAATAATGGAAATTGAGGAAAAATCGGGAAAAAACAGTGACCGGTTTGGGAAATGACGTTCCCGTTCATAAACCTGAGAAAATATCAGATGATATTTACTCAAAGCTGATTAGGAAAATCAAAAGATAGGATGCGACTGTTAATAGTTTTTGTAAAAGAATTATATACATCATCTGTTAAGAATGATATCAGCATGTTGGAATCTGAAAGCAGTATGTTGGAGTCTACGTTTCTGTTTGTAGGATCTTAGGGTGTGGGAAAGACCTATCTTGCCACGGAATTTGCAAAGATTTCGAATCGTCCGCATAAGGTATTTCAAATGACGGAATATACCGATGAAAATTGTTATTTAGACTTTTTCGGTTTTGAAGGAAACCATAAAAGCCCGATGCCGGGGGTGTTTACAGGATTTGTTCGTGATAATCCTGATGCTGTATTAATATTTGATGAGATTGAGAAGGTCCATGGTAGATGGATTAGCAAATGTAGAAAATGGAGAAAAAGAAGAGTGAGGATAAAACGATGGATTTAGAAAGAGATGAATTAATAGCAACTTTGGTAAATTACTATTCACAAGATTATCATGCTATTAGAGATTTGAGTTGGGAAGAATTACAAGAAATTAAAAAAGATTGTTTGGGAGAAAATGAAGACGGGTTAAAAAAGGAGTAGCGTTTTTTAAGAGCATGCCAAAGAAAACAGTGGCTCAAAATCCTTATTATACCTATGATGACGATTATGGTATAAAATATAGTAATGGTAAAATGTTTGCGATTGAAGATAATCTGCAAACACTCGTAGTAGTTAGAGAATATTTTAAACGGGTTTTTGAACATGGTTTTGACATCAAATTTATGCATATATATTCCCATGTTGGGGAAAAAGAGCAGATTAAAATAAAAGGCGGAGAAACCATAGAATCTAAAGATAAAGCAATTACACTAGAAGATAACAGTATATTTGAAAAACATACATTGTTCGTGGGAAATAGAAAAGCTGATAAATTGGCTGAAGAAGCAACAAAATAAAGGAGAAACAATAAATGAGAGTACTGAATGTTGAAGATGAACCAATTAAACATCATCAGATTAAAAGTGCTTTAAACAGGATGGGAATTACAGATATTATTCTTGCTGAATGTGAAAATGAGGCAATTATTTCAGTATTAGAGAGTATAGAGAACAACAATCCATATGACCTGATAATCACAGATATGCAGTTTCCCTTGTCTTCAAACGGAACTCCGGATGACGATGCAGGCATGAAGTTTATTGCTGAATTAAAAGAGCATAATGTTGATATTCCTGTTATTGTGTGTTCTTCATATAGACTCAGACTTCCTGACGTATTGGGTTGTGTTCATTATTGTCCTGAAAAAAATGATTTGTGGGAAGAATTTCGCAAATTAATTGTAATTAAAAAATAATTGTCGGACGGAGCGTATGTATTGCAGAAAGGGGAAATTTACACTGAACGGAAAGAATCATGATAGGTGGTATATCATGGATACAGATGAATCAAATGACACGTGGCTGATTGGCGATAGAAATGATGAACCGCAGGAATCATGAGGAGTTTAATTATGGCGTATCGCACAGATGATGGAAGAAACTATCCTTATAATACGTACAAAGGACGCAGAATCACGAGATAAATGGTTTGCCGCTAACAGACTTAGAGAATTGCTACAAGGTTGATGAAAGCAAGAAAAGTGGTGCAAAAGGATTGATGATGGAAAAGGTTTTAAGAACAGAATAATACACAGTTATTTAGGAGATGTGGAAAATGAAGAATAATGAAGCGGCAATAGCGTTTTTTAAGAGCATGCCAAAGAAAACAGTGGCTCAAAATCCTTATTATACCTATGATGACGATTATGGTATAAAATATAGTAATGGTAAAATGTTTGCGATTGAAGATAGTCTGCAAACACTTGTAGTAGTTAGAGAATATTTTAAACGGGTTTTTGAATCATTTGGGACTGAAGCGCAGATACTTTTGGTGTCTAGAAACAATGGAGATGATAAGAAATTACAAGACATAATTATTCCTGAAATTGCGAAAAGTATGGACTTGTTTTTTGCAGATGTTCCCGTTGCAATTTTCGTGTTGCCTCAGGTAAATACAAATGTTACTTCATCGGTAAGTGAAAAGTTCTGGCAACAGTATATCATTGGGAATGATATTGTTCCCGTGGCACGAATTCATAGTCATTACGTATTAGACGCTTATCAGTCAGCAACCGATTACAGCACCTTAAATTCAGGTTCGTTGGAAATGGTACTTGGGCATATTAACGATGAAATGATTCATGTAGCGTATTGGTTAGACGAAAAGGGCAAAGATACAAAAGAAAATGTATTTGTCGTTGAGGGAGACAAAAATGAATTTCGTATAAAAAAAATACCTAGTGGCAAGCCGCTCGAGTAAGCGATAGCTGAATTAAAATAGACCCTTGATTATAAAGAATATTATAATCTTAAAGACGGAGAAAAAAGAAAGGTTGATAGCTAGTATGAGATATTTGAAATTCAACTTTAATAATGAAGTGGACATATTCAAAATAATCGAAAACGACAACAAGACAATTACCGTACCGGGACCGGATGGAAATCCAATTGCCGAATACGACAATCTTAAGCAGTTTTGTGAGATGTATGCTCTTGCAAGAGATGTGTATCCTGATGATCTTCAGAATTGGGCTGTTGTTGAGATTGGTGATGTTATTTCTTTCGTACTTCGTGTAGGTACAGCAGGTGCTGCCTTTTGGAATAGGATATAATTCTATATCCAAAATGACAAGGGGAGCAAATAAGAATGATAATAAAAATAGCGTTTATACAACTGCTTCCGGGTAGTAATATCGAAGCCAATCTTGATATAGGGAAAAAGGCATGTATTGAAGCGAAGGAAAAAGGTGCAGACATAGTATTGTTTCCTGAAATGTGGAGTGATGGGTATAGTTTACCGCAAGATGAAACAGAATTAAACAAACTCGCTATCCGGAAGGATAGTGAATTTGTAAATGAATTCCGCAATCTTGCTGCAGAATTGCAGATGGCTATAGGTATAACATTTTTGGAGTCAAATGATCCGAAACCGCTCAATTCTGTGACCTTTTTCGATAGACATGGCAATGAAATTCTGCACTATGCAAAGGTTCATACATGTGCTTTTGATGATGAGAAGGTCTTGTCAGAAGGAACAGATTTTTATGTGACTGATTTGGATTTGAATGGCGGAACTGTAAAAATTGGGTCCATGATCTGTTTTGACAGAGAGTTTCCTGAGAGCGCAAGAATCCTGATGCTCAAAGGTGCAGAACTAATTTTGGCTCCAAATGCCTGTCCGCTGGAAATCAACAGGTTATCGGCACTTAGAACGAGAGCCTATGAGAATATGGTTGCGGTGGCTACATGTAATTATCCTGAAGGACATCCGGATTGCAATGGTCGCTCAACTCTTTTTGATGGAGTGCCATGGCTACATAATGAACCAGGGGCAAGGGACATGTGCGTGTTTGAAGCACCGGGTGAACCGGGAGTATATGTAGCTGAACTTGATCTCGATAGGCTTAGGACTCATAGAAGTAATGATATTATGGGAGATAAGTACAGATATCCCGAAAAATACGGTATATTATCCAATCCTGACGTTCGGGATGTTATAGGTGGAGAATTTGTTCATTGGTAGTGAACTATATCTTATAATAAAATGTAACAATTTGTATGGTGAATCGATGAGGATAACATTATGGATTATAAAGGCAATGTGATTATTTACCAATCAGATGATGGTCTTACAAAAATCGATGTAAGAATGGAAGAAGATACAGTATGGCTTACACAACTTCAGCTTGCTGATTTATATCAAACTTCCAAATCTAATATAAGTGAGCATATTACGAATATTTATAATGAAGGGGAATTAGACAAAGACTCAACTGTTCGGAAATTCCGAACAGTTCAATTTGAGGGTGATAGATCTGTTGAAAGGAATATTAATCATTATAATCTAGATATGATAATATCATTGGGGTATAGAGTCCATTCTAAAATTGCGACAAATTTCCGCAAATGGGCAACTGAGCGTTTAAAGGAATATATGATAAAAGGATTCACGATGGATGATGACCGTCTGAAAGAACTCGGTGGTGGTGGATATTTTAAAGAACTATTAGAAAGAATACGTGACATTCGTGCTTCTGAGAAGGTTTTTTACAGACAGGTGTTAGAAATATATGCAACAAGTATTGATTATGATCCTCAAGCTGATGAATCTATACAGTTTTTTAAAAAAGTACAAAACAAGATACATTATGCAATTCAGGCTGCAATCGCTGCAGAGGCATAATTAACTTATAGAGTTTTAATTTAAATTCTAATGGGATCGGATAATTTGACGTTATAGCCAAGTTGTTCGGTCCCTTTTTTAGGTGAATTATTCTTCTCATAAATGCTTATTTGTGGTAAAATATAAAGCAATAATTATTGTTTGTCAGGCTAAGTGAGGAGATAACAGGATGGCTGTAAAAAAATATGCTTTTATCAGTTATAGTTCAAAAGATAGTGCATTTGTGAACACTTTTGCTAAAGTTTTAAGGGATATGGGCGTTTCTTATTGGAAAGCACCGGATATGATTCCTGCAGGGTCTAATTATGCAAGAGAAATTCCTAAGGCAATTTCGGAGTGTGAAGTGTTTTTGCTTCTTCTTTCGGCTTCTTCACAGGAATCAATTTGGGTGGAGAAAGAATTGGACAGTGCAGTCAGAAATCGTAAGGTTATTATACCGATACAGATTGATTCTACACCAATGAGTGAGATGTTTTTGTTTTATCTTAATAATGTGCAGATGATATCATATTCCGATAATCCTGAAAATGCTGTTGTTGATCTGAAAGAAAAATTAGAGTTTTTGATATCAGGACAGCAAAAATCTATGTTAAAGCAAAAACAAACGGTGTCCGGCAGGAAAATAACTGCCGGAGAGGCAAAGAGACGCAATGCCCTTTCCATTAATAAAATTCCCACAGAGTGCCGTTATTGTAAGGGTGATTTAACTCAAATAGAAGTGGGGACATATCGCTGTAATCAATGTGGAAAAGATAACTATGATGATTTTCAGACTGTTCGTAATTACTTGGAAAAAAATGGTGCAACAGCGGCAGTTATTATAGAGCGTGAGACAGGAGTTTCACGTAGGGTTATTAATCATTTTTTTGAACAGGAATATTTAGAGATTCCCAAGTTATCATCTGTTCGATTGTCGTGCTCACAGTGTGGTGCACCGATTAGAACCGGAGTTTTATGCGATTTATGCAAATCAGGTCAAAGAAAAGGTTTTGCAAGCAGTAGCAGACAGACTTCAAGAGGAACATGGCACACCAAATGGTAAGATAGGGGTTTATCTATGAAGAAAATAATTTGGGTTATAGGCAATAATAGAAATCAAATGATAGAAATGCAAAGAAAGATTAATATGACCGGAAGTATGCAGGCACTTTGTATGCTTTCCTCTGAAGCGTTGCAAAAAGTTGTTGCCTCCGATAATTATAATAGTACATCTGATATTAGTAGACCTTCATTGATAATCATAGACTATGATTTGGTTATAAAGTCTGAGTTTGATCCTTTATCATTTATCAAAAAACAACGGGAGTTAGCAGGTGTTCCGTTATTTTTTGTGGTTGAGAAGAAAAGTGAAGATGTGGAAGAGGAATGTTATGCCAAAGGTGCAATGGTGATTCTTCACAAGTCTTTTTCAAAATCAGAAGTAATGAGAATAGAGAATGCCGCATGGCAATATGAGAATACAAAAAATTATGAGAAAATGCTTCAAAAACAGGCGACAGATTTAAAAAATGCAAAGGAAATTGTTAGTCTTAATCAACAGTTAAAAACAATGAATGATCTTTTGTATAAGGTCTTGGGAAGATATTTTTCTGATGATGTTGTGGAAGTTATACTGGAATACCCGCAAGGTGCAACGATTGGCGGAGAAAAGCGTGAAGTTACCGTTATGATGTCCGACCTTAGAGGATTTACATCGCTTTCGGAAGATATGGAGCCCGAAACGGTAACGGCATTACTTAATTTTTATTTTGATAAAATGCTTGAGGTAATTCTTAAGTATCATGGCACTGTAATTGAGTTCTTGGGAGATGGGTTATTGTCTGTATTTGGTGCACCGCTTGATTTGGATAATCCTACATCAGATGCGATAGCAGCGGCCATTTCCATGCAGAATGCCATGAAAGAGGTTAATGAGTATTGTGTAAGACAAGGATATTCCAAACTTGAAATGGGAATCGGTATTCATTGCGGTGAGGTTTTTGTTGGTAACATCGGTTCTGAAAGAATGATGCGATATAATGTTATTGGTCGTGTGGTAAATGAGTGTTCCAGAATCGAAGGTAAAAGTGCCGGTGGACAGATATTAGTGTCAGAGGAAGCAATTAGCAAATCGGATTGCCCGGTACAGGTTGCCAAAAGATTGGATATTATGGCCAAAGGATTAAAAAACCCAATTCCTGTAGGCGAGGTTGTCGGAATTGCAGGAGCCTATGAGTGCTACATAGAAAAATGAAGCAGGTAAGATTAGGAGCATTTTATGAATTGTAATAATTATGGATTTGAATTGACTAATGGAATAGATGAATTGACAACCGGTCGGGAGTGTTATCGTTATTTTGATGAGCGGCTTGTGATTTGTGAGATTTCTTCTAATGTAATGGAAACGTTAGAAGAACAGGGGGGACAGAAAAAGGTCAGAGAACTTTTAACTAAGTTTGACTGTGACTATCTTTTGTTTGTTTGCAGTTTACAGGTGGAAATAAGACTCTTGTTCTTATCTGACAATAAAAGATTACGTGCCATTGAGTTTCTTGATTCGTTGGTTGATGAATATGGTCTGATTAAAGGAAACGAGTTTTTTGCAATAGCACGAGTTTCTTGTGCTATTTTACAGGCGCAGATTTCTGATATGGAACTTGGTGGAATAATGGAATATTTTTTGAAAATGGGAGAAGCATATTTTAAGGAAAATGACTGGATATACGCAAAGGATTATCTTGCCAAACAGCCCGAAGCCATTGCGGACTTTGAACGTTTTCATAAGAAAAAGATTACATGGGCTTATGTGAAATCAACAGATATAACTCCTGCGGGAAAAAAGCTCCTTATCAAATCTTTAGAAAATGAGTCGGGAACGGAGATTGAAGCGGATGATGACCTTTATATAATGATTGGTTCTCGTGGAGAAGTATACTACATTAAAAAGAACAAATTTGAGTCGACTTATGAAACTACCGATGAAAAGTTAGATGTATTCACACAGATGTTAGATTTTCTTCCTGAGGTTGAGACGGTGCCGGATGGTGAGTATATCAGTTTAGACGAGATGGCACACCTTTGCTACCCACAAAAAGGCAATGGGATTTACGCAAAACAGCTTGATAAGCGTACAAAAGTATTTCCGGCAGATAAGGACGGGGATTATTTTCTGGGCAGACCCGGAGATTATATGGCTGTAAGAGTAGATGACCTTAGTGATATATATATTATACAGAAAGATATTTTTAAACATACATATGAATCAGAGTAAATGTTAACCCTGCCGGGATACGTCTTGGCAGGGTTTTTTATATAATATGACATTTGTCATGAAAGGTTATGATTGCAGACACTACAATATTATTTTTGTTAGACTATAATGTGAGTATATCAAGAAAACATTCTTTTATGAGAAAGGGAGATTAGCTATGGCAAATACAGTAGTGGAAATCAACAACTTAGTTAAGAGGTACAAGGAATTAATCGCACTTGATAATTTTGGCCTTACAATAAAAGAAGGAGAGATATTCGGACTCTTAGGACCGAACGGTTCCGGAAAAACAACAACAATTAATTGTCTCTTATCGCTTTTGTCTTATGACAAAGGAGAAATCAAACTGTTTGGTGAGAAAATGACACCGTCAAGGAGAGATTTAAAAAGCAGAATAGGTGTAGTTCCACAGAATGTTGCGGTTTTTGACGAACTTACGGTTTATGAGAATGTTGAATACTTCTGTGGTTTGTATATTAAGGATAAGCAGTTGAAAAAGAAGTGCGTTGAGGAAGCAATAGAGTTTGTTGATATAGCTGATTTTAAGAAGTTTTATCCCAAGAAGCTTTCGGGCGGTTTGCTTAGAAGACTTAATATTGCTTGTGGAATAGCGCATAAGCCGGAACTTATTATATTTGATGAACCGACCGTTGCAGTTGACCCACAGTCAAGAAACAGAATCTTAGAGGGGATTGCAGAACTAAACAAAAACGGTGCAACCATCATTTATACTTCACATTACATGGAAGAGGTTGAGCAACTTTGTAACAGAGTTCTTATTATGGATAAGGGCAAGAAGGTTGCAGAGGGAACAAAAGATGAGCTTAAGGGAATGATTAAAAACACTGAAAGCATTGTTGTCGATGTAAGACGATTAAGCGATGAGGTGTTAAATGATATCAAGGGACTTCATCATGTGTATGATGTCAAGTATATGAATGGTACTTTGACAGTTAAGTGTAGCGGCGGAAAGCATAATATAACACATGTTTCAGAGTATTTTGAGAAGAATGGAATTGACTATGACAGAATATATTCCGAGCTTCCGACACTTAACGATGTATTCTTAGAGATAACAGGTAAGGAATTGAGAGATAAGGAGTGATAGCATGTTTTTAACTGTATTTGTTAACAGATTCAAAATCGTACTTAGAAGTGTAGATGCTATTCTCTGGTCTTTGGCATTTGCATTGGCACTTGGAACACTGTTTTATTTTGCATTTAAATCAATATACAAAAATGCAATGAATGTAACTGTTGATGTTGCTGTTGTAGAGGGAGAGGAGCAGTATGGTTCCGGAAACATGAGTGATTTGCTCAAAGAACTTACCTATGAAGACGGAACAAAGATGCTTAATATTAAGAAGGTTGACATGAAAGAAGCGAAAAAACTTCTTGATGCGAAGGAACCTAAGGTAAGCGGCATAATTGACTTAAGAGAAATGTCTGATATCAAACTTATTGTAAATGAAACCGGCGTTGAAGCAAGTATGCTTGGTGGAATAGTAAGCATATTAAGGCAGTATTCATCAATAATTGTCGAGACAATAAAAAGTAATCCTGCTAATGTCAATTCGGTTATTGAATCATTTGACAATGATGTAAAAGGACTTGTCAAATCCGAGCCGATAACAGGAAACAATAAAGATCCTTATGTAACTTATTTTTACAACTTAATTGCCATGATGGCTGTTATGGCATCGATGTCCGGAGTTTCAATTCCGGAAAGCTGCCAGGCAAACCAGTCAGAAGTGGGTAAAAGAGTTGATTGCTCGCCGGTAAACAGGGTTTTATATGAGATAGCAGGTCTTTTGTCTGCGGCAATTATCAAGATTGCGATAACCATAATAGGTTTGTGTTATTTCATTTTCGTTTTGAAGATCGATTTTGGTGGAGACTTGCCGTATATATTCATGACTGCGATTCTTGCAACACTTTTGGGATTATCACTTGGTTTTTTTATAGGACACATAGGAAGCTTCTCAAAGAAAACAAGAGAGAATATATTGACTACGGTTGTTGTTGCCGGTGGTTTTTTGTCAGGACTTATGGTTGCGAATATTAAATCCTTAATTGAGGTGAAATGTCCGATTATTAACAGAATTAATCCATCGGCTGTTATATCTGACGCATTCTACACACTTAATATGTATGGAGTCTCAGATAGGTTCTATCATTCGATTATATACATTGTAGGTCTTACGATAGTATTCATTGTAGCCGGTCTTATAATGTCAAGGAGGAAGAGTTATGCAAGTCTTTAAAGCTTTTTTTAAACTGGTTTGTAAATATAAAGTTGGTATGTTTCTTTATTTTGGATTGTGCGCATTAATGACTGTGCTTGTTGCTTCACAGTACAATTCTGACAGCAAAGAAAACTCATTTACAAGTAACAGATATTCTATAATTGTAAAGGATAATGATAATACCAAGCTTTCTAAAGCGGTCGTTGATTACTTAAAGAAACAACAAAATGTGGAGTTTCATGATTACACAGAGGATGAACTTAAGGATCTTATTTACAGTGAGTTTTATACGGCTTACGTAGAGATTCCTGAAGGCTTCATGGATAAACATCAAGATGATGATGCACTGAAGATAAAAACGCTTTATGATACAGGAAGAGCTTCAGGAAACTTCGTTATATTGCAACTTGATTCATTTACCCAGGGAATTGTAAGGTATGAAAATGCCGGTTTTAGCCTTGACGATGCGATTAAGAATACAAAGGAAGCTGTGGAAACGGATAATTTTGTAAAGCTTAATGAAAAAAATGATGATTCTAATTCAAATAGCAAGTTATATAGTTTATTTTTGTTCATACCTTATGGTATAATGAGTATAGTTTTATGGTGCGTGCTTCCTGTTGTACTTAGGTTCAGCAGTAAGGATATCAAATCACGAACAGCGATTTCGTCGATATCATCACATGAGAGAACAATTGCATTGTTTTTAGGCTCTACTGTTGTTTGTGTATGCGTATATATAGCAATGCTTATTTTGTCGGGATGTTTTTTGAAAGAGTATCTGTTTACAGAGAAATGGTTCTTGGCAGCACTTAACCTTTTCGTGTTTTCGTTGGTTAATGGCGCATTCCTTATGTTTGTTGCATCATTCCCTTCAAAGAGTATGCTGAAGGCAAAAGATGTTTTAATTAATATAATTACAATTGCATTCTCGTTTTTGGGCGGAATCTTCGTGCCTCTTGAACTTCTTGGGGAGGATGTAAGAAATGTCGGAAGATTTCTTCCAACTTACTGGTATGCGGTAGGTCTGCAAAAGATTGAGGCCGGAAGTTCGTTTGCTGATGTATCTTCCTGTTTCGGAATGCAGGCAATATTCGGAGTGTTTTGCCTGGCAGCGGGACTTGCGATATCAAGAGTCTATATGTATCTTAAGGAGAGTTAATCTTTCTTGAGTACGGGAGAACTTTATGGAACGGTTTATTGATAGAATAATAATATTTTTAATGACGGTATTTGTCGGTCGTATGATTATGACCGACAGATACCTTATTGTCGTTTTATATTCGGTTTTATCTGTGGCTTTTTTTGATTTTTTTCTTTTGTTTAAGACAACGCAGAAAGATAGATTACAACTTAATCTTACGAACGAAAAGGTTGCTTTTGTTTTGCAGATATTGACAGTTTCGGCAGCATTTATTGACAAAGACCTTATTGTTATGGTGCCGATTGCATTGTATGGTGCAGTTACTATAAGGAATTATGTAGCCGCTGTAATGGCGTTTGTTGCTGCTTTGATTTACACAGGTGTTGATGAGCCGATTTCTGTTATTCTTTATGTTGAACTGTTGCTGGTGGTTGCTGTTTACTTAAGTGTTAAATGTGGTAGAAATGAAAAGCTTAAGAAAAAGGTTATAAGTTTTCGTGATGAGTCTGTCGTTAAAACGGACGAACTTAAGAAAAAGAATGCAGAGCTCATTCAAGCCAGAGACGATGAAGTATATTTTGGAAGACTTAAGGAACGTAATCGAATAGCAAGGGAGATTCACGATAATGTAGGACACATGCTTACAAGGGCAATATTACAGCTTGGGGCGCTTATTGCAATCTGTAAGGATGAAACTTTAAAGAGTGGATTAAAGGATTTAAAGGCAACTCTTGATACGGCAATGAATAACATAAGAAACAGCGTGCATGATTTGCGTGATGAAGCTATAGATATTCCTTCGGCTATCGAGGAGATTGCGGCACCTCTTAAGGAAGACCGGAATCTGAAACTTGAAATTGACATTTCCTCTGATGTTGATAAAGACATCAAGTATGCGATTATAGGTGTTGTGAAGGAAGCGGTTTCTAACATAATCAAACATAGTGATAACGAGAATGTTGATATTACATTGATTGAACATCCGGCTATGTATCAGTTGGTAGTTCACGATTATGGTGAGAAGAACAGAAAAGGCCTGTATGCGGATGAAGTTGATTACAGTGGTATGGGACTTGATAATATAAAAGCACGAGTTAATGGTGTTGGCGGTAATGTTCTTATAACCGGTGATGACGGTTTCAAAATATTTGTGACTATAGGAAAGTGAGAGGCTTGATATGAAGATTGTTATAGTGGACGATGACAAATTAGTTGCAATGTCGCTGAAAATGATAATAGAGGCAAGTGATGAGGCGGAAGTATTGGCTTGCGGTCATTCCGGCAAAGAGGCAATAGAACTGTATGACGAGTACAAACCGGATATTTTATTAATGGACATACGCATGGAAGAGATGTCGGGACTTGAGGCCGGAGAAGTGATAATTGATAAACACGAGGATGCAAAACTTCTGTTTCTGACTACATTTAACGATGACGAATATATCGTTAAGGCACTTTCTATCGGTGCAAAGGGTTATATCATCAAACAGGAATACGAAAGTATCGTGCCGGCGTTAAAAGCGGTATATGAAGGACAGACGGTCTTTGGAAGTGACGTTATGGGAAAGATTCCCGGTATGCTTAAAATGAACCATGAAAAAGGGTTTGATTATGAGAAGTTTGGATTAAGCGGACAGGAATATGAGATTGTTGAACTTGTCGCACAGGGACTATCCAACAAGGAAATTGCAGATGAATTATGTTTGTCGGAGGGAACGGTAAGGAATTATATAAGTACTATACTTAGTAAGTTGGAACTTAGAGATAGAACAAATCTTGCTATTTTTTACTACAAGGAGGTGTAACAAAGTGGTTATTGATTATACTTCGGAATACAAGGAAAAACTTCGCACACCGGAAGAAGCTGTGAAGGTCGTGAAGGATGGCGACTGGATAGATTATACCAGTTGTCTTGGTAAGCCTGTGCTTCTTGATAAGGCGTTAGCGGCAAGAAGAGATGAACTTACTGATGTGAAGATCAGAGGTAATCTTTTGTCCGGCCCGATTGCAGTCGCAGAGTGTGACGAGAGCAAGGAACATTTTGTGTACCATAGCTGGCATTGTTCTACTTATGAGAGAAGACTATGTGACAGAGGACTTTGTTATTATATTCCTATGGTTTTCTATAATAATGCAGCTTATTATGAGTTCTTTCTTAACGTAAATGTTGTAATGGTTAGCGTTACGCCTATGGACGAGCACGGGTATTTCAATTTCTCTGTTAATACAGGAGTTGCTGCACCTATTGCACGAATGGCGGATATTGTTATTGTTGAGGTGAATGAGAACCTTCCAAAAGTACATGGCGGATATGACGAGTGTATTCATATATCTGAGGTTGATTATATCGTTGAGGGAGAGCACGAACCACTTCCTGATACGCCTGCTGCAGAGCCTACGGAAACTGATAGAAAAATAGCGGAATTGATACTTCCATATATTGTAGATGGGGCAACGTTACAGCTTGGAATCGGAAGTACGCCTAATGCGGTGGGAGAGATATTGGCAGAGTCTGATCTTAAGGATCTTGCTATGCATACAGAGCTTTGTACGGATGCATATCTTAAGCTGTATATGTCGGGTAAGCTTACCAACAAAAAGAAAAGAATTAACAGAGGAAAAGGAGTGTTTGGCTGTGCGGTCGGTTCAGCTAAGCTCTATGAGTGGCTTGACAACAATCCGGGAGTGCAGGCATTTCCTCTTGAGTATGTGAACAGACCCAGTGTTATCTCACAGATAGATAACATGGTTTCAATTAACAGTTGTGTTGCAGTTGATTTGTACGGACAGGTTGCAGCGGAAAGTTCGGGGGTTCGTCAGATAAGCGGAACAGGCGGACAATTGGATTTCTTAATAGGTGCCTCAGCGTCTCACGGAGGAAAAGCATTTATATGCATGAGCTCTATTTTTGTGGACAAAGAGGGAGTGACACACTCAAGAATAATGCCGCAGTTTGATGGTGATATTATAACTTCCCCAAGAAGTCAGGTGTATTTTATAGCGACAGAATATGGAGTAATCAACTTAGAGGGACGCTCAACATGGGAAAGAGCTGAGGCGTTGGTTTCGATTGCGCATCCGGCATTTCGTGACTATTTGATTAAAGAGGCGGAGAAACGTAAGATCTGGCGCAGAAGCAACCGAAGATAATTAAATATAGTAATGTAAAAAAACAGCCCGCGTATAAATCAATACACGGGCTGTCATTGTGTTTAAACATTTTTTTACTGTCTCTTTGCATCAAGCATTGCACGAACCTTTGTTGAAAGACCGAAGAGATTGATAAATCCTTCTGCATCCTTATGATCGTAAAGATCACCGGTTGTGAAGCTTGCAAGTGACTCTGAATACAATGAATATGGAGAAGTTGTACCGGCTTTGATAATGTTACCCTTGTAAAGCTTTAACTTAACTTCACCTGTAACACGCTCCTGTGTTGATTCAACGAATGCCTGCAGGGCTTCGCGAAGAGGAGACCACCATTTTCCTTCGTATACAACGTCTGCAAACTTGTCGCCGATACCCTTCTTGTATGCAAGAGTTTCGCGGTCAAGGATTAATTCCTCTAACTGATTGTGTGCTGCCATAAGGATTGTTCCACCAGGAGTCTCATATACACCACGTGATTTCATTCCTACGACACGGTTCTCAACGATATCAACAATTCCGATACCGTGCTTACCGCCAAGACGGTTAAGCTCACGAATGATATCAGAAACCTTCATGTTCTTTCCGTTAACAGATGTTGGAACACCCTTCTCAAATGTAATTGTTACATATTCAGGTTCATCCGGAGCCTTTTCAGGATATGTTCCAAGAACAAGAAGATGATCATAGTTAGGCTCATTTGCAGGATCCTCGAGCTCAAGTCCCTCGTGGCTTATATGCCATAAGTTACGGTCACGGCTGTATGAAGAATCTGCTGAGAATGGAAGGTTGATTCCATGCTGCTTACAATATTCAATCTCGTCTTCACGAGAGCTCATTGTCCATGAATCCTGTCTCCAAGCTGCGATAATCTTAAGCTCAGGGCCAAATGCCTTGATTGCAAGCTCGAAACGTACCTGGTCATTACCCTTACCTGTTGCACCGTGGCAGATTGCAGTAGCACCCTCTTTGTGAGCAATGTCAACCAAAATCTTACCGATAAGAGGTCTTGCCATAGAAGTACCTAATAAATATTCATTTTCATAAACAGCTCCTGCTTTGACAGTTGGAACGATATAGTCATCGCAGAACTCGTCAACTACATCTAATATATAGCATTTTGAAGCGCCGCTTGACTTAGCTCTCTCCTCAAGTCCGTCTAACTCGCTTTCCTGACCTACGTCGATACATACGCAGATTACTTCGTAATCGTAGTTTTCTTTAAGCCAAGGGATAATTGCTGTTGTGTCAAGTCCGCCTGAATAAGCTAAAATAACTTTCTCTTTCATTATAGAAGTTCCTCCTTCATATTATATAAGTATGATTATGGACGCTTTTGCGTCGTCACTATCCCATAATATACAACGAATGTGATTATTATGCAATACCTAATTGTATAAAAAATGAATAATATTTTCGTTGGAAATGCTTACAAAATCGGAAAGGCTTTGAATATTCGTTTAAAATTGTTCTTGCATAATATACATAAAAAATGTATAATTATAAATCGTATTCAAAAACTATGTGTACATAATTAGGAAATAGTGCTATAATCCATGTTTGGATTGTTAAAGTAAAAACGAGGTGACAAGTATGATTAAAGTAGGAATTATCGGTTCGACAGGATATGCCGGACAGGAATTGGTAAGACTCTTATTGGGACACAAGGAAGCTGAGATTGTTTGGTATGGCTCAAGAAGCTATATTGATAAGAAGTATTCGGAAGTGTTTGCAAACATGTTTGAGATTGTTGATGGCAAATGTCTTGATGATAACATGGACGAGCTTGCAAGCAAGGCAGACGTTATATTTACTGCTACTCCGCAAGGACTTTGTGCATCCCTTGTTAATGAAGAAATATTATCCAAGGTTAAAATTATTGATTTATCTGCGGATTTCCGAATTAAGGACGTATCGGTATATGAGAAATGGTACGGAATAGAACATAAGTCGCCTGAATATATTAAAGAAGCAGTATATGGACTTTGCGAGATTAACAGAGAGGACATTAAGGGTAAGCGTCTTATTGCTAATCCGGGTTGTTATACAACATGTTCAATCCTTTCATTGTATCCTCTTGTTAAGGAAGGAATTATTGATCCTAACAGCATCATAGTTGATGCAAAGTCCGGCACATCAGGAGCAGGAAGAGGAGCAAAGGTTCCTAATCTTTTCTGTGAGGTTAACGAAAGCATTAAAGCATACGGTGTTACAAATCATAGACACACACCTGAGATTGAAGAACAGCTCGGATATGCGTGTGGAGAGCAGATAATGATTAACTTTACACCACACCTTGTTCCGATGAACAGAGGAATACTTGTTACAGCATACGGTAATCTTACTAAGGATTATACATATGAAGAAATCAAAGCAATCTACGATAAGTATTACAAAAATGAGCGCTTTGTCAGAGTTCTTGAGAAAGATGTATGTCCTGAGACAAGATGGGTTGAGGGCAGTAACTATGTAGACGTTAATTTTAAAATTGACGAGAGAACAAAGAGAGTTGTTGTTATGGGTGCACTTGACAATCTTGTCAAAGGTGCGGCAGGACAGGCAGTTCAGAATATGAACCTTATATTTGGACTTCCTGAGAGCATGGGCTTAGAGCAGCCACCTATGTTCCCGTAAAATCTTATTGAAAAGTATAAATATATCAGGAGGAATCTTATGATGACCAACAGTGAAATAAATATGGATCAGCTTCTTATCAAGGCTCAGACACTTATAGAGGCACTTCCATACATTCAGAAATTTAACGGAAAAAAGATAGTTGTTAAGTACGGCGGAAGCGCTATGCTTGACGAGAACTTGAAGTACAACGTAATCAAAGACGTAGCACTTCTTAAGCTTATCGGATTAAACCCTATTATCGTACACGGTGGTGGTAAGGAGATTAGCAAATGGGTAGAAATGATAGGTAAGGAGCCGGAGTTTGTTAACGGACTTCGTGTCACAGACGGCGAGACTATGGAGATTGCCGAAATGGTTCTTTCCAAAGTCAACAAAGGTCTTGTTCAGATGATGCAGAAGCTTGGTGTAAATGCAGTTGGAATAAGCGGTAAGGATGCTGGTCTTATGACTGTTAAGAAGCGTTTCCCGGGTGGAAAAGATATCGGATATGTCGGCGAGGTTTGTGGTGTTGACGGAACAATTCTTGATACATTATTAGAGAAGAACTTTATCCCGGTTATTGCTCCTATTGGTTCTTCGGAAGATTTTGAAAGCTACAATATTAACGCTGATGATGCGGCTTGTGCGGTTGCTAAGGCGTTAAATGCAGAAAAGCTTGTTTTCTTAACTGATATTGAGGGTGTATTCATGGATCCTAACGACAAGAGTACACTTATTTCTGAAATGAACGTAGCTGAAGCAAAAGAGTTTATCGATAAGGGAATCGTTGGTGGCGGTATGCTTCCAAAACTTTCAAACTGTATCGATGCAATCGAAAACGGTGTTTCACGTGTCCATATCTTAGATGGTCGTGTTGAGCATTGTTTGTTACTTGAGTTCTTTACCGAAAAGGGTATTGGAACAGCTATCTTAAAGGAGCCTTTGTTCTAGGAGTATTGTATGAAAAAATGTTTAGCATTTATAATTGCATGTGCACTCGTTGTTTCGTGTGCGAGTTGTGGCGCAAAGAAGCAGGATGAGACCGCAAAAGGCCCTGTGACTTATGAGTCGGCCATGGATAGCCTTAAGGACAAGGCCAAAGGCAAAGAGGTTATTTGCTGGTACACGGATGATACCGACAAAGAATGGATAGAAGCTGCAGCAAAGAACTTTAATAAGAAATATGGTGTAAATGTTAAGCCTGTTGCCTATGACGGTGTCCAGCTTTTTGAGGATATTAACAGCGCCAATCAAAAGGAAAATGGCCCTGATATGTACATTTGCGGTAATGACCTTTTGGAGTTTGCAAAGACGGCAGGCGTTTTATCGGAAAATGATATTCTTGATGATGAGTTTTGGGATAAGAATTATCCAAAGACTTCTGTTAATGCATTGACTTATAAGGGCAAGCGTTATGGGTATCCTGTTTATTTTGATACCTATTGTCTTGTGTACGACGCCAATCTTTTGGAAAATGCACCTGCGTCAATTGATGATATACTTACATTCCTTGATGAATATGAGGATACCGGTTCAACTAAGGCGGTATTTCGTTGGGACGTTGCAGATCCATATATTAATACGATGTTTCTTGCTTCCTATGCGAATCTCTTTGGAGAAAACGGTGATGATTTGACATCTTTTACCGTTAACGGAGAGAAAGAAATTGAAGCTATGAAGTATTTCCAGTCACTTAGTGAATATTTGTGGATGGATAAAAATAATATATCCCACGATACGATTATTAACCGTATCAAAGATGGTACACTTGTTATCGGAATGTGTAAGTCGGATATTCTTCCTGTTCTTTATGAGATGAAGAGTAATGCGGCAACAACAGAAGAAGCAGGTACCGAAGAAAACGATGAAACCGAGAACACAGAAGAAAGCACAAAAGAAGCAACCAACTATACTGTGTCGTATGTGCCAAGTCTTACAAGTGAATTGTCTTCAACTTGTCTTTCAACTACCTATGGAGCATTTATCAATCCGTATGGTAAAGAGACGGATGCAGCTAATATGTTTGCTTTGTACTTGAGTGTAGAAAACCAGGCTAATCAGTTTGCCGGTAACGGTAAGCTTCCGGTAGTTAATCAAAAGGATGGTTTTGATGATATGCAGACAGTTTTGTATGCTCAATATCAGAACTCAAAGCCGGTTCCCAAAGTAATGCTTACAGGCAATTACATGCTTGAAAGTGCAATGACTTTTGACAACATCTGGAAGGGTGCAGATGCAGAGGAAGAATTAAATAAGCTTCAGCAGAGTATGCAGGAAATGATTGGCAAATAATATTTGAATATTTAATGGGTTAAGCCTCATATAATACATTTAATTATTAAAAAGGAGAATGTGTTATGTGGGGCTTTTTGATTGCAATGATATCCGGATTACTTATGAGCGTGCAGGGTGTATTTAATACAGGGGTGACCAAACAAAGCGGGACGTGGCTTACAAATTGTTTTGTTCAATTAACCGGATTTTTGGTGTGTGTTGGACTTTATCTTTTCCTTGAGATGGGGAAAGTACCTGTAAAGTCATTGTTTGCTGTGGATAAAAAGTACATGCTTTTAGGTGGCGTGATAGGAGCCTTTATAACGTTTACGGTCATTTACAGCATGACGGCACTTGGTCCTGCCAAAGCAGTGCTTGCCATTGTGATTTCTCAGGTATTTGCAGCGTATATTATAGAGCTGTTGGGACTTTTTGGTGTTGATAAAGTACCGTTTTCGTGGGTGAAAATGGTAGGCATGGTAATAGCTGTTGTGGGGCTTTGTATCTTTAAATGGGAAATATAGTAAAAATGACATATAAAACCTCTTTTTCGTAATGAAATTTTAAGAATTTTTTATGTGAAAAAGAGGTTGTTTTTTCTTGATATTTTCGGTATTATGAGATTGTTCTATATTTTATCAATTCTTATCTTTCTCCTATTATGAGATTACATTTTAGGAGGAATATTTATGAAGAAAACATATTACTTTTTAATGCTTTCTTTGGTAAGCATTTTTCTTTTTGGCTGTGCCGGTGACGAAGTGGTTATATCACAAGGTCAATCCGTTCAAAGCAAAGAGGCTTCATCTGAAGGAGAAGTATCGCCGGATACAGAAGAGGTGGCTGATACATCAGAAGTTTATGTGTATGTTTGCGGACATGTAAATGAGCCCGGAGTATATGCGCTTTGTGTGGATAGCAGAATATGTGATGCTATTGATAAGGCAGGAGGCGTGACGGAAGATGCGAATCCGACTGCACTTTCGCAGGCAATGAAGGTAACAGATGGGCAGACAATATATGTTCCGGGAATTGATGAAGAGAACGTAGATGCCAGTGGGGTTGAAGAAGATGATGGTCTTATTAATATCAATAAGGCTTCGGAAGAGGAACTCACATCACTTCCGGGAATAGGAAGTTCAAAGGCATCGGATATAATTAATTACAGAGAGGAACACGGTCCGTACAATAGCATTGAGGATCTTATGAATATACCGGGAATAAAGGAGGGTGTATTTAATAAGATTAAGGATAAAGTTAAGACGTGATTTCTCATTTGATATATTCTTATCATATGATTATTTGGGAGAATCGGAATGAAAAAGGTATTGGTTGTTGATGATGAAAAGTTAATCGTTAAGGGAATCAAGTTTTCACTTGAACAGGATGAGATGGAGGTAACTGCGGCATATGATGGTGAGCAGGCGTTAGAGCTTGCAAAAAGTACTGAGTTCGATATCATTTTGCTTGATGTTATGCTTCCCGGATTATCAGGCTTTGAAGTTTGTCAGGCAATACGTGAATTTTCCGATGTTCCTATAATCATGCTCACTGCTAAGGGTGAGGATATGGATAAGATTTTGGGCCTTGAGTATGGTGCGGATGATTACATTACAAAGCCGTTTAATATTCTTGAGGTTAAGGCAAGAATTAAGGCGATTATCCGAAGAAACAGCAAGAGAAGCGCAGAACCATCAGATTCTAAGACTTTGGTAGAAGGTGATTTGAAAATTGACGTTGATAGCAGACGTGTATATATTTCCGGTACAGAGATTAATCTTACTGCTAAGGAATTCAACATACTTACATTACTTTTGTTCCACCCGAACAAGGTATATTCAAGAGATGATTTATTAAAGACTGTTTGGGGTAGTGACGCACTCGGTGACGGACGTACAGTTGATGTTCATGTGAGACGTCTTCGTGAGAAGATAGAATCTAACCCGGGAGACCCTAAGTATATTCAGACAAAGTGGGGAGTTGGTTATTATTTTAAGAAATAAAAAGATATCCAATCCCTTTAGAAGCTTGCGCTTCGTGGTCTTTTGTTCTTTTTTGCTGCTTGTGCTTATTATAATGGTTTCATTTAGTATGCTTGTGCAGCGATCTAACAATGACAGAATGGTCAAACAGAAACTTACACTTGTGCAGAATCAGTGTAATATTCTGGGTAACCAGATTCTTGTCAATCAGTTTACCATGGACAATTTAAAAGGTAACTTAAGTGTGCAGATTGACCAGCTTGCCAACGTGTGGGAAGGTCGTATTCTTGTTATTGATTCAAGCTACCGCATTCTTAAGGATACGTATACCATAGACCAGAATGATTATATTATTTATGATGAAGCGGTTAAGGTTATGCGTGGTGATAAGGACAGAAATATCCGTATGGTCGATGACTATGCGGAGGTTGTTATTCCGATTGTTGATGCAGAAAAACTTGTAAGCGGAATAATGATTGCTACAGTATCAATGGCTGACATTAAGAGTAATAATGAGTTTATACATGAACAAATTAAGATTCTTATTATGCTTTTTGTAATGCTTGCTATGTGCTGTGCCTACATAATAAGCAGAATATCTGTTGCGGGAACAGAGAAACTTACCAAGCAGATAAAAGGTCTTAATGAAGGACATTTAGAAACTCTTAAGAAGGAAAGTCGTTATGTTGAGTATGAGGAACTTACGGATTCATTTAACGTATTGCTTGATAAGATGCAGAGGCTTGAGGATTCCAGACAGGAGTTTGTTTCGAATGTGTCCCATGAGCTAAAGACTCCTATTACATCAATGAAGGTTTTGGCGGACTCACTTCTTATGCAGGAGGAAGTTCCTAACGAGATGTACCGTGAGTTTATGAGCGATATGGTTGATGAGATAGACAGAGAGAGTAAGATTATCAATGACTTATTAACCCTGGTTAAAATGGACAAGAAGTCATCAGCGTTAAATATAGCTCCGGTTAATATTAATTCGCTTCTTGAATTGTTGCTTAAAAGAATTAAACCTATTGCTGCAAAACGTAACATAGAAGTTACATTTGAGAGTTTTCGTGATGTTGTTGGCGAGATTGATGAGGTTAAGCTTACTCTTGCTTTTTCAAATCTTATTGAGAATGCGGTTAAGTATAATAATGACGGCGGAAGTGTATATGTTTCGCTTAATTCAGATCATAAGTTTTTCTATGTCAAGGTGCAGGATACAGGTGTTGGAATACCTGAAGATGCACAGTCGCAGGTGTTTGAACGTTTCTACAGAGTTGATAAGGCAAGAAGCAGAGATACCGGAGGAACAGGACTTGGTCTTGCAATTACAAGGAATGCGATATTGATGCACAAGGGTGCAATTAAGTTATATTCGGAGCCGGGTGAGGGAACTACCTTTACGGTAAGAATACCGCTTAAATACGTTAATTAGAATTAGAGTGAGGATTTTATTAATATGAGAAAAGTATTAAGCATAATAATGCTGCTTTCTTTGATATTCCTTAGTGCGTGCGGTAAGCAGGCAAAGAAAGAAGAAAACACGCAGGAATTAAATCCCAACCAAATATATATATACTACGTTAATCTTGAAAAGACGGACATGGTTCAGTCTGTTTATACGTTGTCTTTTTCTGATAATTTTTCGGAAAAAGTCAGCACTTTAATTGAGAGTTTGAAGAACGCGGAAGTGACATCGGAGTGCCAGTCGCCGATACCGGAAGATTTTACATATATGGATAGGCCGGTAGAGGTGGTAAATGGTACACTTGAGGTATCATTTAACGTAATATACGATAATGTTAATGCTGAAGGGTTGTTGTTTTTTAAGAGTTGTGTTGCAAAGACACTTTTGCAATTAGACGGGGTCAGCAATGTTACGATTAATATGACGGATATTGCTAATCCTGACCCGGAAACGGCGACAGTTAGTGAGACATTTAATGATGATTCCTTTATTATGTCATATGGCGAGTCCGGAAATATTCAAAGAGGTAATATCGTTTTATATTTTGCATCTGATTCGGGCGAGACATTAAAGGCATATAGGAAATCGGTAGAGATTACCAATACTACATCGCTTGATAGGCTTGTAGTTGAATCGTTGATAGAAGGACCGGCAAGAGAAGGCTATAAGGCAACATTAAGTTCGGATACCGTAATTAATAACATTGCAGTAAAAGACGGTATATGTTATGTGGATTTAAGTGACGAGTTTTATAATATGGATAATCCGTTGAAGAATGATATAATTGTTTACTCTGTTGTTAATTCTTTGGTGGATCTTCCTAACGTGTCAAAGGTGCAGTTCCTTAAGGAAGGAGAGAGGATTCCTTTTTACAGAGAAACGTTGCCGTTTGACGGATTGTTTGAGCGTAATTTGGATATTGTTGAACAGGAGGGATAGAGTATAGTTTGAAGCGACCAATGCTATATTGGGTATTACTGTTTGTACTTGGAGAGGTTTTGACAGATAAACTTCCATTAGCAGCGATGGTTTCTTTAAATATTATATATTTACTTGTTACATATAACGCAAAAGGTTCATTTATCGATAAGTACAGAAAACTTTTGTTATGCGGTGGACTTTTTATTACACTAGGGTTGATATGTGTAAGTTATAACAATAAGAAGATAAGTATTGTCGATGAGTATGCGGAAAAGAACATCAGGTTTTGTGGGATTGTTACAGATGTATACGACCTGGATAAAGGCAAATACGGTGTGAAGGTGTCAAGTATAGATCAAAGGCATTTCTGTACGAGGTTTGTCGTGGCTTCTGACAGTACATTGAGTCCCGGAATGCGAATTGAAGCAAGTGGTAAGGTCACTAAGTTTTCTCAAGCAACCAATCCGGGTGAGTATGATAATAGGTCGTATGAACTTGGTCGTGGTAATATGGCACAGATAAATGATGTTATAGTCGATAGGGCTTATTATCCGGCTATTAGGATAAGGACATGGCTTTATAATATACGGCAACGAATCGGACATAGTTTCGATGTGTGGCTTGATGAGGAGGATGCCTCTCTTGCCAAGGCCATGGTGCTTGGAGAAAAAGGTGGTATTTCGCCTGATATTAAGGCATTATATCAGCAAAGCGGAATTGCACATCTGATAGCAATATCGGGTCTGCACATTGCCCTTTTGGGAGGTACGCTTTATAAGTTAATAAGAAGGTGTGTCGGAAGTTTTTTTGTTGCGGCAATACCGGGAATGACATTTATTATTTTGTATGGTGTTATGACGGGACTTTCGGGAGCGACAATAAGAGCGATTATCATGCTTTGTGTGGCGATAGGTGCAGATGTTCTTGGAAGGAAATATGATTCATTAAGTGCTATTGCTTTTGCACTTTTCCTGATGTTGTTGTCTAACCCATATCAGGTATATCAGGTTGGATTTCTTTTATCTTTTGGTGCGGTTTTGGGTATCGCATATATTTCCCCTTTATTTGAAAAGTATAACGATAAGGTGATACTTAAAGGTTTCTTTGTAAGTGTAAGTGTTCAGCTTGCAACGATGCCTATTCTTTTGTATTTCTTTTTTGAAGTACCGATTTATGCCGTGTTTCTTAATATTATTGTTGTGCCGTTAATGAGTGTGCTGTTGGCAATGTTAGTAATGATAGCGTTTTTTTGCGATGTGTTGGGATTTGCGTGGATATTTGCCAAGGTGGCAACATTTATTTTCTCTGTATATGAAACATTATGTATGTTTTCAAACAGACTTCCTTTGCATAGTGTTTGTTATGGGCGACCACACATTTTGTGGATAGTTGGATATTTTGCCATATTGACATTTATTTTATTGCTTCATAAGAGGAAAAGAAAGAAGGCAATGCGTGCAGCGGGATTGTTAATGATTATGTTGTTTGTAACATTTATAATTCCAAGTGGTTTACGTATTGTAATGTTTGATGTGGGGCAGGGAGATGGTATATATATTGAAACACCATTAAAGCAAAGAATATTAATAGATGGCGGAAGTAGTAGCAAAAAACAGGTTGGAAAATATGTGCTCAAAAATGGACTTAAATATCATGGGGCTTCTCATTTGTCGTATCTTATAATTACACATAGTGATAGCGATCATTATTCAGGTGCGCTTGAACTTATGGAGGATAAAGATATCAAGATTGATACGGTGGTTTTGCCGGCGATTACTAATCCTGATGAAGCCTATAGAAAGCTTGAAAAAACAGCAAGAGATTTCGGAAGTAAGCTTTATTATGCGAAACAGGGCGACTGCTTTAGAATGGGAGATGTATCATTTTATTGTCTTAATCCTGAAAACACCAATTATCCTGATAAAAATCAGGGCAGTATAGTTATGTGGTTAAGTTATAAGGATTTTGATATTATGTTAACCGGGGATGCTGATGCAGAAGTGGAGAAAAGAATTGTTAACAACAAACGGTTGCGGGATAGTGTCAATTCGGGTAACAAAATAGAGGTGTTAAAGGTTGGCCATCATGGTTCAGATACAGCAACAACAGATGATTTGCTAAAGACATGCGGTTTTTCTAATGCTTTGATATCTGTTGGAGAGAGGAATCATTACGGCCACCCCTCACCGAGAGTTCTTAAAGCTTTGAAAAGTTTTGGTGTTAATATGTATTTGACAAAACAATCGGGAGCAATTACCATTAGAACAGACGGAAAAAAGTACACGATTGAGGAGTTTGTGCATAATGAAGAAAATCAATCAGGATATTAAAGAGCATACATTTGAGAGATTCTATCTTCTGTATGGAGAAGAGGACTATCTCAAACTTCAATATAAGGATAAACTTGTTTCATCGCTTGTTTCGGTTGATGACAATATGAATTATACTGTATATGAGGGTAAGAATATAGATGTACCCAACCTGCTTGAAACGGGAGAAACTCTTCCGTTCTTTTCTGACAATCGCGTTATTGTTGTGGAAAACAGCGGATTGTTTAAGAAGACACCGGATGATTTTACCAAGAGGCTTGAGCAGTTTCCGGAATCCACACACGTTATATTTGTTGAAAAGGAAACTGACGGTAGAAACAAGTTATGGTCATGGTTTAAGAATAACGGTTATAAATGCGAGATGAAGACTCCAAGCGAAGGTGAACTTAGAAAATGGGTTGGCAAACTTTGCAAGGATGAGGGAAAGCAGATATACGAGAATGCAGTAGAAGTATTCTTTGGCTCTGTAGGACTAGATATGTTCCGTGTTAAGAATGAACTCGAAAAAGTGTTTTCTTATTGTGCGGACAAAGATGAGATTACAGAAGAAGATGTTAGAGCAGTGTGTTCTGATGAAGCAGAGGACACAATGTTTGCAATGATTGAAGCAATTGGTAACCGTGAGCAAAAGAGAGCACTTACCCTGTATAGGAATCTTTTGATGCTTAAGTCAGAGCCTATGGTAATACTTGCCAATCTGTCACGACATATGAAATCAATGTTAGAGGTCTCAACTCTTTTGCAGGAGGGAAAGAGCATGGATGAGGCAGCTTCCGTTTTGGGTCGCCCCAAATGGCAACTTAACCAGTACAAGAAACAGATGCGTAATTTTAGTGAGGCTGATCTTAAGAAAATGCTTGAAAGATGTCAGGATACCGACTATGGAATTAAGACAGGTAATATCAAAGGAATAGTGGGAGCAGAACTTTTGATAATTGAGTTCTCTTCTATGAAAACTAAAAAATAGCACTAAAAATGGACTGTGGGTTATGTACCGACCTCCCCAAAAGTTAGACCAAAAATCTAACTTTTGGGGGTCGGTACATTAACAGTCCTTTTATAATGCATTTATATAAATTATGCCATCTTGTTAAGAGTAGCAGATAAACGCGAAATCTTTCTTGAAACAGTATTCTTGTGCATGATTCCCTTAGCAGCAGCCTTGCTAAGTTCTGATGTACAAACCTTAAGCTGCTCTGCAGCCTCAGTCTTGTCACCTGCTTCAACAGCAGCCTCAAACTTCTTAATAAGAGTCTTAAGCTTTGACTTCACCATTTTATTTCTTAATGTCTTTGTCTCGATAACTTTAATTCTCTTCTTTGCTGATTTAATGTTAGCCAATGAAAACACCTCCATTCTTGAATGTATTTATGTTGTGGTTTTACATTAAAACCGGACACGGACAATCTAATGTAAACATACTCATATATAATACATAGTTGCAATGGTTTTGTCAAATGTTTTTTTCGCATATTTATAGGAAATTATGAACATACTTCTTATATAAATTATGCATTGAAGAAGGGAAGGTTAAAATATATGCGGATTAGAACAGACCTTGCGGTTGAAATGAAGGAGGATATTGAGGGCGAAGAGCCGATAAAAGGAGTCAGGGTTACAACGAAAAATAACGGAGATACAGACATTCTTGAAACACGTATAATTGTGGAAACCAAAGAAGGGGAAGCCAATCTTGGCAAGCCGATAGGAACATATATAACGCTTGAGAGTGAACATTTAAGAGAACATGATGATACGTATCATGAACCTATGGCAGAAGTGTTATCAAAGATTTTGAAAAACTTCATGGGGAGAAAAAAGAAGATTCTGGTAGCGGGACTTGGCAATCGTGAGGTTACGCCTGATGCATTAGGTCCACTTGTAATTGATAATTTGTATATAACGAGACACTTGTTAAAAGAGGGAATAATATCACACAGTAACGAGGTCAGCGCTATCGCACCGGGAGTTATGGCACAGACGGGAATGGAGTCGGTTTCGGTTCTTCGTGCGGTTGTAAATGAAGTAAAACCTGAGTTTGTAATAGTAATTGACGCGTTAGCTGCAAGAAAATCAGATCGTCTTAATAAAACAATACAACTTGCGGATACCGGAATTGCACCGGGCTCGGGAGTTGGCAATCATAGAAATGCAATCAATGAGGAAAGCCTTGGTGTTCCTGTGCTTGCAATTGGGGTTCCGACTGTAATATCAGTTCCGACTATCGTAAATGATTCCATGGATATGATGATTGACACAATTGGCAAGGTCGGTTTTAAGGAGGTTCTTGAAAGATTTAGTGAGGAAGAAAGATACAAACTTGCCTGTGAAATGGTAGATCCTTTTATGGAGGATATGTTTGTAACACCAAAGGATATTGATGAGGCGGTTAAGCGAATAAGCTATACGATATCGGAAGCGATTAATAAAGCCGCATTGGCATAACCCCCAAATTTTATGAATAGAATGGAAATATGAAACATGCTATTCATAATGATTTGATTAATAAAAAGAGTATATCAGGATGTATATTGATTGCGATAATCGGTATATATTTTTCATGTCAAAATGTTTCCGATATTTGCTACATTTTTGTGAGGCATACTGCCCCGATTCTTACCTACGACATGGAGTGCGGTAGTGGTTCGATTGCTTATGAGGGCTCTTATACAGTGATGCAAAACAGGCAAGATAAGAAAGAAGAGCCTCAAAACAGCGACCTTGCTGTAGATGAGCATCGGGAGGAAGAGAATGTAAATGAAAGCAGCACGGTGGAAACATCGGCACATGTTAACAATATGTCAATCGGGACCATTTACACAAGAAAGCAGTTGTCAAACCCGGATTTTCTGAAAAGTAAAATATTTACGATTGACGGCAATACAAGTATGACGGCAGACGAGCTTAATATTGCAAATCTTGTAGATGCCGATATGTCGCTTGACGACTTGTTAAATGCCACGTCGGACGGGAATCAGGGATATAAGGTTTTGATATATCATACACATGCTTCGGAAGCATTTGTTGATAGCAGACCGGGTGTTATTGAGGATACTGTTGTCGGTGCCGGTGACTATCTTGCAAAACTTTTGAATGAGCAATATGGCATACCGACATATCACGACAGGACGACGTATGATGTTATTGATGGAAGGCTTGATAGAAGCAAAGCATATGAGTATGCATATAAGGGCATTACAAAGATTTTAAAGGATAATCCGTCAATTGAAGTCGTGATTGATTTACATAGAGATGGAGTGGATGAGGAAACACATTTGGTGACAGAGATTAACGGCAAGCCAACCGCTAAGATAATGTTTCTAAATGGTGTAAGTCGCTCGGAAATGAACGGAGATATTGAGTATCTTGCCAATCCCAACAAACTTGGAAATCTTGCTTTCAGTTTTCAATTATATCTTGCGGGTAAGGAAAACTACGGCGATTTTGTAAGGAAGATATATGTACGAAGCCTTCGTTACAATCTGCATGTTATGCCACGCGCAACTCTTATTGAAGCAGGTGCGCAAAATAACACTCTACAGGAGGAGTTAAATGCCATGGAACCGTTGGCTTCTATGCTTGATAAAGTGTTGAGAAAACAGGAGTGATGTGCTATACTACAAGGAAAATGCTGTTTAGAATAGGGAGAGACAAGAAGAATGTCACATATGGATCAGAGTAAGATTAGAAACTTCTGTATAATTGCACACATAGATCATGGTAAGTCCACACTTGCAGATAGAATTATCGAAAAGACCGGACTTCTTACAGATAGAGAAATGCAGGCTCAGGTGCTCGATAATATGGAGCTTGAAAGAGAACGTGGAATAACAATCAAGGCGCAGGCAGTTCGTATTGTTTACAAAGCAAAAGACGGACAGGAGTACATATTTAATCTTATAGACACCCCGGGTCATGTTGACTTTAACTATGAGGTTTCAAGAAGCCTTGCAGCATGCGAGGGTGCGATATTAGTTGTTGATGCGGCGCAGGGAATAGAGGCACAGACACTTGCTAACGTATATCTTGCAATCGATAATGACCTTGATGTTATGCCGGTTATTAATAAGATAGATTTGCCAAGTGCTGAACCTGAGCGAGTGGTCAACGAGATAGAGGATGTTATTGGAATAGAGGCGCAGGATGCACCTAGAATTTCTGCGAAAACAGGACTTAATATTGATGATGTGTTAGAACAGATTGTAACTAAGATTCCGGCACCATCAGGAGATGTAAATGGTCCTCTTAAGGCACTTATATTTGATAGTAAATACGATGCGTACAAGGGCGTTATCATTTTCTGCCGTGTATTTGACGGAGTTGTCAAACGCGGAAGTGTGATTAGGATGATGGCAACAGGAGCAGAGGTTGAGGTTGTCGAGGTTGGAATATTCGGTGCGGGACAGTTTATTCCGCAGGATGAGCTCTCTGCCGGTATGGTTGGATATATAACAGCAAGTCTTAAGGACGTTAAGGAAACCAGAGTTGGTGATACCGTAACTGAAGCGGATAATCCTTGCGCTGAAGCACTTCCGGGATATAAGAAGGCAAACCCTATGGTTTATTGCGGTTTGTATCCTGCAGACGGTGCAAAATATCCTGACCTTCGTGACGCACTTGAAAAATTACAATTAAATGATGCAGCACTCTCATATGAGCCGGAAACATCAATTGCTTTGGGCTTTGGTTTCCGTTGCGGTTTTTTGGGACTTTTGCATCTTGAAATTATTCAGGAAAGATTGGAAAGAGAATACAATCTTGACCTTGTAACTACAGCACCGGGTGTTGTATATCGCGTGCATAAGACAGATGGTGAGATGATTGAACTTACCAATCCATCTAATCTTCCGGATCCTTCGCAAATTGAATATATGGAGGAACCTTTTGTTGCTGCAGAGATTATGGTTACAAAGGATTTTGTCGGACCTATTATGCAGCTTTGTCAGGAAAGACGTGGTGTATATAAGAGTATGGAATATATGGAGGAGACGAGAGCGTTGCTCAAATACGATCTTCCTCTTAACGAGATAATATATGATTTCTTTGATGCATTAAAATCACGCTCGCGTGGATATGCCTCATTTGATTATGAGCTTAACGGATACGTTCGTTCTAATCTTGTTAAACTTGATATTCTCATTAACAAAGAAGAGGTGGATGCCTTGTCATTTATCGTACATGCTGATACTGCGTATGAGAGAGGACGTAAGATGTGCGAGAAGTTAAAGGGTGAGATTCCAAGACATTTGTTTGAGATACCTATTCAGGCGGCTATTGGAAGCAAGATTATTGCACGTGAGACGGTTAAGGCTTACAAGAAGGACGTGCTTGCAAAATGTTACGGCGGTGATATCACACGTAAGAAGAAGCTTCTTGAGAAACAGAAGGAAGGTAAGAAGCGTATGCGTCAGATAGGAAGCGTTGAGGTGCCGCAGAAGGCATTTATGAGTGTGCTTAAGCTTGATGACGAATAAATCGGGTATGGTGTTTGATTGATGGATTTTTGGAAGAGAGATTTAAGTATATATATTCATATTCCTTTTTGTAAGAAGAAATGTGCTTACTGTGATTTTCTGTCATTTGGTGGTTGTGACGGAAGCTTGCAGCGGGAGTATGTGGATGCACTTTGTAAGGAAATAGAGCAATATCGTCTTATTGCAGATGAGTATCGAGTGATTACGATTTTTATTGGCGGCGGAACACCGTCATTTATTCCTGCGGAATTGATTTGCAAGGTACTTGAAACGGTTAGGGGGACATTTACTGTCGCTGATGATTGCGAGATTACGATAGAGGGTAATCCTGATAGTTTAACCGCGGATAAAATTGAGAAGTATATCGATTTTGGGATTAACAGACTCTCAATCGGACTTCAAAGCGCTAATGATGAGATGCTTAAAAATCTTGGCCGAGTTCACAATTACGACCAGTTTGTTGCTGCATACAGTAATGCAAGAAAAGCCGGTTTTGCAAACATTAATGTTGATATTATGTCGGGACTTCCGGGTGAAGATATGTCTTCATATATTAGAACGCTTGATAAGGTTGTGAAAATGCAGCCGGAACATATATCTGCTTATAGTTTGATTGTTGAGGACGACACGCCACTTGCGGAAAATGAAGAATTGTTGGCCTTACTTCCGTCAGAAGAGATGGATAGAAGACAGTATGCTCAAACAAAACTTTTTTTAAAACAATCGGGATATGAGCGATATGAAATATCCAATTATTCAAAGAAGGGGTATGAGTGCAAACATAATTTGCGGTACTGGACAGGCGGAGAATATCTTGGCGTTGGTCTTGGTGCGTCTTCGTATATGAAATTAGATATAGGTGATAATTTTGATAAGATGTATGATGTTGATGCCGGATTTGAAGACTATATTGATGGATATGGTTCTGATGATATGTCATATGACTTGGATGATAGTGTTAGAAATGAGTATACACCTGTAAGATTTAAAGGAATAGACAATCTTGATGAATATATAGGAAGATTCTCAAAACTTGGAACCGGTTGGACAGATGTGTCAACAATTGCGGAATATATCAATAACTGTTATACAGCGATTCATGTTCAAAAGGAAAAGGACGAAATTGAAGAGTTCATGTTCCTTGGACTTAGATGCATTAACGGAATTGATGTAAACGAGTTTGAGAAACGTTTTGGCAGAGGAATACAAATGGTGTATGGTTCTGTTATAGATAAGTATGTGTCAAGCGGGCACCTTGTTATTGACGGGGACAGGCTTCATTTAAGTGATAAGGGGCTTGATGTGAGCAATACTGTTATGGCGGAGTTTATGTTGTGATGTTTCGATAGTTAATTGTTGTTTTGGGGAGCGTAAATATGAGTCTGTATATGAAAATGAAAAATCGCATGATTGAGAAGCATCCGATAGCTGTAGACAAGTATGCACACTATGTCAATTCTATTGATGATATAAGCAATAAACAAAGACTTATTGGTTATATGTATTTTTTGAAACTGCTTATTACTGACAATAGAATAAACAAAATTAAAATTGGTGAGTATGAGGATTCTGAACGAGAAGATGTTGAGAAGATAATTGGCAAACTAATGAAATATGATGTTATTTCATTTGATATTTTTGATACTTTGATTCTGCGTATGGTTGAAAAGCCGGAAGATGTTTTTAATATTATAGGTTTAAGAAAAAACATAACGGGTTTTGCAAAAATAAGAAAGAGTGCAGAGGCGTATTGTTATAAGCAGCATGGAAGTAAGACTACAATAAATGACATATATGCAAGATTGCACGCTGTCAATGGGCTTGATTCAGCAGAGTTGATTGATGAAGAGTTTAGTGTTGAAGAGATGCTGGTGACACCTAATCCGTATATGAAGAAAATATACGAGGCTATGGTTGCGGCAGGAAAAAAAGTGATAATTGTTTCAGATATGTATTGGCCGTCAGATTACATGGAAAAGATTCTTGCAAAATGCGGATATTCGGGATGGAATCATTTATATGTGTCCTGTGATTATGATGCATCAAAGTATTCTGGAAAATTGTATGAATTAGTAATAAAAGACTTATCATCGGGCGAGAGAGTAATACATATAGGTGATAATTATAATGCAGACATAAAAAATGCAAAAAAGAAAAAAATAAATACGTTATATTATAAAAGTGTTGGACAAAGAGGAGAAAAATATCGTCATACTTCACCTTCTGACAGGTCGGTTGGTGTATCGGTAGCTAATGCATTGGTTAATAATGAAATACATAATGGGATATCATTGCTTAACAGATATGAGAAATACGGATATATCTACGGGGGAATATTGGTTGCAGGTTATTGTGATTGGATTAATAAGGTAGCCGCTGAAAAGAATGTAGATAAGTTGTTGTTTTTAGCAAGAGATGCTGAGGTTATGTACAATAGTTATAAAGACTATTTTTGTAAGTATGATTGTGAATATGTTTATGGATCGAGAAGATCGGTCTTGCTATTGGTATTTGAGAAATATCCCGAGTTGTTTGTAGAAAGGATACTTAAGGAACGCGCTGAAGAATATAATATGACAATTGAGGATACCTTAAAGGAATCTCACATGGATTGTATTATTGACAGATTGTCGGAGATTAATTTAAACAAGGATGATATATTTAATCTTCACAATTATACTAGCGTTGCAGAATTAATATATCGATACAAGAATGATATATTAAATGGATTGGATGGTATGCTGGACGCTGCTAGGAAGTATTGGCAAAATGTTATTGGAAACAATAAGACTATTGCTTTTGTTGATGTAGGAAGGCGTGGAACAATACCGGTTGTTCTTAATTTGTTTTTTAATCATGTCTGCAATATGAATGTTAAAGTATATTCTATTCAGATTGGAACGAGAAGAGAAGAATGGAACAAAACAGAATATGAACAAGCTGCAATGCTTTCCTATTGTTGTTCGTCCGATTACAACACAAGATGGAATGATTATTACAACTATGATTTAGGCAGAATAATAATTGTTGAGACATTATTTTCTTCTAATGCTAATTCTTTGCTTGAATACGAACTTGACAAAAACGGTCAATGTCAATTGAAATATCAGGAAACTTCAAACAAAAATGAAGAGATAATTAATTCTATACACAACGGAATCGATTTATTTGTCAAACAGTATCGTCAAGTTGAAAATGCTTTGGATTTGACTATCGATATAGCCGGTGAAAACGCAATAAAACCAATATTCTATGTTAAGAACAGCGATAAATATATATGCAATTTATTTAAAGATTATCAATTTAGACGAGCTGCAGGTGGTGCCGGCGCTGACGTTGCGTTGAGTGATTATTTGAAAAGGAACGGGTATTTATAGAAAAAAATCCTTCTTGAAAGCGGCGAATTAAAATTTGTTATTGAAATAATGCACGAATAGGCTACAAATATACGAGATAAGAGAATTATAAAATGATAGATATAAAAGAAGAAACAGTGATGGAAAACTGGGATTATTCAAAATATATTGAGCCTTTGGTGGCAATCGTATGTTTGACGTATAATCATGAATTGTATATTAGGGATGCAATTGAGAGTTTCCTAAGCCAGAAAACGACATTTCCTTTCGAAATATATATACATGATGATTGTTCAACAGATGGTACGGTGTCTATAGTTCAAGAATATGCGGAAGCATTTCCCGGAATTATCAAACCAATATATGAATCTGAAAATCGTTGGAAAGAAGATTATGGCGCATCATATTTGTTTCACAAGGAAATTACAAAAAGAAAGTATCAGGCCGAATGCGAGGGTGACGATTATTGGACAGATCCTCATAAATTGCAAAGACAAATTGATTATATGGAAGAGCATGAGGATTGCTCATTAACAGTTACCAATGGAAAAAGATTGAATGTTTTATCAGGAAGTATTTCGCCGGTATTCGAAGAAAATGAGATTGAGATTTCCAAAAGAAACGGAAAGTATGATTTGAATAATTTTTACTTACTCAAATATCCTCCAACGGCATCGCATGTATATAGGCGAGAGTTCTTAGAGGGTGTAGAAAAAGCAATGTCGCCGTGTAGAGCATCGGATTTTAGGAACAGGCTTTTTCTAATGACTAAAGGTTATGTCTATTATTTTTCGGAAGAGACATGTATATATAGGATAGATGTAAAAGGGTCTGCAACTTCCAGTTGGAAAAATTTTGATATTCCACAACAAAAGGATATAAATGAAGAATATGTTAGAATGCTTTGTGAGATTGATGAACTTACCAAACGTCAATACACAGACAGCATTTGGAAAGTGAAGAAAGAATACATCAGTAAAAAACTTGGATGTGGAAGTTTTTCAGATATTTTTAAAACTACAGAAAACAAGAAAGTATTTCACGAAATGTCTATTTATTTTAAGATAAGAACAATATTAAAAATAATTATGCCAAATTGGTTATACGTTTTTATATATTTAAGAGATAGGTGATGTATAAACAAAAACTTCTTATATGATTTATATTTTGCCTAGTATCTAGCTAAACAAAACTACAATTGACAATTATACTATGAGATGCTAATATAAAGTGGTAAAAAAGTTGCCGGAAATAACGGTATACATGCATTTTTAGAAATACGATATAGCCGCTCGTTTTTTGTCAACAAGGGCGGCTGTTTTCGTGTATTTCTATTGTGTTTTATGTTTTTGATTATTATTTGTTTAATTTGAGGTAATGATTGTGATAGATGAATGTTTAGTAAGTGTAATTGTTGTTACTTATAATTCTTCTGATACTATTATTAGAACTCTTAATAGTATCAAAGATCAAACTTATAAGGAATTAGAACTAATCATTACAGATGATTGCTCACAAGATTCCACTGTAAAAGACGTGAGAAAATGGCTGGAAACTAATAAAAAACGTTTTTGTTCAGTAAGAGTTCTAAAGGCAAAAAGGAATCATGGGGTTGTGAAAAATTGTAATATTGGAGCATCAGTTTCAAAGGGAAAATATATTCAGTTTTTTGCAGGAGATGATATAATGGTAAGTGATGCAATTGAAAAAAAGGTTGCATTTGCTGAAAAAAATAGTATTAGTTATGTGTTTAGTAGGGTCCGTGTGATTGGAAAAGATAAAAATAAAGTTGAAGCAATGAAAGAATTTTGCGATAGAGGATACTCTATAATAGAAAAAGGAAGAGAAACACAGTGGAATGAGATAATAAAAAATAATTATATTGCCGGTCCTTCAGGTTCTTTTATATTAAGGTCTTTTTTCTTCAAACAGGGGATGTTTGATTTGAAATATTCGATGCTTGAGGATTATCCTTTTATTTTTAAATATATCAAGAAAGGCAATAAGATTGTACTTCTAGATGAAGAATTGGCATATTATAACATAACAGATACATCATTATGTACATCCGGAAATTATAGATTTTTAAAAAGTAGTTTGTTGTTTTTTATTTGTGAACGATTACCACTATTGTTAAAATACAGAATGTTTTCTTCAATTTACGATAACAGTAAATATTTTATTTATTATATTATTTATCACTTTTTTCCTACGATAATAGAAAGATATGAAAAAAACAAGAATAAAAATAGGATGTGAGACTTTATGCAGATTGTAAAATACCAATTCCAACAACATGGAGATGAGAGAGGGCAACTTGTTGCTTTGGAAGAATTTAATGATATACCGTTTAAGATTAAAAGAGTTTATTATATGTATGATACGAAGGAAGGGGTAATTCGAGGATATCATGCTCACAAAAACCTTGAGCAGATTTTAATCTGTATTCACGGATCATGTAAAGTTTTGCTCGATAACGGAAGGGAAAAGAAAAAGGTATTTCTTGAAAAACCATATGAAGGATTGTATATTCCGAATGATATGTGGAGAGAGATGTATGATTTTTCATCAGATGCGGTACTTATGGTACTTGCTTCGGAATATTATAATGAAGCCGATTATATAAGGGATTATGATAAATTTTTGGAATTTATTGGTGAGAAGGGACTATGATGAGAAATATTCAATGCAATCGTTTGGATCTTGCATTTAAAAAGTACCAGAAAGAATATGAAGATAAAGCGTTGGAGGTTTTAAATTCCGCAAGTTATATTTTGGGAAATGAATGCTCATATTTCGAAAAAGAATTTGCTTCTTATTTGGGTGTCCGTTTTTGTTCTGGGGTTGCGAGCGGATTAGATGCATTAAGAATTGCTGTACATATTCTTGGTTTAGGGAAAGGTGATGAGGTAATAGTTCAAGCGAATACGTTTATAGCCAGTGTTCTTGCAATATCTCTTAATAACGCAACTCCTGTATTTGTGGAACCGGATGAATATAACAATATTAGCGTTGAGAGAATAAAAGAGAAAATAACACCTAATACAAAGGCTATAATGGTAGTACATCTGTATGGACAAGCATCTGATATGGATTCGATAATGCAACTTGCGTTGGACTATAATCTAAAGGTCATTGAAGATTGTGCTCAAGCACATGGTGCAGAGTGGAAGGGGAGAAAGGTGGGAACATTTGGTGATGTAGCGTGTTTTTCTTTTTATCCCACGAAGAATCTGGGGGCTTTTGGTGATGGAGGAGCTATTGTTACAAACGATAAGACTTTAGATCAAAAAGCAAAGTGTTATCGAAATTATGGAAGTGATAAAAAATACCATTATAAAGAAATCGGTATTAATTCAAGATTAGATGAAATTCAGGCTGGATTATTAAGGATTAAATTATCACATATAGAAGAATTAATTGATGAAAGAAGAATTGTTGCAAATAGTTATTTGAGGAACATTTCAAATGAAAGGATTGAACTTCCTAGGGTTAGAGAAAATGCATCATCAGTTTGGCATCAATTTGTAATACGTACTTCTGAGAGAAATGATTTAATAAAATATCTTAATGGTAAAGGTATTAACACAATTATTCATTATCCTATACCACCATATCGTAGCGAAGCTTATTTGTATATGGGGATTGATGAAAATGATTTCCCTATAACAGAGAGCTATGCTTCAGAAGTTCTTTCATTACCAATATATAATGGTATAAGTACAGATGATTTAGATTATGTCATTGATGCTATTAATGAGTGGAAATAAAGAGTTTTAATTAATTATGTTGAGGTTCGTATGATTGCAAAGTGTGTAGAAAGAGAAAGATTTGATTTGTTTACTAGAAGTATTAAGACGGTATATAATACTTCAGCGTTCAACGAGTTAAACAAATATAAGGTAAGTAAGATTATATATATTATTATCTATAAAGAAGAATCACCGAGATTTGCTGTTGCTTGTGGTTGTGATGATGATGAGAAGGAGGTTTGTTGTCCATATTCAGCTCCGTTTGGATATATAGAACCAATAAAAAAAGAACAAAGTGTTAATAGTTTTTATGAAGCAATAAAAGCATTTGAAAATCTGATTTATAGAATTGGTTATAAAAAAATTTCAATAACACTTCCACCGGACTTCTATGATAATCAAGTTATTAACTGTTGGTACAATGTTTTTTTATCTAATGGGTGGCTGGTAGATTTTGCTGACATCAACTATGAGTTAGCCTTGAAGGATTTGATTGATGACTACCATGGTAAGGTTAAATATAATGCAAAAAAGAACTTGAAAACAACTCTAAAGTATAATTTTAAAATATCAGAGTGCGTATCAAATGGTGACATCAAGGAGGCTTATTCAATAATCAAAAGAAACCGACAGGAAAAAGGTTACCCGCTTAAAATGACAGAAGAACAGGTGTTGGAGACCATGAAAGTTGTTCCTAGTGAAATGTATATGGTTTCGTTGGATAATAATAATATTGCTTCAGCCCTTGTTTATGAGGTGACTACCAATATTGCGCAGGTGATTTACTGGGGAGAACTGATTGAGCATTCTGAGAGTAGAGTAATGAACTATCTTGCTTATGAGTTGATAAAAGTGTATGCGAATAAAGGATTTGAATATTTAGATATAGGTCCATCCACAGAATATGGGAAGCCTAATTATGGTTTATGTGATTTTAAAGAGAGCATTGGATGTTTGAGAACAGTGAAATTTAGATTTTATAAGAAATTGTCTGATTGTGTGGGGGGTATTAAGGAGACTGAGGAATGAGAGATTTAGTGAAATATGAGAAGGATTATAATGTTCCTAATTTTGAAGATTATCAGATAGAGTATAGAAAAAAGAAAATATTAAGTATATTAAAAACTTATAAGCCCCAAAGAATACTGGAGATTGGTTGTGGTATGAAACCTATATTTCCATATATTGATTGGGATTATGAAGTATGTGTTATTGTGGAACCCTGTACGGAATTCTATGAGCATGCTAAAAGTCTGGTGGGAAATAAAAAGGTTTTTTGCTATAAAGAATGTTTTGAAGCAAGTGAAAGGTTACGTGATTATTCATTTGATTTTATTATATGCTCCAGCCTGTTACATGAAATAAATGATCCTTCGTGCATGATTGGTGACATTGCTGATATAAGTAATAAGGATACCTTGGTTCATATTAATGTCCCTAATGCGTTATCATTACATCGAATTTTGGCAAAAGAAATGGGGATTATTAATGATGTTCATGAGATGTCTGATAGAAACAGGTTGTATCAGCAAAACACAGTTTTTGATTTAAATACATTAAAGGAACTAGTCGATAGTGCAGGATTCGATGTATTAGATGAAGGCTCTTTTTTTATAAAACCTTTTAGTCATGAACAAATGTATAGAATGCTTCAACATAGAATTATTGATGAAAAAGTACTTGATGGATTATATTTGCTAGAAAAGTATTTCCCATCATATGGCAGTGAAATATTTCTTAATTTGAAATTAAGGATAAAACCTGAAGTTTGATTTGTGAGGCAATATATTATGAATGATGATATAGTTACATATTATCCGGTGTTGATTCCAACTCTTAATAGATATGAACATTTTAAAAGATGCGTAGAAAGCCTTCAAAATAATACACATGCTAATGAAACAGAGTTGATTATTGGCATAGATTATCCGCCGAGTAATAAATATTATGAGGGATGGAAAAGAATAATTGAATATTCCAAGACAATAAATGGGTTTAAAAAAGTTACAATAATTAAAAGGAAGAAAAATATAGGACCTGCGAAAAATAGTGAAAGTTTAAAAAGATATGCACTAAAAAAATATGATGCATATATTGTTACGGACGATGACAATGTTTTCTCACCTAATTTTTTGGATTATGTTGATAAGGGATTAACTTTATATAAAAATGATAAAAGCATTCTTGCAATTTGTGGTTATATGAGTCCAATTCATTTTGAGAATATTGAAAGAGACAAAACAACATATGTAAAGTTACAGGAATTTCATACGTGGGGGTATGGAAGATGGAAGGATAGAGAGGAAGAATTAAATAGTATTCCGTATAAATATATGGAATATATCTGCAGGAGAAGAACAGATTTAGTAAAACTACATAAGTATCAAAGAAACTTATATCAGTTAATATTTTGGCCTCTATTTTTTCCTAGATTAAACGGCAAATGTGATTTTGCTCTTTCATGTTATTGTAAATTAAATAATAGATTTACTATAAATCCAGTTCATTCTTTAGTTCGAAATACAGGAAGTGATGGAAGTGGTGTTAATACACCTAGAATTATGGATGGACGTATGACACAAGTTATATCAGACGAAAGTTTCTTTATATATAAGAATAATCTTACTGATTTGGAAATGAAGAAAATTATGGATCGGGTTGATGATTGGAAAAATCATGATCCAATGGAAGTTCCATCGCATTTACCATGGCGATTGATGACAGAACTGTTCTATATTTCGTTAATGGTATTTGGATTTGATATTACAATTGTTATATACAAGTTATTAAGAAAAATGTATAGATTGCTACTTTGGGTTTTTAATAAAAGTAACGATTATTAGTATTTTTATTATTGTAGTAGAAGATTTTATTAAATGATACTCTATGAAATAGAGAAGAGGTTGAAGAGGGATTTGGATAACAAAACAATAGTTACTAGCAATATTATTTGGCGTTTTTTGGAAAGAGTTTTGGCTCAATTAGTAGGGTTTGTTGTTTCAATTATTATAGCAAGAATTCTTAATCCTGAAATTTATGGAACAGTTGCATTAATAACTGTTTTTACAAGAATACTTCAAGTTTTTGTAGATAGTGGTTTGGGTAATTCACTAATACAAAAAAAGGATGCTGATGATATTGATTTTTCGACTGTGTTCTATACTAATTTGATTTTTTGTTTTTTTCTTTATTGTTTAATATTTATAGTCGCTCCAATTATCTCTTCATTTTATGGTGATCAGATGATGACGCCATACATAAGAGTGCTTGGCTTGACGGTTTTGATTTCCGGTATTAAAAACGTTCAACAAGCATATGTTTCAAAACATATGTTGTTCAGAAAATTCTTTTTCTCTACTCTAGGTGGAACAGTTGTTGCCGGAATTATTGGTATGTATATGGCTTTTAATGGAGCAGGAGTATGGGCTTTAATAGCTCAGCAGGTTATTAATCTCTTGATTGATACAATTATTTTATGGATTACTGTAAAATGGAGACCGGTTAAGAAGTTTAGTTTCGCAAGACTAAAAAAACTATATAGCTTCGGATGGAAATTACTTGTATCTGCACTGTTAGATACTGGATATAATGAAATTAGACAACTGTTAATAGGAAAATTTTATACATCATCGGATTTAGCATTTTACAATCAGGGCGAGAGATTTCCTAAAGTTATTATTGAAAATATAGATGCTTCGATTGATTCCGTTCTTCTTCCAACTATGTCAAGGGAACAAGATGATAGAGAACACATAAAAATGATGGTACGACGTTCAATTCAAGTGAGCACATATATTATGGCGCCGCTTATGATTGGTCTAATATTTATAAGTGAACCGCTAGTTAGGGTTCTATTGACCTATAAATGGTTGCCAGCAGTATTTTTTTTGCGTATTTTCTGTATTAGTTTTTTATTTTATCCAATACATACAGCGAATTTAAATGCTATTAATGCGGTTGGAAGAAGTGATTTATTTCTGAAATTAGAAATTGCTAAGAAGACGGTTGGATTAATTTTATTAATAATAACAATTAATATCAGTGTTAAGGCAATGGCATATAGCGTACTGATATCGACATTTACCAGTCAAATAATTAATTCATGGCCAAATAAGAAGTTGCTTGGTTATAGATATGTTGAACAGATGAAAGATATTTTGCCGAATTTGATTATGGCATTTATAATGGGTGTAACTGTTTATATTATAGGGGTTGTTAATTGTACGGATATTCTTCGAATAATTATTCAAATAATAGTTGGAGTTATTTTTTATCTTATTTGTTCAGCATTATTTAAAAATGAGAGTTATATTTATTTGATGACAATAGTAAAAGATTATTTTCTGATGATGAAAAAAAGGAGTTGATTATGAATATCCAGGTGACAAAATCGTCGATGCCTTCGTACGAGGAGTATTGTGACGAAATAAAAAAACTGTGGGACAGTCGCTGGTTGACCAATATGGGTGTGGAGCATAAGACACTGCAAGTGGAATTGGAAAGATACCTGAATTGTCCACATGTGATCCTTTATACCAATGGTCATCTAGCTCTTGAGAATATTATTGCAGCGATGGGATTTCCGCAAGGTGGAGAGGTTATTACTACACCGTATACGTTCGTTTCAACTACGCACGCAATAGTAAGAAATGGACTTGTTCCAATTTTTTGTGATATAAATCCGCAGGATTTTACAATTGATGTAGATAAGATTGAGAGCCTTATCACAAATAAAACAGTAGCGATTGTTCCTGTTCATGTGTATGGGAATATGTGCGATGTAGATAAAATTAAAGAGATTGCTGATACATATAAGATTAAAGTTATATATGATGCTGCTCACGCCTTTGCAGTAAAATATAAAGGAATTTCAGCTGCTGACTTTGGGGATGCTTCTGTATTTAGTTTTCATGCAACTAAGGTGTTTAATACAATTGAGGGTGGGGCAGTATGCCTTCAGAATGATGATTTAGTTAGTGTTTTGAACGATATGAAAAATTTTGGAATTCGTGGTCCTGAAAGGGTTGTGTTTGTTGGTGGAAATGCAAAGATGAATGAGTTTCAAGCGGCAATGGGAATATGCAATCTGAGACATATAGATGATGAGATTATAAAGAGAAAGAAAGTTGCAGAGTGTTACAGGGATAGATTAGATGGCATTGCTGGAATAAAGCTGTGCAAAACACAGGAAGGAGTTGAACCAAACTACGCATATTTTCCTGTGGTTTTTGATGGATATAAATATTCGCGTGATGTTGTCTTTGATAAACTTGCAAAAGAAGGAATTGGTGCGCGTAAATATTTCTATCCCATTACCAACGATTTGGAGTGCTATGCGAATTATCCAACTGCTGGAGTTGAGAAGACTCCTATTGCAGCTTATTTGGCTGACCGCATTCTTACACTTCCGATGTATTCAGACTTGTTGAATAAAGATGTAGAAAAAATATGTCAAATTATCCTTGATTAAACATTGGAGTCAATAATATGTGTTCTGATAAGAAAAATAGAAAACAAAATTATAGATTGATTATATTTTCAGGATATAATCAAAGAGCAGTTATTTCCTTGTTAAGAGAATGTTCTCGATTAAACGTTAGTGTTTCGATAATTGCTTCAAGTATTGACGATAGCATATTTTTAACAAAATATAAAGATTTGGTATTTGAAACTAGGTCAGACCTGTCATTAGATATTAATATTTTTGAATCGTTATTTAGGAAACTTAATGATTATTTTCAGAATGAAAGTTTTATTATTGCACCTTCTACAGAATCGTTAATACGTCTTTTTCTCCAATATAGAGATATTTTAGCAAACTATAATTTCGTTTTACCTATTGTGGATAACAATACATATAGTATGCTTTCGGATAAAATTCGGTTTCGTAATCTTTGTAGAAATAAAGGGTTTGATGTTCCTGCATTATATAATGATTTTGATAACTGCCCAAGCATATTTGTTGCAAAAAACAAATACTATTTTTCTTCAAAAACAAATAAATATTTATACCCTATTATCATACATAATAAACATGAAAAAGATGAATTTGCTAATTTATATGATATCGATGATTTTTATTATGAGGAGTATCTTGATGATTTGCATGGAGAGAGTTATTATTTGTTATATTATTTTTTTGAAAATGGAAAGATTCAGAAATTTTCTCAAAAAAATTTATTGCAACAAGCTGACGGTAAATCAATTGTAATGGCAAAAGCTTCGTATATACATAAAGAACCAGTATCAAGCAAATATGAAATGCTGTTTCAAGAGTTAAAGTTTCGCGGATTGATAATGGTTGAATTAAGAAAAAAAGATGGGAAGTATTTTATGATAGAAGCTAATCCAAGAATGTGGGGCCCATCGCAATTATGTATTGATTCGGGAGTAAGTATGTTACATGCCTTTTTGTATGACTACAAATTAACAGAAACGCCGGTTGAGACAACTCCAATAGATGGAAAGTATTGCTGGATTGGCGGTATAAAGAATAATCTAATAAAGGGGAAAAATCTATCTGTTCTTTCTAATGAGGGTTTTGAACCGGATAAATTTGTTGAATATTTAAAAGCAGATATATATCGTAAGGCTGATACTATGGAAATATTTGAGAGTGAGGAGGGTTTATGAATAGAGATTTGATTGAAAAACTTATAAACATATATAATGTGAACAGTAAACATTCGAATTATCAAAAACTTGCTTCTAATTTTGACGGAATAATTGATACATCTTGCCTAAACGTATTTTCCAGATATGAAGATGAGAGGTTTAGTTATATAAAAAAACATGTAGCTTTGAAAAATCAAAATATACTTGATATTGGTGGGAATACTGGGTATTTTACTTTTGAATCTGTTAATGAAGGGGCCTCTCACGTGGATTATTATGAAGGTAATAAAAAACATGCACAGTTTGTAAAACTTGCTTGTGATGCGTTTGGTTTTTCGGATTTAATTAACATAAATAATGACTATTTTACATTTTCAGATGATTTGGATTGTAAAAAATATGATGTTATATTTTTATTGAATGTTTTACATCATGTAGGGGATGATTATGGAAATGTAAATAGTATAAGTGAAGCAAAAAAAAATATAATTAAGGAAATAAATAATTTGTCATTTATATCAAAGTATCTTGTTTTTCAATTAGGATTTAATTGGAAGGGTAACAAGGATTATGGCTTGTTTGATAATGGAGAAAAATCAGAAATGATTGAATTCATAAAAAAGGGTACAAAAGGTAAATGGTCAATTAAAAATATTGCAATAGCTGAGCAGGACAAAAGAGGTGATATATGTTATTGTGATATTTCAGATACCAATATTATTAGAAATGATTCGTTGGGAGAGTTTCTTAATAGACCACTTTTTGTTATGGAATCGTTTTGATTGCTTTTGACACGCAGATTATTTTATGCTAGACTTGAAAATTGAGTTCGATATTGTTTTTAATTGATAATTATTTGGAAGATGGTGGAATAATGCTAAAAAAATATTTTAATATGTTCCGTGAGGATATGGGCTACGCCATGGAGAAAAGATGCGGACTTGATGAACTTAATAATTTTATAATGCTTATCGGGTTTATTTTTGTGTTGATTGCCCTTTTCTCGCATAAATGGATATTTGTTCTACTTGGCTTTGTATTTGTTTTACTATGCTATTTGAGAGTCTTTTCAAAGAATATAGAAGCAAGAAGAAAAGAAAATGATTTTTATATGCGCTACATGGGAAAAGCAGTTGAGTTCTCCAATTACTTAAAACTTGTAGTAAAGATGTATATAAGAAGTCTCAAAGATAAAGAATATATGTACTTTGTATGCAGCACATGTAAGCAGGTCATCAGACTTCCTAAGGGTAAGAATAAAGTAAGTGTGAGATGTCCCAAATGCAGCAGTACTTACGTAAAGAGAACGTAAAGATAAAACATATATAATGAAAGCGGAAAATATTATATTTTCTGCTTTTTTTATGCACATTTTTCTTGACAAAGGTAATATCGGGTGGTACTCTATATAAAGATATTAGCACTCAAAAGTAATGAGTGCTAATAATTAAAAAGGAAAGGGGTTTGATATATGGAATTAGACGAACGAAAACTGAAGATTCTCAAAGCAATCATTTCCAATTATCTGGAAACCGGAGAGCCGGTTGGTTCGAGAACTATTTCAAAGTATACCGACCTTAATCTTTCCTCAGCAACTATTCGAAATGAGATGGCGGATCTTGAAGAACTTGGTTTGATTAAGCAGCCATATACATCAGCCGGACGAATTCCAACAGATCAGGGATACAGATTGTATGTTGACCAGATGATGATTGAGAAGGATTCCGAGATGCAGGAGATGAAAACACAGCTCCTCGAAAGAGTCGATAAGATGGAATCGATGCTTAAGCAGGTTGCAAAAGTTCTAGCGTATAATACGAATTATGCGACATTGGTATCCGCACCGCAGTATCAGAACTCAAAACTTAAGTTCATTCAGCTTTCTCAGGTTGATGAAACACAAATGCTTGCGGTAATTGTTGTTGATAACAATGTAATTAAGAACAAATTAATTCCGCTTACAAGACCAATGGGTAATGATGAGATATTGAAACTTAATGTACTTCTTAACACGTTCTTACAGGGCGCATCATTACAGGACATCAATTTGGAAATGATTCATACAATCAAGAATCAGGCAGGAGAGTTTGCGGATGTTATGGAAGCAATTTTCCAAGGTATAACGGAAGCAATACATGAAGCAGATGAGGTTGAGATATATACAAGTGGAACAACCAATATGCTTAAGTATCCTGAACTTGGATCTGTAGAGCAGACAACCAAGTTGTTGGAAGCATTAGAAGACAGGCAAGGTCTTGATGAATTGATTGATGAGACAATACACAGTGAGAACAGCAACGGAATCCAGGTATATATCGGAGAAGAGGCTCCGGTGAAATCCATGAAAGATTGCAGTATTGTAACTGCAACTTACGAATTGGAGGAAGGTGCAAAGGGAACGATAGGAATTATCGGTCCGAAGAGAATGGATTATCAGAAAGTTGTCAGTACATTAAAGAATCTTACTGGCGAACTAGATGCAATATTCAAGAAGAAAGAATAGGGGTGAAGAGGTGGACGAGAATATTAAAGATACTGCCGCGGTTAATGAAGAAAAGAAAGGTGTACCTGAGGGTAAGCCGGTAGAGGAAACTGTTGAAAAAGTGGCAGATGAAATTGCAGAAGAAACAGTAGTTGATGTTAAGGAAACCAACGAGGATGCTGAAAAGAAGCCTGTTAAAGGTAAGAAAGGAAGCAGACGAGGCGGTGGTAATAACAAAGCATTAGAGCTTGAACTTGAGAAGCAGAAAGCCATTACAGAAGAGGTTAACGACAGATATAAGAGACTTCTTGCAGAGTTTGAGAATGCGAGAAACCGTAACGAGAAAGAGTCAAAGCACATGTATGATGTTGGAGCCAAAGAGGTTCTTGAAAAGCTCTTACCTGTGGTTGACAATTTCGAAAGAGCGCTTATGGCAATTCCTGAAGAAGACAAAGAAAGAGCCTTCGAACAGGGTGTTGATAAGATATATAAGCAGATGATGGTTACACTTGAAGAAATCGGTGTAACACCAATGAATGCTGAAGGTACTGAGTTTAATCCTGATTTTCATAATGCGGTTTTGCATGTCGAGGATGAGGAATTAGGCGAGAATGTAGTAGCTGAAGAACTTCAAAAGGGATACATGTACAAGGAAGAAGTTCTTAGACATAGTATGGTAAAAGTAGCCAACTAAACTAAATCAAAATAAAATCAAAGAGTTTTTTTAGGAGGAAAAAATCATGGGAAAAATTATTGGTATTGACTTAGGTACAACTAATTCATGTGTAGCTGTTATGGAAGGTGGTAAGCCGGTTGTAATTAACAATGCAGAAGGCGCAAGAACAACACCATCTGTTGTAGCATTTACAAAGACAGGAGAGCGTGTAGTCGGTGAGCCTGCAAAACGTCAGGCAGTTACTAATGCTGACAAGACAATTTCTTCTATTAAGAGACATATGGGCTCAGATTACAAAGTATCAATTGACGATAAGAAGTATACTCCTCAGGAGATTTCAGCTATGGTACTTCAGAAGTTGAAGGCTGATGCAGAGAGCTACTTGGGTGAGAAGGTTGATGAGGCAGTTATCACAGTTCCTGCTTACTTCTCAGATTCACAGAGACAGGCAACAAAGGATGCCGGACGTATCGCAGGTCTTGATGTTAAGCGTATCATTAACGAGCCTACAGCTGCAGCGCTTTCTTATGGTCTTGATAATGAGAATGAGCAGAAGATTATGGTATATGACCTTGGTGGTGGTACATTTGATGTATCTATCATTGAGATTGGTGACGGTGTCATTGAGGTTCTTGCAACTGCCGGTGATAATAAGCTCGGTGGTGATGACTTCGATAACGTAATCACACAGTATATGTTAGATGAGTTTAAGAAGACAGAGGGCGTTGATCTTTCAACTGATAAGATGGCTATGCAGAGACTTAAGGAAGCAGCAGAGAAGGCTAAGAAAGAGCTTTCATCTTCAACAACAACTAATGTTAACCTTCCTTTCATTACTGCAACAGCAGAAGGTCCTAAGCATTTTGATATGGATCTTACAAGAGCTAAGTTCGATGAACTTACAGCACATCTTGTAGAGAGAACTTCAGAGCCTGTTAAGACAGCTCTTAATGATGCAGGTCTTACAGCTTCAGAGCTTGATAAAGTACTTCTTGTTGGTGGTTCTACACGTATTATCGCTGTACAGGAGATGGTTAAGAAGCTTACAGGTAAGGAGCCATTTAAGGGAATTAACCCTGATGAGTGTGTTGCTATCGGTGCTTCTATCCAGGGTGGTAAGCTTGCCGGAGATGCAGGAGCAGGTGAAATCCTTCTTCTTGATGTTACACCTCTTTCACTTTCAATCGAGACAATGGGTGGTGTTGCTACAAGACTTATCGATAGAAATACAACAATTCCTACAAAGAAGAGTCAGATATTCTCAACAGCACAGGATAATCAGGATGCCGTTGATATTCATATAGTACAGGGTGAGAGACAGTTTGCAAGAGACAATAAGACACTTGGTCGTTTCCGTCTTGACGGTATTGCTCCTGCACGCCGTGGTGTTCCTCAGATTGAGGTGACATTTGATATCGATGCTAACGGTATCGTTAACGTATCAGCTAAGGATCTTGGAACAGGAAGAGAGCAGCATATCACAATTACAGCTGGTTCTAACATGTCTGATGACGATATCGAAAAGGCAGTTAAGGAAGCTGCTGAGTATGAAGCTCAGGATAAGAAGAGAAAAGAAGCAGTTGAAGCTAGAAATGATGCTGATGCAATGGTATTCCAGACAGAGAAAGCACTTCAGGATGTTGGAGATAAGCTTTCAGGAGAGGATAAGACTAAGGTCGAGGCTGATCTTGCAGCACTTAAGAGTCTTGTTGAGAGCACAGATCCTGAGAACATGAGTGATTATGATGTTGAGCAGCTTAAAAATGCAAGAGAGACACTTATGAACAGCGCACAGAATCTTTTTGCTAAACTTTACGAGCAGAATGGTCCGGGAGCTAATGCCGGAACAGGTGCAGAAGGCCCGGCAGATTATTCAGAGGGCGATGTTGTTGATGGTGACTATACAGAGCTTTAATTTGCAGCACGTCATTTGAGTGATTTGATAAGATATAGGTGAGGAAGATGGCAGAGACAAAAAGAGATTATTATGAGGTTCTTGGGGTTTCTAAGACGGCGACAGATGCCGAACTTAAGAAGGCGTATCGTGTAATTGCAAAGAAGTATCATCCGGATATGAATCCGGGTGATGCCGAAGCAGAAGCTAAGTTTAAGGAGGCTTCTGAAGCATATAAAGTATTGAGTGATCCGGATTCGAGAGCAAAGTATGACCAGTTTGGTCACGCTGCATTTGACCCTAATAGTGGAATGGGCGGCGGATTTGGTGGCTTTGATTTCTCAGACATGGGAGATATTTTTGGAGATATCTTTGGAGACATGTTTGGAGGAGCTACAAGAAGCAGACAATCTAATGGACCAATCAAGGGTGCTAACATTAAGACTAGTGTTCGTGTTAAGTTTGACGAGGCTGTATTTGGTTGTCAGAAAGAGTTAGAACTCCCACTTAAGGATGAATGTGTGGTTTGTCATGGTACGGGAGCACAGCCGGGACATGATCCTGAAACTTGTCCGAAGTGTAACGGTAAGGGTCAGGTTGTATTTACACAGCAGTCATTGTTTGGCGTAGTTCGTAATGTTCAGACCTGTCCTGAATGTTCGGGAACAGGTAAGGTTATTAAGTTTAAGTGTAATCAGTGTTCCGGTACAGGGTACGTTAAGAGTAAGAAGAAAATCCAGGTCGCAGTTCCTGCAGGAATTGATAACGGACAGAGCATACGTATTCGTGAGAAAGGTGAACCGGGAACAAACGGTGGAGGAAGAGGAGATTTACTTGTTACGGTACTTGTTGACCGTCACCCTCAATTCCAGCGTCAGGAGTATGATTTATTCTCCACGGAGCCTATTACATTTACACAGGCCGCACTTGGTGGAACAATTACAATCAATACAATAGACGGACCAATGGAATATGAAATTAAGCCGGGTACACAGACTGATACAAAGGTTAAGTTAAAGGGTAAAGGTGTTCCTACACTTAGAAATAGAACAACAAGAGGTGACCATTATGTAACACTCGTTGTTCAGGTTCCTGATAAGCTTACAGAGGAGCAGAAGAATATTCTTAACAACTTTGATGAAGCAACGGGTTCTACGGCAAGAAGATCAACAGATTCTTCTGGAGATTTCAGTTTTTCGGGTCATAAAAAGAAGAAATCATTTGGTAAGAAATAATTTTTACAGCCACAAGATGTAGTGTCTTGTGGCTGTTTTATTGTGTGTTTTTGGTTGCGATTTTGAACGTTAAAGGGTATAATAAAATTTGGTGTGTTTTACACGGGATTATAATAAAAACACAGTGTGAAAGGGATAGGCAATGAAGTGGACTAAAGTTACAATAGAGACTACAACAGAGGCAACCGATATGTTGAGTTATTTGCTTGGCGAATATGGTGTTGAAGGAATCGAAGTTGAGGATAAGATTCCGTTATCTGATGAGGATAAGAAGGCAATGTTTATTGATATCTTGCCGGAACTTCCTCCGGATGATGGTGTTTGTTATATATCTTGTTACGTTGATTTAACTGAGGATAATACGGATAATAACCTTGGTAATCAAGGCATTGATTTAAAAGATCTATGCAGATATATCAAGGAACAGTTAGACGAGATGTCCACATATATGGATGTTGGAACAGGCAAAATATCAATTGGGGAGACAGAAGATAAGGATTGGATTAATAACTGGAAAGAGTTCTTCCATCCCTTCAGATTAGAGGAGAATATTGTAATTCAACCTACATGGACAGAGGATGCGGATACAAAGCCTGATGACATTATAATTAATATTGATCCAGGTACTGCATTTGGAACAGGCTCACACGAGACAACAAAACTTTGTATATCTAACTTGAAAAAATATATAAGCCAGAACGGCAACACATCCGTATTAGATGCAGGTTGCGGAAGTGGAATTCTTTCAATTATTGCATTAAAGCTTGGTGCATCCAAAGTGTTTGGAATTGATATTGATGAACTTGCTGTCAAGGCAAGCCTAGATAACCTTAAGTTAAATGATATTACAGAGGACAAATTTGAAATTGTCAAAGGCGATGTTATCGGAGACGAGGATTTTGCCAACAAGGTCGCAGAGATTGGGCAATATGATATAGTTGTTGCCAATATACTTGCAGATGTCATTATTCCGTTGTCTGCAGTCGTTAGAAAGTTTATGAAACCCGGTGCTGTATTTATCTCTTCGGGTATTATTGATATTAAAGAGGAAGAGGTTAGAAAAGCACTTATTTCTAACGGCTTCGAGATAGTAGAAACAACTCATCTTGGTGAATGGGTATCATTTGTTGCAAAATAGGAGAGTTTAATGTATCGCTTTTTTATAGATCCGGAACAACTTAATAACGAGTACATAAGCATTAGCGGTGATGACTATAATCATATCCGCAATGTGTTAAGAATGAAAGTCGGAGAAAATGTACTTCTTAGTGATGGAAGTGACAGAGAATATGAAGCTAGCATTGTGGAGTATGTTAATGACGGTGGTGGAGATGCTGCCGTGTCATTGAAGATTACAGACGTATATGGACAAAGCAGGGAATTGCCCGCTAAGATTACATTGTTCCAGGGCTATCCTAAAGGGGATAAAATGGAGCAGATTATTCAAAAGGCTGTCGAGCTTGGAGCGTTTGAAGTTGTACCTGTTATGATGAACAGATGTGTTGTCAAACTCGACGAAAAAAAAGCTTCGAAAAAGGTTGAACGTCTTAACACAATTGCTCTTAGTGCTGCAAAGCAGTCCAAGAGAGGAATCGTTCCTGAAGTTAAGCCTGTGATGAGCATGAAGGAAGCACTTTCCTATGCAAAGGAACTTGACTATGTTATAATACCGTATGAGTGTGCAGAGGGGGTTGAGTACTCAAAAAAGATTATTTCTGAGGCAGTAAAAGAAAAAAAGATAGGTGTATTTATCGGTCCTGAGGGCGGTTTTGATACATCGGAGATTGAAACATTATCAGATATAGGTGGTAAGATTATAACCCTTGGTAACAGGATTCTTAGGACGGAAACAGCGGGAATGACGGTTTTGTCAATTCTAATGTTTTCGTTAGAACAATAATAATGCAATAAAATGGGAGAGGTTACATTGAGACGATTGGTTAAATTATTGGATTGCACTTTAAGAGACGGTGCATATATAACAAATTCATACTTTGGTGAAGCTGCTATAACCGGTATCATTTCAAAAATGCAGGACGCCAATGTGGATATTATAGAGTGTGGCTGGTTGAAGGATGATGAATATAAGAAGGGAACAAGTTACTATCATGTTCCTGACGATCTGTCGCAATATGTAAGAAGCAAGAACAGTAATTCGTTGTATTCAGTAATGATTGATTGGGACAGATATAACGTCGCCAATCTTCCTGTATGTGATAATAAGACGGTGGATGCAATTAGAGTCGTTTTTCCACATGGAAAGCATAAGGAAGCAATAATTATTGGCGAGGCGATAAGAAGCAAAGGCTACAGAGTAATGTTTCAGGCGGCTAATACGTTGGCATATAGCGATGATGATTTGAAAGAACTTGCCGATTGTATGAACAAGTTTATGCCTGATTCGGTTTCAATTGTGGATACATTCGGTGCGATGTATTTCGATGATTTGAGACGAATAGTTGACATATTGGATGCAACTTTGGACAAGAATATAGAATTGGGTTTTCATGCACACAATAATCAGCAGTTGGCATTCGCTCTTTGTATAAGCTTTGTTGATATAATGAGTGAGTCGGAGCGTGGAATAATTATTGATGCAACGCTTAACGGTATGGGTCGAGGTGCAGGTAACGCCACTACCGAGCTTGTTGCAGGGTATCTTGAGAGAAAATGTTACGGCAACTATGATATGAATGTGATAATGGATGCTATTGATACATACATGCAGGGCTTCCATGAAAAGTATATGTGGGGGTATTCCACGCCGTACTTTATTGCGGGAATGTATCAGTGTCATGTCAACAATATTGCATATCTTACGAAGAATCATAGAACCAATGCACATGATATGCGTAATATTATAGCTTCTCTTTCGGAGGAAGAGAGAAGACATTATGACTATGATTTGCTTGAACAAAAGTATCTTGAAAATCAGAATAGAATGGTTGATGATGAATCGGCTATGAAGGAATTATCCGATGGTATTTCGGGAAGAAAAGTTCTTCTTGTGGCACCGGGTAAGAAATCAGAAACGTGTAAGAATGATATACAGGCATTTATTGATGATAATTCTCCGATAATAATAGATGTTAATGCGGTCAGCACTTATTATCCGGCAGATTATTTGTTTTTTATCAATTCGGTCAGATATGATTATGCAAAAGACGCATACACAAAAAGGTTTGAGGATACAAAAAAAATACTGTTGTCCAATATCAAGTCTGAAGGAAATGATGATGAATTAATTATTAATTTCAATCGTGTTGTTAAGCGTGGTTGGGATCATTTTGACAACGCGGTTATTAATTGTTTGAGACTTCTTGGCAAGCTTGGAGCAACGGATGTTTATATTGCTGGATTTGATGAGTTTGGAACTCATTATAACGAAAGCTATGCAGATGAGTCTTTGCCGACAATTAATCCGGACAACGATTGGGATAAGTTAAACCGTGAAATTGCGGATATGTACAGAGATTTCTATTATTCAAATAAAGGACAAATGAACATTACATTTATTACCGAGAGTTCATTTGAAATTAAAGAGTAGTTTTATACGGAGGGAAGATTTGGTGGATTTTTCAGGAAAGAACGTTATCATTACCGGAACAAATCGTGGAATAGGAAAAGAACTTGTGATTCGCTTTGCTCAAAAGGGTGCTAACGTATGGGCTTGTGCCAGAAAAGAGAGCGAAGAGTTTGAAAACTTCATCAAAGAAACAGCAAAAGAATTCGGCGTTGAAATCACACCGGTATATTTTGACTTGACTGATGATAATGCGATAACTACTGCAATTAAGTCTATTATAGCAGAGAAGAAGTCTATAGATGTTCTTGTAAATAATGCGGGCGTTGCATATGGTGGACTTATGCAGATGACTCCTGTTGATAAGATTAAGGAAGTATTTCAAGTTAATTATTTTGCACCTGTCTTGATAATGCAGTTGGTATCAAGAATTATGCAAAGACAGAAATCGGGAAGTATTGTTAATATCGCTTCGGTTGGAGGAATAGAGACAAATCCGGGTTATCTTGCCTATGGCTCAAGTAAGGCATCTATTATATGGGCAACACAGTCGGTTGCAAAAGAACTTGGCATATATAATATCAGGGTCAATGCAGTGGCTCCGGGACTTACGGATACCGAGATGGGTAGATTTAAATCTGACGAAGAGATAGAAAAAACAATTAACAGAACAGGACTTAGAAGAATGGGTAAGCCTTCTGAAATTGCTTCGGCTGTATTGTTCCTCGCTTCTGATGAAGCATCTTATGTTACAGGTGAAATAATGAAGGTTGATGGTGGAAGAGCATGAGTTTGAATTGGAATGCTGATGATATTAACAACTTAAAAGCAATGGCAAAGAGAATGAGACTTAATGCTCTTGATATGGCATTAACATCAGGTAACAACGGTTCTCATCTTGGTGGCGGACTTTCGTGTATCGAGATTCTTGCGGTTTTGTATGGCAAGGTTATGGATTATGATGTCAACAATCCCAAAAAGTTTGAGAGAGACAGATTCATACCAAGTAAGAATCATTGTGTTCTGGCTCATTTGCCGGCTCTTTGTGAGGCGGGATTCATTGAAAAAGAAGAGCTTTCAGAGTTTCAGAAGGATGGTGGAAGACTTACCGGTTATCCGATGAGAAAAGAAATCGGACTTGAGTATTCAGGGGGAAGTCTTGGTATGGCTATATCCGTAGGAATAGGAATAGCGCTTAAGTTTAAGGAAAAGAAGATTGATAACAAGGTATATATTTTGCTTGGCGACGGAGAACTTAACGAGGGCTCGATTTGGGAAGCGTTTATGTCTGCGGCTCATTTTAAGTTGGATAACCTTGTTGCAATAATAGATAGGAATCATTTATCGTATGACGGTGATACCGAAGAAGTTATGGGTATAGAGCCGTTGAAGGCGAAATTAGAGAGTTTTAACTGGCATGTAAGTTGTTGTGACGGACATGACGTGGAATCGCTTCTGGAGGCATTTAAAGACGCTACAGAGGGTAAACCACATGTCGTTGTTGCCGAAACCGTTAAGGGCAAAGGTGTATCATTTATTGAGAATCGAAGAGAGTGGCATCACCACAGGTTGTCAAAAGATGAGTATGAACAGGCTGTTGGGGAGATAACAGAAGAATAAGTAGGAGTTTTTCTATGGATATAACATCTGTCAATATAAGAAAATGGTCAATGCTCGGTCAGCGTGGCACTGCGTTTGGTGTTGCAATGCCGGATATTGCTTCAAAATTGGATAATGTAAAACTGTTAACCGCCGATTTGGCACTACTTTCGGGAATGGACAGATATGTGTCGATGTATCCTGACAAGTTTTTAAATGTCGGAATTGCGGAGCAGAATATGATTGGAATAGCAGCGGGACTTGCTATGGAGGGCGATGTTGTTTTTGCAACAACATATGCGTCTTTTATTGCGGTTAGGAGCCTTGAGCATGTCAGGCAGCATTTATCGTATCTTAAGTGTAATGTTAAGTTGATCGGTTCATCGGCAGGGGTTGTGGCTGCAAAGTCAGGAGTTTCACATTGGGCTACGGAAGACATAGCATTTATGAGAGCGTTGCCGAATCTTAAGGTGTTTTCACCGGCGGATTGTTTGGAAACAATCAAGGTTATGGAGTATGCGGCATCGACGGACGAACCGATGTATATACGACTAAGCGGTGGGCTTAATTGTCCGATTGTTTACAGAGCGGATTATGAGTTTGAACCGGGTAAAATGGTTTGCCTTTCCGAAAAGAAGGGTGATATCGCAGTAATTGCAACGGGACTTTTGGTAAGTGAGGCGGTAAAGGCTGTTAAAGAACTTGAAGAAAAAGGTGTTAATTGTACGCTTTATAATATGCACACAATAAAACCACTTGATACAGATACACTTGATGAAATTTTTAAAACGCATAAGCTTGTTGTAACTGTCGAAGAGCACAATGTTGTGGGCGGTATGGGAAGTGCTGTTGCGGAGTATAAGGCAACAAAGGAAGTTTCGCCAAGACAGGTATTTATTGGTTTTAACGACAGTTTTTTGGATGCCGGAAGTCAGCGGTATGTATTGGAACAGGCAGGACTTACGCATGAAAAGATTGCGTGGCGAATAGAAGTTGAATGGGAGAATCGTGCATGATAAACGATTTCTATGAATTAGATCCTTATGAACTTAATAGTGCAGACAAAGAGGAGATGTTAAGAAAGGAATTGATAGAACTTACTTCTCTTCACAAAGATAAATGTAAGGAATACGCTGATTTTCTTGAAGCTGTGGGCTACGACGCCGGGAATGTTAAAGGAGTTGCGGATATACCCTTTTTTCCGGTCAGAATGTTTAAGGAATATGACTTAAAGAGTATAGGCGATGATGAAGTATTTAAGACCATGACTTCATCAGGAACGACAGGACAGAAGGTTTCTAAGATATTTCTTGATAAAGAAACTGCCATGATTCAGCAGAAGGTAATGGTTAAGATTTTATCTTCATATTGGGGGAAAAAAAGACTTCCGATGCTTGTAATAGACACGCCCGAGGTTGTAAGAAACCGTGAGATGTTTACGGCAAGAGGTGCGGCTATAATAGGCTTGCAGGTGGTTTCAAGAGATACGGTTTATGCGTCAAATGATGATATGACGCTTAACTTTGACGTACTTGACGACTTTTTAAGCAAGTACGGTGACGGAAGATTTATAATATTTGGATTTACGTTTCTTGTATGGGAACATTTCTATAAAGAACTCTTGAAAGCAGATAAGAAATACGATATGAGCGAGGCTTTCCTTATGACAGGAGGCGGCTGGAAAAAACTTGAGTCGGAAGCTGTTTCAAGACAATTGTTTAAGGAAAAACTTAAAAGTGTTTGCAATATCGGACATTTTCTTGACCATTACGGAATGGTAGAACAGACCGGCTGCATTTATGCGGAATGCGAATGCGGTAATCTTCATGCAAGCATTTATTCAGATGTAATTACGAGAAGATACGAGGATTTTTCGCCGTGTGATATAGGTGAGAAGGGCATTATTCAGGTTGTATCGGCACTTCCTCATTCGTATCCCGGCCATTCGTTGCTTACCGAGGATGAAGGAATAATTCTTGGTGAAGATGATTGCCCTTGCGGACGAAAAGGCAAATACATTCAGATAATCGGAAGACTTAAGAGTGCAGAACTTAGGGGGTGCAGTGATACCTATGCTGATAAATACGGAAAAAATTAACTTCCTTGTGGGCGATAAAGATATTCTTAACTTGATACAAGATAATCCCGCACTGCCTATGTTTTCAGATAAGATGCTTAAGTTTTTGGAAGACCTTTCAAGAAAACTGATGGATGATAAGAGAAGCAGAGGATACCAGGATGTAATGTCCTATGCGTATTGGATACGTAAAAGCTCGCTTGAAAGGATAAAGGATTCATATGATATGGAACTTTCAAGATTGGGCAGAGGTGTGTCTTTTCATATCTCACCTTCCAATGTGCCGATTAATTTTGCGGTATCAATGACTTCGGCACTACTTGCCGGCAACAGCGTTGTAATACGTGTTTCAGACAAGGATTTTGAACAGGTATCTATCGTATGTGATGCAATAAATGATCTCTTATCGGGGGAATATGAGGATATTAAAGGTTACTTTTGCATTGTCAGATATCCCCATGATGATGAAATAACAAGTCAGATATCAGCGATATGCGATATACGAATTATCTGGGGGGGAGATGAGACGATAAGAAGAATAAGAAGTGCGTCTATTCCACCGAGGGCAATTGAAATGACGTTTGCTGACAGACATTCGATAGCACTGATTGATTCAGATTATTATTTGACACAGGATAAAAGAGAAGTAGCCAAAGGCTTCTTTACCGACACATATTATACAGACCAGAACGCCTGCAGTTCTCCAAGACTTGTTGTCTGGTTTGGCAGTAAGATTGATGAGGCAAAGGCATCATTTTGGAATGAATTGTTATCTGTGGTTAAGGAAAAGTATACGATGGAGCCGGTTGTTGCGGTTGATAAGTATGCGGCTTTTTGTGAACTTGCTATGAGTAAAAAAGGTGCAAAGATTAAATCATATGAGAATTATATTATGCGTGTTGCTCTTGATGAACTAACAGAAGATGTTCTTGACTACAAACACGGTGGCGGATATTTTTTTGAATATAACGCAAATGCACTTGAAGAGGTTTTGCCTGTTCTTAATAAACGTTGCCAGACTATTTCGGTTTTAGGTATTGATAAAGACAAGGTCAGAGATTTTGTTGTTGAAAACGGAGTAAGAGGTGTTGACAGAGTAGTAGACCTTGGACAGACAATGGCACTTGAGTTTGTGTGGGATGGTTATAACATGATAGAGAATATGACAAGAATTGTATATGCTTAAATAAGCAGGAAGGAAAGGTTATGTTACTTAAAGGGAAAAATGCGGTAATAACGGGTTGTAACCGTGGAATTGGCAAAGCGATACTTGAAAAGTTTGCCAATAACGGTGCGAATGTATATGCGGTAATAAGAACTGATTCAGAAGAGCTTGACAATTACATAAAAGAGTTAAGTGAAAAAAATGATGTCTTTATAAAAAAGATAATTGTTGATTTATCAGATGAAGAACAGATTAAAGCCGGAGCGAAGGAGATTATGTCCGACAAATTACCAATTGATGTATTGGTTTGCAATGCAGGAACAAGTAATCCGTTAAGTTCTTTGGCAATGACAAAGCTTGAGACTATTAAGAATGCATTTGATATTAATTTGTTTTCACAAATGCTATTAACACAGCTTCTTGCAAGAAATATGATGCGTAATAAGAATGGAAGCATAGTATATATTTCTTCATCTGCAGCATTTGACGGCGGAGCCAATATAGAGTATTCGTCGAGCAAGGCTGCGATTATCGGAGAAATGAGAAGGCTTGCCGTGGAATATGGACCATTTAACATTAGAGTAAATGCTGTTGCACCGGGACTTACGGCAACCGATATGGGTAACAGTATGAGCAAAGAGGATGAGGAAATTGCTCTTTCAATGAACATCATGCACAGAAAAGGAAAGCCTGAAGAAATTGCAGATGCGGTTGTATATTTAGGTTCTGATATGTCTTCGTTTGTTACGGGACAGGTGCTTAGAGTTGATGGAGGACTAAGATAAAGGAGTAGCAGATAGTGATTAGAGTAGCTGATTATATTATAAAAAGAATTTCAGAGCAGGGCGTGAAACATCTATTTTATGTACCGGGCGGACAGTGTGTGTTCTTGTGTGATGCTCTTAGAAGAAGTGAGGAAGTTGAAGGAATATCGATGCATCATGAGCAGTCATGTGCAATGGCTGCACTTTCGTATGCTCTTTATAATAACACTTTGGGTGCTTGCCTTGTGACAACAGGGTGTGCGGGGACAAACACTATGACAGGTATTCTTCATGCATGGCAAGACAGTATTCCGATGATAGTTGTTTCAGGTCAGCAGTCGTACGACCAGACGGTTAAAGCTTCGGGACTTCCTTTGCGTCAGGTGGGAATCCAGGAAGCGGATACGGAAACAATAGTCAGTCCTATAACAAAATATGCGGTAACGGTATCTGACGCAGAAGATATTGCTTATCACATCGATAAGGCACTTTACCTTGCAATGAACGGAAGAAAAGGACCTGTATGGTTAGATGTTCCTCTTAATATTCAGAACTCCATGGTTAACGAGGAGAAACTTAAGCGATTTATTCCGGAAGAAAAATCACTTGTAATAAGTGATGAAACAATTAAGGACACCGTTGATGCGATCAAAACATCAAAAAGACCTATAATACTTGCAGGTCAGGGAATTAGGCATTCGGGTGGTGTGGAAATATTTAATGAGTTGATTGAGAAATTCCAAATCCCTGTTGTATTTTCAAGATTTGCCTATGACACTGTTCCGTATGAAAATGAACTTAATTTTGGTGTTGTCGGTGCAGGCGGTGCTAACAGATATGCTAACTTTGCCGTACAAAATGCAGATCTTGTCATATCAATTGGATGCAGATTGGCAATAGAAGTGACAGGACCCAACAGAGAACAGTTTGCCAGAGAAGCAAAAGTCATTGTTGTCGATATCGATGAGGTTGAACATTCCAAAAATGGTGTTCATATTGAATCATTTATACATGGTGATGCAAAGGACTTCATGGAGAAACTTGTTAATTGCGAGATAGAAGCAAAATGGCCTGAATGGATTGATAAATGTAAGCATTGGAAAGAAGTTTTTGCTCTGTATCCAAAGGAGTTGGATGAAAAAACAGATGATAATGAACCGATTGATATTAAGTATTTCCTCAATAAAATGTCTGGATGTTTTGGTGAGTATTCAGTCGTGACTTCCGATGCGGGACTTACAGGAGCGGTTACAAACGGAAGTTGCAAAATCGGTCGTAATAACAGAGCGATTGCATCTCTTGCACAGGGAGAAATGGGATACTCGCTTCCGGGTGCAATAGGAGTGTCATTCTTAACAAAAGATACTGTTTTTTCCGTTACGGGTGACGGATCATTTATGATGAATCTCCAGGAACTTCAGACTGTTGTCAGAAACAACAGTAATATTAAAATCGTGATAATCAATAACAATGGTTATTCGGGAGTGCGTCATGGACAAAAAGCACATTTTCGTGGTAAGTCGATAGGTACCGATCCGTCTAACGGCTTGGATTTTCCGGATTACGGTAAGATTGCAGCAGCATTTGGATTATCTTATGTTAAGATTGAAAAGTACAGTGAGATAAAACAGGGTCTTGAAAAATTAACCAAGGATAATAATCCGGCTATATGCGAAGTGATGTGTGATCCTGAACAGGTTGACCTTCACAATGGTCTTGTTACTTACGGAAAAAGGAAGTTCGGTTTCCGTCCTATAGAAGATCAGGCCCCTTACGTTGACAGGGATTTGTTCTTTGAGGAAATGATTGTAGAACCTTTGGAAACAAGTTACGGAACACCGGTATAAAGACATTGGAGGAGTATTGGTAATGAAAATATCATTTGTAATACCATGCTATCGTTCTGAACACACGATAGAGATTGTTGTAAATGAAATAGAAGATACGATGAAGCAACGCCCTGAATATGAACATGAGATTGTTTTGGTTAACGACGGCTCGCCGGATAATGTGTGGAGTGTTATTTCTAAATTGGCAGAAAAAAATAGTCATGTTATTGGAATTAATCTTGCTAAGAATTTTGGTCAGCATTGTGCACTTATGGCAGGATATAACAATGTTTCGGGAGACTATGTTGTGTCCCTTGATGATGATGGTCAGACGCCGGCATGCGAAGTTTTTAATCTTATAGATGCATTTGAAAACGGATATGATGTTGTGTATGCTTCTTATCCGGAAACACATCAAAATGCGTTCCGACGTTGGGGTTCGGATTTAGCAAAGAAAATGTCGGATTACATGTTTGATATAAAGGGAGACGACAATAAGGGAAGCAGTTTCTTTGTGTGCAAACGCTTTGTTATAGATGAGATAATTAAGTACGAACATTCATATCCTTATATAGCCGGTCTTTTAATGAGAGTAACGAGAAATATGGGCTTTGTGAATGTCAATCATAGGGACCGAATAGAAGGAAAGTCCGGATATAGTTTCAAAGCGCTTGTTTCTCTGTGGCTTAACGGATTTACGGCATTTTCTGTCAAGCCGTTGGAATTGGGAGCTTATTTGGGATTTTTCACTGCGATAGTCGGTTTTGTATATGCAATAATTACGATAATCAGAAGAATTATTAATCCTAAAATGATGGCCGGTTGGAGTTCGACCATTTCCGTAATACTTATTGTAGGTGGAATACTTATGGTTATGCTTGGATTGGTTGGAGAATATATTGGAAGAATATATATATGCATTAATAACTCGCCACAGTATGTCATTAAGGATATAGCAGGTCAAAAGACAACAAATAAGCAATGAGGTAAGATTAATAATGATAATAACAGACGCATATTGGGAAGAAAGAAATCTCGGGGTTTCAACGTTAGAGATTCAAATTGAAAATGAGGATGATATTAATAAAATCGAATCCAAAATGAAAACTCTTTCGGCGCAATACATCGTTTGCAAGGTTCCTTCGTTGCGGGCAGATGTAACTGCTTATTTTGCAAAACATGGCTATACCTACGTTGAGGATATGATTTTGGTTGAGCATGACCTTAAGGAAGCAGAAAGAAGTAAGATGCATCAAAGGTTATATGATGCAATGTCTTATAGAGAAATGACCAGGGAAGATGTAGAGTTTCTGAAAAAAGAAATTGAAGGCGGATTGTTTTCCACAGACAGAATAACCAACGATCCATATTTTGATAACACAAAAGCGTCTGACAGATACATAAACTGGGTAAATGATCTTATAGAGCAAAAAGCACTGTTTTACGTGGACTTATATAAAAATGATCCTGCAGGATTTGTCATTCTTCAGACAAAAGATGCGATTATATATAACTCTGTACTTGGAGGAGGATATGAAAAGTACAGGAATACCGGTCTTGGAATCGTTCAAAAGGAGCAGGAAATAGTTAGAAAATTGGGCGGAAAAAGAGTCGAAACGCAAGTATCTTCCAATAACCCGGGACAGCTTCGTGCTCTTGAGATTAACGGATATCGTACCAAGGGTATAAACCATATATTTATTAAGCATAATGATTGAACGTTTGAAGTTGCCGCCTGATAGTTTATATGATAAAATATATAGGTTACGAATGTTAAAGAAATAAGGAGTATTGTGATGACTAATTTAGAAAAGTATATTGAAGCATTTGCAGAAGGTTTAGAGATTGATAAGGACGTTGTTAAAGAAGGACTTGAGTACCAATCGATTCCACAATGGGATTCTGTCGGTCATATGGGACTTGTGGCTGCACTTGAAGACGCGTTTGATATTATGATGGATACAGACGATATAATTGATTTAAGTTCTTATGAGAAGGGCATAGAGATTCTTAAGAAGTACGAAGTGGAGATATAATAAGTAACATGGCGAATATTGTAGGAGATATTCAACTTAATATGCGTGCGTTACCACCTTATTCTGATGTGGTGTGCGAATTTTTGGATTACTATTCGGATAAGCTTCGGCATGACAAAGAGGCAAGAGCCTTTGGAGATGTCATGTCTTTTGCTTTTTGGGCACGTAAGGGGAATATCACTGCAAAAAAGATACAATTTGACAGATGTGATGGAAGTAACAGGCGTGTTGGACGAGGTGTGGTTTTTCATATTGCACCGTCTAATGTTCCTGTTAATTGTATGTTTACATATGCTTTCGGATTGCTTGCGGGCAACATTAATATCGTCAAGCTTCCGTCAACTGATTTTGCTTCACTCAATTGTATGTTAAGAGTGCTTAAGGAAGTGCTTAAGGAAGATAATTTTTCTGTTATTAGTAAGATGACATCGTTTGTTAAATATGACAGAAATGATGATTTGATGACAAAGGAATACTCTTCGCAATGCGACGTCAGAGTGATTTGGGGTGGCGATGAAACCATCAATAAAATAAGACAGATATATTTACCGCCAAGAAGTATAGAACTAACATTTGCGGACAGGTATTCATTTGGAATAGTAAATGTTCCTTCAATTTTGAAGATGTCGGATTCTGACCTGACGTCCGTGTGCAATGATTTTTATAACGATACTTATCTTATGGATCAAAATGCATGTTCAAGTCCACATTTAATCCTTTTTCATAAAGACGGATGTAATGATGAAGAAATTAAAACGGCAAAGGCTTTGTTTTGGAATAAAGTATCGGATGTTGCGACAAAGTATGAGCTTGCAAACATTAAAGCAAGTGATAAATATCTTGACTTGTGTGAGGCGGTTATGGATATTCGTAGAGGTTTGACTATTAAAGATATTAAGAGTTATTCAAACAGACTTTATGTATGCGATTTATCAGATGTGCCGGCGCAAGCAGTTAATAACTGTCGTGGAAGATATGGTATGTTTTATGAGTGCGTAATTGACTCATTGGATTTTATTTCGAAATTAGACGATAAGAAACTTCAAACGTGTGCTGTGTGTGGATTTGAAGAAAAGGCTGTTATGGATTATATTGTCAAATCCGGAATGCACGGTATAGACAGAGTTGTTCCGTTTGGAAAGACTCTTGATATTGATACTATTTGGGATGGTTTTGACATTATCAATGCCATGAGCAGAATAATTGGGTAGTTGTTATGGAAGAAATACTTAAGCATGCTCCGTATGAAGACGATCATGTTCAAAAAAACAAAATACTGTCAGAGCGTCTTGACTTTCTTACAAGACATCATTATGAAAATTGTAAGGAATATCAAAACTTCATTGATAAATTATGCGGTGGCTTAAAAACTTATGAGAATGTTGAGGACATTCCGTTTTTGCCGGTTGGAATTTTTAAGAGGATGGAACTAAAAAGCATATCGGATGACGAAGTTTTTAAGATAATGACATCTTCGGGGACTTCGGGACAACAGGTATCAAGGATATTTCTTGATAAAGAAACGGCAGGCTTACAACAAAAAGTTCTTGCAAGTATTGTTACCGAGTACACCGGAAAGTCTAGAATGCCGATGATAATTCTTGATTGTCCATCCGTACTTAAGAATCGCAATATGTTTTCTGCGAGAGGAGCAGGAATCTTGGGCTTTTCGCTTTTTGGAACAAAGAAGGTTTATGCTTTCAATGATGATATGGAATTAAATGTTGCCGAACTTAAAGAGTTTATCAAACAGTATGAGGGGCAAACCATACTATTGTTTGGATTTACATTTATGATTTGGCAATATTTTTATAAAAAACTTGCCAAACTTAATGAGTATCTGCCGCTTGAAAATGGTGTGTTGATACATGGTGGCGGTTGGAAGAAACTTGAAAATGAGGCAGTATCTAAAGAGGAATTCAAAGAAGGACTTAAAAAGGTTTGCGGCATCACAAGTGTTCACGATTATTATGGTATGGTGGAACAAACCGGTTGTATATATATGGAATGTGAGTGTGGGCATCTTCATGCAAGCATTTATTCAGATGTGATTATTCGTAACATGGAAGATTTTTCTGTGTGTAGTTATGGCAAAACCGGTGCAATCCAGGTGTTATCTACATTACCTTATTCATATCCTGGACATTCGATACTTACAGAGGATATCGGATGTGTGTTGGGTGAGGATGATTGCCCGTGCGGCCGCAAAGGCAAATATTTTGAAGTGTATGGCAGAATGAAAAATGCTGAAGTCAGAGGTTGCAGTGATACGTTTGAACGTTAGTAACTAATGTTGTTTCGGAGGAAATGTATGTATTTGGATATAGACCTTAAAGAGAGAAATAAAACAGCTGCTCTTTCGGATTTGGGAAATACAATAACATATGGGGAACTTGTTGATGTGAGCGGAAAAATCAAAGACATTATCGGTGAAAGGAATCTTGTTTTTGTTTTATGCCGCAACACGATTGATTCGTTAGTTGGATATATTTCAACGGTAGCATCTTCTAATGTAGCACTTTTGTTGGGAGCCGATACAGATAATGATCTTTTAGATAATCTGGTTAGAACATATAAGCCACAATATATCTGGAAACCTGTAAGTCATGAAGGTTTTAAACAGGAAGACTTTGAATGTCTGTATACATATGGTGATTACAAACTTGTCGAGTGCAGCGTTGATAATAAGCTGAATCTACATGAGGACTTGGCGTTGCTGCTTACTACTTCGGGTTCTACGGGAAGTCCCAAACTGGTCAGACAATCTTATGATAATATTAGTTCCAATGCCAAAGCGATTGCTTCGTATTTGGAGCTTGATGACAGACAGAAGCCGATAACGATGCTTCCGATGAATTATACGTATGGACTTTCGGTAATTAACAGTCATTTATTGGTTGGCGGTTGTATCCTTATGACGGAATATAGCTATGTACAGAAACAATTTTGGGATTTCTTCAAAACGCAAGGATCTACTTCGATATGTGGGGTTCCTTACACCTATGAAATCCTCAAGAAAATGCGATTTTTCAGAATGGAACTTCCGACACTTGAATATATGACACAGGCAGGCGGTAAGCTTATCCCTGAATTACATAAGGAGTTTGCGCAGTATGCTGCTGATAAAAATATTCGTTTTTATGTTATGTATGGTCAGACCGAAGCAACAGCAAGAATGTCGTATCTTCCGCATGAGCAGTCGTTATCAAAATGCGGCAGTATAGGAATTGCAATACCCGGTGGAGAGTTTTCCTTAATTGACGATAAAGGTAATAACATAAGCAGTTCAAACGTTACGGGTGAACTTATTTACAGAGGCCAAAATGTTACTTTGGGCTATGCTACATCGTCAAATGACTTACAAAAGGGTGATGAACGTGGTGGAGTTCTTGCAACGGGAGATATGGCACGTCGTGATGAGGATGGATATTATTATATTGTTGGAAGAAAGAAAAGATTTTTGAAGATATACGGTAATCGTGTTAACATGGATGAATGCGAGAACTTATTACAGGGAAAGTATTTGGATATGGAATGTGCGTGCGTTGGAATAGATGACCACATGAAAATATATGTAACCAAACAGGAACTTAATGAGGAAATATTGGATTATATAACAGGAAAAACGGGATTAAACAGAAAGGCATTTGAAGTAATATATATACCTGAAATACCTAAGAATGATTCGGGAAAAAGAATATATTCAGCATTGAGTTAATAACGAAAAGAGGAACGATATGATACCATTTAATAAGCCACCTTATGTTGGATGCGAGCAGGATTATATGCTTAAGGCTATAAAGAATAATAAAATAAGCGGTGACGGTGAGTTTACAAAGAAATGTCAGGACTGGTTGGAAGAGTATACGCATGCTGCAAAGATACTTTTAACAACATCATGTACATCAGCATTGGAAATGAGTTCGTTAATATGCGGGATAGAGCCGGGTGATGAGATTATTATGCCATCATATACGTTTGTATCAACGGCAAACGCATTTGTTATTCATGGTGCGAAGATTGTATTTGTAGATATAAGACCGGACACAATGAATATCGATGAGAAGTTGATTGAAGATGCAATTACAGACAAGACCAAAGCAATAGTTCCGGTTCACTATGCAGGTGTCGGATGCGATATGGATGTAATTAATGATGTGGCAAAAAGACACAATCTTTTTGTGATTGAAGACGCGGCACAGGGTATGCATGCCACATACAAAGGAAAAGCACTTGGAACTATCGGAGATTTTGGCGCTTATAGTTACCATGAAACAAAGAACTACAGCATGGGCGAAGGCGGAGCAATTCTTCTTAATAACGCGGATTATCTTGGACATGCAGAAATAATAAGAGAAAAGGGTACTAACCGTAATCAGTTCTTTAGAGGGCAGGTTGATAAGTACACATGGGTTGACAAGGGCTCATCTTTTTTGCCCAGTGAGTTAAATGCTGCATATCTGTGGGCACAGTTAGAGCGTGCAGATGAGATTAATGATAATCGAATGAAATCATGGAAAATGTATAGAGAAGGCCTTATCGATTTGGAACAGAAGGGGTATATTTCACTTCCAATAATCCCTAAGGAGTGCAAGCATAATGCTCATATGTTCTACATAAAAGTTGATAATTTGGACGTTAGAACAAAATTGCTTGCATACTTAAAAGAACATGACATATTGGCGGTATTTCATTATGTACCTTTGCATAGTTCCGAAGCGGGAATTAAGTATGGAAGATTCCATGGGGAAGATAAATATACCACATCAGAGAGCGAGAGATTGCTTAGACTCCCGATGTATTATGGCTTGAAAGAGGAAGAGATAACATATATAATTGACTGCGTTCATCATTTTTTTGAAAAATAAGGAGAGCATATGAATAGAATAAAAGAATTTGCAAAGGAAAAATGGTTTTATATTGCGGCACTACTTGCTCCGTGGATAATAGCTCTTGTTCATTCGTTTTTAAATGATACATGGGTAACGGGAAACGGCAATATTGCGGTTGGAGATTTGCAGGCACAGGTTATACCGTTTGCATATGAACTATGGGACAAGTTTCATTTGCATCAATCATTGGATTTTACATGGCATGTTATTGACGGTATTGATTTTCACACAATGACAGGATATCTTGTCTCACCTTTTACTATGATAATGCTTATTTTGCCAAGGCATATGATTCCTGACTTTATTCAGTTTTCAATGATTGCAAAATGGTCTTTATGTGCATTTACAACTGTTTATTTCTTTTACAATACAAGATTTAATAAATTAAAAGAGTACAAGGAACTGCTTTCTTTATTTCTTGGCCTTTGTTATACACTTGGCAACGGCATTATGAGTTATATCGGCTTTATTCAGTTTATGGATGTTATGATATGCTTCCCAATATTATTATTGCTTGTTGAGAAAATGTGTACCAAAGATAATACACCATGGAAACTTTACTACATGATTCTTGTATGGTGTATGATAAGCAATGCATATCCGACATTCCAAATTTGCGTATTTCTTGCAATGTGGTTTGTTTTTCAGATGTGCGGTGACGAAGATAAAAAGATTAAAAGGTTTTGTGTGTTCTCTTTAAGTTCTATTGCTGCAGCTGTTACTAACAGTTGGATAATAAGAGGTGGTGTTGGTGCAGCGGGAGAACGAATTGCATCAGATGGAGTGGATGCAAGAATTGCATTCGTGTCAAAACCGCTCATATCGTTATGGGAGTTTACAAAGCAGTTTTTTGTGTTAGAGCCTGTAGCATCAGTGCGTTCGTATTGTCCTAATATTTATATGACAGTTACGGCGGCATTTTTACTTTTATTATTTCCGATTGTTAAAATTGAAAAGAAACGCAAGGTATGCATATTGCTTATTTTTGCATTTTTAGTTGTAAGTTTCTTTGAGGGACATCTTAATCTGTTGTGGCACATGATGAATATTCCTAATGGCGTTTATAACAGATTTATGTTCATATTTGTGTTCTTTGCGTTGTTTGTGGTTCTGTTGATATTGCAGAATCTCGAAGCAGTTAGTTATAAAGTGTTAATACCAAGTGGTGTGATAGCGGTTGCTTTGTTTGCTTATACGATGACAGGTATTAAGCAGTTTAATTCTATTTTGGAGTACCTGGTAACACCTCTTATTGTGTGTTTTATCATTATACTTTTTGTGTTATTTATAAGAAAAAGTTTTGATTACAAACAGTTCTTGTATGTTATTGCAGTACTTGGAATGGCGGAAATAGTTATTAGTTCGTACAGTTCTTTTTCATATTATGATGGTGCATTGTGTTACGGAGAAAACGGACTTGTCGATCAGGCGTATGATTTGCTAAAATCAGCAGAACTTGACAAAGGAGAACGTATTGTTTCATTGACGCCATCACCGGATATAGGAATGATAACTAATCAAAATGCGGACGCCGGTTTTTTATCTGCCCTTAATACATCCAACAAAGCACTTCATGATAATCTTGGTATGGCAAGTAATTCAAGCGTGGAGTTTGGAACAAGAGGAGCCTCGCCGGTTATTAATCAAATATTCAATATTAGATATTCTCATGGCGAAAGCGAGATGATATGCAGCGATTCGGAACTGGAAAACAAAGACCGATATCTTCAGTTATACAGAACAAACAGACTTGCGGGTCTTGGTTATATGGTAAACAGTTCGATTGTAGATTGGAATAGTGAAGGCAAAAACTGCTTCCAGTACCAGAATGATTTTATTAAAAAGGCTGTTGATGGTGATTCGGTATTTGCATCCGCAAAAGGTAATATAAGTTTTACTGATTTGGATGGTAATGAAACAGCTCCTAATGAGGAGATGCTTAAATACGGTTTATATCAGTATAGCCTCGAAAAATACACACATGATGAGAAAGATTCCAGACGTTTGTGCTTTGTTCCGGAGGAGGATATGGATTTATACATGTTTTTCTATTCGGCACAGAACTTAACTAACTATATCAGTATTGACGGTGAAGTTAAGCATATTGATGCAAGACAGTTTAAACAAAGTACATACCATATTGGTAATGTCAAAAAAGGTCAGGAAATTATAGTATTATCTGCACCTTCCGAAAAAACAATATATGGTTCTGATTATACTTTGAGATATCTTTTTGCTTCATTTGATGAAGAAGCATTTGCGTCTGCTTACGAGAAACTTTCAAAAAATGCATATGATATTGAAGAAGAACAGGCCAATTACATCAAAGGAACAATAAATGCAGATGAGTCCGGCATAATGATGACTTCTATTCCAATGGGATTTGAAGTACGTGTTGATGGTGAGATAACCAAATGTGAATGCATAGGAGGCACATTTATAGGTGTGCCTATAGAAAAGGGAAGCCATGAGGTTGAGTTTAAATATGTTACAGGCTCAAGAAAGAAAGGCTACACTGTAACATTTATATGTATTGCGATATTCATTATAATAAGTGCATTCGATGCATATAGATGTCATTCGAAGAAAAAAGATGATTTGCAAAAGTAGGAAGAGATAGGAAATGGAAGTATATTTTGATAATGCGGCTACGACAAAGATTATTCCGGAAGTAAGGGATATTATGCTTGAAACTATTGATGAAGAGTACGGCAACCCTTCGTCGATGCATATAAAAGGTGTTGGAGCCGAGAGGTATGTTAAAAATGCAAAGGATCAGATAAGTAAGCAATTGAAATGTGATTCGAAAGAGATAACATTTACTTCAGGAGGAACAGAATCAAACAATCTTGCACTTATCGGAATGGCAAGGGCGAATTGTCGTGCCGGCAAGCACATAATCACAACACCAATAGAGCATGCATCGGTATATAATCCTATATTGTTTCTTCAGGATGAAGGCTATGATATAACTTTTACGCCGGTTAATGAAAAAGGAATTGTTGATATTGAGCAGCTAAAAAAACAATTTACAAATGAGACAATCATAGTATCCGTTATGGCTGTTAATAACGAAATTGGTGCGATAGAGCCTATACAGGAAGTGGCAGATGCTATTAAGGAATATAACAAAGAAAACGGTACTAATATATTATTCCATGTAGATGCTGTTCAAGCCTTTGGCAAATGTGTCATCTATCCAAAAAGAATCGGAATAGACGCAATGTCTATGAGTGGTCACAAGATTCACGGTCCTAAGGGAAGTGGTGCATTGTTTGTTGACAGCAAAGTTAAAATAAAACCTATTATATATGGTGGTGGTCAGGAAAAGGGATTGCGCTCGGGAACTGAAAATACGGCTGCTATAGCAGGAATGGGAAAAGCCTGCGAGATAATGTATAAAAGACTTGATGATAATATTGCATCTATGCAAAAAGTAAAAGAAAGACTTATTAACGGTGCATTGGAAATAGAAGGGGTAACCGATAATTCCGGAGAAGCACCGCACATAGCAAGTTTAAGTTTTGAAGGAGTGCGAAGTGAGGTTTTGCTTCATGCATTAGAGGATAAAGGGATATGCGTTTCCGCGGGATCTGCTTGTTCCTCAAATCATCCTGCAATAAGTGGGGTTTTGAAATCTATAGGATTAAAAAAAGAATTGTTAGAATCTACTTTGCGTTTCAGCTTTTGTGAGTATAATACCATAGAGGAAGCGGATTACGTTGTTGAAGCATTGAAGGAATTATTGCCTATGCTTCGTAAATATACAAGAAGATAATATGGGAGACTAAAATGAATTATAAAGCATTTATGATTAAGTATGCCGAGATTGGCACAAAGGGAAAAAACAGATATAAGTTTGAGGATGTTCTTATAAGTCGAATTAAAGAGCATATTGAACCGTATGGCGAGTTTGCAATAAGGAAGGACTATGGACGTATATATCTTGAGACAAAAAGCGACTACGACTATGATGACGTTATAAATGAGTTAAAAAAGGTATTCGGTATAATAGGAATATGTCCTATTGTTGTAGAAGAAAATACGGATTTTGAAGCAATCAAAGCCAAATCTATAGAGTACATGGGACAAAGATATGGTAATCAAAGCTTATCATTTAAGGTATATGCAAGAAGAAGTGACAAATCATATCCGATGCAGTCTATGGAAATCAATAGTGAAATAGGACATTATTTGTTGGAAGAATATTCTAATTATCGTGTAGATGTTCATACTCCGGAGGTTTTACTTACTATTGAGATAAGAGATAATGTATATATTTATTCGGAGATTATAAGAGGAGCAGGAGGACTTCCTGTTGGCACTAACGGTAAGGCAATGCTTCTTTTGTCGGGAGGAATAGACTCGCCTGTTGCGGGATATATGATATCAAAAAGAGGTGTTGAACTTGAAGCGGTATACTTTAACGCACCTCCATATACCTCGGAAAGAGCAAAACAGAAGGTTATTGACCTTGCTCGTATTGTGTCAGGTTACTCGGGCAAGATCAAACTCCACATTGTTAATTTTACGGATATACAGCTTGCGATATATGAGAAGTGTCCTCATGACGAACTTACGATTATAATGCGCAGATATATGATGAAGATTGCACAACATCTTGCAAAAGAAAACGATTGTCAGGCACTTATAACAGGAGAGAGTATCGGACAGGTTGCATCCCAAACAATGCAGAGTCTTTATTGTACAAACGAGGTTTGCGATATGCCTGTGTTCCGACCTTGTATCGGAATGGATAAGCAGGATATTATTGATATTTCAGAAAAGATTGATACTTATGAGACCTCCATTCTTCCTTATGAAGATTGTTGTACAATATTTGTTGCAAAGCATCCTGTTACAAAACCTCGCCTTGATATTATCAAGCGTTCCGAGGAGAAACTTACGGATGTTATAGATGAACTCATGAAGACGGCCATAGATACAGTTGAAGTTGTAATTGCCCAGAAAGAATAGTATTGCGGAGGATTTTTCATATGAAAAAAGTATTAAAAGAAAAGGGAATATATATTTTAGCTTTTTTTGTTCCTTGGATTGTGGTAATTATTAATTCGATGTTTAGAAATGTATGGCCTTTGGGTGAAGGCTCAATACTTACCGGTGATTGCAGAGAGCAATACTATCAACTATGCGTAGAATTATGGAGTAAGGTGCATTCCGGCGGTTCGGTTTTATTTAGTTGGAATGCGGGCGGTGGCTTTGATTTCCTTTTGAATATGTTCTATTATCTAATCTCTCCGTTCACGCTGATTATACTTGCAGTTCAGAAGAATTCAATAAGCGATGTACTGCAGTTTGTTATTGTTCTTAAATGGTCTTTCATGTATGTAAGTATGTTGTATTACTTTATGCATACAGAGTTTAATAAAATAACGAGCAATAAGAAAATCATATCATTTGTTTGTGCGTCGGTTTATGCGTTATCAAATTGCATTATTTACAGATTGAATTTGTTTAATTGGAATGATGTACTTATTTTATTCCCGATATTATTGTTGCTGTTAGAAAAAATGGTAAGAGATGGATCGTGGAAAAAATATAGTGTTGTTTTATGGCTTGCTATTCTTTGTAATTTCTATACGGCGTATCAGGTGTGTTTGTTTTTAATTCTTTGGTTTGTGCTTTGTGTGGACAAATCTACAGAAAACAAATTGAAAAAAGTTTTGATTTTTGTTGGAAGTTCAACAATGTCAGCTATATCTGCGTGTATAGTTATTCTCCCATCAATTATGAATGCTTATAACCGTTCATCGATGAGTGAGGAGAATATAAAGTTATTTAGAACATCATACATTGGAAAATGGATTGTAAGTATATGGGGACTGTTCTCAAAAATGTTCATCTTCGATAACAACATTTCTAATTCCCTGACATTTAAACCGGTTGCTTACTTTTCGATAGGAGCGTTAGTTCTTGCTGCAATTTATATTGGCACGAAAAGCAAAATCAAAGTAAAACTTCTTGTTATTCTAGCGATTATGACATTAAGCATACTTTCCGGAACGCTCTCTTATGTTTGGCACGGATTTAGTATTCCACATGGTCATTACCATAGAATATTGTATATTTTTGTATTTGTATTTGCGTTTATTGCAATGGATTTATATAACAATGTGGACCAGGCTTCAAAGAAAAAAAGTTATATTTCGGTTGCCTGTGTAGGCGTGCTTTTAGTAGGAGCATTTCTCCATATAACTGAATTTGCAGATTTTTATGGATATTTTATTTCCTTTATGTTGTTTGTGTTTTATATTATTTTGGTGGTCCTGTATTGGAAAAAAAGTATATCTAATAATATTTTTGTAGTGGTTTTTTGTTCTTTGATATTTGCGGAATTGTTTGCTAATTCTCTTTTTGTGTTTAGAGAGTATGCCAATGACAGTATAAAAGAGGAGTATAATATTGAAGACTCAAAGAAATTAACGGACGATGCGAAGTTGAATGCTGGTGAACGTGTTTCGGTAATTAATAAAAGTGATAATGAAGGGTTACTGCTTGATATGCCTGTTCAGAATATGTTTTTATCATATTGTTTTGGTGATTATGTAAGAATGAGCAGAGCCTTGGGCATGCCGTATGATGACGATGCACTCTATTCATTGTATGGAGCCTCACCGCTTATTAATCTTATGCATAATATACGTTATGCAATTGCCAATAGCAATCTATGCGTTGCGGGGATGACAGACATTAAAACAAATGGTGAATATACACTGTTTGAAAATGACAATATTGCCGGATTAGGATATATGGTTAACGACAAAGCAGAAGAGTGGGACTATGAAAAATCAGGACCATTTATTTCACAAAATGAATTTGTGAAACTGACAACAGGCGAGGATGATATTTTTAATATTGTTTATCCTGAAGTTGAATGCGTTAATAATGTAGTGCTTGATTGCAATCCGGATGCACTTAAAAATGGATATTATAAGTATGATTATACGGTTGCAACTGTGGAAGGATTTGAATATTCAATTGTTACGGTAAAAGTTCCTGAAGATATGGATATGTATATTGCTACGGATAATGGAATAATTGCATATACATATGTTTATATTGACGAAGAACTTAAGTTAGAAGACAAAGAGAGATATAAAAATCAGGTTATTCATATTGGCGATGTAAAAAAGGATCAGATAATTACCTTGGTTATAACGCATGATTTACTTACAAATGGTCTTGCAAACACATTGTCTTTCCAATTCGCCGGTTTTAATCAGGAAGCATTTGAAAAAGCATATGAGAAATTGTCAAAAAGCGTGTATGATATAGATGTTATGAATGACAACTATGTAAAAGGAAGTATTAACGCTGATAAGGATGGCCTTATGATGACTTCGATTCCTGCAATGGATGGCTTTTCTGTAATGGTTGACGGAAAGAAGACAGATTGTAAGAAGGTGGGAGCATTTATTGCGGTACCACTATCTATAGGAGAACATGATGTGGAGTTTAAATATATAACACCGTATTTTAAGGAGGGCGCAATTATTTCTCTTGCAGGAATGCTCGTATATGTGTTATTATGCGTCATGACCTTTGTAAAGGGAAAAGAAGATAATAAAAAAGCTGCCTAAAAAGGCAGCTTAATCTGATATGTATTAGATGATATATGGCTCGAGAATCTTCATGATCTCTGAGTCATCACCCTCTGAATGGATGTTAAGATCGATTGGCTGAGATATATCAAGACTGAAGATTCCCATGATTGACTTGGCGTCAATTACGTATCTTCCGGATACAAGATCAAACTCTGCATCGAACTTAGCGATGTCGTTAACGAAGCTCTTGACTTTATCAATAGAATTCAAAGAGATTTTAACTGATTTCATATTATTACCTCCTGTAATTATTGTACTTCTCTGTTTCTATGATAACTTTTCATATTACAAAAGTCAATAAGTAAGTTGCATAAATTAAGGATGAAACGATGGATAACAAAATGGAAATAACACGTAGTGCAGCAATTATTAACCTTGGCTGCAAAGTTAACAAATACGAAGCAGATGCGATGAAACATAAGCTTTCCGATGCCGGTTTTGCTATAGTTGAACCTGAAGAAGTGGCGGATATATATATTGTCAACACTTGCTCTGTAACCAATATAGCTGAAAGAAAATCCAGACAGATGTTAAGAAGAGCCAAAAGACGTAATCCGCAGGCTATTGTTGTTGCTACAGGCTGCTACGTTAATGCTGACCACGATAATCTTTTGAAAGAGGATTATATAGATATTGTTGTCGGAAATAATTGCAAGAAGAATATTGCAGATATTATTAATGAGCATATGGGCGAGGCATGCATTGATAATAAGCATAATTCTTCCGATTCGGAATACATTGATATCAGCAAAACAAAAGAATATGAGGAAATGGGCTGCCTTGAAGGAGCATATCTTGATCACAAGAGAGCCTATATAAAGGTGCAGGACGGATGTAATCAATTCTGTTCATATTGTATCATTCCATATACAAGAGGACGTGTAAGAAGCAGAGGAAAGGACTCGATATTAAAAGAAATCAAAAAACTTGCAGATGATGGGGTTAAAGAGTTTGTTTTAACAGGTATACATGTGTCATCATACGGTACGGATTTTGAAAAGGAGTATGATTTGGCGAGTCTTATTTGTGATATTGCAGATATTGACAATGTTGCAAGAATACGACTAAGTTCGTTAGAGCCACGTATTATTACAGAGGATTTTCTTTCACAGATATCCCAAATAGATAAATTGTGTCCTCACTTTCATTTATCCTTGCAAAGTGCATGTAATGACACTCTTAAGAGAATGAACCGTAAATACACGATAGAGGAATATATGGATAAATGCGATTTGCTACGGAAGTATTATGATAGACCGGCAATTACTACTGATGTCATAGTAGGATTTCCGGGTGAAACAAAAGAAGAGTTTGAAATTACATACGACAATCTTGAGAAAATACATTTTTATGAGATACATGTATTTAAGTATTCTCCAAGAAATGGAACGGTTGCTAGTAATATGGATGGTCAGGTTCCTGAAGAAGTTAAGAATGAAAGAAGTGACAGATTACTGGAACTTACGCAAAACCAGAAGCAGGAATATATTGATTCACTTGCAGGTATTGAGGACGAGATATTGATAGAAGAAACGCTTGCTGACAACGATTCTGTGTTCACAGGTTATTCAAAAAGATATGTTAGAGTAAACATATCAGGTGACAAAGATATGACTAACGAAATAGTCAGATATACATTTTGACTTGCAAGTTCGGTAAAAGTATATTATCATATATGTATCAGATAAGGACGTGATATTATGAATGAACAAGGTATGTTTAATACACAATTTGTAGAAGTGGTTAAAGACAACGATCTTCCGGTGACAGAGATTCTTGCAGATGTTTATACTGCTTTGTCTGAAAAAGGATATAATCCTGTAAGTCAGATAGTCGGATATATTATGAGCGGTGATCCGACGTACATCACAAGTTATAAGAATGCAAGAAGTTTGATCATGAAGGCAGAACGTGATGAGATTATTGAAGTCTTGTTAGAGAATTATATCGAGACAAGACTTAAGTAACAGGAGACTTAGGATGCGGATCATGGGACTTGATTATGGTTCTAAGACGGTTGGTGTAGCCATTAGTGATGAATTAGGATTAACTGCACAGCCTATTATGACCATAGAGAGAAAGTCGGAGAATAAGTTACGAAAGACCTTAGCTAAGATTGAGGAATTAATCGATGAGTATAAGGTTTCTTTTGTTGTGCTTGGATATCCGAAAAATATGAATAATACTGAAGGTGACAGGGTTAAGGCAACTAATGAGTTTAAAGAGCATTTGGAAAGAAGAACCGGACTTGAGGTTTTTTTACAGGATGAGCGAATGTCCACTATAGAGGCAACAAATATTCTCAAAGAATCGGGAGTTCGTAGAGAAGAACGTAAGGATTACGTTGATAAAATGGCAGCAGCCATAATATTGCAAACTTATCTTGATAGCCATGATATTACACAAGGATGACAATTACACCTAATAGGGTGACCACGATAATTAATTACGATATGAAAGGAAAATTATATGGAAGAAATGGATACAATTACAATCACATTTGAAGATGGAGAGGAAACAGATTTTTACGTATTAGAGCAGACAACATTAATGGGGGTTAATTACTATCTTGTAGCAGATGCTGATGCAGATGAAGATGAAGAAGAATTAGAATGTTTCATTCTAAAAGAGAATGCCAATGAGTCCGATGATGAATACGGAGAATATTCGTTTGTTGAGGACGAAAAAGAATTGGATAGTTTATCAAAGATATTTGATGAACTTATGGACGATAGTGATATGGGGGTAGAGTTTTGAGAACGGAGTATAAAAGAAATGACCGCGATGCGAAGTTTTTTAACAATAAGCGAGCGGATAAGCGTGAAGACAAACGTGAGGATAAGAGAGAAAGAAAGAACGTGAATAAAAGCGTTAAGATTATTCCTCTTGGGGGGCTTGAACAGATAGGAATGAACATTACTGCAATCGAGTATGAGGATACCATTATTGTAATCGATTGCGGACTTGCCTTTCCTGAAGAAGATATGTTGGGAATAGACCTTGTCATTCCTGATGTGTCATATTTGAAGGAGAATGCGGATAAGGTCAAGGGACTTGTCGTAACACACGGTCACGAGGATCATATCGGTGCGATTCCTTACGTTGAAAAAGAAATTAATATGCCAATTTATGCAACAAAACTTACGGTTGGTCTTATTGAGAATAAGTTAAGAGAGCACAATTTGTTAAATGTGGTAAAACGTAAGGTTGTTTCGTATGGTCAGACTATTAATCTTGGTTGTTTTAGAATCGAGTTTATAAGATCTAATCATTCGATTGCTGATGCGGCCGGACTTGCTATTTATACGCCTGCAGGTATTTTAGTCCATACAGGTGATTTCAAGGTGGATTTTACACCGGTATTTGGAGAAACAATAGATCTTCAAAGATATGCTGAATTGGGTAAAAAAGGTGTTCTTGCCCTTATGGCTGATTCGACTAATGTGGAAAGGCCGGGCTTTACTCCTAGTGAGAAGAAGGTTGGAAGAACATTTGATAATCTTTTTGCTGAGAATAAGAATAATCGTCTCATTATTGCAACCTTTGCATCTAATGTGGACAGAGTACAGCAGATTATTAACAGTGCAGACAAATACGGTCGCAAGGTTGTTATTGAGGGACGCAGTATGGTTAATGTTATTAATACCGCTGCCGAACTTGGGTTTATTCAGATACCTGATAATACATTAATCGAAATAGAGCAGATTAAGAATTATCCTGATGAGCAGATTGTGCTTATCACAACAGGAAGTCAGGGCGAGAATATGGCTGCATTATCAAGGATTGCCGCCAGCATTCATAACAAAGTAAGTATTAAACCGGGCGATACGGTTATTTTAAGTTCAAGCCCAATCCCGGGTAATGAGAAGGCAATTAACAAGGTTATCAATGAATTGGAGATGAAAGGTGCCAAGGTTATATTCCAGGACACACATGTATCAGGTCACGCATGTCAGGAAGAACTGAAACTTATATATTCTCTTACAAAGCCGAAGTATGCAATTCCGGTACATGGTGAATACAGACATTTGAAACGTCATGCAGAACTGGCAATTGAGATGGGTGTTGATAAGGAAAAAGTGGTAATTATGAGCAATGGTAATGTTCTGGAGCTTTCAGAACAGAATGCCAAGGTTGTAGGCAATGTTACTTCTCAAGGAATCCTCGTGGATGGATTGGGAGTAGGTGATGTTGGTAATATAGTTTTGCGAGATAGACAACATTTGTCGCAGAATGGCTTGATAATTGTGGTTGTTACGCTGGAAAAACATAGTAATCTTTTGGTAGCAGGACCGGATATAGTATCGCGTGGTTTTGTTTATGTGAGAGAATCTGAGAATCTGATGGAAGAATGCCATGATGTTGTTGAAGATGCTCTTTCAAAGTGTCTTGATCGTAATGTAACAGATTGGGGCAAGATTAAGACTGCTATTAAGGATGATCTTGGAGAGTTTTTATGGAAGAGAACTAAGAGAAATCCTATGATTCTTCCTATAATAACCGAGGTATGATAGTCAGGGGGCGTATTGTATGCTTGAATTGGCAAAAAGACTTAATTGTGCAATTAAAGAGAGTGAAGAATACAAGCGTTATCATGTAACCCATGAAGCGGTGAAGAGTAATCCTGAACTGTATCAGGCAATGAATGTTTTTAGAAGGCGAAACTATGAATTGCAGTCTTATGATGATGGAGTTAACAGATACCATGAGATAAATAATCTTGGGCTTGAGTTTGAAAAGATCTTGAGAGATCCTCTTGTGAATGATTTTCTTGTTGCAGAACAGATGCTTTCAAGAAAAATGTCGCAGATGTATGAATTGATTGCAGAAGGAATAGAACTTGATTATGACTTCATGGAGTAAGGTAGGTTAAGTTAATGAACAAAGGTGTTGAAATTTGGAAAGTTGTGCTTGGTATTGCGGTTAGAACCCTTATCAATGTAATGTTTATATATGGTCTTTTTCAGGGCTTTGTTTATTCGTATCAGTTCTCGTACAAACTTTTTGCTGATATACCGTATAGAGCCGGTGTTCACGAGGTTTCTTCGGTTTCTATTGAATCCGGAAGCAGTGCAAAAGATGTTTCGCAAACTTTGGCGGACTGCGGGCTTGTTGAGAATAAATATATGATGCTTGCAAGACTTTATTTGGGAAAATATAACGAAAAAATACAAGCAGGGACATACAAACTTGAGCCGGCTATGACGCCGGATGAGATAAGCAGAATTATTTGCCAAATTAACACCGGTGAGGAAGCACAATGATTGTTGATGAAAGAATAGTATCATTTATTAACTCGTTTAACCAAGATGAAGAAGGAATTGCCGAAGAGATAAGAAAAGAGGCTTTGCAGCAGGAAGTTCCTATAATTAGAAGAGAAACGGGACAATTTATTAAGACATTGCTTGAGATGAATAAGCCGAATAGTGTACTGGAAGTTGGAACAGCCGTTGGTTATTCGGCTATTTTTATGAGCAAATATTTACCCAAAGAAGCTCATATAACAACGATAGAGAATTGGGAACCGAGAATTGCACAGGCAAAGATTAACTTTGAAAGAGCAAAAGTTACAGAGAAAATTACACTTATTGAAGGAGATGCAACCGAAGAACTTACCAAACTTAAAGGTACGTTTGATTTCATATTTATGGATGCGGCCAAAGGACAATATATTAATTATTTCCCTGATATATTAAGACTTCTTGCTGATGGAGGTATCTTGCTCTCGGATAATGTACTTCAGGATGGAGAGGTACTTGATTCGAAGTTTGTTGTTGAAAGACGAAACAGAACAATTCATGGAAGAATGAGAGATTATCTGTATACACTTATGAATCACGAGAATCTTGTAACATCTATATTGCCGATAGGTGACGGTGTTGCTTTGTCTGTTAAGAAAATGACTAAAACAGGAGATTGAAAACTACTATGAATAAAACAAGCGATAAAAAAGTTGAATTGCTTATACCGGCCGGAAGCCTTGAGGTACTTAAGGTTGCGGTTGATTATGGTGCTGATGCTGTATATATAGGCGGTGAGCAGTATGGTCTTAGGGCGATGGCTCACAATTTTTCTATTGAAGAAATGATAGAGGGTGCCAATTATTGCCACGAGCATGGAGCAAAACTTCATGTGACAATCAATATATTTGCTCATAATGAAGACCTTGAAGGTATAAGGGCATATATGGAGAAAATTAAAGATGTACCTGTCGATGCACTAATTATTTCTGATCCGGCGATATTTACGATGGCAGGCGAGATTTTGCCAAATGTAGAGAGGCATGTAAGCACACAGGCTAATAATACCAATTACGGAATATATAAGTTCTGGTATGGTCTTGGTGCAAAGAGAGTTGTTTCTGCCAGAGAATTATCGCTTAAGGAAATAAGAGAAATAAGAGAGAACATCCCTGATGCTATGGAGATAGAGAGCTTTATTCATGGGGCAATGTGTATCTCCTATTCGGGAAGATGCTTGCTTAGTAATTTCTTAACAGGACGCGATGCAAATCAGGGAGCTTGCACGCATCCATGCAGATGGCAGTACAGTGTAGTTGAAGAGAAGCGTCCCGGCGAGTATTTCCCTGTTGAAGAGGATGATAGAGGAACCTATATTTTCAACTCTAAGGATTTGTGCATGATAGAACATATACCTGATATGATAAATGCAGGAATTGACAGTTTTAAGATTGAAGGCCGTATGAAAACAGCGTTATATGTTGCGACTGTTGCAAGAACCTACAGAAAAGCGATAGATGACTTTTATAAGGATGAGGAGTTATATAAGTCAAATCTTCCATATTACATGGAAGAAATAGGTAAATGCACCTACCGCCAATATACAACAGGCTTTTACTATGGAAAGCCTTCTTCGGATGCTCAAGTATATGATAATAACGAGTATGTTAAGAATTATATATATGTCGGTAAAGTTGAGTCGGTTGATGCTAACGGATGTGTGTGCTTTATGCAGAGAAACAAGTTCTGTGTAGGTCAGACTGTAGAAGCGATGGCGTTTGACGGTAATAACCAGCAATTAGAGGTTAAAGCAATATATAATGAAAACGGAGAGAGTGTTGAAAGCGCACCTCACCCTAAGGAACAGTTGAAAGTTGATTTAGGGGCTGTTCTTCCGGTGGGTACAATTATCCGTATGCGTGCGGTTTAATTCAAGGGCCAGTTTGGATAGCGCTTTTTTCTCTATTCTTGATACATAAGAGCGTGATATATTCAATATGGAGGCTACTTCACGTTGAGAAAGTATTTCATTTCCAAATAATCCGTATCTTAAAGAGAGCACAGTAAGCTCTCTTTTTTCAAGACATCCGGTAATTGCACTGTATAAAAGCCTTATATCATCATTTAAAACTACCTGATCAGTTATATCTTTTCCATGATATTCTATTATATCAAGGAGATTTATTTCGTTTCCTTCTTTGTCGGTTCCGATGGGTTCATATAAAGAAACTTCTTTAGAACATTTTCTTTCCTGACGCAACATCATAAGAAGTTCATTTTCTATACACCTTGAAGCGTATGTAACAAGGCGGTTCCCTTTGTTAATATCATAAGTGTCTATTGCTTTGATTAGCCCTATTGTGCCTATGGATATTAAATCATCGGTATTTCTTTCGGGACTGTTATATTTTTTTACAATATGAGCAACAAGTCTCATATTATATTCAATTAGAGTGTTCCTTGCATCAATATCCCCTTCCTTACTTTTCTTAAGATAATACTGTTCCGACTCTTTGGGTAAGGGTTGCTTAAAAGTCTTCATAAGCGGTATATCTCCAAAAGGGGCTTTCCACTATTCTATGATGAAAAAACAAAAAAGTGCTTTTCCATAATTTTTTTCAAAAAAAACAAAAATTATCTTGTGATATTTGTTAAACTTTGATAAAATTATAACTAATAGTGCAACGGAGTCTGTACATTTTTAAGGAGGAACTGCAATGGTTAAATGGAGAAAGGGTTTTACTAAGAAAAAAGTAGCATCCGTGCTCATGGCTACGATGCTTGCAATCCCTATGTTATCAGGGGCGATGACAGGAGATATGTCTAAGGTATCTGCGTCTGCGACACCGAGTAATCCAAGAAAGGATTCTAATGGAGTTGTTACATGGGATTTAGTTTATTTTGGAAGATACACACAGTCTAATAGGACTGATAATGAGGCGATTAAGTGGAGAGTCTTGCATGTAGAGGGGAATGATGCACTTCTTGTTGCAGATACCAATCTTGATGCGTGCACATACGAGAATGATTTTGTTAACACTACATGGGAGTTGTCTTATGTAAGAAGTTGGCTTAACGGATATGACTCAAATGCCAATTTAAGTGGTAATAGTTTTAAGACGTATAACTTCATTGATAAGGCGTTTAATGCAGCGGAACAGGATGCGTTAATAGCAACCAAACTTCCGGTTTCAAATAATCCGACCAATAATGCGTCCGGTGGTGAGGCTACAACAGACAAGGTATTTTTGTTATCGTATGAAGATGTGACTAATACAAGTTATGGATTTAATTCAGATCCTATAGCAAAAGATCCTGCAAGAGTGAGGATTAATACAGCATATATTACTTCGGGGGGATCTGTTAAAGACAAGAATGCGAATTCTAATTGGGCATCGGCCGCAGGACAGGCGGATGCGTGGAGATTAAGAACCCCGGGTACATATACCAATAATGCCCTTTTTGTTGCAGCAGCAGGTAACGTCGGATATGACGAGTTTAACTGGAACAACAAAGAGAAGATGGTTTTTAAGGGAGATAGCGTATATAATATTAAGGATTTAATTTGCCCGGCAATTCATCTTAACCTTGCTAAAACAAAAGTGTGGAGTAATGCCGGAACCGTCAATACATTAGGTAAGTATACAAAAGGTGAAGAACCTCCGAAGGTTGATGAGACAGAACAGAAAGTTGAAGATACAGAGACGGAGGCGGAATATGTAACTAAAGTTACAAAAGATGGTGAAAGAGAAGCAGAGTTTAAAGCATCACTTACAGACGGAGATACTGTGGTTGTGCCTGAGGCTGTTTACAAAGATGGTCAGAGTTACAAAGTAACAAGTATCGCTGCCGGTGCATTTAAGAACAATAAGAAACTTAAGACTTTTGTTATGGGTAGCAATGTTAAGACAATCGGTAAGGAAGCATTTTCCGGTTGCTCTAATCTTAGCAAGGTTACAATTGGTAAGAATGTTGAGAGTATAGGAGATAAGGCATTTTACAAATGTACATCTCTTAAGTCGATAGTTATTCCTGCAAGCGTTAAGAAGATTGGTAAACAGGCATTCTTCGGATGCAAGAAACTTAAGGATATAAGTATTAAGACAAGCAAATTAACAACAAAGAATGTTGGTGCTAAAGCGTTTAAGGGAACTCATGGCAAAGCTCGAATTAAGGTTCCTAAGAAGAAACTTAAGGCTTACAAGAAATTGCTTAAGTCTAAGGGAGTTAGCTCAAAAGCAAAATACAAAAAATTATAATATATAAGAGAGGTTTTTTAAAATGCGTATTGGTGTAGGAAGAAAGAAAATTAGAATGGGTGACCTTCTTGTTGCGGCAGGTGCTATCACAGAAGAAGATTTGCAACAGGCACTCGTTATGCAGAAAGAGAAAGGACTCAAACTTGGTAGAACTCTTCTTGATGGTGGATTCATCAGTAGAGAACTCTTGATTGCTACTCTTACACAGCAATTAGGAGTTGAGTTTATAGATCTTAAGGGTGTTAAACTTGAAGATGATGTTTTGGCTTTGATTCCTGAGGCGGACATTGTTAAGTACAAGGTGCTTCCTATAGGTTTTGATGAGAACAATCCTAACCTGTTGAAAGTTGCTATGTCTGATCCGATGGATATTATGGCTATTGATGACTTATCAATAATCACCGGATGTCAGATTGAAGCGATGCTTGCGATGGAAGAAGACCTTGATGATTCAATAGCTAAGTTCTATGGTAATCATCAGGCTATGGAGGCTGCGGAAGCTTATCGTAAGGAACGTGAGCAAGATATGCTTTCTCAGGCAGAAGAAGATGAATACAATGCAGATATTGAGAATTCACCTATCGTTTTGCTTGTTAAGCAGATTCTCGAAGGTGGTGTAAGACAGAGAGCATCAGATATCCATATTGAACCGCTTGAGACTTCCGTAAGAATAAGATACCGTATTGACGGTGTTCTTAAACAGGTAATGTCCTATGACTATTCATTACTTTCAGGAATTTGTGCTCGTCTTAAGATTATGGGTGGAATGGATATTTCAGAGAAACGTAAACCTCAGGACGGTCGTATATCTATCATGGTTGACCGCAAGGAGTTTGATATCCGTGTATCTATGCTTCCTACAGTATACGGAGAAAAGACGGTTATGCGTCTTACATCTAAAGATGGACTTACAAGACCTAAGTCAGGACTCGGTCTTTCGGAGTCTGAAGAGAAAGTGTTTGATGGAATACTTAGTAACCCTCATGGTATTATCCTTGTAACAGGACCTACGGGTTCAGGTAAATCAACAACACTTTATACAGCACTTAGTGAGCTTAATACAGAAGAAGTTAATATTATCACGGTAGAGGATCCGGTCGAGGCTAATATCGATGGTATTAATCAGTGTCAGGTTAATGAGAAAGCAGATATGACTTTTGCCGCTGCCCTTCGTTCTATTCTTCGTCAGGACCCTGATATTATCATGATCGGTGAGATTCGAGACGGTGAAACTGCTGATATTGCCGTTAAGGCCGCTATTACAGGACACTTGGTTGTATCGACACTTCATACAAACTCTGCGGCTTCTACAGTAACACGTCTTATAGATATGGGTATTGAGCCGTACACTGCAGGTGATGCACTTGTTGGAGTTATCGCACAGCGACTGGTTAGACGTCTTTGTACATGTAAGCAACCAAGATATGCAGAGCCTCATGAGAAAGTTCTTCTTGGTTTGCCTGAAGATGAAGAAGGTGTGGTTGTATACGAGCCTAATGGATGTAATCTTTGTAATGAAACCGGATTTGCAGGACGAATTGGTGTATACGAGATGATGACGGTTACAAGAAGCTTGCAGCAGGTTATTGCCAAGAATGCACCGGCTAACGAGATTGAGAAGCAGGCCCTCAAAGAAGGTATGTCAACTCTTAAGATAAGTTGTTCAAGACACGTGCTTAATGGAGTTACATCACTTTCGGAAATGAGAAAGATTGTATACGAAGCTGGAGATGAATACTAGAATTAATTAACCGGAAAGGGGTTTATATAATGATTGATGTCAAAGAGTTACTTGCGTTTTCTGTGGAGCAGAAAGCTTCCGATGTACACATTGCGGTAGGTATACCGCCCAAACTTAGAATTGATGGACGTTTGATAGAGGTAGAGAGTCCACCGCTTACTCCTGCAGATGCTGCAGAGATGATTGGTGCAACTATGCATGAGCGTCACAAACAGTTACTCAAAGAAAGAGGAGAGGTTGACTTTTCGTTTGATTCTGATGAGACCGGACGTTTTCGTGTTAATGTATTCATGGACAGAGGTAACATGGCTGCGGCTTACAGACGAGTTGAAACAGTTATACCAAGACCTGATCAGTTGGGAATTCCTCCTGAAGTTGTTGATCTTTATAAGAGAAAAAGAGGACTTGTGCTTGTTACAGGACCTACCGGTTCTGGTAAGTCAACAACACTTGCTTCTATTATTAATAAGGCGAATGAGAATCTTACGGATCATATCATCACACTTGAGGATCCGATAGAGTATGTACACCATCACAAGAAGTCAGTTGTTAACCAGCGTGAGGTTGGTATGGATACGTTAAGTTACGGTAATGCGCTTCGCGCAGCACTTCGTGAAGATCCTGATATTATTCTTCTTGGAGAGATGCGTGATTTGGAAACAATATCGACAGCGATTACTGCGGCAGAGACAGGACACCTTGTATTTTCTACATTGCATACAATTGGTGCAGCTAATACGATTGACCGTATAATTGACGTGTTCCCTACTCACCAGCAGCAGCAGACACGTATTCAGCTTGCAATGATTCTGGAAGGTGTTATTTCACAGGCGCTTGTTCCTGCTGAAGATGGTAGAGGGCGAGTTGCTGCATTTGAAGTAATGCTTGGAAGCCCAGCTATTCGAAGCCTCATTCGTGAAGCAAAGACTCACCAGATTCAGTCGACTATTCAGACAAGCCGTCAGATGGGTATGATTACTCTTGATGATCATTTGTTTGAATTGTACAGAGAAGGTGCTATCAGTCGTGAAAATGCACTAATATATGCGCAGGATCAGGTTGCTATGAAGAAGAAAATGTAGTTACTTTGTCTGATTTTTATAAAATTTACATTTTATTTAAAAAAAATATTGCAATTTTGACGGATATAGAGTAATATCATAAATAGGCAATATTTTGTTAATATTTTGTTCATATTTTGTTCGATAAGTGGAGGAGAAAACATGGCACAGTATAATTACAAGGCGGTGGATGCTTCAGGAAAGGCCAAAAAGGGTACAATCGAAGCTGCGGATCGCGAGAAGGCTATGGATCGTCTTAAGATAGAAGGACTTTCCGTAACAGAGTTAAAGGATGCGGGAGAGTCAACTGGACCACAGTTTGCTTTATTCAAACAAAAGGTTAAAAGTAGAGATTTATCTGTAGTATGTAAGCAGATGGTTAGTATCTTGAATGCCGGTGTTACTGTTATTACAGCATTGGAGATGCTTTCTGAACAGATGGACAACAAAACGCTTAAGGCTGCAATAATTGAAGCTAAAGTACATGTTGAGAAGGGTGGAAGTCTTGCTGATGGATTCAGACTCAATCCGGATGTATTTCCTTCAATTATGGTTAACATGGTAGCAGCCGGTGAGGCATCAGGTAGTTTGGAAACGTCATTTGACAGACTTTCGACACACTTCGAGAAAGATGATGCGTTGAAGGGTAAGATTAAGGGAGCACTTACATATCCTATTATGGTTATGATAGTTGCGATATTGGTTATTATCGTAGTTATGGTTGCGGTTATCCCTAACTTTGTTGATATGTTTGCGGAGATGGGCGCACAGCTTCCTCTTGCAACAAGAATCATGATGGCAGGAAGCGATTTGTTCTTACACAAGTGGTATATATTAATAGCAATTGTTGCTATAGTTGTTGTGGCAGCTAAAATGTTTAAATCATCGTCGTTTGGTGAGTTATGTCTTGCTAAAATGGCTATCAATGCTCCGATTTTTAAGGATCTTGTAATTAAGTCTAATGCGGCTTCTTTTGCAAGAACATTAAGTACCCTTATGGGAGCCGGTATCCCAATGCTTGATGCAATCGAGCAGGTTGCCAAGATGATGGGCAATAAGATATTTAGAGATGGTCTTATGGAGACTAAGGCACAGGTTGCAAAGGGTCTTCCACTTTCAAAACCACTTAGAGATATGGAAGTATTTCCTACCATGCTTGTACAAATGGTTAAGATTGGTGAAGAGACAGGTAATATTGAAGATATGATGAACAAGGTTGCTGATCTTTATGACAGAGAGGTTGATCTTGCGACAGAATCACTTACTCAGGCCATGGAGCCGCTTACGATGGTTGTTATGGCAGGTATAGTTGGACTTATTGTTGCAGCTGTTTACGGACCGATTATCGGAATGTACCAGGGAATCGACAATATGTAACAAGGTTAATACCGTTGTCGACCGCAACGGTTTTAATAAAAAATTATAAGAAAAAGAAAAGGAGAGATGATTATGAAAAAAACTAACAAAGGTTTCTCATTGGTCGAGCTTATTATCGTTATTGCCATCATGGCAATCCTTGCAGGTGCTCTTGCACCAGCACTTATCAAGTACATCAACAAGTCAAGAGGTTCAGCTGCAATCTCTAACTCACAGCAGATAGCAAGTGCTATCCAGACAGCGCTTTCTAACGAGTCTGTATTTGATGATTCTACAGATCAGCAGTCAGCTATTACTTACGCATCATTCATGGGTGGTACTACAAACGCTAAGTTGATTGCAGAGATTAAGAAGACACTTGGTTCTAAGTACACACATAAGGCTAAGAAGGATTTCAAGGGAAATACTGTTTCTCAGGATTACTGGATCGCATTCAAGGTTGCTACATCAGAAGTTGATGTATGGGCTGGTGTTCAGGATGCTGACCATATGGTATATCCTACAATTGGTGACGCTTGGACAGATTGATATTTTACTAATTTGTGACAATAAGGTACATTCCGTTTTCGGAATGTACCTAAGTCACGCTTAGGCAGAGGAATAATATGGGCATTTTGAGATGGCTTGCTATATGTGTATTATGTGGTATGTATGGCATGTTAAGTATTCCATTATATAGTTATATAGAACATATTAGTGATTGTGAAACATGCAACGGTTGCGTACATTCTGATAATTGCATTGCATTAAAACCATTGTTTAAAGACAGTAATTATGTAAGTGAGTTTATGTTATACTCGTATTGCAGAGTTAGAAAACAATGCGGTTATTGCAAGCCTCAATCAATATGCCGTTATCTGTTATTCCTTTTATGTAACGCAATATTGGTAAGTATTCTCTATTGGTCAGGAGAATTGACGCTTACTCGTATTGCTTTTGGTGTTTCAACAACTATGCTTTTGGCACTTAGTGTTGTTGATTGGAACACGCAATATATTCCGGTTGAATATACCGGAGTTGTATTAATATGTGGACTAATTCGTTTATTTGCAGATGTATCTAATTGGTGGGAATATGTAATTGGTCTTATTGCGGTCAGCGGTTTTTTGTACATTGTTAATATTATCGGAACTCGTATTGCAAAAAGAAGATACGGAGATGATGAAATTGACGGTGTTATAGGGGACGGTGACATCAAATTAATGGCAGCAACTGGCTTACTTTTAGGCTGGAAACTTAATTTTTTAGCATTGGGAATTGGTTGTATTATAGGTTCGATAATACATATTATTCTCATGAAGGTTAAGGGGAGCGAGAGGAAACTTGCTCTTGGCCCGTATTTATCTTTGGGCGTCTATATTACAATGATATGCGGGGAACAGCTTGTAGGCTGGTACCTGAACATGGTGGGTTTTAACTCACTTCAATAACTTCTGATTAGCGAGGGAGGCTACGACATGGCAAAAAGTAATAAAGTCTTAACAATAGACATTACGAATGAGAGTATTACAATCATTGAAGTTACCCCTTCAATGAAGAAACAGACTAACGTACATAATGCGTTAATATTTGAAACCCCTGAGGATTCCTATGAAGATGGAACCATCAGAAACGTGGAGAAGATTGCGGGGGCTATCAGAGAACAGTTAGAGTCAAATGGAATAAGTAACAAAAATGCAATATTTGTATTAACATCTACTAAGGTAGTTAACCGTGAGGTTCTTATTCCTGAAGTAAAAGAGAGCAAAATTAAGGGAATTGTTAGTGCTAATGCAACAGAATATTTCCCTGTTAACATAGAAGACTATGTTGTTTCGCACTCTGTACTTGAACATGTTGTTAATGATGACAAAACAAAACAGATTAAGTTGATGGTAGTTGCAGCACCTATTAGCATGGTTAAGGGTTATTATGAACTCGGAAGTCTTTTAGGACTTAACGTTCAATCTATTGATTATGTTGGTAATGCTATGCTTCAGCTTATCAAGACACAGACAAGTGCGACAATGACAACTATGGTTATCCAGTTGGGTAGTGAGTCTACTATTCTTAACATTGTTAAAGGCGACACATTGTTATTGCAGAGAACAGTACCATACGGTACCAATGCTGTTGTAACTGAGGTTATGGATGAGAATGGTGTTGATGCCACAACAGCTATGACAATGTTGCAGAATGACAGACTTATTACAGTAGATTTTGATGATAATGCTGCGACAGGAGCATTCAGATATCTTATCAATAACATCGGACGTGTTATTGACTACTATGTAACAAAGAATCCTGATAAGCCGATTGACGATGTATATCTTACAGGTGATGGAGCGTTAATTCGTGGTATTGACGGTCTTTTCAAGATTCAATTGAATATTCAGACTAAGGTTATGGACAGTCTTTACAATGTTAAGTTTGATCCTAAGATTGATATGAAAGTTTACAGCCCTGTATATCTTATTTCAGCTATCGGTGCAAGTTTTGCACCTATGGGATTCAAACTTTCAGATGCGAAGTCATCTAAGTCTAGTGCGGGCAGTGGTGATTCAGTAAAATATGCAGCTATTGCATGCGTTGTTCTTGTAGCTGCAGGTATTGGATCAATCGTTCTTACAGCAATAATGAAGAATAATTCGCAGGCAAGAAAAGATAGTCTTAATGCTCAGATACTTGCAATCCAGGATGTTGAGCAGATTATTAATGAATGGAAAGAAAAGAAAGCAAAATATGAGGATGCAAAACTCATGTATGATCAGACACGTACTCTCAATGAGAACGTAAGTATGTTCCTTGATGCTTTAGAACAAGGTCAGCCTAAAGAAATAGTAGTGACTGATTTTAAGTCAACTCCTCAAGGCGTAACAATTATTGGTTCGTCTGAATCTTATGACGCTATTGCAAAACTTATCACTGAACTTAAGAAAGTAGAGTGCGTAGATGATATTTACGTATCAGAAATCAATGAGAACCAGAGTAAGGATAGCGCGGTGGTTACATACGAATTCCAGTTACAGTGCATCTATGTATCTATGGTTCCGGAAGAACCTGAAGAAGAATTAGAAGGCACTTCAGATGAGTTGCAGGTTCAGTAAGGAGGGTGACATATGAAATTATCAGATTCAAATAAAACAATAATTCTTGTATTAGTTGGTTTACTGGTACTTGGTTTTTCAATTATGTACGGCGCAAAGCCTAATTATGAAGCAAAACAGGCACTTGATGCAGAGAATCTTCAGTTAGAGACGAGATTGGCTGATTTACAGGAAAAAGAGTCTCACAGAGAAGAGTATGAAGCAGGTATTGTTGAATATACTGAGAAGTTTGAAGAAGTTTTGAGTGCTTTCCCTGCTGATCTCAATCAGGAAATTTCAATTATGTTCTTGCAGGGAATCAAAGATTCTAATGATTTCAGTATTGAAGCATTAAGTCTTGGTGCAAAATCAGAGTTCTATACATTAGGAACCAACGGAGCAGATGCTAATATTTCAGATGGAAGCGCTGAGGCTACAACCGAGGCACCTGCTACAACCGAGGCACCTGCTACAACGGAAGAGTCATCTGAAGCAGTTGCTGATGTTGAAGAAGGCGCAGCAGTTAGTGATGAACTTGTATGTTATACAGCAGCATTTCCGATTAAGTATTATGGAAGTTATAACTCTCTCAAAGATGTTGTCGCTTACATAGATACTTATTCAGATAGAATGACAGTTGACACTCTTTCAATTACTTATGATACAAAGAAGGATTTGTACACAGGTGATATTGACCTTACATGTTACTCAATTGAAGGCGAATCAAGACCTGAGAGAAGTATTGACCTTAATCAGGTTGAGACAGGTGTCAACAATATTTTCCAAGGTGGAAGTGGAGCTGCTGGTTCTTCTGATGGAACTCTCAATAAGTATGATGATAATGATGGTGCTTCTATTGAGACAGATTATGATTTCTATACAATGCTTAATGCAGCATCAAGCGATGTGTCAGCTAAGGTTGTAGGTCAGAATGGTGCAGACAAGAAGAGCACAGTAATATCTAACAGTGATAATTCAATCTCAATCATCAGTTATGAGTTCTACGAGAAAGATGGAAAGAATTATTGCAAGTATACTTTAGATAATAGTCAGTCATATGAGGCTGAAATCACATCTGCAGAGGATGTTAAGTTACTTATTCAGTCATCAGAACGTAAGAATGATGAGGATTTGGTTAAGGCTAAGATTACAATAAGCAATTCAACATCTATGCCAGTATATGTTAAGATTGCCGGTGATGATGCAGTATCACCAAGAGTAAGCGTTTCAAAGACAGGATTGGTTAAGATATACCAGTAGAATGGAGTGATGTCCAATGACAAGAAAACAAAATAAAGGTGTCACTATTGTAGAAGTAGTAATTGCAATGGCGGTTTTCCTGGTATTGGTTGTTCCGTTGGTATCCTCTGTTGTAATGAGCATCAAGAATACCGACAAGGCTAAAGAAACACAATCACGTAATGAATACGCACAGGTTCTCATGGAGAATCTTAAGTCGACTTCAATAGCAGATATAACAGATCACAGACACCCTGACAAGCTTGCAAGTATTCTCACAGAATTGGGAGCCGATGGAGGACAGGATACTTTAGTGTATAACATCGATGAGTCCACCGGTGCATATACGGCTTCAAACTCTTCGGGTGCAACAGTTATGAGTTATACTCCGAAGGCGACAAATGATGGTTTTCAGATAACAGGTTCAACATTTGTTGGTACTCAAAAGAAGAAATATTCCTATGTTGTTGATTTTTCTGATGTTAAGAAAGAATCAACACATGGTGTTGTTGAACAGTTAGATCCTGATATAACAGCTATTATTCCGGCAACATTGTCTAATTACGACAATGTTGCTGAGGAGGCTTTACTTACAGCCAAACTCGAGGAAGAACAGGATAACAATTTGGATGATGTATTCAACGATTCTGATGATGTAAGTACACTTAGAGGAACCGGAGCTGAACGTGTTATCAAAGTAACAATGTCAGGTAAGAAAAGTGATGGATATACTGTAAAGGCTACGTTGACATACACAGACAAGGGAATTACAACACGTGGAATACATGCCAAGACTCAAGAGTATGAAATATACAAAAAGACATTTAGTAAGATTCCTAATGTGTATATAATGTATAATCCCGGAGTTTATAATGATAAGTATACAGATGATCGTTTCTCATTTGATATAAATGGTATGGACGAATTTTCTGTAAGTGATTTTGACAATCCTAACGGAATTAATGCAAACAGCCAGAAAGTCAACATGTTTGTCATTCAGACAGAGAACGATTATTCAACATTTGTTAAGGGGCAGATGACAACATTAGCAGCTGACATACAGAACAATTACAACAACTATGTAGCCACTGGTACGTCTTTACGCAGAACTGCAACAAAGGCGGCAGATGACTCTATTAAGTTTTTATCATCTAGTGGAAAAGTGGGTATGGCGCATCTTAGAGTTTATCAAAATGTTGACCCTTTTATTACAGTAAGTAAAGTGAACGGCTTTAATGTTGTGGATGTTTTAAGCGAAGCACAACAGGAAGTATGGACAACATATAAGATTAGGATATGGATGGCTGAAGGTGAAGTGTCAGATGTAGACACAGCAGATAAGTATATTACCCTGCAGGGAACAAGAGGAGGCGGAGAATTTGACTAAACGCATTAAAAAAATGATGAAATCAAATCAAGGTAACAGCTTTATAGTAGTTGTTGCAACTCTTTCGTTTCTTGCAGTACTTACAAGTGCACTTCTTGTGGCTGTTGGTTTATGCTATAAGTTAAAGGCTTATGACATCAACTCCCGAGATAATTTCTATTATCTTGAGAAAGCTATGGATGATATATACCAGGGTATTGGTAGCAAGACGATGGAGCATTTAGGAGATGCTTACAATGATGTCACGAAAGTTATAGTTTACTATGATGTTGAAAAGAAAACCTATACTACCATGAGTAATGATGATGCTAATAAGCTTCTCAAAAAGTCATTCATGGATAAGGTTACTAGTGATGGTGATATTAATTCAACTTCAGGAGTAGAAGCATATATTGCGACATTAATATCCGATCTTATTACAAATGAAGGTGTTTCGATTGAACAGGTAGCAAATGTAACACATGATGCTACTTCTCTTACAATACATAATCTTGTTCTTAAGAGAGTATCAAAATATAGTACAATCAATACATATAAAGACCCTAGCAAGATAGGTTCGCCGGCTGATTTTGTTCAGTCTATAACAACGGATATTGTTGTCTCATGTCCGGCGTTTAGTGTTGATTTTAATTCAATGAACAATGATGATGTGTATGATTATGTATTCATCAGTGATATGGGTGTTGAGATTGTGGGAGACGGTACTCTCAAATCCAATATTAACGGAAACGTATACGCTGCTTCAGATTTCTATAATAAAGATTATAACAACACCAAAGCAACAAAGGTTTCTGCTGATTCTATCAATATCAGCAACAAAATGGATGGTGTTTCTGAAAAGAGTATGTATTCAGGATTTTATGTAAGTAATGCAAAAGTTGCTATTATGGCTGACAAGATGATTGTTCCGGGTAGCGTTTCTGCAATGAACTGTTCCGAACTTACAATTTTTGGTACAGGTAAGAATAGTGTCAATACAACTGAGGTAGATCCTGAAAATGCTAAAGCATATGATGATGCAACGAGAACTGCTGAAGATGACAAATCAACCGATAAATATACACAGTTATGGGCAGATAACGTTATTATAGGCGGTTACTCAAAGAAGATATCAACATTAGCTAATTCACCTCTGGTTGGTTCAAAGGTTGAACTTCGTGCTAATGCATTTGTTTATGATGATACAGAAGTCAATGCTGATAGTTCATCATTTAAACTTAACGGTAACTATTACGGATACAACAACGGTACAACTGACAAGAGAACTTACAGTTCTCAATATATTGATGCCGTTACTGATGGTGAGGTTGCCAGTCTTGCAGACGGTAACTACAAATCTTCAGATGGTAAGTTTTACAATCTTCCTGGTCAGTCGCATTATAACAGTAGTTCTATAGTTATCAACGGTAAAAATACTAAATTGGATTTGCAGAAAACGAGAAGTGTTTATCTTGCAGGTCAGGCGTATGTTGAAATGTCTAAAAAGGTTAAGAGTGAAGCTTTCAAGGTACGTAATTCAGATGGTACAGTAACATTTTCGGATGCTTCTGCTGCCGAAACACCATATGAATTTAAGGATAAATCAGCAGATGACTATTCTGTATATGAAGATTCGGGTTCTTACGAAGAGGATCGTATCAGAGATTACAAGACGGGTGAAAGTTTATCTGTAAAGAGTAATCAGTTAGCATACATTCCGCCTTATGTAGTACACGATAAGCCGGGTGATCCTTTGTATGTAACGTGGCCGGCTATGCTTACTCCGGGTTCAGATGTGTATAATCAGTATATGGATTCACTCCCGGAAACTACAGATGAGCAGAAAGCAAAGAAGGATGAGAAGAAAAAAGTAATTGCATATTTAATTTCGATTCCAGAGAGATTTGTTGATGGAAAAATACCGGTTATCAAGACAGTTGTTGATGGTAGAGCATATTATTTCTATGATTTTAGTGGTACCAACTTAAAAGATGATCTTGATGATGAGGGTAATCCAAAATATGAACCGGTTGATCCTGAAGAGTTTATCCGTAACTATGCTGCAGCCTTTGAAGAGGTAGAAGTTACGGTTGGCGGAGTTACTAGAAAACTTCAATCTATTGGCGATATGGTAGACTTGTATAACATTGCCAATAATGAACAATTCAAAGTTGATTGTGTTCTTGTTGATGAGAATAATTCCAATATATTCTCTAATTCGGCAATTTCCGTTAAGGAAAGTGGCGAGGATGAAGCACTTGAGATTATAGGTGATAAGAAGAGTATCGAGGCATTATGTATGGCCAATGATGATTTCGAACTTAACGAGAGTATTACGCCATCTTCAAATGAGTTAGACGCTTCACTCGATGCAACGACAGGATTTAATAACAAGTATAAGAGACTTAAACTTTTCCTTACTGATACTCCTAATCCAAGTGTATTATCAAGTAACGATATTACAACATTCAAAGAATCAGGTATTACACCTATTAATACATACTTTAAGTTTAAGAACGGTAATGATGAATTCCTTAGAGGAGACAGTACAGCTCCACTTGTAACAGAGATGTCTACAGGTTATGTTGTATATCAGAGCACAGGAGATGTAACTGTTACCGGTACTAAAGTAAAAGGTGTTATATTCTGTGAGGGGGATGTGGAATTTGACAGCACTGTTACAGAGTTCCAGGGACTTATAGTATGCGGTGGTAAGATTAAGGTTGACCATTCAATCAACTTTATTGCTAACCGAGAGATTGTTAAGTCTATAATATCAGAGTGTAAGGACAAAGCTCTTCATAGCAAGTTAAAGCCATCATATGCTGAATATCAGCATATATATGAAATATTCAAATCTTATGATGAGATTTTGGATACTGATAAGAAAGTTGCAAGCGACTCTGAATCGGTTAAACCTGTCGGTTCGGTTATGTATGAGGACATATTGTCTTATAGCAATTGGGCTAAGAATGTATATTAGGCGGTGGTTATATGAAGAAGAACAAAGGATATTCTTTAGTTGAAATGCTTATTGTTATTGCTATTATGGCAATACTGGGCGGGCTTACTTTCATATCTCTTGGAATAATGAGAGATGCAAGACGACAAGCTGCTGCCAATAATTTTAACAATCTTATAAGTAGTTGTTTGATTAAGACTAAAGCGGTAACCAATCCAACACCTCCACCTTCAAGTGTTAAAGGTGATGTGGCTATGGTTATTACCCAGAGAAGTGATGGTAAATATACTGTAAGAATTGGTTATTTGTCAGGTGGCAACGTATATAAGATTACTGATGATGTCACAGCGCAGGTTTTAGATTCCGAAGTTGGTGCTGACTGCGACGCAGTTTTCCCTAAGGAAGTAGAAGGTCTTCAGTTTATCGCACAGGGTGCAGATGACAGTACTGCAGCTGATGTTACTAATGCTGTAATAACATTTGATAAATCAGATGGAAGAGTTACATCAGGAGCAGGGAAATATCAGTTTATGACTTCCAAGTTCGGTAATTTACAGCCGTATGCAACAATTACATTAGATGAAACAACAGGTAATCATAGTGTTAAGTAAGGGGGGATTGATTTGAAGAGAAAAACTAATAAGGGATTCTCCCTGGTTGAACTATTGATTGCGATAACAATCATGTCGATTGTTATGCTCATGGTAATTCAGTTTATGGGAACAACATCAGGTGCTCTTAACAAGACAAGAAAGAAACTTGATCTTCAAACAAAGGCAATGGAGTTTCGTGAGCAATTTTCAGACATAATGATGCAGGCCACATACGTAAGTGTAGAGGTTGCTGACACTGATACATATACTGTAGATACTTCGCTTAATGATAAGAACAGAAAGAAAAGAGATGTTTCTACACACAGAGCCGGTGAAATAAAGCAGTTTTTGGTTTCGGATGGATACATGAACCTTGAAAAAAATGGACATCGCAATCTTGATGTATATTATGATGCTAATAATTTTACGCTTTCCGGAGCAGACACAGGTGGTTTTGAAATTACAGCACCTGTTAATGTACAGTCGTTCAGAATTCTTGAGAATACAATAACGTGTTCAAATTGTGCTCAAGTTAATGAGTGGGATAATGATAAGTGCGCCAATTGTCTTAATCCGTTGCCGCATAGTGGTAGTAAGACAGACTTTGTTATTCCTAAGTATATTTATGTAAGATATCAACCCGATGCGACTACAGATGTCGAGAAATATGCAATATTCCTTTACAAGGATGATAAAGTATATATGGCTAAAGGTGAAATTGCAGGTTACAGTTCTTATGAAGGTGATGGCATGAGCACTGCGAAGAGTGCGGTAGACGCCAATGCTTCAAGCGGGTCAGGTATGTTGGCTGATAATGTTAAAGATTTCTACTTTTCAGCTGATGCGGGTACTAATTCTGTAAATGTTAATCTCCAGTTGGAGAATACCAAATATACAGTACAGACATATGATTATTTTGATACCATAAAACTGCGTAATACATATGCGCTTACTGTTGCACCTAATAAGATGTATAAAAAGAAATAACCCGTATAAAAGTTGAAAGAAAGGAGAAATTAATATGAGATTAAAAAGGTTTATTAAGCGAATAGCAGCATTGTCGCTTGCGTCAGTAATGGTTGCTACATGTCTGCCTACAAACCTTGTTGTAAAAGCAGGACCTAATGATTATCCTGACGAAGTATATTTCCCTGTAGATATATTGGATGTTCCATCAGATGGATTGTTCTTTGAGGGCGCAATGTCTTGGCAGGGTAATTGGGATTCCCACATGGATGATTTGGGACAGAATAAAACGTATACAAGTACTGCGTATGGCGATCAGGTGTATGCAAAAGGACTTGTTACTGATGCATTACAAACTAATCCTGACAGTATATATTATGGTCTTCCTGTATATAAAAAGAGTTCGGTAGATTATCTTGCAAAACAGGTTCAGGCACGTTTAAAAAAAGTTCTTAGTTATGATAGAACCAACAATGTTGACAGACCATACGTTGACGGTGTGCTTAATCCGATAAGTGCAAGAACTTATATCAAGCCGGAGAACTGTAAGGTTATTGATGCAGCTGATGAAGATTTTAAGGCTGAATATGATACACCTTATACATTCACTGAAGATGCACTTAATCCTTCGGTGACAGGTAAAACAAATGCTAACGCTTATGATATTGATCATTATACTGTCCTTGACGGAGCGGTTGTTCAAGGCGGAAAGACACAATGTCTTAAGGAGAATAACGTTGGATATGTAGGTGGACCTGATAAACATAAGGTTACATTTTACTACAAAGTAAAAGAAAGAGGATATTACTATGTTAATATTTTCTATGTATGCAATTCTAATCGTAATTTAAAATATACGGTTAATTATCTTTCCGGTCAGGGTAGCGGTAAAAAAACGGATACAGTAACACTTAATAATCACACATGGGATAATCCGGGTACAGCACCGTATACTATAGGTTCATATAGATTTAACGCCGGTGAAGTTATTTCTGTTGAATTAGCGGGTGATGGTACTAATTGGGCACCTGATATTGACAGAATTGAGATTGTAAGACAGGATACAGGTACATATAAATATCAGGCAGGTGCTCAAGAAAATTTGACATATCCTCTTGGTTCCTTCGAAGCATCTATGGCAAAGTACAATTTAGCAACTAAGGATTCAAATGGTGATGCTACATCAACTGGTAAGTATGGATATTGGGATATTGAGACATGTTATGATTATGCATATTTTGTATTAGCTAATATGTACAAGAGTAATCCTACATATAACAAAGCGTATACAGCATATAACAACCTCATTTTCCATAAGGTTGAAGAAACATCATCAAGTGGTGAAAAGAAAACCTATTATGAGTTCCAAGGAAATGAGGCTCATGGTGAATCCGCTGATGGCGGTGCCGGAGGTCTTATATTCAATCCCTCAATGAGAACTATCAGAAACGGTAAGACATCAGATGTTGATTCAAGTAAGGGTGAGTATAGACTTCAAGCCGGTAGTATGTTTATTGCAGATGGAGATTTGGCCTACGACGAGAGTAAGGCTGAAAAGTTTGAAACCGAGGCGGAAGATGGTGTAATTCAGCTTAATGCCGGTACTAATTGGTGGGACCTTAGAAACTCTAATTCCGGTGGCTACATACGTATTGGCGATTGGAATGGTGATTACAAGAAAAAAATTACGGTTGCAGAAGCAGGAACATATAATATAACAATGGTATATAATAGACCTTCCGGTCAGAATGGTTGGGGAAGTATCAATGTTGCGGGAAAGGATTATGGAGCTGACATACTATCCTCAAAGAACAGTTATACATTCAAGGGCGTAAAGCTTAATGCCGGGGATAATACTATGACTTATACTAGTCAGCAGACTAATATTGATAAGTTTATAGTGACAAAGGTTATTCCTGCCGGAACAGGGGTTAAGAAGAATATTGAGTTTGACCCGCCGGAAAAAGCAGATGATGGCGAATTGCACAATTTCCATTACACAGTTCATACGCACAGCCGTTTTGTTTACAAAGCCGGTGCAGATCAGTACTTCTTCTTCTCCGGTGATGATGACGTGTACGTATTTGTTAACGGTAAATTACTTGTTGACTTAGGTGGTCAGCATAAAGAGGTTAAGGATGAGTTCCATCTTGATGATATGGCAGAAGAGGCCAAGACTGATCCTTCCAAGGATTATGGACTTGTTGATGAGCAGACAGTAGATTTCGACTTCTTCTATGTTGAGCGACATGCAACAGCAAGTAACTTCTGGGCGAAGATGAGTTTCCAGTTGAAGAACGATGACGTAAAACTTAATTGGGATGAGAAGGTTAAGAATCAGGAAGATGGTCTTACAATTCCGTATGGATATCTTATTCCACTTAATTATAGTTTTAAAACTCAAAGACAGTTGACAACCAATGATAATATTACATTCACAGACAAATTGGGTAATACTATCGGAAAAGAAGGATTCAGTTTAGGTGAAGGTGTTTCACTAGATAAGAACAGTGAGGGCAAATATGTCTTGACCGTCACGGTTAAAAGAGATAAAGGAAGTCCGGTTAAGGCCGGTACTGAACTTACGGAGGTTGAAACGTTTGAATTCGCCAATCCTACATCCTTTAGCGCGGAAGAAATCAAACAGGTTACAGATTACTTTGCAGCATTAAGATTGGCTGAAAATGATAGTGTATTAATACAAGGCTTGCTATATGATACTGCGACGAAGGCATTTACCGATGAAACAGCATATTCAGCTACTGAAGATGATGCAGTAAGAGAAATGGATGTTGAAACAACAGCATCATATATCCAGACAATGGATATGGGTACAGGTAAGAAAGATGATGCTGCTGCAATAGAGTCAAGCCAGACAAAACTCGATAATGTTAGAGTTGTTGTTGGTGAACTTACGGTAAGTACATCTGTTGAGGATGAGAACCTTAAGAAAGACCTTTCTGCATACGGAAGTTTTACGATTACTCGTTTGGAGACAACTAATCCTAATCTTAAGACTGTGTATAAGAATGATTTCCTCTTCACAGGTGCCGGAGATAAGATTGTATTTAAAGCTCCTGATAAACCGCTTCCGAGAGGAACATATCAGCTTAACATGGATGTATCTATGTTGAAGGGTTATGATTTGTATGTTATCACCAAGGTTACAGATCCTGCAACCGGTGTTACTACTGTAAAAGAGTTTGGTAAGAAAGAGGAATACGAGTCTGAGGATAATAAATATGATTTCGATTCACTTTTACTTGAGTTAGAGCCGCAGGCTATCCAGGTGGGTACAAGAACCGCTATAGATCCTGAAACAAAGAAAAAAGTTACAGAACCTGTCTATAAGTGGAAATACCCGGATGTAGAGTACATTTTGAAGGCGGTTCGTAACGTTAATCCACTTAAGGATCTTACTTGATATGATGCCTTTGAGCATGAATTAAAGATACTAAATGATATACAGCGTGGGGATTATCTCCACGCTGTTGTTTTGGAGAATGAATATGAGTAAATGGTTACCGACACGATATTTTGATAAGAAAGAGGATATTCCTATACGAGAATATTATGATGCGGGATACAGAGGTATTTTGTTTGATATAGACAATACCCTTGTGCCGCATGATGAACCTGTTGATGAAAAGGCAAGAGTTTTTGTTAAGGAATTAAAAGAACTTGGTTTTGGAATATGCCTTATTTCAAATAATGATGAGGAAAGAGTTAGGACTTTTGCTGATCCTTTGGGCGTAAAGTACGTATATAAAGCATGGAAACCTAAAAGAGAAGGATATATTAAAGGTATGGAAGTTTTAGGAACTGATCTTTCTAATACACTTTTTGTCGGTGACCAGATATTTACAGATATATGGGGAGCTAATAGAGCAGAAATGTATAGTATTTTATTAGACCCGATTAATCCTAAGGAAGAGATACAGATAATACTTAAAAGAATCCCTGAAAAACTCATAAAATGGATTTACAGAAAGAAAGTCGGGCTTAAAAAAAATGAGTTTGACAAGCATATAAAATGACATTAAGAAAAAAATTTTTCATTTATGATTTTGTAGATAGGAGATAAGCTTGTTATGAATGTTTTGCAATTTTTTTATAATGTTATTATATATCCGCTTGAAATGATATATGAGTTGATTTATTCCTTATCAATGAGTATTGTTCCAATTGCCGGCGTTTCAATTATTGTATTAAGTTTGTTTATTAATACAATTTTGATTCCTGTATATAAAATGCTTAGCCTAATGCAGCATGAACAAGAGAAGAAAGAAGCAGACGTCGAATATTGGAGAAAACATATAAGGGATAATTTTGTTGGCGATGAACGTTTTTTTATGTTAAGAACTTTGTATAGGCAAAAAGGTTATAACCCTTTAGGTTCTCTTAAAGGTTCACTTCCGTTATTGATTCAATTGCCTTTTTTTATTGCTGCATATCATTTTCTTACAAGCCTGTCTCAACTTAATGGCGTTCCTTTTTTAATAATTAAAAATATCGGTAAACCGGATGGGATTATTGCTTTTGAATCATTTAGAATTAATATTTTACCGATAATTATGACATTGATTAATGTTGTATCAAGTTATATTTATGTAAAAAACCAATCCTTGGTTAATAAGTTAAGTGTCTATGGATTGGCAATGGTTTTCTTTGTTGTATTATATAATTCTCCTTCAGGGCTTGTTTTGTATTGGACATTAAATAATATTTTTACATTACTAAAGAATATTGTATTTTCAAAAGAAAATACAATTAATTCGGAGAATGTATCTATAAGTGGAGATAATTCCATTTTACATTTTTTGGTATGTGAGATTGCAATTATACTATTACTGGGAATAGTAATTCCTACAACGGTAATCAAATCTTCACCGTTAGAGTTTGTTGATTTAGCTAATATACAGAATCCTTTGAGGTTTTTATATGGTAGTATTATTATTTCAGCAGGTTTTTGCCTGTGGCTGTTTTTTTTCTTTTACATATCAAAAAGTGCAAGAGAAAAGTTTCAACTGTATATTACGGCTTTTTTGTTCATCGGAATAATTGACTCGTTCTTTTTTGGTACAAGACTCGGCTATATTTCATCAAATTTGAAGTATATCAATGGCTTGGTTTTCTCAGCCAAAGAATATATCATTAATGTATTGTCGATTGTTTGCGTTATTCTGGTTGTTTTTATTATGTTCAAAAGATTCAAAAAACAATTATTCTTTGCCAACTTTGTTGTCATGATTGCATTGACAGTTTTTTCTATAATTAATATTGGTTCTATTGAAAATAAATATGCACATGCTAACTGGGCTGAAACAAAAAATGACAATTTAAGTATACCATTAAGCAAAGATGGAAAAAATGTCATCGTTTTTATGTTAGACAGGGCAATTAGTGGCTATATACCATATATAATGAATGAAAAACCTGAATTAAAAAAGCAATTTGCAGGTTTTACATATTATCCCAATACAATATCTTTTGGAATTAATACAGGGACAGGATCAGCATGCGTTTTTGGAGGATATGATTATATATTCAATTCAAAAGACGTTAAGGAGGGGTTCTCTGTTGAGAAAAGAAATCAGGCGTTAAAGCTTATGCCTCAATTATTTTCTGATAAGGGGTATAAAGTAACTATTTTTGATCCGCCGTTTGCTAACGGTCAGGAAGTTTCTGATTTGTCAATATATGATGATATGTCTGTTAGAGCATTTCATGCCGAAGACAAATTCAGGTATTCTTATTCAGATAATGATTCTGTTGACAGAAGATTTAGAAACTTTTTTTGTTATAGTTTATGCAAATCCGTTCCGCTTCTTATGCAGTACAAAATATATGATGACGGATACTATAATGATGTTACGGTTTTTGCTACAACATCGGTAAGTTCATTTGTTAACGAAAATGATGACAAATCAAAAGGTATTAGTTATATATATACGTTTGAGAGAGAGTACGCTGAATTATGTAACTTATCAAACATAACAGAAATTGTTCCGGGAAAAGAAAATACTTTTTTTATGGGATACAATCAGGCAACACATGAACCGACTATTCTTAAAGAACCGGAATATGTTCCTGAAATGTATGTCGATAATACAGAGTATGATCAAAATCATACTGATAGATTTATGTTAAATGGTAAGAGTATGCATGCAGATACTGCAACTCAAATGCAACATTATCAAGTTAATATGGCTTCTTTAATTCAGATTGGTAACTGGATGGATTATCTTCGCAGCAATGACGTATATGATAATACGAGAATTATAATTGTTGCAGATCATGGATGGGGATTAGCACAGTTTGATGAACTGATTTTGGATGATGGATTTGATGTGCAATCAGTTAATCCTTTATTAATGGTTAAGGATTTTAATTCAAAAGAGTTTGTTGAATCAAATATGTTTATGACAAATGCGGATGTTCCATCAATAGCTACCAATGGTTTGATTGATAATCCCGTAAATCCATATACAAATAACGGACTCACACGAAAAAAAGATGATTATTTAAAAATTGATTGTGAAGGTTATAAAGTTAAAGATGATATTTTCAATCAAGATAATTGGGTAAGGTATGATAAGGAGTAAATGATGAAATACGCAATGTTTTTATATATTGATCCTGCTACCGGGGGGATGCTTTTTACAATCATTTTTGGTTTGATTAGTGCTGGTATATATTTTTTAAGGACTGTATTTTTAAAAATCAAATATTCGTTGTATTTAGGTAATAATAAAAAAACAACTGAAAAGCTTCCGATAGTCATTTTTTCTGATCATAAAAGATATTGGAATGTTTTTGAACCGATATGTAATGAATTGGAAAGCCGAAAACAAAAAGCTTATTATTACACAATGTCAGAAGATGATCCTGCCCTACGAAAAAAGTATAATTACATAGAGTGCGATTATATTGGAAGTGGAAATAAGGCTTTTTCAAAAATGAATATGTTAATGGCCTGCGTTGTAGTTTCGACAACACCCAGTTTGGATGTTTTTCAATGGAGAAGGTCCAAAGATGTTGATTACTATATACACGTTCCGCACACGGCAAGTGATTTGACAATGTATAAGATGTTTGGACTGGATTATTATGATGCGGTTTTGTTGTCGGGCGAGTATCAGATTAAACAGCTTAAAAAACTTGAACTGATTCGTAAAATGCCGCAAAAGGATATGTGTCTCACTGGAATTCCTTATATGGATGATATGCTAAATCGCGTGCATGATTATTCTAATGGATTGAAGACGGAAAAAGATGATTGTGTTACGGTTTTACTAGCACCTTCATGGGGGACTAACGGCATATTATACAAGTATGGTGAGAGATTGATAGATGCTTTGGTTGATACAGGATATAATATTATTATTCGACCACATCCACAGTCATACAATTCAGAAAAAGAAATGTTAGATGCATTAATAAAAAAATATAATGATAAAATAAGTTGGAATAATGATAATGATAATTTTGAAGTTTTATGCAAAGCAGATGTTTTGATATCGGATTTTTCAGGTGTTCTTTTTGACTTTTCGCTTGTATTTGATAAAACAGTTATATACACATCACCACAGTATGATAAGAGTCAATATGATTGTGTGTGGCTTGATGATGAATTATGGACTTTTGAAATATTACCAAAGTTAGGTGTAGAACTTAAGGAACAAGATTTTAGTAATATTAAAAGTGTTATAGATGACTGTATGGCTAATCCTACATTTTCGGAGGGGAGAAAACAGGCAAGAGAAGAAACATGGTATGATATTGGAAACGGTGCAAAGAATATGACGAATTATATTGTAAAAAAGTATAATTCGTTGGCAAAAGTAAATGAGGAAAAACAAGATGAGTAATGAGTGGAAATCAATATGGGACAAAAAAGCACTTGTTTCATTTGATGATGATAGCAAAACAGAATTCGAAAAATTCAGTCATATGAAAAAGATAAATGGGTTTGATGTGGCTGTTGAAAATGAGAGTTCATATTATGAACAATTCTATAATGAATGGATTAGCTTTTATAATACAATAATGGAAATTACCCATGGAGATATTAACAGTGTATATGAAGTCGGCTGCGGAAGCGGTGTTAATCTGTATATGTTTAAGCAAAGATTGGATTGTATTGTGGGTGGAGCCGATTATTCTCAGGCAATGGTAACAAGTGCCCAAAGCGTAACAGGTTCAAAGGATATAAAGTGTTGTGGCGCAAATGAGATAGAGGTAAGTCCCAAATATGATTTGGTTATGGCAGAAAGTGTTTTTCAATACTTTGAGTCAATACAATATGCTAAAAATGTTTTATGTATGATGATTGAAAAAAGTAATAAAGTAGTCTATCTTGGTGAAGTTCATGATAAGCAGTATGAAGAAGAACTGATGGAATATAGAAGAAAGACAATAAAGGACTATGATGAAAAATATAAAGGCTTGTCCAAGATGTTTTATGATAAAGAATGGTTAGAAAGTATTGCTTCATCATATGGCAAAAAAATTAAATATACGTATTTTGATAATAAGGAGTACATAAACGGGAAATATATATTTAACTGTTATATTTACTAGGAGGTATAGTTTATATGCAGGCTATTATTTTGGCCGCCGGGATGGGCAAAAGATTAAAAGAATTAACAAAAGACAACACAAAGTGTATGGTAGAAGTTGATGGGGTTAGAATAATTGACCGTATGCTTTCACAGTTAGAAACGAAAAAATTATCAAAAATTATTATTGTTACGGGATATAAAAAAGAACAACTTAAGGAGCATATTAATTCACTTCAGATTTCCACGCCGATTGTCTATATAGATAATGATGACTATAATAAGACAAATAATATCTATTCATTATCATTAGCAAAAGAATACTTACTAGCAGAGGACAGCTTATTGCTAGAATCGGATATAGTGTTTGAAGATAAAGTACTTGATGCACTTCTTGATGATGAAAGAGAAACACTTACTCTTGTAGATAAGTATGAACCTTGGATGGATGGTACATGTGTCAGACTTGATGATAACGGACGAATAGTTGATTTTATTTCAGGAAGAAATTTTGATTTCAACAATACGGTAGGTTGTTATAAAACAGTTAATATATATAAGTTTAGTTGTGAATTTTCGCAAAAAAGATATGTTCCTTTTTTGGAAGCATATTTGACTGCAATGGGTCTTAATGAGTATTATGAGCAGGTATTACGGGTAATTGCCAGTCTTGATGACGCTGAAATATGGGGTAAATGTCTGTCAGGTGAGAAATGGTACGAAATTGATAATATTCAGGATTTGGATATTGCAAACTCTATTTTTTGTAAAGATGCTCAATCGAAACTTAAAAGAATGAAAAACAGATATGGAGGATACTGGCGTTTTACTGATGTACAAGATTATTGTTATTTGGTAAATCCGTATTATCCACCGAAGAAAATGCTTGATGAGATGAGGGCATCATTTGATATGCTTGTTACGGAATATCCGTCCGGAATGGCAGTTAACTCAATGTTAGCGGGGAAAATGTTTGGTATACCTTCACAATACATCGCGGTTGGTAATGGTGCAAGTGAACTGATTAAAGCGTTAACTGGCAGTTTGATTGGCAAAGTTGGTGTGATAAAACCTACATTTGATGAGTATGTTAACAGGATTGATGAATCTAACATAGAGGTTTATAATCCTGATAAAGAGGATTACCAATATACATGTGAAGACATTGTTAATTTTTTTGCGAATAAAGATGTGTCAAGCATACTGCTAATTAATCCGGATAATCCATCAGGTAATTATTTGTGCTATAATGATTTGAAAAAAATGATTGCTTGGGCGAAAGGGAAAAGCGTTTCTTTAATTATTGATGAATCATTTTCTGATTTTGCCAATGAACCAGATAACAGTTTGCTTAATACGGAAGTATTAAACCAATATGATAAGTTGTATGTTGTAAAAAGTATTTCAAAATCCTATGGTGTTCCCGGATTAAGATTGGGAGTTATTGCATCGTCAGATTCAGATATGATTTCAAACATAAAAAAAGATGTTTCAATATGGAATATCAACTCGCTTGCAGAGTTTTATATGCAGATATGCGAAAAATACGAGAAGGATTACGATCTTGCGATGGAAGAGTTCAGGCGTGAGAGACAACGTTTTGCAGAAGAACTTTCGATGATTAGTTGGTTGCATGTTATTCCTACTCAAGCTAATTTCTGCATGCTTCGTTTGTTAAATGGTATGACAGCAAAAGAATTATCTCAAAAATTGCTGACTCAATTTAATATTCTTATTAAAGACCTGTCAGAGAAATTAGAAAGAGATGACTATGTTCGCATTGCAATAAAGGATACTGAAAGTAATAATAAATTGCTCAATGCGCTAAACAGTATTAATATATGATTACTGAATTTGGATATGAGAAAACGGTTGCTGACATTGCATTATGAACGATAAATAAAAATGATGAAAAGAGATAGCAGAATGACAATTAACGGAAAAACACGACTTACAGGCCTTATAGGCAATCCGGTTGAGCATACGCTTTCACCAGTAATTCATAACGGAATAAGCGATAAGATGGATATCGATTGTGTCTATGTACCATTTAAGGTGGAGACAGAAGGGCTTGATTCCGCAATAAAGGGAGCGTATGAGCTTAATGTTCTTGGCATGAATGTGACGGTGCCACACAAGAATGACGTAATAGCAAGTCTTGTAGGAATAGATGATTGCGCTAAGCATATAGGTGCTGTTAATACACTTGTGCGTGACGAAGAAAAGGGCGGTTATGTCGGATACAATACCGATATGTTAGGCCTTAGAAGACAAATTCATGAAGATGGAATTAACTTAAACGGTAGAACAGTTGTTATTCTTGGTGCAGGCGGTGCAGCAAAAGCGGTTGTGTATATGTGTCTGTTAGATGGTGCGGACAAGGTGTACCTTCTTAACAGAACTCTTGATAAAGCACAAAAGATTGCAGACGACATGAATAAGCTTGCGAAAGATGGTGCAATTGCCGGCGCTAATAATTGTTCTGCTGTTATCCCTTGCAGCATTGGGGATTATGCAGACATAAGAGAAAATAATCTTATTGTATTTCAGGCGACATCTATTGGTCTTTTTCCCAATGTTGATTCATGTGTAATTGAGGATGATTCATTTTATGATAAGGTTGAAATTGGTGTTGACCTTATATATAACCCAGCAGAGACTAAGTTTATGCAAATTGTTAAGGCTCATGGCGGTAAGGCTTATAACGCGCTAAAAATGCTTCTTTACCAGGGGGTTATTGCTTATGAGTTATGGCACAAAGTTACAGTTGATAATGATATTTTGGAAGATATTTATGTTGAACTGAAAAGAAGAGTTTATCCGAAGGATAATATAGTGCTTATTGGTTTTATGGGTAGTGGTAAGACAACATTTGGCAAGGCAATAGCAGAAAAATTATCCATGAAGTTCTTTGATACAGACGAGTATATAGAGCAGCGAGAGAATATGACGATTAAAGAAATCTTTGCAACGAAGGGCGAAGAGGGCTTTAGGCAGATTGAAACAGATGTGCTTAGAGAACTTGCCAATACGCTTGATGGTTGTGTTGTTTCAACAGGAGGCGGTATGCCGCTTCGCATAGAGAATGCAAGATTATTAAAAGAAATAGGCAAGGTTATTTATCTTAATGTTGCCACGCAGGTTATATACGAAAGAGTTAAAGAAGACGGTAAGAGACCGCTTCTGCAGGTGGAAGATCCTTATGGCAGAATATGCGAAATGATGACAGAAAGAAAGCCTCTGTATGAGAGAGCTTGTGATGTTATCTTTGATGCTAATTGTAATGATCCGGAGGTTATATGGACATCTTTGAAAAACGACGGAATAATTTAAAAGAGTTATTAAATGAGAAAAAGTTTGATGCAGTGCTTATCGAAAGCCCGGAGAACCTGTTTTACTACACCGGTTTTACAGGTGGTGAGGCGGCTTTTCTGATGAGCGTAGAAGATAGGTTTGCATTTAAGATAACTGATACATCAAAGGATGCGTCAATGTGCATAATTACCGATTCGCGTTATTATGAACAGGTGGAAAAAGAATGTCCCGGCATTGCTCTTTTAAGACTTGAAAAGCACACATACATGGAAGTGTTCAAGGAACTTTTGATGAGTGACTTAAAGCTTGCGGTAGAAGATTCTATGAATCTTACAAGGTATTTAAAGTTTGTCGAGGAAATCAAAAATGTTAAGTTGGATGTATGTGGGGAATTAATTAACAGACCTCGTATGGTAAAAGACGAGACAGAACTTGAGTTGATAAGACGAGCAGAAGCGATCGGTGATGAAGCATTTACACACGTTTTAGATATTATTAAGCCGGGCGTTATGGAAAATGATATTGCACTTGAAATTGAGTTTTTCATGAGAAAGCAGGGAGCGTCAAAGCTTTCTTTTGACACGATTGTTGCAAGCGGAACCAACTCTTCAATGCCGCACGCACAGGTAACTGATAAGGTTATAGAGAATGGTGATTTTGTGACAATGGACTTCGGTTGTGTCTATAAGGGTTATTGTTCGGATATGACTAGAACGGTAGTTGCCGGAAAGCCTTCCGATGAAATGAAGAAGGTTTATGATATAGTTTTTGAGGCGAATAAGCGTGCAATGGCAGGAATCAAAGAAGGCGTTAAATGTAATGATATAGACAGTCTTGCCAGAGATTATATTAAGGAATGTGGCTATGGAGAGTATTTTGGACATGGTCTTGGGCATGGTGTTGGTTTATACATTCACGAAGAACCAAGGTTTTCACCCAAATGCGATGTCGTTACGAAGGAAAATATGGTAATAACCGATGAGCCGGGAATATATCTTCCGGGTAAGTTTGGTGTTCGTATAGAAGACCTTGTAGTTGTAAAAAAGGACGGATGTGAGGTGCTTTCACATTCGCCCAAAGAGTTGATAATAATCTAATCATTTATTTGTTTAATAAAATCGATGAATTTAGAAGCCGGGGACGAAACGAGGTTTTCATTGTAGACAAAACCAACCGTTCTCGGCTCTATTTTGTAGTCGATTGGGATTTCTATAACCTGTTCGGTATCAAGGTAATCGGATATGAACTCCTTGACAACACCGGCAACTCCCATACCGATTGCGGCAAAGTCTATTAAAAGGTCCATGTTGTTAATCTCTAAAATCTGACTCGGCTTTATGTTGTTACTTTTCATGTATTCATCGATATATATTCTTGAGATATTACCCTGATCAAGTAACATTAGGTTGCATTTTTCCAGTATTTCTTTTTCTGATAGATTTCCATAGTTGTTGTTATTATCATTTGGATTTGAAAACATAATAAGTCCCGCCATGTTGGGAATATAACCTGCAAAATCAGTATCTTTTGATTTCCTCGATTTTTTACGAGTAACAACACCGTCATCTTGTGTGTCATCATTTTCCAATGGAGCTCCCTGACCTTCACGTAAGGAAAGGTTGTTAAGATAGGTTTGTGTTGCCACAAAGGTGTCGTGAATAGAGCGGAAGGGGATGAAGTTATATCCCTTGTCAAGCTCGGTTTCGCATATAAGTCCGATGTCAATCTTGTCATTTTTCATTTGTTGAAGCGTCTCGAAAGTCGGCTTACAGTCAATCGATACTTTGACGTGCGGATTTTGTTCAATATAATTTTGAAGATATGGAAGAAGTATGTGTTTACAAAGAGAGGTCGATGCACCGATTCGAAGCTGACCAATACCAAGTTCCTCCATACGACGCAATTTTTTCTCTGCAAGTTCTATGTTATCAAATGCCGTTTCTAAATGTTCAAACAAGGTCTTTCCTTCCTCGGTAAGTTTTACACCACGCTTACTTCTTATAAAAAGAGTAGAAGAAAGTGCAGTTTCAAGATTGCTTATAGACTTTGAAACTGCAGGCTGACTTATATATAAACTTTCGGCTGCCTTGCTTATGTTTCCAAGACGGGCGACCTCATAAAAAATCTTGTATTGGTTCAAGTTCTGTTCCATAATCATAACCTTTCATATAAGTATTACGTGATATTATTGCTAAGCATCATGAATTGAAGTAATAATTTGTAGCATTTATTATGTATTTTATTATATTGAGGGGCTATATAAATGTCAATGATTATTATAACTAGAAGTTATGATAAGTATTAAATATATATATTATATTTATAATATTATTTGTGTTAGATTATATGAGAAAGAAATTAACAAAAAGGAGAGATTGTTATGGGAATGACAATGACACAGAAGATTTTGGCTGCACATGCGGGACTTGCAAGCGTAGAAGCAGGACAGCTCATTGAGGCAGACTTAGATCTTGTATTAGGAAATGATGTAACAACACCGGTAGCCATTCATGAGATGGATAAGTTCAACACAAAGGAAGTGTTTGACAAGGATAAGATTGCAATGGTGCTCGATCATTTTACGCCTAATAAGGATATTAAGAGTGCTGAGCATTGTAAATGTGTAAGAGAGTATGCTTGTGAACACAACATCACAAACTTCTTTGATGTTGGAGAAATGGGAATTGAGCATGCGCTTCTTCCGGAAAAAGGACTTATTGTTGCAGGAGAAACTTGTATTGGTGCGGATTCCCATACATGTACATATGGAGCGCTCGGTGCATTCTCGACAGGTGTCGGTTCAACCGATATGGCAGCGGGAATGGCAACAGGTAAGGCATGGTTTAAAGTGCCTTCAGCTATTAAGTTCGTGCTTACAGGAAAGCCCGGCAAATGGGTTAGCGGTAAGGATGTAATTCTTCACATCATCGGTCTTATCGGTGTTGACGGAGCATTATATAAGTCAATGGAGTTTGTTGGAGACGGAATACAGTACCTTTCAATGGATGACAGATTCTCTATGGCTAACATGGCTATCGAGGCAGGAGCAAAGAACGGTATTTTCCCTGTTGATGATAAGACTATTGAATATATGAAGGAGCATTCCGTTAAGGAATACAAAGTATTTGAAGCAGACGAAGATGCAGTATATGATGAGACATATACAATTGAGCTTGATAAGTTAAAGCCAACAGTAGCATTCCCTCATCTTCCTGAGAATACCAAGCCTATTGACGAGGTTGGTGATATCAAGATTGACCAGGTTGTAATCGGTTCTTGTACAAACGGTCGTATTGAGGATCTTCGAATTGCCGCTAAGGTTATGGAAGGACGTAAATGTGCAAAGGGACTTCGTGTTATCGTTATCCCTGCAACACAGGCTATATATCTTCAGGCTATGGAAGAAGGACTTCTCAAGACATTTATCGAGGCAGGTGCAGTTGTTTCAACTCCAACTTGCGGACCATGTCTTGGAGGACATATGGGAATACTTGCAGCAGGCGAGAAAGCAGTTGCTACAACAAACCGTAATTTCGTAGGACGTATGGGACATGTTGATTCAGAAATCTATCTTGCTTCACCTGCAGTTGCAGCGGCGTCAGCCATTACCGGCAAGATATCGTGTCCGTGCGAACTTAATTAAATTGCTGTTTAATGCACTTTTATTCTTAACGGACGCGTACAGATTATCAGATGTATGCATATCCTGTGTCAGATTAAATGTTATATACATTTTCAAAACGGACGCATAACAAATTGTCGATATATTACATTCTGTGTGACGAGACATACGGACATAAGAGTTTCTAGGTATCTCGGTGACATTATGATATTGTACGCGGCACTGTTCCAATTCGACATCCTGTCTCAATGGAACATGCCGAACAT
>SVEQ01000009.1 GCA_015057325.1 Lachnospiraceae bacterium | reverse complement strand
GAAGGACTATGACTTATTAGTAACGAAGACCTTGGAGAGGGTCTCTAAAAACTACTACTATATAATACGAGGAAAAATAAGAAGAGTAGAAATAGTTGAAAAAGAGCAGCCGCAAGAAAGAATTGTCTTCGATGTAGAACTTGAGAAAGTTATTGATGGCATGGATGCTTTTGGCGCGGATTTTATGCTTGTTGATGACGAATACCCTGATGTTGAAAATTCTGTTATCAGATTTTATGTTAATAAATTAAAGAGTACAGATGAAGATTATGATAATTCGGCACATGATGTTATTCCATTTCAAGTGGCATATGCAGTTTCTATTCATAAGGCACAGGGTTTAGAATATAGTTCTGTGAAAATTGTTATTACAGATGAGGTTGATGAGCTTATAACTCACAACATCTTCTATACTGCTATTACAAGGGCTCAAAAGAAATTGAAAATTTATTGGACCCCAGAAGTGGAGAAAAAAGTACTTTCGACAATAAAACCTAAGGATATCAATAAAGATATAAACATATTAAAACAGTACGGGTTGTAAATGGTTGGTTATTGTGGGAGGAGTGATTTTACTTGAAAAACATAAAACCAGACGAATGCTTTAGTAATGGTATATTCGAGGTGGCAAGATTTGGTAATACTGTAGTTACACATAATAATATGACTGAAGCACTGCATAAGGATTGGATTTCAGAACTAGCAAGTCAGTGTAACGCAGAAAAAGATAAAATAAATGCACTTATAGAAAAAATAAAAGAAAAATTAGCATTGGTAGATCCACTTTATTTATTTAATTACTTGACAACTAAGAACACGATGATGCTTATGAGTCAAGGTGTGATTTCAGAAATAGATATAGCGGATGATATTAATTTTCAATTAAGAAGTGTGGAGTATGTACAGAGCTTACTAGTTTCGATGGATCATAATAAGGCAAATGAAATAGATGAAAATGAGCAAGAGGACGTTTGTCATGAAATCGCAAATTATTGCTTAGAACTATATAGTAAAATGCCCATGTTTTACATGTATTGGGCAGCACAACAGCAGAAAATGGGAAATCTTAGTCTAGAGGATGAAGAGTACATAGTTTTTGCACAGATGATGTCTCAAGTTCGTGGTGAACAGTATCAGGCATTTAGAATTCCTATATTAAAGGAATTGTTATTACCGCAGGAAGTTTTATTAAAAGAGATATATGGGCTGTCGGTTGATGATGTTATTGCAGGACTCACGGTATTAGAAAAGAATCTTTCTTCCGGCAGACTTGATGCAATGAAAGATTTGAGTAATCAAATGGATAAATTAGCGTTATTTGAGGGCATTGAACCTGACGATAATTTTATTGAAGAAAGTCGTGAAGTAGCATTAAAGGTAATTGGAACTACATTGTTTGAAGTAAAAGAAAATACTGCATGGTCAAATGAGTTCATTGATGATTTATGCTTAGGTATTAATAGCGATAAGTCATTTCTATCGCATAAAGAATTTTCGGGATGGCCAATTTGGAATTTGCCGATACAGTACAAGCCGTTTATAAAGATTGATGGAAAGACGTATTGTTTTGATTATTATAATTTATTTGATAATTTTTATGTTGCTCTTCAACGTGCGATAAGAAATCATGGTAAGGAATATGGTGATAGATGGAATAACATTCAGGGATATTCGAGTGAAAGACTTGTTGGAGGTGTATTTGAAAGTCTATTACCAGGATGTAAGGTGCATTATTCCAATTATTATCCTTTACAGAAAAAAGATATTGCAGAAAATGATATTTTAATAGAGTATAAAGATGTGCTTCTTGTAGTGGAAGTTAAAGCAGGTACATTTGTATATACTCCTGCTATGATGGACTTTCAGGCACATAAGAAATCATTTAAGACTCTTGTAGAAAAAGCTGAAAATCAATGTATACGAGCCAAGAATTATATTACTGATGGTATAGAAAGTAAGAGAATCTTTTATACAGATAATAGTTTGGATACTGAAGCATTTTATATAAATAGAGATAAATACAACCAAATATATTTGTTTGATGTCACAGTTTCTGATTTTAATGAGTTTGCATCACAGATGGAGAAGATTAAAATTGCTAAGACACATGAAGGTATCATTGCAATTTCACTTAATGATTTGTGGGTTTATAAATATTATTTTGACAATCCATTACAGTTTATCCATTTTATAAAACAAAGAACTATTGCGACTGAGACTATGGAAATTGCAACATCGGATGAATTGGATCACTTAGGAATGTATATTTCTCATAATATGTATTCGTTACAAGCAAAAGATATTGGTCAAGGCAGAAATGTATATTTTATGGGATACAGAGAGGAATTAGATAAGTATTTTTCAAGTATACATATTGGACTAAAATATGAAAAGCCTATGCAATATATTCCGTTTCGAATAGTTAAAATTTTGGAAATAATAATTAATAGAGAAGATAAGGTGACGCAGTTTTCGAACTATCTTTTAGATTTATCTTCGGAAGGAAGGGAGGAATTCGATAAATCTATAAGTAATCTAGCTAGAAGGGAAAGAGAACTTGGTCGGATGCTTCCGGCAATGAGTTTTATGGATTGTAGTTATGCTTTGTTTGCAGAAGTTCCGGATATAAGCTTATATCCGTATGAGAAGAGAGAGGAGTATATATTAGCCAATCTAGTTCAAAATGGGAGAAAAGAGTGTTGGTCAATTACTATTATATTGGATAAAGAAGATAATATTATAGATGTTCATTATCATTTATTTAATCAAAGTGATATTCCTGATAGTCGAAGAGATAAATTAAAAGCTTTTGGAAAGGAAATCGTTGAGCGTAGAACAGAGCAGTTTTTGATGCAGAATGGCAAAAAGAAGATATATCCAAATGAACCATGTATTTGTGGAAGTGGGAAAAAGTATAAGCGTTGCTGCGGAAGAAGTTAGCATAAGTTGCGCAGTATATTGCCTATTAAACGATGAAGGTGACATTGTTATTTTGTACAATGTAGAGGATGGATAAAATATGGTTATAAACGGTGTTGATTTTCCAAGAGAAATTTTAGATGCGGTCAATAATAATGAACTTGTTATTTTTGCTGGGGCTGGAGTATCAGTGGATGCGCCAACTTCGCTGCCAAATTTTAAAGGTCTGACGCAGATGATAGCGCAACAATGTGGCGAAATATATGATGAAGATAATGATAGAATAGATGAATTTTTGGGGGATTTGCATAGAAGAGGTAAGAGAGTAAAAAACATTGTTTCTCGTCAGTTGACAGCAAATAATCCATTGCCCAATCATTTTCATTATAATATTCTAGACTTGTTTAAAAGTGCTTCTGCTATTCGTATTGTTACAACAAATCAAGATGAAATGTTCGAGAATGCAGCAAAAGAGCGTGACTGGAAAATACCTGTATATAACTCGCCAGCAGTTCCGTATGGAGATAGTTTTAATGGAGTAGTACATCTTCATGGCAATGTAAAAGATGTTGAAAATATTATCATTACCGATGAAGATTTCGGAAAAGCGTATATGTTAAACGGATACGCTACAAGATTTGTAGTTGATATGTTAAAAAAATATACGGTATTGTTTATTGGATACAGTTATGATGATTTAATTGTAAGATATTTAACGTCTTCAATTCCTTCTGAATCATTTTCTGGTGCATATATTCTATCTTCTGATGATAATACTAAAGCATTAAATCGTACCGGTTTGAAAATTATCAGATTTCCTGAGAAAGATTATGATGCTGAATGTGAGGCTATAAGGATAATAGGAGAGTACACAAAACGTGGATTGTTGGATTGGAAAAAAAGAATAACAGGTTTAAATAAGGATTTACCACCAGCAGATGATGCTTCCAAAGACGAAATATTAGAAGGTTTAAAAGATATTAAAGTACAAGAGTATTTATGCCAGAGAATTAATGGAAAAGAATGGCTGTATTGGTTGGATAATAATGGTTTGTTTTTGTCCTTGTTTGATGAAACAAAGTGTCTTGATACAAATGATTATATTTGGGCAAATTGGCTCATTGTTAATTTTGTTGACAATGAACTATTATCAATAATAAAAAAACATGATAATAAAACTAATTATTTGTTTTGTGAGGAAATAATAAAACATTTTATCATTCATGAGCAAGGGGATGATGAACTATTTGAAGTGTATATATCGTTGTATGGAAGAAAGTTGAAAAACTCTCATATCATTTGTGAAATGATTAAAGCTACAGAAAAACGTGGCATGTATGATTGTATGTGGCGTGCTTTTAAGGACACATTTAGTTATGAGATTGTTATTAAAGATAGTTATTCATTTGTAGATAATAAATTGCAAAATAAAATAACATATAAATGGAAGCTTGAACATTATCAATTTAAAGAATTGTGGATCAAGACAGTTTGTGGACATTTGCAGGGATATAAGATGGATGCACTGGATTTGTGTGCAAACACAATAATGCGATTGTATTTCGAATTAGATAAAAAAGAAGTTGGTACAGATATCTTTTCTTTCAACATAATAGATATAGAGAATAATGAAAAAACTCATTATCGCTATTTGGAGTTATACACAATATGTGATATTGTGAAGAAGTCTTTGTATCTTTTATCTGAAAGCGATAAAAACGGGTATATGTTATGGATTAACAAAATAATGAAGTATGATATTCCGCTTTTATCGAGATTGGTCTTGTATTCTGTAAGAGAGAATAAATTCATTCCTTCACAAGAAAAAATTGAGTTACTGTTCGCTAATTATGAGATTCATGATACCTTACTAAGAGAGCAAATCTTTAAATTGGTTGCCTTTTCGTATGATGAATTGAGCGATGAGATGAAAAATATAATTATAAATAAAATCTTAGATGTGGATGTTTCGGGTATGCAATTTGAAGACGAAAAAGATGAAGAACGAATGATTGCATACATAAAGTATAATTGGTTTGTATGGATTCAATCACAATGTCAGGACGTTGATGAAATAGAAAAACAAATAAAAATTATTAACAGAAACTTTCCTGATTTTAAGCCTAGAAAACATCCGGAGTTGATTATAAGTCCGACTGAGATTATACATGGAAGCATAAGCCCTATTAGTAAAAGTGATTTAAAAGAAATGAGCTATGGCGATGTATATAATTACTTAACAGAGTTTAAACAGGAAGAAATTGCTGGTGAATCTGATTTATATGGATTGTTGCAAATGTTCGTGGAACTTTCTTGTGAGGATATCAAATGGACAATTGGGGTTGTCGATGAATTTGTTAATAATAAATGTTGGACCAATATATTTTGGAGCTACATATTTAACGGATTGCGAAGAGGAATTAATAAAAAGAGTGACTTTATAAATGTTCTTAATCATATAAATGAGGATGTTATTCAAAATGAAACGTATTATGTAATTCAATTTATATCTGATATCCTAGAAAAAGATATTGTATATAATAAAATTTCTAAAACATTAAGAGAACGATTATTTAAGATTGTTACTCATATCTGGGATTATTGTACTGTAAGACCAGAGCTTGCCAAAGAAGACATGTTAATTAGAGTCTATAATGATTCGACTGGTGTGGCTTGCAGAGTACTTGTGAAATTGCTGAGCCTGATACCATACGAGGAAGGGATACCAAAAAAATATAGAAAATTTATTCAAGACGTGGCGTTAAATTCTACTAATGTTGATGAAGTTATATTTGTTTTATGTGCACATGCTTCAGAACTGTTCAGCAGGGATAATAAATGGACAGAGGATAACGTATTATACTATTTGCAGTGTGAAAATGATAATTTTGTTCATGCGTCATGGGAAGGATTCCTTTATGGGTTAAGTGACTTTAATATACCATTCGCATCTCGCATCCTACCTATTTTTCACGAGAATATTCAGGTGATGCAATGGCTGGAAAAAGAACAGAAGTACAAGTTTATTCATGACTATACTATAATGCTTGTATACATAGATGATAATATTGTTGCGCATGTTGGAAAAATGTTAAATGGCAGTTCTGAGGGTGAACGGGAACGGTTTGCTTTTTATATTAAACAAATATTAGAGAATATGCAGATTGAACAACGATCAGAATTATGGAATAGATGGATAAAAGAATACTGGGAATTGAGAATTGATAATGTCCCGGAGAAATTGTGTGCGAGTGAGTTTTCTCAGATGTTGGATTGGGTGCTTTTACTAGAAAATGAATTTGATGAAGCTGCTGAACTAGCTTGTAAATCACCTATAGAAAAGCTCACAAGTGTTTTTCTAGATGATTTTTTTAACTGTAAGTTTGTAGAATTGTATCCTGAGGAAATAACAAAATTATTGATTTATATTTTACTGCGGATGGAAAATGTATGGATAAAAAAGGAAGAAGTCAAAGAATTTAGACAAAAGATATTGAAACGAAAAGTACCACAAAAGTTGCTAGATGAATTCAACGAGACAATTGATAGAGTGGCAGTGAATTAGGGCATGGTTAGTGTTTGTAATTAATACAATGGGTGGTTAAACAAAAGAAATACAAGGGGGGATGAATATATGGTATCGATAGAGTTTGGAATGGGATTTGTTCCGTTGAGCGGAATCATTTAGCGTAAGAAAGGTTTTGACATGGAATTATTTAAGAAGAAATTTGGGCCTGTTTTTTTGAAAGAAGATAGCGAGTCAACATTTTTTATTGAAAGAATGAATGTATTATTGGATAAGGCAACAGGTGAATTGAAAAGAGAAATAGAGAAGAACATAAAACTGGCTTCTTATGGTGAAATTGGAGAAAATACCATTGCTTTCGAATTGAAAAATAGTGGCATTGATATGTTTATTTTACATGATATTTATCTTGAGGTTGGCGAAATGTCTGCACAGATAGATTACATGCTTTTTACCAGAAGACGTGTGTATATAATTGAGTGCAAGAACTTGATTGGAGATATTACTGTTGATAGCGATGGTAATTTTATAAGGAAATATGAACTGTTTGGTAAGCAGGTAAAAGAAGGAATATACTCTCCAATTACGCAGAACGAAAGACATATGGAAGTGATCAAGCAGTTAAGAGCAGCTACAAAGAGTAATCCAGTTTCAAGAGCGATGTTCGAGTCCAATTTTGAACATATTTACATACCTATTGTTGTATTAGCTAATCCTAAAACGGTACTAAATGATCGTTATGCAAAGAAAGAGGTAAAGAGAAAAATATATAGGGCTGATCAGTTGGTGCGTGTTATAAAGGAATTAGAAAGTGAAGAAAAGAGCAATTTATATTCGGAAAAGGATATTCGAGAACATGCAGAATTCTTTTTAAACGCAAGTATGCCTAACAAATCTGATTATTCTAAAAAGTATGAAGAAATGCTTGATAAATGCAAAAAAGAAAAGGCTACAACTGACGAGCATACAACACCTCAAAAGAAGATGTGTCCAAGATGCGGTGCAGAGTTGGTTATTCGTACAGCAAAAAAAGGGGTTAATGTAGGAGGACAGTTCTGGGGGTGCTCATCATTTCCTAATTGTAGATATATTGAGAATATTTAAGGGAAGTGAGATATTTTGGATTGTTGGTTAATGCGTGATATGGAGGAGGCTTTATGAATAAGGATGATTTCTTTGAAATGGCACTTTCTGATTGTATGTCTAATGAGGAGAAGGCTGTGAGGTTACTTCAGATGTTGGGATTTTTTATTCATAGCAGGGATGGTAAATACTATTTAAGTGATAATGCATTTTCTGAAGATGCTGTTGAATTAGAAAAAATGTTTAATAAATATTCGTTAGGAAAAACCAAACGCCGTAAACCGCCAAGAGTGGTATCTCATGATAATCAGAAGAATTATTGTAATCATGATAAGAGTATTTTAGATTTGTTGTTTTATGTGTCGGAGGATAGCATATGTTCTATAATTAAAGAGTGTTTTAGAACAGATCAGATTGGCGTGGAAGCTAGCTCATATGAAGTGGAATGGCCAATGTTCTTGGATGGGAAAATGCCAAAACCGGTTTATGTGGCTTGTTTGGAACCTTTTATAGCATATTACGTAAAAGCTGTATCAGCATGTGGTGTAGATACTTGTTATTCCTGTGATGGAAATCACCAAAACGGTGGAAAGGTTATATGTAAAAGTTACTATCCATTTAATATTTTCCATAAACGTATTTGGAATGATGTATGTGTGGAATATAATATTGAAGGTGATATAGAAAAGGGGATATTATTTGATGAGAATAGTCAATATGATTTATATTATAAAATATATCAAGCGGCACAATATCTATATGAGCATAGAGTATGTTATAGAGAGATGAAATATGAAGCTATTCTAAATTTGAGAAAATATAAAAGGCAGATGAAAAAAGAAAAGAAAAAACCAACAAAAGAACAATATGAGAATTGGTTCTGTAAAGAGATTGGGTTGGTTAATTAGAAAAAATACATATTTAATGGTTTTGAAAAAAGGAGGTAACAAATGGGGGCATATAATGCAGCTCAGTTTTCGAAACAATATTCTGAAAGAACTGAAAGAAATTTGGTTTATATTACAGAAACAGAAAAAAGAAAAGAAGATGCCAGAAATTTCAAAAGTACACTTATGGAAGAATATAATAATACGCTTTCGACTATTAGTACATTAATTGATCAGATACGTGGCGAAGCAAATTCAATATCGATAGGGAGAAATAGTCAATTAGGCGAAATAAAAAGAAAACTTTTTAGTACAGCTACGAAAATCGATAATTGCAAAAAGAAACTAGAGCAAGATCTTGAGGAAATAGAGTCGATAAAACCAAATAAAGACGAACTATATGAGATAACACAACTTCTGAATTCTATGATGGGCATAGTTACTCTGCCGTATGAAATGCATAAAGAATATTTCAACGATGTAAGCGAAGAAAAAAAATCTGATATAAATAGAAACTTGTCCAAACATGAGTTGCAGCAGGAAGCACAATCATGGGAAGAGACATTTGAATTAAGAAGATATATTTGTAAGTTATATCAAGAAGGTAAGTGGGTGACAACATATAAGTCAGATGTCAAAGATGGATACTTAAGAGAAAATATTGTTTTTGGCTTTTTAAAGCATATGCGAAATGCGGTATGTCATTCTGGAGATGGGGCGATTAACATTTTACCATTAGATAATGGCGTAGTAATAAAGCAAGTGTTATTTTATGATACACATGAAGGACAAAAATTCGCTTTGCTTTTAACGACTGCCGAACTGTATGAACTAGTAAATGCCATTGCAGAATTCTATAAAAACTCTCCTATTGGCTATATAGATAAGTCCCACGCCTTAAAGAAAATGGAGTCAGATGTTAGTGAGGTGTTACAATCTGAAGGAAAAAAGTTAAATGTTCCGAAAGAGTGGTTATAATAATACATTAGTACACATGCACTTATGCAGTATGCAAGAGAAAATGGGGTATCATTTGACAATTACATGTAATGCTAGTGGGGAGATAAAGTATGTATGATGAGATAAAAAGTATACGTATCAAATCTAATAATCTTTGTTATGAACCTAAACCGGACGATAATGATGAAATAGAACAATACCTTACAATATTCGGTTCGGGACAAGCATGGTTTTCTTTGTTTATTGCATAGACTTAAGGAATTAGCATTCATTCTATGTGTGTATAATATTAGGGGGAACGGAAAATGAAAGAGTTACAGATTTATACGGATAATCAGTTGATGAATTTTGAGAGTTTTAATGTTTATTTTTCTGATAAGAGCTTGGTCGAATATATTTCATCAAGTAATATAGAATGTCTTGATGAGCCAATTATAGGTTTGAAAGATGATTATGTTGATATTGAATTTAATGAAAACGTTCCAAAAGCAGATCGAAACGATTATTTGATTGCAGCGTCATGTGGACTTGTTTCAGGAGCCTTAAGTGTGTTTTGGAGCAAGAAGTTCGATTTAAAAAATGCACATAAATGGGGTAATGATAAAGCAGATGAAATTGTATTAGATGTTGCCAAACACTTTGGATATGAGGGCGATGATCTTGAAAAAGCTATACGACATTTAGAAGAAAGATTCCCAATGGCAGGGGATGTACTAACCAATGATTTTGGTGGTGGAAAACAACATCATCTTAGAGATTTTTCGCATCATGCATCGCCTTTAGGGTTGATTTGTTCTATAGCAATGCAATTTACAGAGGAAGGCTATGGAACGGATACACAAGGAAATTTTATTAAAGTGAAAATTACGAAAGATGGCTTTATTGGTAAATCATTTCCTGAAAAAATTGTTTTTGGTGTGTTTAATTGGGTGTTGCATTTAGTAAGTGACTTGGATGGTTCTAGTGGAAGTGTTCTTAATGGTACCGGAAAAGGAACGGGTATTCCGGGTCCGATGTTATCTCTTTTGAAGGAATTGTCAGCACTTCCAATATTTAAAAAAGTAAATGAGGACAATATTAATAAACCGAAGGTGTTTTCGGAGTATGTTTCAAAGTTATTTAATGGAACTAGATTTAAGAATGAAAATGGGGAACCTATTAAGTTTGATTTGAGGACAGAAATGGGCATTGGTCATTATATTTTAGATCAGAGTAAGCCTGTTGTAATTAATGAATGTTTGGTAAGGTCAATCTTCTTTTTAACAAGATTTGCAAAAGAGGTAAAAGAAAAAGAAATTCAGTCTATAACTGAGTTGGACAAATTGGATCCGAGTAAATGCATTCCTTTTAATAATCGTGCTTTGACAAGAATGCTTACTGTTGCAAGTGGAACTTTCGTTGTTGTAAATGCTACGGGAACAGCAGTTAAAGCAGTTGTGGATTCTAAGGGAGTCAAGGAAGTTGCTATTGGAGAATTCTTCTTGCGTGTAAATTATGTTGGTATTGGTAGATTTGCTTTTGCGTGTGCTGCTGATGCAAAGTATATTTCAGAAGATTTGAAAGATGCTTATACAAACTATGTCAAAAAGGCAGAACAACTAAAACAGAGCCAATTTTCTTATGGTGACAATTTCTTAAGCCTGACCAACAAGCAGAATCAGGTATTGAATTCTTTGAAAAAAGCATCTATTAAATATGATATTGAAAATACGAAGGATGCAAAAGAAAGCTTCTTAAAAAATGAATGGCTTTCTCGATGGGAGAAGTTAACAGCAGAAAGTTTCAATGCTTCTGCAGATGAATACTATTTAGATGAATCAACTGCATATCAGCTTATTGAAACGATTGACGAAGAAACAAATAGTCTGGGATGGATGTACTTGCTTGCTTTAGAAATCTCATTGTTTCAACCATATTATAGTTTGGATGAAAACGATAAGGAGTTATTTAAAGGGCTGAAATATAGAGCTAAATATATTATGGATATCTTTGTGAATAAGCAAGGTGTTGTTTCTAAAGAGGATTATGAGGGTATCATAAAGAATTATAAATCTTACGAAGGAAAGATAAAGGAATCAGGAAAAAAGGTTGCTAAGACCGTTACTACAACAGTAATTGCTACTGCGTTGACAGGTGGATTTGCTTTAGCATTTGCACCAGAAATAGCGGTTGTTCTAGTAGGTAATTCAGTTGCCAATTTGTCAGGTGCTGCGCTTACAAGTTATGCACTTGCATCGATCGGTGGTGGTTCTTTAGCTGCGGGTGGTTTGGGTATGGCAGGTGGAACGGCCATTCTAACCGGTGGTGGAGCTTTGCTGGGCTTGGCTGGCTCAGGTTCCGTATCACTAGTATCAGTAATCAGTCAGATGCCGGAAAATTATACATTGAATGAATGCAGTAAGTTATTGACTGTTTGCAAGATGATCGTGCTTGAAAAACATAATAAACCTGAAATGTTAAACTGTGTGATTGCAGGGCTGGAAAAATGTGTAAGCCAAATTGAGGATGCAATTGAGGAAATAGACGAAAAGGCAAAAGAGAATAAGCAGAAAAATAAGCGTTTATCACTTTGTCTCAAATACATTAACAATACAATTGATGAGCTTGATAAGATGTTATTCGATAGAGTTGGTGTTGTTGAATCTAAGGCAATGCTACTGAAAGAAAAAACTTCTGATATATTGAAGATAGATAAAAAGGAGGAAACAAATGAAGTTTGAAGAATTGTTGACAAAGGTACGTGGAATTGCTCAAAAAGCAGATGCATCAAACACAGATTTTCTTGCGGTACAGGTAAATATTACAGGAAAAGACAGTGGTGTTTTTTATGGTGATGTTGGAAAAGCATTGGAGTTTTCAAAACTTTTGAAGTAATGCCAATGGGGGTGTTGGTATGAAAAAATATACTCCGTGGATACTGATATTGCTAGCCTTCCTGTGCGGTGGTGGTATCTATCTACTTAAAGTAATTACAGACAATGGGAAGCTTACTCGATATAATCAGATTCGACATGATTGCAAAGAAGAAGTTGCGGACATTTATAACATGGAATCGAATGATTATATCAAGAAAATAGATGTTAAGTTAGATTATCGTACTGAAGATGTTTACAAGGACTCGGATAGTAAAGTTCTTGATGATGCCACGTTTTTTTCGGTAAGGTTGGAGGAATCATTTAGCGGATTAGATGTCAAAGAGAGATTGGTTGAACTGATTAAAATTGACAGAAGGCTGCATGAGTGTATGCTCAATTATCGCAAGCAGGCCGGGTATGAATCATTTATAAAAAAGCATTGTATAAATGATTCATATTTTGAAGTAAATGGTGTCAGGTATTATGTCATTGATAAGCTGACAATCAATTATTATTGCGAATCAGACGAATATGTGATGAGTGATAAAAGCATAACTATAGTGGACCATTTAACAGGGACGGAAGAAAAGTATTTATATACATATGAGAATGACGAACTGACCGGTTTTGCAAAGCATGAGGCACCGACAAAGACCAGTACCGCTACCCAAACCCAAAAAAGTAACAACAACACAACCACCCAAAGCGGCAAATCATCAAGCAGGAAAACAACCGAGAAATCACACGATCCTGATGACTATGATGTGGATAGTTACTATGAGGACTACAAGGATGAGTTTGAGGACGAGGACGATGCGTGGGATGATTTTGAGGATAATGAAGGATGGGAAGATTACTAAGAAGAGAGAAGTGATATGCCAATGTTTTTGTGTTGTTGCTTGACAGGAATCATTTAGCGTATCCAATTATATGGTTTCGTTTCGTAACCACCTAGGTTGACTGGGTGGTTATTTTACATTTATAATTATTTCATTCAGAGTCGACGCTGAGGAGTGAGGTCAATGGACAAAACAGATGAAAAGATACTCAAACTCATAAAAGGTAATGCGCGTATGAGTTACCGGGATATCGGTGATGCTGTTGGTATGTCACGTGTGGCGGCCAAAAAGCGCGTGAAAAAGCTTGAGGATGCAGGTATCATTCGTGGATATAATACATGCATTTATAAGCCTGGAGAAGTGACGGTTTTTATTGATATCGTGACGAAAGATGACAGGTTTGAGCGGGTGCTTGATTATGTTTCCACAAGGACTGCATTTATACGCCAGATATTTACGACGCTTAAGAAAAACCATATTCATGTAGTTGCAGTATCTGATTCTCCTAATGACCTCAAATATCTAATTAAAATGATTCAGAAAGAATGCGGTGATGACCTTGAGGAGTTGCATTGCCATGCCGTTAAGGAGGTCGTCAAGGATGTGTATGGAGGTATCAGATATGAAAGATCAGTGTCAGACGATAATGAATGTGATGAACAAAGTGGAAGGAGTTCATCTTCGTGAAAAACATGGAGGCCATTTTCGCTTTCGTTTTCACATGACGGAGAAAATGAGTGAGGTGGGCTTGGAGGCGCTTGATTTAAGTGTCAGGTCGTATAACTGTTTGAAGAGGGCAGGATATAATACAGTTGGTGATGTGTTTGACGGCTTGGCTTCGGGTAAGGAGTTGAGATCTATTAGAAATTGCGGGACTACATCGGCGCGTGAGATTATGGAGAAGTTGTTCCTGTTCCAGTATGAATCGCTTAGTGAGAAAAATAGGGAGTGGTATTTGTTAGAGGTTGTTGTGCTTAATGCGTGTTGAATAAAGTTAAATGTCATTTATACCGTGAAAGGGGATATATAGTGTACAATATAATCATTATATAATTAAGCCATTGTTACAACTAATTATTATTATGGCAGAAGTCTTAATTATGGCTTCTGCCGCTAAAAAAACAATGATGAAAAGCAAAACAGTATAGTAAAGGGGACAAGTATAATGGAACAGGATGTTGTGGTTTCCGGTGTCTCAAAGAAATTTAAACTTTCTAAGAAACAGCAAAAAATTAATAAATCTAATAATGAGAGTTTGATAGCTGTTGATAATGTGTCATTTTCAGTTGAAAGAGGAGAGTGTTTTGGTCTTATAGGACCTAATGGAGCAGGTAAGACAACAACATTAAGAATGCTGTCTACTTTATTAACTCCTGACTCAGGAAACGTAATGATTTGTGGATATGACTCAAAAAAAGAATCTCAAGAAATAAGGAAACGGATTTCTTTCCTTGCATGTGATATGAAATTAGAGGAGTTTTTCACACCCAGTTACTTATATGATTTTTATTCGGATTTGTACTGCGTGCCGAAGGATGTTAGTGTGGAAAGAAAACAGCAGTTGTTTGAAGTATTTGAAATGAAGGATTTTGCTGAAGTAAAGGTTGAAAATCTTTCGACTGGAATGAAGCAGAAAACAGCACTTGCAATATCTTTATTGCATCAGCCACAAGTAATTATATTTGATGAACCAACAAATGGACTCGATGTAATTACATCAAGAATGGTGATCGAGTATCTACTCAAATTGAAAGAAAAGGGACATACGATAATTATATCTTCCCACATCTTTAGCATGGTTGAGAAAATATGTGACAGGGTTGGAATAATTATTAATGGGAGAATGCAGTCTTGTGGAACATTGGCAGATATTTGTGACGAAATGAGCCTTGAAGACAGATTTTTTGAAATTTACTATGCAGATAAGAAGAATGGGAATGACAATGAATAAAACAATTTGGTTGATATTCAAGAAAGATATTAGGAGATTCTTTACTGACCTTCGATTAGTTCTTGCTTCTCTGGTTATGCCTCCTGTATTATTTACTGTTATGTGTGTTGTTCTGGGAGCATCATCCGTTTCGATGTTTAGTATTAGTGATGATTATGAATGCAAGATAGCCGTGATGAATCCTTCAGATTATATAATGGATTATATCAAGGAAAGGAATGGAGTTTCTAAAAAGACTGATTTTATTGAAGAGATAGTTACTAAAAAAAATGATATTAGCATTGAAGAAATATCGGACTATATGACTGTTGATAATAATACTGAAATCAGTATTAATCCTGATTCTTTTGTTGTGGTAGACAGTTTTGAGAATATGGAAGATAATATCCGTAACAAAAAATATGATCTGTATGTTATTTATCCCGAAGATCTTGATACGATAATGATGTCAGATAAAGAGCAGACCGATGTTCAGCAGATATCAATATATTATTCATCGGCAGAGAAGGAATCCGTGGCAGTATATAAAGAAATGCTGCAACTTTTAAATGGTTATGAGGAATCAGTTTATAATATTTATGACATCAATTCCGGTGAAAAAACGTATGATGTGGCTACGGATAAGGATAAAATGCGAGAAACATGGTCGAACTTCATACCATTTTTGTTAATGATTTTTATTTTCTCAAGTGCGTCAACAATGGCGCCTACAGAAATATCAAGGGATAAAAGTAACGGTGTCTTGAATTCTATGCTAGTAGCACCGATAAGCCGAAGGGAACTGGCAGTGGGAAAGATATTATCTATAACATTTATCTCGATACTCCAAGGAATAGCAAACAGTATCAGTATTGTTATAGTTCTTCCGATTGCATTAGCTAATCTGAATTCTGTTGATAATACTTACGGTTTAAAAGAATATATGCAACTTGTATTGGTGGTATTGATTACAGTATCTATGATAGTAGCGGTATTTAGTGTTTTATCTACTTTTTCAAAGGATACGAAAGAAGCCACCATGTTAACTGCCCCTATTACACTGGTTTCAACATTAATCAGTATGAGTGCCAATTTGGGTCATGGAGCAAAGGAGAGTATATGTTATTATTTTGTTCCGATATATAACAGCTTACAATGCTTTGTCGGACTTTTCTCGTTTGAATTAGATGCAGAAAAAGTTCTTATAACATGTGTTGTAAATCTACTTGTTACCGGAACGGCAATATTTATTATCACTAAAATGTTCCAGAGTGAGAAAATAATGTTTAGAAGATGATTTGTTGTTAAGTTGTAATACGTATGTAAAAATGTATGTCATTAATGAAATGACGTGGTTATGCCGTGGCTATAAGCTGGTATTTTTATTGGACATATAAATTGATATGATTAAACTGCAATCAACAAATAGTACACATAATTGATTTGCAGAGATAAAAAGGGAGGCTTGGCATATGGGGTTATTCGATGTAAATGATGAAAAACTTAAAGCGCTTTATCACAGGGCGTGGGTAGAATCAGGTATGGGATTTGTTGAACCGAGAAAGTATGATTATCTTAATCGTGCACTTATGCAATATGCAAGAGAGAATGGTTGTAGTTATGATCGGGCACTTATGATTGCAAAGACGATTTGATAATTATACGTGAACCTAATGATAGGGGGATGAAACAATGGAAAGCAAGATTATTTATTCTGAACCTGAAGAGTATTTCACTAAGGAAATGCTAGATGTTCTTAATGGAGAGACTTCGGAAAATTCCGATTCTAATAGTAAAGACGATACAAATAAAGATGAAAAAGAGTTTGGGAAATGAAATGTGAGCAATTGAAACATACTTCAATTGATAGTATTTGCAATTCGTCAGCATCAAGATGGTTAAAAGCTGATGATATTAATTCTGTATATGACTTGGTTATAATGTCTACAGAAGATTTTTTTCAAGTATTAAATAGACATAGAATGCATCCCAATAGAACAAGATATGAATTGAGGATTAAAGGTATTTAATTAGATAATATGTTGAAAAGTGATGGATGAACAGATGAAAATTTATGTAGATGCAGATGCGTGTCCGGTAGTTCGCATCGTAGAACAGGTGGCAAATCAATATAACATTCCGGTGACTCTTCTTTGCGATACCAATCATATCCTTACATCTGATTACAGTGAGGTAAAAGTTGTTGGCGCAGGAGCCGATGCAGTAGACTTTGCTCTTATAGGTATGATTGATAAGGATGCTCATGACATTGTAGTTACACAGGATTATGGTGTTGCTGCAATGGCTCTTGGAAAGAATGCATTTGTGATTCATCAGTCGGGTAAATGGTACACGAATGAGAACATTGATCAGATGCTGTTGGAACGACATCTGTCAAAGAAGGCACGTAGAAGCAGTACAGACAGATTATTATTGATTAATGACAGATTTGAAGATATGGAGGTATTTTATGGGAAACCTAACACAAGAGGAACTTGATTACTATGAGGCACCGGACGACCTTGCAATGACATGGGAAGAAGATAGGTCTATTGATGAAGACACCAGTTGGAGAATTGTGATAATGGCTGAAGCTGACGTGAGAGATAGACGTAAGAAACGCCCAGAATCAGACTTTAAAAGCCATGCAGAGTATAAGTTATATTTACTATGCTTATATGATGCGTCATTGCGTGCAGATAGGAGATAGGTTAGATGTGGTGTGTGTAAGCTAAAGACAGAGGTACTTTGGAGTATAGATGGTCATATCAACCAAGATAGTTTTGATGCTTTTTTAAATGACTACTTTTGATGGGAAAAAGTTTATGGAAGTAGAAAAAGAAATGACGTGGGTTGATTTTTGACTTTTATCTTTTGTTTGAATGTCTGTAAAAACAGACCCTAAGCATTGTGTTTTTAATGAGTTCACAGCTAATGGTACATCTGTATCTGATATGGGATGGAAAGAGTATGATGAAGCTATAAAGAAATATGTCAAGGCTTCACTTGATAAGGAAAAGGACGATGATGTGGAACGTAAAGGAATAGGAACTCCGGCAACAAGGGCAGAAGTAATAGAAAAACTTGTTACTAATGGTTATGTTATATGGTCACGAATCTAATTGGAACATATAACGGTGTCAGTTATAACCGCAATATGTTCAGCAATAAAAAGGGTCTTGGTGACTGTCCAAATTGTGGTGCTGATATGCTGCTTGGAAAATTTGGTGCTTATTGTTCAAAGAAATGTGGAATGAAGATAGGAAGGAAATGAATAAAGAACTGACAGAAGCACAATATAAGTCTCTGCTGCAGGGCAAGAGAATATTGATTAAGGGTATTGAATCTGCAAAGACCGGAAAGCCTTATGACGCATATTTTACACCTGAGCAGGTGGTGGATAATACATATAAGGACAAAGACGGTAATGAGGTCTATGGCAAGCAGTTCAAGTACAAGATGGAGATTCCAAAGAAGCGTGAAATATAATTGAATGTAACTGTGGGTTGTGATATAATTTCATTGTTTATATGGGTTTATTTTATTAATTGATAAAAAAATATAACGGAAATAGAGATTACAGTTAAGGAGGAGAGATATGAGAGTTTTTAAAATATTATTTAATTTTTTTGTTTTGACTATTGCAATATTATTAACAAATCAACCAGTGTATGCTGGGAATACTTTTGAAACTGCTACTTCAGTGAGTCTAAATACTGAATGTAATGGAACACTGACAAGTTCAAGTAAAGATTTTTATTCCTTCAAATTAGATTCATCAGGTCGAATCGATATTGAACATTATAATTTCAGTACAAATAACGGACATTATAAGTTATATGATAATCAATATAAGGAAATAAAGAGTTTTTATGGACCTTATGATTCTAATCGTGGATATTCATACGATATAGATTATTGTTATTTAACAGCGGGAATCTATTATTTACAGGTTTATGATTGTGAAGGACAGTACATATTTAATGTTAAATTTACAAACTCAGATGAAACATTTGTAGAATCGCAAACAAATAAATATGATTATATAGGTGAGGCAAAGTCTGTTAGTCTTGGAACTACAGTAAAGGGACAGTTAGGGTTAAATGATAGTCAAGATATTTATACATTTAATTTAATGGATGCCGGAAGTCTATCCATAGAACACACTAATTATTCCAAAGGTGGAAATCATTATGAGATTTTAGATACAAATGGAACTTCAAAACATAGTTTTTATGGACCGTATGATAATAATAAGGGATATGGATATGATATAGATACATTTACATTAGATAAAGGATTATATTATATAAAAGTTTCTGATTCTGATGGATTTTATAATTTCAAAATAACTATTAATAAAAAAACTCAAATAATTTCAGGGATTAAAGATATTTATTCAAAAATAACAACAAGTTCGGATTTTAGTCTTGGAGCAAAAACAAGTGGTAATGGTTTAATAACATACTCATCTGATAATGAAAATGTAGCTTATGTTGATAAAATATCGGGAAAAGTAATTATCAAGGGAGCAGGAAAAGCTAATATTTCAGTAAATGCCTCAGCGACAGATCAGTATTTAGAAGCTAGTAGAATAGTAACTATAGATGTAAAAAAGGATAATCAAACTATAGTAGTTAAGACTTCGCAAAAACGATATAATAAATCAAATTTAAGAAGAGCAAAGAAATCTTTTGCTATAGGAGCAAAATCTAGTTCTCCACTTTCTTATTCAGTAATTAATGGTAAAAAATATATATCTGTAACGAAGAAAGGGAAAGTAACTGTAAAAAAGGGTACACCTAAAGGAACATATAAAGTTAAAGTGACTGCAAAAGAAACATGGAAATATTTAAAGGCTACAAAGATAATAAAAATTAAAGTTAAATAAAAGTCATAAAAATAAATGATTTAGGACTTGACATTATAGGTAGGATAGGAGTGTAAGAAAACAGGGAAATAATATTCACAATATAATTAATGTAATATACATCGGCAGGGACAAATATTAAGTCCCTGCTATTTTTTTGCGTTATTAAGTCATTTTTATAGGACACCTTGTGTTGTACATTGAACGTGTAAGGAATGATTGATAGAAAAGAAAGAGGTGGTGAGATGACTATGGTTAATGAATACACTAATCTTGATAATGATCAGGCAAGATATGAAGAATACGAGGAACTATTGGTAAGACGTGATCAGTTATTCAAAGAAGCGGGCTCTTATATGACGGGATATACCGCAGAGTTTGGGGATTTGATAACAGCTAATTTTGAACTAAAGATTGAGTGTATTAAAAAGAAAAAGGCTATAAGTTATTGCCGAAGAAGGATTAACAGAGGACTTGGCATTGACGGAAACAGTATGCAGGCTGAACTTGATAAAGAGATGAATCTTTACTATGTTCAGTTAAAGGGAATGATTGATGATACTGAGAATGCAAAAAATGCAGAAAAAGTCGGTGAGTACAGATACAGCAGGGCAAAGAAAATATACAGACGACTTGCAAAAAGACTTCACCCAGACATCAATAAGAAAACAAATGACAATGATATTTTGAAAGAATACTGGAATAGGATTGTTGTTGCTTATCACAAAAGTGATATTGAAGAATTAGAAGATCTTGAAGTGTTGGTACGAAATACAATGGAAGAACTTGGAGATGTGGGATTTGAGATCGATTATTCCGACATTGAGAAACGTATTGAACGAGTTGAACGGCAGATAAATGACATTATTAATACTGAGCCTTATATTTATGGAGAAATACTTAATAGTGAGGAAAGGAAGGAGGAGTTAAAGAATAATCTGCAGGAAGAACATGATGATTATGAACAGTATCTTGATACTTTGTCAAAGTCACTTGATGACATGCTTCGTGAAGGAGGCGTTGAGGTGATATGGAAAATGAATTAATTATAGGCAATGAAAATATGTTATCACTCGTAACGGATAATCCTCTTGGAGAATTAATTAAGCCTTTAAGTCATGAGATACTTTTGTTTGATTCCTATGTGGCAGGAACTTCTCACATCAAAGACGAATCTGTTTTTGAAAATGTAAAGTCGGGAGATAAGCTGATAATGCAGAGAGAACCGGATAATCGTTTTGATGAGAACGCCATATTAGTTCTCGATGCTAAAAAGCGTAAGCTTGGATATATACCTGAAAAGGATAATATTGTATTTGCAAGGCTTATGGATGCGGGTAAATATCTGATTGCAAAAGTAGATATGATGGAAATGAAAGGAAGTTTCAGACAGATTAATATAAGCATTTATCTTGTGGATTTTTGAATGTGTGTTATAAATTTCCCTCAAACATTTTGTTATGTGTTATAATAGGTGCAGTTATAATCGTAGTAATAATACAGATTTTTTAGGAGGGGAATATAATGCCAAAGGGGACAAATCAGAAACTTAAGTTGTATTATTTAAGTAAAATCATGTTACAAAAGACTGATGATGAGCACATGATAACAATGCCTGAAATCAAAAAAGAACTTGAAGCATATGGGGTGACTGCTGATAGGAAGAGCATTTATGATGATCTTGAAACATTAGAGAAATTTGGCATAGAAGTTATCGGTGAGAAGGTGGGCAGGAACTACTATTACTATGTGGGTTCTAAGCAATTTGAAATAGCAGAACTAAAACTTTTGGTGGATGCAATACAGTCATCAAAGTTTATTACGGAGAAGAAATCAAATGAATTAATATCAAAGCTTACCGGTATGGCGAGTGAATATGAGGCAACTCAGATGAAACGTCAGGTCGTTGTACATGGAAGAGTCAAAACCATGAATGAGAGTATTTATTATTTTGTGGATGATGTACACCGTGCAATAGCCGAAAACAGACAGATATCATTTGAATATATGAAATGGAATCTTCAAAAGAAGATGGAACGTCGTAGAGAGGAATCTTATGTTGTTAGTCCGTGGGCTATGACATGGGATGATGAAAATTACTATCTGATTGCATACGACGAAGAAGCAGACTGCATAAAGCATTTTCGTGTTGACAAGATTAAGAGCGTTCAGGTACTCAAAGAAAAAAGAGTTGGTCGTGATAAGTTTAAGGAGTTTAATCTGGCAAAGTATGCAAAGATGAACTTTGGAATGTTTGGTGGAGAACCGGTTACTGTTAAGATTGCCTTTGAGGATGAGATGGTAGGGGTATTTATCGACAGATTTGGTAAGGATATATCAATTCGTCCGTCAAAAAAGAAAGGTTGGTCAGAAATAAATGTAGATGTGTCGATGAGTGATCAGTTTCTTGGATGGATTTTTGCATTAGGGCCGCAGGTAAAACTCCTTGGTCCGAAAGATGTTATTGCAAGATTTAAGTCGGAGTTGGAAGAGATAAGAGAATTATATGGGTAATTAAATATGCTGAGGAAAGGGACTGTCATATGATAGTTCCTTTTATTTTATATGTACATAAAATTGTATCTAAATGCTGGTATTTTTATAGGACAGTTGATTGGATATTATTTAGTTATAATCGTTGTCTTATTATGACAGAAGCTAAAAGATTTGTAACGGGGGTGGTGCTGTATGAATAAAGGTAATGTGTCTTTACTGGATCTAAATCATAAAAAGAATGAGTGGTTTCCGCCAACTGTACCTGAATTAGATATGGCATATGAAATGAGTAATGATGTTAATGCTATGCAAAGTTGCTATTATCTGCACATATTTCAGATTGAGCCGTATATTGATTCTATATTCATTGAATATGGTGATTATCGGGAAATATTAGATATCAAACGTTATACAATCAAAGAAGGTTATGTCTGGAATAGTGATGATGAAGATTTTTTTCATGAGTATTGTATTAAGAATGAAAGATGTTGTTATTGTGGTGGCCAGATTGATAAGATTTATAAAGTCTATAGTGAAAAATACCCGGAATGGCATATCGTGAGGTATTTAACACATGGTCTAAGGTTGCTTGACCACATATATAACTGTATGTGTAAAAATACATCTAAAGAAATTCTATATAAAAGCGGATTTGATGAATTGGCTGCAAACATAGATGAATTGGATGAATTAAATCTAATGAGCAGAAAACCTTCGGACATTTATGATGGTTTGCCTATTAGAATTCTGCGTAGTATTAATTGTCATGATGGTGCAGTGCTTGCAAACAAGCATAGGTACAGACAGTTTATTAAAGACCTGAATATGAAGTTTCCTAATACATTTAAGGACAAGTTGAATGATGCTCAGTGTAGATATATAAAGGCTTTGGTAGATGGGGATTTGACAGTCGGAGAAGCAGGAAGACTTTTTGATTCACGTAAAGCGAATCTTTCAAAAATCTGGTGCCATTCTCTTTATGAAGTATTCATGGAAAAAGAAAAACGTATAATTGACGTTGATATAAAATGTAAGGAATTGGCTGATATAGATCCGCTTTATGAGCAATATGCTAAAGAAGTTAAGAATTCGCCGGATGATGTAACTTTAAAACGATTGATATATTACTTACTTGCAAAAAGAAAAGATTATAACAAGGCGGTCAGACGCGCAATTCGTAAAGAAGACTATTTTTGGCAGGAGAGAGGTGATAAATATTATGTGCGCTGCCCTCAAACAATAAATGATTTTTGTCGTGAGGCGATATACATGCACAGTTGTTTACTTTCTTTTGTTGATGCGTTAATTAATGGCGATACCACAATTCTATTTATGAGGAAGAGTGATGATGTAAATGCACCATTTATTACCATCGAGATTTATGACGGTGAATTAATGCAAGCATATCATCGTTTTAATACGGACTGTACTCCACAGGAAGCGGATTGGATCCGAGAGTATTGTGATAGGCATGGAATCTCAACAGAGAAGTTCCAGTTTGATTCTACAGTAGATGAATTGTTTTAGATATATTGAAAAGAAAGGGGATGAGAATAATACTGAAATAATTGATGTGGCAACGGTAGGCATTTATGATTGCAAAGACAATGTGATTTGTTTCACTTGGCGGAATCATTTTGCGTATTAACACATATGGTCTCTGACCGGATGAATCGATGGAGGTGTTATAAATGGGGGATTTAAAAAACGAAGCGGTAATTGAAGCTACAAGAAAAGTTAATTCACTCAAGTTTGCCATAGAACTTTGGGACAAAGTTGAACTGGTTGAGGATGAAAATGGTGAGGAACATTTTATCAATGCTCAATATATTGATGACCCGTATCGCCCCATCATAAAGGTGTCGGGATATAATGAATTAAATGGGTGTGATGAAGAAGATGAATTGCCGTGCTGGTATATGGATCCGGATGCGTCGCTAAGTGATTATATTGCGGCAGGAGAATCGCCTGCGTGTTCTTATCCTGATGAAGTTGAGCACGTTGTATTTACGCATAGGATTAATCTGAAAGCTGATTTAAGGGAAGCGGAAGAGAAACTTAAGGCGGCACAGTATGAAGAGGAACATAGAAAAGATTCGGCGACATATTATTTGTTGGGGGAGGTGCTTGTTGGCAAGAGAGTAAATGAGCCTCAAACTGCCGATTATCTTTTCGTGGGAGATAGCTGGTGTTCGGATGATGAGGGCGTGATCGACAAGTTGTTAAATGGCGAGGATCTTACAAAACAGGCCTTTGAATCATTTGATCAAAATCTGGCAAAAGCGATGAACTCGATTACGGAAATTGATAGCGAATCAGCAATGGAGATTATTGTTGAAGATACTTATGGGTATTTGAAAATGATTTGGAAAGATAAATATGCCAAGGATAAGGAAGAATGGGACAAGGATCCGAAATGGTGGGCAAAGTATGTAAGCATAGACTTCGAACTTTATGGAGTGAAGAAAACTTTGTATCCGAAGGATCTTCCGTTTAAATCCGGACCTTCGCTTGAGGGATTTATGGAACTGATAAGTAGCAAATTGTGTGATGACCTGCGTGAGCGGGGCGCTTTTATTGTAGCAACACATGGGATGATGGATTGATTTGGGGTGATGGAGATGTTAGTAAGAACCATGGTAGATGAAGAAAGAGAAAAGCTTATGGAGTTTCTTGAGAACGAAGGTTTTGAACTTGATAAAGATGAATTTCGTTCAAGGGAAGAAATATTGGATGAGGGATTGCCAATATCGATTGATTTGGAAGAAAAGAAATATCGTATGATTGGAAACGTGACATGTGCTGCAGCTGCGGTTACCTGTGGAGTTATGAAAACGGCGGACGATTTTTATGCGGAGTATGGGGGAGGAATCATTTAGCGTATCATAAAATTAAAAAAAGTTTGAAAAAGTCTCCTATAGTACCAAAAGTTGTACTATCCGTTGTGTATAATAATCATATCAGCTGATTGATAACAAATGATGATTATGCTACAATTACTTATAAGAATTATTAGTAGAGCAACGATCGGAGGTGAAGGGAATGCTTTTGGAAGAGTACGATGAGGCGGAAATCGAGGAGCTGTTTAAGGAAGAAGGCAGACGGGAAGGCAGGATAGAAGGCAGACGGGAAGGAAAAGCAGAAGAGAAAAAACAGAGCATAACAAAGCTTGCGACTCACTATATTTCTAATGACCCTTCACTGTCAGAAGAAGATGCTGTTAAGATGGCAACAGAGATATTGGCATGATAATTTAATGAGATGACAGACCGGTGCATATGCATCGGTCTTGTTTGTAAAGTTAGAAATTATACAAGATATTTATTTAAAAGGAGGAAACAAATTAACAAACTAATAGATGGTAAATTAGATCCTGTAGTTGCATTTACAATTGGAAAACTTAAGGTAGATGGTGATGTTGGAAAAGCATTGGAGTTTTCAAAACTTTTGAAGTAATGCCGGTAATGTCAAGCGAGTTATGAAAAAAACAGAGTCAAATAAATGGCTCAAAGATATTGATGATGCCACGTTTTTTCAGTAAGGTTAGAGGAATCATTTAGCGATTTGAAAAAATATAGTGACAAACATATGTTCGAATGATATAATGATGATATGGGGATGACTAGTCCCCTGGTGCTACCCATAGCGGATAGCGGTTCGCCTTTGGACTGTATGAGAAATCATGCATGCTCCCTGCATTTAAGGAGTGATGCTTATGAGGGAAGTACTTAAGAAAGGTAAGTAATTTGTTAGGTATAATTAGTGTCGTGGTGACTGTAATTAGCATTATTGTTACAGTTCTTGGAATAGTCGTTACGATTATAGCCATACACCACGGTGCCAAAGATACACAAAACAAAAGAAGCAACCGCCACGCCAAACAGTAGTTGCTTCTTTTCGTAACTATTAATTAGGTGAACCGCTATTCGGGTTGCACCTTTCCTATAATATAACATAGTAAAGTGTAGTTTGCAATTGATTTTTTATGGCGAATTCGCCATAATTAGAAATTAAGTTAATTCGAATCATTTAACGTAACAAAACAGCTTGTTTTTTATGCGGAGTATGGGGGGATGATTTAAATGGTCAAACCAATAGTAAAAGACATGTTGCTTTTGGGTCAGAAATCTGAGCCGGCAACGAAAGATGATTTATATATTGCAAAAGACTTAAGGGATACATTAGCCGCACATAAGGACAGATGTGTTGGTATGGCAGCGAACATGATTGGATACAAGAAGTGTATCATAATTGTATCTACCGGTTTCTTAGATCTGATTCTTATTAATCCGCAGATAATTGGAAGTAAGGGAAAGTATGAAACGGAGGAAGGTTGTTTGTCGCTTGATGGAGTCAGAAAGACAAGCAGGTTTCAGGAGATAGAAGTGAAGTATCTTGATGAAGACTTTAAAGAACATAAGCAAAAGTTTTCCGGATTTATCGCACAGAATATACAGCATCAGTGTGATCATTTAAACGGAAAGATTATTTGATGGAAATGGTAGTTTGATAATTATTTTGATTGGAGGAAGAATTATGTTATTTATTTGTTATCCGAAATGTACAACATGTCAAAAGGCGAAAAAATGGCTGAACGATCATAATATAGAATATACTGAGCGTCATATTGCGGAGGAGAATCCTACTTATGACGAGTTGAAGGAATGGTATGAAAAAAGTGGACTTCCGCTTAAAAAGTTCTTTAATACCAGTGGACTTCTGTATAAAGAAATGAAGCTTAAGGACAAACTTCCAACGATGAGTGAAGAAGAGCAGCTACATTTACTGGCTACAAACGGAATGCTGGTGAAGCGTCCGTTGATGATAAATGGTGACAATGTGCTGGTTGGTTTTAAAGAAAATGAATGGGCTGAAATAATCTGAAAAAGAAGTGGCTTTAATGGTTAATACATTGAAAAGCTTTTTTAAGGAAGTAACGGAGATTGATTACATTTTAAGGAATCATTTAAGGGGAGGTATACGAATGAAGAGACTTTTAAAACTGTTTCTTATAGTACTTATTGTTGGTATTGGGCTTGCTCAGTCGGTTGATGTTAATGCGGCAAAATATAATAAAAAGAAATTGTATAAAGCGTTTTATGGTCAGGTTACAGGCAAGTTGTATGTTGGACAATACACGGAATATTGCATAAAAGATATTAATGGAGACGGAATACCTGAGTTGATTGCAAGATACATTCCTAAAATAACTACTCCGGAAATAGTAAATGGTTTGTATGCTAGTGGCGACGCCGGAGACTATCGTGTTTCCTTCTACGATAAGAAGAAAAACAAAATTACAGGCTGGACACATTTTAGAGGTGGTCCTAATAATAACAAACATTACATTTTCAAAACAGAATTCAATAAAAAGACAAAGGAAATAAGGACTTATTACTGCCATGAAATTGTAAACACCGATCGGTGGGCTCTCCAGATATCAATATACAAATACAGTAAAAAGTCAAACGCGTATATATATGGGCATCGTTATGCTGATTACGGCAGAGAAGGAGACGATTGTAACGTTGATGGTGATCATATGACGAGGGCTGAAGGAATTAAACTTATTGATTCAAAATATGATTTCAAAAACTCTGTGGATTTTGAGAAACTTAAATATACAAAAAAGAAGAAGTTTATAAAGAAGCTTAAAAAGGGTATGAAATAGTTTTATTTGAATTGGAGCCCGGTACGATGAGGAGTATACCCGCAAGAGTGTACTATCCGGTTTGGAACAATAATGATGAAAGGAATTAAAGAACGTGCGAAAACACTTTATCGTATTTTGCAGTCCTTTTTATATGCCTGTCATGTTTCTGCTGGCAGGAGTAAGTGCAAGGTATGCATTGAAGAAGCGTACTTACGGACAGTTCATTTCCGAAAGGGTAAAGAGGCTTATTATTCCTTTTGTGTTCGGTGTATTCCTTATCGGTTATTACATTTTTGCAAATGACAATGTATTGGAAACAACAGAAAAAAACAGACATGTTACCTTTGCTGTCGGTCTCATTGCAGGCATAGCCGATGTTTATATGTTTATCTGGTCGGGAAAAGAATTTGGGAATATAAATACAGTAGCAAAAGCCTTTACGGAATGGTTTATGATTCTGGCACTGATTGGAAACGGAAAGCATTTGCCTGTGCAGAGATTGCATTCAGGATTCCTTTCATGCGTTTTCTGATGGGGCAAAAAACTAAGAGAGGTTAAATAAATGGAGATAACAGATAGTAGGATAGATGCCGGAAAAGCATTTGACTGGGGGAAAACATCAAAGGAATATGCCAAGTACAGAGATATCTATCCGGATGAGTTTTATAAGAAAATAGTAGGCAGGGGACTTTGTGTAAATGGGCAGAAAGTCCTTGATATAGGAACTGGTACAGGCGTACTGCCACGTAATATGTATAAATACGGGGCAGAATGGATTGGGACTGATATATCCGCAGAGCAGATTGAGCAGGCGAAGATTTTGGCGGATGCTGCGAATATGAAGATAGATTTTAAGGCGGTTTCAGCAGAGGATGTCGATTCCCCTGATGAAACCTTTGAGGTTATTACCGCTTGTCAGTGCTTTTGGTATTTTGATCATGAAAAGGTTATGCCTAAACTGTCCAAACTTCTTAAAAAGAATGGGAAATTATTGATTCTGTATATGGCATGGCTGCCTTTTGAAGACAGTATTGCCGGGGCGAGTGAGGAACTTGTGCTTAAGTACAGTCCGCAATGGTCAGGTGCCGGGGAAACGCGTCATCCTATATGGATTCCTGATGTTGCTCATGAATATTTCGAGGTGGAGGATCATGAAGAATATGATCTCATGGTACCATTTACAAGAGAGTCATGGCATGGCCGGATGAAAGCCTGCAGAGGTGTGGGAGCGTCCTTGTCAGAGGAAGAACTGGGAAAGTGGGATGATGAGCATAAGCAGCTACTTGATAGAATCGCACCTGAACAGTTTGAAGTGCAACATTATGCGGCTCTTGCTGTGTTGAGAAAGGTATAGAGTATCATAAAATTAAAAAAGTTTGTAAAACTAGAAATTATACAAGCATTGGAGTTTTCAAACTAAAGTAACAACAACACAACCACCCAAAGCGGCAAATCATCAAGCAGGAAAACAACCGAGAAATCACACGATCCTGATGACTATGATGTGGATAGTTACTATGAGGACTACAAGGATGAGTTTGAGGACGAGGACGATGCGTGGGATGATTTTGAGGATAATGAAGGATGGGAAGATTACTAAGAAGAGAGAAGTGATATGCCAATGTTTTTGTGTTGTTGCTTGACAGGAATCATTTAGCGTATCCAATTATATGGTTTCGTTTCGTAACCACCTAGGTTGACTGGGTGGTTATTTTACATTTATAATTATTTCATTCAGAGTCGACGCTGAGGAGTGAGGTCAATGGACAAAACAGATGAAAAGATACTCAAACTCATAAAAGGTAATGCGCGTATGAGTTACCGGGATATCGGTGATGCTGTTGGTATGTCACGTGTGGCGGCCAAAAAGCGCGTGAAAAAGCTTGAGGATGCAGGTATCATTCGTGGATATAATACATGCATTTATAAGCCTGGAGAAGTGACGGTTTTTATTGATATCGTGACGAAAGATGACAGGTTTGAGCGGGTGCTTGATTATGTTTCCACAAGGACTGCATTTATACGCCAGATATTTACGACGCTTAAGAAAAACCATATTCATGTAGTTGCAGTATCTGATTCTCCTAATGACCTCAAATATCTAATTAAAATGATTCAGAAAGAATGCGGTGATGACCTTGAGGAGTTGCATTGCCATGCCGTTAAGGAGGTCGTCAAGGATGTGTATGGAGGTATCAGATATGAAAGATCAGTGTCAGACGATAATGAATGTGATGAACAAAGTGGAAGGAGTTCATCTTCGTGAAAAACATGGAGGCCATTTTCGCTTTCGTTTTCACATGACGGAGAAAATGAGTGAGGTGGGCTTGGAGGCGCTTGATTTAAGTGTCAGGTCGTATAACTGTTTGAAGAGGGCAGGATATAATACAGTTGGTGATGTGTTTGACGGCTTGGCTTCGGGTAAGGAGTTGAGATCTATTAGAAATTGCGGGACTACATCGGCGCGTGAGATTATGGAGAAGTTGTTCCTGTTCCAGTATGAATCGCTTAGTGAAAAAAATAGGGAGCGGTATCTGTTAGAGGTCGTTGGACTTAATTGTGGCGGAGTGTGATAAAAAAATAGTACTTTACAAATCGAACAAATGTTCATATAATATATATATGAATTGTTATTATATGACGGATCAGAGGAGGTGGTGTTATTGAATAATATAGTTCGCAAAACATTTAAAGAAATAGATTTACAGGATTCTTTTTTTCAGTCACTGAGGGATGATTATCATGGCTTTGATGATTGGTTTAAAGGAAAAAGTGATCAAGATGCTTTTGTACAATATGAAAACAATAAGATTATTGGTTTTTTATATTTGAAACTTGAAGATCAGCTTGTGGATGACGTAGAACCCAATATTATTGCAAACAAAATTCTGAAAGTAGGAACGTTTAAAATTGATGCTCATGGGACTAAAATGGGGGAACAATTTATTAAAATTATTATGGATTATGCCATAAAAGAAAATGTAGATGTGTGTTATGTAACTATATATGACAAACATCGTTCACTCGTCGCCCTAGTTCAGCAGTTTGGATTTGAACAATATGGAGTAAAAGGGAATGGTAAATACAAAGAAAATGTATATTTGAAACAGATGAAGAGACTAACGGGGGATATAAACAAGGATTTCCCGTTTGTTGATACCGGTGTAACAAAAAAATATTTGTTAGGTATTTATCCTAAATACCATTCTGTTATGTTTCCGGATTCTATATTAACAACAGAAAATAAGAACATAGTTACAGATGTATCTTATACTAATTCTATTCATAAAATTTATGTATGCACGATGGAACAGGTAGAAAACTTAAAGTATGGTGATATTGTAGTACTTTATAGAACTGCTGAACACGGAAGAAGTGCAGAATATACTGCTGTTGCAACATCTATTTGTGTAGTAGAATGCGTGAAAAGACAGAGTGAATTCAGTTGCTTTGAAGAATTCTATGAATATGTGTGTAAGTACAGCGTATTTGACAAGGATGATTTGCGTAAATGGTATAACAGAGGAGGGTGCAAAGCAATAAAGATGACCTATAATGTTGCTTTGAAGAAGAGAATTGTTCGTCATGATTTAATAGAGGAAATTGGATTGGAACGTAATCAGTATTGGGGATTTTTTGAACTGACAAATGAGCAATTTAATAAAATTGCTATGAAAGGAGATGCTACTAAAACATTGTGTGAGAAGAAATAGTGTTTGAAACTGAAGTTGCACTGATATAATGGTTACTGTATAATATAACATACATAGTAAAAGAAACGGAGTGAAAATAATGTGTGCAATCCTGTTATCAATTAATCCCGAACATGTTGAAAATATAATGAATGGAACCAAGAAATATGAGTTTAGAAAAAAAGCTTGTAAAAGGCATGTGGATAAAATTTTGATTTATTCTACAAATCCAATAATGAGGGTTGTAGGTGAAGCAGAAGTAGAGGACGTGCTTATTGATAATCCTGAGACAATCTGGAAGAAAACGGAAAAGAAATCAGGCATTGATAAAGCTTTTTTTGATAAATATTATGAAGATAGAGAACAAGCAGTTGCATATAAACTTAAAAATGTCATAAAATACATTAAACCTAAGAAACTGATAGAGTATGGGATAAGTTGCGCTCCGCAGTCTTTTCGATATGTAGAAGAAGCGTAACATTGAAATGCAAGAATCCTATTGTATGATACTTATTAATCCGCAGATGATTGGAAGTAAGGGCAAGTACGAAACAGAAGAAGGTTGGCCCGGTATTGGAATATAGCAAGTAATACCAATCACACGGTTTTGTTTCCTAACCACCCAGGTTGACTGGGTGGTTATTTTACATTTATAATTAGTATATTTAAATGGTAGTTTGATAATTATTTTGATCGGATGGAGAAATACATAATATGAATTTAGCTAAAAAAGTTTTATCATCAATAATAATTTCCGGAAGCCTCCATTAATATGGGGATTGGAAGTGTCTTGACAAAGATGGGGTTATGCATGATTATAGTTGGAAGCGTGATAGGGATTATTGTTGGCAGAGTCAGGAAAAGAACTTGAATTATGAAGTAGAAGGTGGCGTGATATGAAGAGCAACATCAAAAGAATGATAAGTTATTACAAACCATATATGGGAACATTTATAGCGGATATGTTCTTTGCATTTCTATCGTCTATAATCGCATTGGTCATTCCGATAGCGGTAAGATATATCACCGCCAATATCATGGTCATCAAAGAAGAGGGCGCAGTAGACCAAATATTGTTAATTGGTCTTGGACTTATTGTTTTGGTGTTTATACAGTTTGGTGCGAATTATTTCATTACCAATATTGGACACGTTATGGGTGCGAAGATGGAATATGATATGCGTGCGCAGATATTTGCACATTATCAGAAGCTGTCGTTTTCGTTTTTTGATGAGGAAAAGGTCGGACAACTTATGAGCAGGATCACAAGTGATCTGTTTGACATCTCGGAGCTGTTGCATCACGGACCCGAGAATATAGCCATCTCATTTATCAAGATAATAGGTGCGTTTATTATTCTTTCAAGAATAAGTTTTGAACTCACACTTGCGGCATTTGCGCTGGTTCCGGTCATGTTTGCATATGCGTTCTTTCTTAATAAGAGAATGAAGAGAGCGTTCAAAGAAAATCGTGTTAAGATTTCGGAGATAAACTCTCAGATAGAGGATAATCTTTCGGGAATCAGAGTCGTTAAATCCTTTGCAAATGAGGATATAGAAAATGAGAAGTTTAAGAGAGGAAATGATGGATTCTTAAGTGCTAAGAAGAACAGCTATTTCTTCATGGGATTTTTCCATTCGGGAATGACAGCATTTACAATGCTTATAAATATTGTTGTTATAATGGTTGGCGGAGTGTTGCTTGCACATGATGCGGTCAAGGTTCCGGACTTTATTGCATTCTTGTTATATATCAATATATTTACGGACCCGATTAAGACACTTATAGATTTCACGGAATCATTTCAGAACGGCTACTCAGGGTTTGAGAGATTTGTTGAGATACTTGAGATTGAACCGGATATCAAGGATTCAGAGAATGCTATTGAACTTGAGAATGTCAGGGGAGATATAATTTTTGAGGATGTATCATTTAAATACAACGATACAGCACATAGGGTGCTAAGACACATTAATTTAAATGTTCCTGCAGGAGCTTATGTGGCACTGGTGGGATCGTCGGGTGGTGGCAAGACGACACTTTGCAGTCTGATTCCGAGATTTTATGATGTGACCAAGGGAAGAATAACTGTCGACGGAAAAGACATTAGGGACATCACCTTAAAGAGTCTTCGTAATAATATCGGAATTGTTCAGCAAGATGTGTATCTCTTTGCCGGAACGGTGTATGACAATATCGTATACGGAAAGCCGGGTGCAACTAAGGAAGAGGTCATAGAAGCAGCTAAGAAGGCAAATGCGCATGAATTTATAATGGAGCTGCCAAACGGATATGAAACAGACATAGGACAACGTGGAATCAAACTTTCAGGTGGACAGAAACAGAGATTGTCAATAGCCAGAGTGTTTCTTAAGAATCCACCAATCTTGATATTTGATGAGGCAACGAGTGCATTGGATAATGAGAGTGAGAACATAGTCAAGGAATCGCTTGAAAAGTTGGCGCATAACAGGACAACATTTGTTATAGCGCACCGACTTTCCACTATCAGAAATGCGGAGAGGATACTTGTTCTTACAGAGAATGGAATTGAGGAAAGTGGAACCCATGACGAGCTTATGAAGTTGGATGGAGTATATGCACAACTATATAAGTGGACGAAGTCCTCTTAAAGGGATTAGTCTATTAATAGGTATTTTAACGGACTTTGATTTAATGGCTCATTTTAAGGAGGTAGACAATGAACTTTATATTTGTGGCACTTGGTGGTGCTCTTGGGGCGGTAGCTAGATATGCAATCAGTTTGATACCGATAAAGAATGAGTTTCCGATACTCACATTATTGACCAACATTTTTGGCGCAATTTTAATTGGATTTATCGTAGGATTAAATGATAAACGTGGTGATGTTTCACCCAATAGCGTGCTTTTCTGGAAGACAGGAGTGTGTGGTGGCTTTACCACATTTTCAACATTTTCTTTAGAAGCATATCAATTATTTGAACATAAAGCCTATATTCTTGGCGGAGCGTATGTTGCCTTGAGCGTATGTTGCTGTATTATTGGAGTTTTCCTTGGCAAGAAGTTGTCCGTAATAATCGGGTGAGTTGACGGAGGATTAAATGAGGATATATGTATGAACAAGACTTCCTTTGTTAGGAAAAAGAATTGTAAGCGGAAGGAGTAATTTGGCAGGATGGAGATACAATTATTTAACGGTAGATTTGTAACAGACAAAAAACCAAGTTTTATTTGTTAATGATGCCGGGAGACAAGAAGTTCAAGACTAAGGAGTTGTCGTCGCAGATTAACTCTGCAAGACTATTATTTGCAGATGCTGAGGACATGATTATATTACGGTTCATCTTGAGGGTGAAGATTAACATTAGTGAAGAAATTGCAAAAGATTTGAAAGATAATAAGAATTATTGTTGGCAGAGTCAAGAAAAGAACTTGACTTCGCCGAACGGCGCAATATATAATATGGAAGTGGATAATAAAGCCGAACGGCTTAGTTTAAATGGGGAAAGTGTATGAAAATTAATAATTCAAAAGATTTTGGTGAAGTCTTAAGAAAACAAAGAAAAGAACTTGGTTATACTCAGCGTTACATTTCTGAATTTACGGGATTCAGTATTAGTTTTATTTCGGATTTAGAGAATGGTAAGAGTACGGCAGAATTGGGAAAAGCCATTTATTTGGCCAATACCCTTGGGCTTGATATTTCAGTAAAAGCGAGGGGAAAACAATGAGACGATATAATGTGCATCTTGAACTGGGCGGAAAACAGGTAAGAGTCGGTGCAATCGAAGGTGACTTTTCTGATGATGCCCGTTTTTCGTATTCAAAAGAATACATAACGAAGAAAGGTGCTAAGGCAATTTCTTTATCTTTGCCAATACAGGACGAGCCGTTTTCACCTGAACGGACAAAGATTTTTTTTGAAGGCTTACTTCCGGAAGGCTTTATGAGAAAGAATATTGCAGCTAATATGCACTTCGATGAAAATGACTACTTATCTATTCTATACAACTTAGGTAAGGAGTGTATTGGTGCAATAAGGATAGATCAGACCGATGAGGAACCGGAAGCTTGTTATAAGGCTATAACTTCTAAACAAGTTGAAGAGCTGGCAGCTGAAGGAACTACCAAGTCAACCGAGATGGTGATAAAAACTCATTTATCTTTGACGGGCGCGTCAGGAAAAGTTGGCTTGTATTTTGATGAAGAAAACGGTCGTTGGTATCTGCCATGCGGACTTGCACCTAGCACACATATTGTGAAACAAAGCCATATCAGGCTTGATGGGATAGTTACAAATGAGCAGTTGTCCATGATGGCGGCACGTAAATGTGGAATTGATATTCCGGAGAGTTTTATAATCAACATTGGAAAAGGTATTGATTCAGAGATTTTGTTTGCCACGAAGAGATATGACAGGATTGTTGATAAAACATCTGAAAAGGTTGGCAATCTGAAACGTCCGTATAGAATACATCAAGAAGACTTTGCACAGGCTATGGGTATAGCTTCTTTTGAAAAGTATGAAAAGGACGGACAGAACTACGCTGAGAAAATGTTTGAAACAGTTCGAAATAACAGCAAAAAGCCATTAGAGGATCAACTTAAGTTGTGGAACAGGATTGTATATAATTTTGCACTCGGTAATACGGATGCACATATCAAAAACTATGCGCTTATCTACGATCCTCATATGGAAGGAGTTTCGCTTGCACCGGCATATGATATGCTAAGCACCGTGATTTATGAAAGTGCAACACATGATATGTCATTTAATATTGGTGGGGTTAGAAACATAGATAGCATAAATGAGGAATGCTTTAAAATGTTGGCTGCAAGCGTTGGAATTGGAGAAAAACTTGCCATGAAAAACTATCATAATGTTCTTAACCGATTTGAAAATGCGATAAAAGAAACAAAGAAAGAACTGATGGACGTCGGTTTTGAAAATGCCGGTCACATTGCGGAAAGGATTCTTTTGGCGCGGAAGAAGGTGGTGTGATATGAAGAGCAACACCAAAAGAAGAGGGCAAGAAGTTGTCCGTAATAATCGGGTGAGTTGACGGAGGTTTTAAATTGCAATATTTGATTAGTGATATCCATGGTGACTTGAAAAGCTTCAAGGAACTGCTGGAATACATTGATTTTAATAGTGATAGACTAATTATACTTGGAGATGTTATTGATAAGGGAGATAACCCCATGGAATGTCTTGGGTTGGTCAGAAGGCTGATGAAAGATTATCCCGGTCATATAGAGATTATAAAAGGAAATCATGAACTCTTTGCGTCTATGTATCTGGATGGCATTCTTTCGGAAAGAACTTGGCTTACAAAGGACTATGGCGGAAAAGCAATGCTTGCTTCTTTGAAAAGAATGAGTTCTGAAGAAATTGATGATTTCAAGAATTTTATCGATGAACTTCCTCTTTATTGCGAGATTGTAAGTCCGATATATGGGCGGTGTATCGCAACGCATTCAGGGTTGCATGTTGATTACATAATCCGTAATGATGATGGTAGTATAAATGTTACCAAGTCAATAGAGGAAGGATACAAGACTGATCCGTTTGAATATATGTGTTCGGGAGATATACATAGTATGCCGACAAATGATCTTGATCATTTTATGATAGTTGGTCATGTGCCGTGTGTATATCTTGAAGGTGGATCTTATAAAATACTAAAAAGAAAAAGGTATATGTGCATAGATTCCGGAGCTGATCCGGGTTGCAAGGAACTTGGCGGCAGACTTTCTATGTATTGCGTTGAGACGGATGAAGAGTTTTACGCATAGTAATTAGGCAATTATACGATAAGGAGAACTTGTATGCTTGTAGAAGATGGACAATGGATAATGCAAGGAATAGATTGGGAAGACCCTGATTGCATTCACTCTGTGGAGGAACTTGAAGAGTATGTCGAGCAGGTTGGTTTCCTGCCGCTGTTTTCCAACGGAGTTGAAGGCTTTTCTGTAGAGGAATGGACAGAGAGTTCTTATTGGTGGTCGGGAGTTCCTGAGGTTGATCCGTGGGCATGGCGTGAGATTGTAGCACGCAACAAGAAGATTGCTTACGGCAAGTTTTTTGATAAAAAAGCAGGTTTTATAAGTCTTGAATGGCTTCCCTATTTTGTAAATGCAAGAAGATGCGGTTATGATTTTGATGCAGCATGGGCTGACGGAAAAGTTGAGTACCGCGAAAAGAAAATAATGGACTTCTACATGGATGAGGATGATGATGGCGAGATAATATGGAAGGACGTAGATTTGATTTCTACCGACCTCAAAAAGGCAGCGGGATTTGGCAAAGGAAAAGAGAAGAATTATCCCGGTGTCATGACAAATCTTCAGATGAAGATGTATCTTGTAATATCAGATTTTAGACGTAGAAAGAATAAGAAAGGCAGTGAATACGGTATGCCTGTTTCGATACCTCTTCCACCGGAGAAAATATGGGGATACGATATGGTAACGAGCGCATATTCAGAGTCGGTTAGCAAATCTTGGCAACGTATTTTTAATCATGTCAAAGAAATGTACGAAGATGCAGCAGGCGAAGAGATAATTAAGATTATCGGCAAGGAACCATCAGAGTGATGGGTTGTTAGAAAGGGGTTACATTATGAGGGTATACGATATTTCACAAGAAGTTTTTGGTTGTAAAGTTTTTCCTGGAGATCCTAGTCCACAAAGGAATGTTATGATGAGCATAAGCAAAGGCGATGTCTGTAATCTCACGGAGTTTAAAATGTGTGCGCATAACGGTACTCATGTGGATGCACCTTATCATTTCTATGATGATGGCAAGAAGATAGATGAGGTTGCCTTGGAGAAGTTTGTTGGATATGCATATGTTGCTGAGCACGAGGGTGATATTAGCGCAGAGAATGCAAGAAGAATGCTTGAAGAAGCAAGGAAATGTGACGCGAAGGCGGCTAAGAGGTTATTAGTCAAAGGCAATGCAACCGTAACTTTAGAGGCGGCGAAGGTGTTTGCTGATGCCAAGCTTGAACTCTATGGCAATGAGTCGCAGACAGTAGGTCCTGAGGATTCTCCGAAAGAGGTTCATTTAACAATGCTTGGGGCACAGATAGTTTTGCTTGAGGGAATAAGACTTGGAGAAGTGCCTACAGGTGCGTATCTTCTTAATGCTGCACCGATTAATCTTGGAGGGGCTGACGGTGCACCGTGCAGAGCGATTTTAATCTCATTGGAGTAAAGTGTCCGGAGAAGATTTTTCTTTCCATTTTCAAAACTATGTGGTATTATATATACTAAATTACGAGAGATTAGGGGGCTCAGTTTATGAAGAAATCAGTTAAGTTGGAAATTTTGTTTTTATCAATCATTCCTACAATAATTGTTGGAGTTGTAGTACTGATTACCGGTATTATTTTTATGAAGAACGGTATGGAGGACGAGATTCTTAAAGGTCTTTTGTCTTCTGCTTATACATACAAAGATATCGGTATGAATGTTACTTCAAGAGAAGCCGGTGATAACGAGATTGAAACCACGTTGAAGAATGATACGGGATATGATTTCACATGGTTTGACGGAGACACCAGAAAGAACTCATCATTGGGTGCGTCGGTTATCGGTACCCAGGCTGCTGATACGGTAATAGAAGCGGTTATCAAGAATAAGCAGACATTTACTTCCAATAACACTCAGGTTGCAGGCAAGGCTTACTTTGTTGCGTATGTGCCTGTTAAGGATGAAACCGGTGAAGTTGTATCAATGGCATTTACCGGAGTGTCAAGAGAATCAGTTAATAAGCAGATTTCACGCTCTGTTTTAATAATGATTCTTATAGGAACGGCGTTTAACCTTGTTATTATTACATTCGTGTATAGACTTGCTTCAAATATGGCGGATGCGGTTAAGACACTTAATAGCAGTATTGACAATCTTGCCAATGGTAGATTTATCCCGGCCGAGAAGCATTTATACAGACAGGATGAAATTGGTAAGGCACTTAACTCAACCAACAGTTTGGTTGCAGTATTGAATGATGTAATAAGCCATATCAAAGATACAAGTAAGACTTTACAGCAGTCATCAACTAACTTAGATGACACATCAAAGCAAATCGCAGAAACTGCGGATACAGTTTCAACAGCTGTAGAGGATATCGCACATGGCGCAGTAGAACAGGCAGAACGTGTTCAATCTGCAGTTGATAATGTAGCAAACATTGATAATGCTGTCGGCGTTGTATCTAACACTACAGATACTCTTAACGATACAGCAAAAGAGATGAACGACAACAGTAAAGAGTCTGAGAATGCTCTTATCGAATTAGAGAACAACTTCAATATAATGTCACAAAATATTGCAGACATTGTTAGTTCTGTTAATGAAACTGCTGCTGCGGTTGATACGGTTAACAGTAAGGTTGAACTTATTAACGGTATTGCAAGTCAGACCAACTTGCTTGCGCTTAATGCATCTATTGAGGCAGCAAGAGCAGGTGAGCAGGGTAGAGGTTTTGCGGTAGTTGCTACAGAGATTGGAAAACTTGCGACGGATTCTAATGATGCGGCTAACGAGATTAAGGAGGAGATGAATAATCTTCTTAATGTTACACATGAAGTTGACAGAAAAGCAACAGAGGTTCAGTCTATTGCAAACCAGGTGACAGAAGTATTAGAGACAACTGTTATGGCTATAAGATCATTGATTGATAATATCAGCATAACTGTTAACAACGTAGATTCGATTTCGAAAGAAACAGAAGTATGTATATCTTCTAAGGACGTAGTAGTTGATGCTATGAGTTCATTGTCAGCAATATCAGAGGAAAATGCAGCTTCTACAGAGGAAACTTCAGCTTCAATGATTGAGTTGTCATCAGCAGTTGACAGCTTGTCAGATGCAGCTGGCGAACTCTTAAATCTCGCAAAAGAATTGGAGAACGATGTTTCATTCTTTGAGTAATCAATTAGCGTAATAACTACTTTAGGGATCTCAATTTGAGGTCCCTTTTTTGTTGCCCTTTATCTGTACAAATCGGGTAAAATGTGATACTATATTATTTGATGTTTTATGGGCTTTAAGGACATTTGGGGGTGCGCAGAATGAAGCTTATTTCTAAGAAGACTAATCGCGATATTATACATCGTAATATATCTATAATGGTCGGAATTGTTGTTAATACAATTCTGGCTTTTCTTACATATCATTTTGGTTTACCGATATATCTTGATACGGTTGGAACTATCACGGTATCGGCTGTTGCAGGTATGTTTCCGGGAATACTTACTGCAGTGTTATCGAATCTCTTGTGTAGTATTTTCAACGACAATGCGCTGTACTATTCAATCATCAGCGTGCTTGTGGCAGTGGCTACCGCATGGTTTGTCGATCACCATTTAACCAAGAAGAAATCAGGATTACTTATATACATATTAGTTGTAGCATTTATAAGCGGAGCGCTCGGAATGTGTTTTCAATGGTTGCTTGCCGGTGGTCCACAGTTTGATGACGTGCATGATGCGGCAAAGCTTATATCTTCGGGCAACGGTGTGATGTTCTTTGTTGCAACGCTTATCGTTAATTTCGGGCTTAATATCGTTGACAAGGGAATATCTTCAGCCCTTGCAATAGCTGCGATTAAAATTATACCGCCCGCAAGACGTCATGCGATTAAGAACAGTGGCTGGAAGCAGACACCGCCTACTAAGTACGAACTTGGCAAAGCCAATAAGGACGGTGGCAAGAGTTCCGTTCAGGGAAGAGTAAGTTTGATGCTTGCGGTATTGGCGATTTGTCTTACGTTGGTCGTTACGGGAATCAGCATCAAGTTGTACTATAGCAACACCAAAAAGGAATATGAGAAAAATGCAATAAATGCAGCAAAGTTCGTGTCAGCCATCGTGGACGGTAACCGTATAGATGACTATATCAAAGAAGGCAAAGAGGCAGAAGGATATCTTGAAACAGAACAGCTTATGTATCACATTCGTGATAATGCTCCGGGTGTGAAATACCTATACGTAGTTAAGATTAATCAAAAGGATTGTACATATGTCTTTGACCTTGATACGGAGGATGAGCCTGCAATGCAGCCCGGTGAAAAGACACCGTTTGAGGAAGCGTTTGAACAGTATATACCGACACTTTTTGCAGGAAAAGAGATTGACCCGATTGAGTCTGACGATATTTCGGGTTGGGTTCTTACGGCGTATTACCCGATTAAGAATTCCTCGGGTGAGACAGTTTGTTATGCCGGTGCGGATGTGTCTATGGAACTTTTATCAGGCTATGCAAAAGATTTCTTCATCAAGACACTTTTGATATTTTCGGGCTTCTTTGTGCTTATACTTGGATATGGATTTACAGTTTCAGGCTATTACATCGTATACCCAATCAAATGTATGACTGAGTGTGCGAAGGAGTTTATTAAGGGCGACGGTGAACAGGCTGCACTTGATAAGAGTGTTAAGAGAATTAAGTCGCTTAACATTTCCACAGATGACGAGGTTCAGGAACTCTACGAGTCTATATGCAAAATGGAGGCAGACATGACGGAGCATGTACGTGATATTCGCCACTATGCCGATGCTACCGCCAAGATGCAGAACGGATTGATTATAACAATGGCAGATATGGTCGAGAATCGTGACTCGGATACGGGTGCTCACATTCAGAAGACTGCTGCTTATGTAAGAATTATATTAGAGGGACTTAAGGCAAAGGGCTACTATGCTGACAAATTAACCGAAAAGTATATGTCAGATTGCGAAATGTCAGCACCTCTGCATGATGTAGGTAAGATTAATATTCCGGATGCTGTTCTTAATAAACCCGGCAAGTTAACTGAAGAGGAATACGCAATTATGAAGACTCATACTACTGCCGGTAAGAAGATTATGGAGAATGCAATAAGTACTGTTTCCGGTGAGAATTATCTTAAAGAAGCAAGGAATATGGCGGCATACCACCATGAGCGTTGGGACGGCAAAGGTTATCCTGAGGGGTTATACGGTGAGGTAATACCTTTGGCAGCACGTGTTATGGCGGTTGCAGATGTGTTTGATGCGTTGACATCACCACGTGTATATAAGCCGGCATTTCCTCTTGATAAAGCACTCAGCATAATTCAGGAAGGCGCGGGTACGCAGTTCGATCCTAAATGTGTTGAAGTATTTATGGAGAATTTAACTGAGGTTAAAATAATACTCAAAAAATATAATAATCAGGATTATTGATTGGGGGCAACTAAGGTATGGTTAATAAATTGATCAAATCAGCTGCATTATTAACTGCCTTGACATTTCTTTGTGCAAGTGCCATTTATAATCCGCATGTTGTCAAAGCGGAAGAGGTAGAAGCACAGGAGAATGAAACCCGAATCGGCGGGGGGTATGCCGTAGAGGGAGAAATCAAAGGCGTCGGTTACATGTCACATATATATGATGCTAATAACGGTTTGCCGACTTCCGATGCCAACTATATTCTTGCTGCCAGCGACGGTTACATTTGGATTGGCGGATATAGTGGAATCATTCGTTATGATGGGGCAAGGTTTGAAAGACAGGATGCTGCTGACGGACTTACGAGCGGACGAGTAATATTTGAGGACAGCAAAAAAAGATTGTGGGTTGGTACTAATGACAATGGTGTTGTTGTGTTAGACGGTGCCAAGAGTATTCGTTACACCTACAAGGAGGGACTTCCGTCTTCTTCTATCAGAACTTTCGCAGAAGATGGCAAGGGATGTATTTTTATAGGTTCTACCAACGGAGTTTCTTATGTTGATGCGTCTGACAATCTTTGCACGCTTGATGATGAGAGATTAAATGGTGAAGTGGTTTTAAGGCTGGTTTCTGACAGCAACGGTGTGATATACGGCAACACGAAGAACGGTGATGTGTTTAGCATTGTAGACGGAACGGTTTCATCATTTTATAAGAGTGAGGATTTGGGAATTGAGAAGGTGACTACTCTGTTTGCTGATCCGCATGATCCGGGAAGTGTGTACTTAGGAACGGAATCCAATTACATCTATTATGGCAAGTTTGGATATCACTCAAGACGCATGAAAAAGATACCCGTAGCGCCGGCAAGTAACATTTACTGGATTACCTATGCCTGCGACAGAATATGGATTACATCGGAGAATATAGCAGGATATATTGATGAGTTTGATGCGTTCCATGTGCTTGAGAATGTACCGATGAACAATTCAATCGATATGATGACTGCCGATTATCAGGGTAACTTGTGGTTTGCTTCCTCAAGACAGGGAGTTATGAAGGTCGTTGTTAACAACTTCCAGAACTTAACCGAAGAGGCAGGGATTGTTGATGAGACGGTCAATGCTACATGTTTATACAACGACAAATTATATGTTGGAACAGATAACGGACTCTTCGTATTGGACGAGAAGAGAAAGAAAATAGAAAATGATCTTACAAAGCATATTGGTAAGACTCGAATCAGATGCTTAGAGAAAGACAAAAACGGTAATCTTTGGATTGCAACCTATACCAATAATATGGGACTTATTTGTTTTTCAAAATCAGGCGAGATTACCGATTTTACCGAGAAGAACGGTTTGCTAAGCGATGAGATTAGATGCGTCAAGGCGGCTAAGGACGGTTCCGTACTTGCGGGAACCAATGCCGGACTTGCAGTAATCAAAGACGGCAAAGTGGTTCGAACGGTAGGAGAGGCAGACGGCGTTGACAATACAGTATTTTTGACTGTTGAAGAAGGGGAAGACGGTAACATATATGCGGGTACCGACGGCGATGGTCTATACCTGATTCAGGATAACAAAGTGCTTAAATTAGGACGCGAGGACGGTCTTACAAGTGATGTTATTCTTCGAGTTAAAAAGGATGAAACAAGAGGAGTTTATTGGATAATAACCTCGAACTCCATTGAATATATCAAGGGCGGAACAATTTTTAATATTGATACGTTCCCTTATAACAACAACTTCGATTTGTATTTTGACGTGCATGACAATATATGGATTTTGTCTTCTTACGGAGTCTACGCGGTTAGTGCTAAGTCAATGCTTGATAATAATGTAACTGATTACAGATTATATTCGGTTGCAAACGGTTTGGCAGGAGCACCTACTGCGAATGCTTACAGTGAAATGACAGGCGACGGCGACTTATACATTTCCACAAGAGCAGCGGCATGTATGGTTAACGTCAATCATTTCTTTGAACAGAGTTCAAATATTAAAGTGGGAATAGGTTCTTTGACCTGTAACGATGAGCCTGTAACTAAGGATGAATCGGGAGCCTATATAATTCCCGCAGTGGAAGGACGAATTCAGATAACACCTTCAATATTGAATTATGCAATGACCAATCCGACGGTCAAGGTATTTCTGGAAGGTACAAAGGATCCGGGTATTACGGCACTTCAAAGCAATTTGTCTTCACTTGAATATACAGGACTTGCATACGGTGATTATGTGCTTCATGTACAGATATTAGATGGCAGCACGATGGAGGTTTGCCAGGATGAAACCTTTAACATTGTTAAGAAGCCTAAGATAATGGAGTTGCTTGCGGTAAGAATAATACTTCTTGCCCTGCTCGCACTCATTGTCGGTCTTATAGTATGGCGTGTCATGACGGGTACGGTAATCCGCAGACAGTATGAGGAGATACGCCAGGCAAAGGAAGAAGCGGAGCGCGCCAACAGTGCCAAAACGCGATTCCTTGCAAATATGTCGCACGAGATTAGAACGCCGATTAACACCATTATGGGAATGGATGAAATGATAATCCGAGAGGATTCTACAGATGTTCCGAAGAGCTATTCTTCTACGGTTGTTAATTACGCAATGGATATAAGAAATGCTTCCGAATCGCTTCTTGGTCTTGTTAATGACTTATTAGACATGTCTAAGATTGAGTCAGGAAAAATGCACCTTGTTGAGCAGGAGTATGATGTGCAGGAACTTCTTCGTTCAATCGTTTCAATGGTAAGAGTAAGAAGTGAAGAAAAGAAGCTTACCTTTGATGTTATCGTTGATGAAACGATGCCTACAAGGCTTTACGGTGATGCAGGCAAGATCAAACAGATAGTGCTTAACCTGCTCACTAATGCAATAAAATATACAGAAGTCGGGGGCTTTTCTTTAGATGTTGTCGTAGAAAGCAGAACGGAAGATAAATGCTCGTTAAAGATTTCTGTCAAGGACACAGGAATTGGTGTCAAGCCTGAGGATATGGATAAACTCTTTGCGGCATACGAACGCTTGGAAGAAGAAAAGAATGCCGACATACAGGGAACGGGACTTGGACTTGATATTTCAAGACGTTTTGCTACTCTTATGGGTGGTGAGCTTACTTGTGAGAGTGAATATGGTGAGGGTTCAGAGTTCATTTTCACTTTTGTTCAGAAAATCGAAGATAACAGACCGCTTGGTAAGTTCATAGAAAAGGATAATAGGCCGAAAGGTCCATATGTTCCGCAGTTTGTAGCCCCTGATGCAGAGGTGTTACTTGTAGATGATAACCCGATGAATCTTACGGTTATCAAGGGTCTGCTTAAGCCTACAAGAATATTTGTAACGACAGCAGAGAGCGGTGAGGAGTGTCTTGCCAAATTAAAATACGGAACATTTAATGTTGTATTGTTAGATCACATGATGCCGGGAATGGACGGTGTGGAGACGCTTGAACGAATAAGAGAAACGATGCCTGACTTACCGGTATATGCTCTTACAGCCAATTCAACAGCAGGCGAGGAGTTCTACAAATCCAAAGGCTTTAACGGATATATTCCCAAACCGGTTGACTCGGTAGTTCTTGAGAAGGCTATTATGCGTCATTTACCGGAGGAAATAATGATGAAGCCAAAGGCAGAGGATGTTGAGCAGGAGCCGACAGAACTTCCTGATGACATGAAATGGGTAAATAAGGTTGATGACCTTTCGGTTGATGACGGTATCAGAAACTCGGGCGGAATATCACAATATTGCTATTCTTTGAAGATGTTTCATGATACAATAGATGCCAGTTCAGAAGTTATCGAGAATGCATTTGACAAAGACGATATAAGACTGTTTACTGTTAAGGTGCACGCGCTTAAGAGTTCGGCACGAATTATCGGAGCACAGAAGCTTTCAAAGCTTGCAGAGGAACTTGAGGCGGCAGGTAATGGCAACGATTTGGATTTCATTAAGAAGAATACGAAGAAACTTCTGGATGATTTAAGAGCATACAAGGAAAAACTTAGTAGAATAGTCAAGGATAATGAATCCGACAAAGCATTGATTCCTGACGAAGAACTTAACGATGCTTATGCGGCGCTTAAGGAAGTGGTTCCTCAAATGGATTATGATGCGGTAGAAATGATAATCGAGCAGCTTAAGGAATATAATCTGCCGCAGGCAGACAAGGACAGAATTGATAAGCTTGAGAGTATGTTAAAGAGTTTCAACTGGGACGGCATGGAAGAATTGATTAAGGAAATTGAGAGGTAGAAAGTATGACAGGAAAACGTGTAATGCTTATTGGCGAGAAAGAAACATTTTTAATACGCGCACTTGTTAAGAAATCTCAGTCGGCGGGAGTGGAAAGTGTATATGCACCATTTGCCATTAATGATATTAATTCAAACTGGGAAAACACGGGGCTTATAACAATGTATATGGATGACGGCTGCAGACCGCCGGAGGACGTGTTACATTTCCTTAACGACAAGATGGGCGAGACGGGAATGCAAATGATAATCATCGGAGAGAAGCCTGATGTTCAATACGTTGTTGATAATACGCCAAATGATTTGATTTACAAGACATTTGCCCGACCACTCAATAACGAAGAATACATCGAAACGGTTAATGGACTCTTTGCAAAGATTGATGCCGGTGAGTTTAAGAAGAGCATATTGATTGTTGATGACGATCCGAATTATCTCGGTCTTGTAAGAGAGTGGCTTAAGGGAAAGTTCAAGGTATCCATGGCCAATTCGGGATTGCAGGCTATCAAGTGGCTGGGTAAGAATAAGGCAGACTTGATTTTGCTTGATCATGAGATGCCGATAACGACCGGACCGCAGGTGCTTGAGATGCTTCGAAGTGATGAGGAGACAAAGGACATTCCGGTAATCTTCCTTACGGGTAAGGGAGATAAGGAAAGCGTTATGGAGGTCGTGGCACTCAAACCGGAAGGATATTTCCTTAAGACGATTGAACGACATGAATTAATTAAACAATTAGAAGATTTCTTTGTGAAACATCCGTAATAAAAAACGACTTTCTCACAATCGAGAAAGTCGTTTTTTGATACCTTATGTGATTACGAATTAGTCTTCGTCAGGACGCATAAGCTGCTCCTCCTCGATATCCTCAAAGAGTGATAACATTGGAACTACTGATGTGTCGCCCTTCATTTTACGTGCAACGTAATTTCTTGTACACTCCATAACCTGAGGTGAAAGAACGATAACACCGATAAGGTTAGGAAGCATCATAAGTCCGTTGAATGTATCTGAAATATCCCAAGCAAGCTGAGCATTTACAAGAGCACCAAACATTACCATAGCTACGAAGATAACACGGTAGATGATGATTGTCTTTGTTCCGAATAAGTACTCAAATGCTTTTGTTCCGTAATGGCTCCAACCAAGAACGGTTGAGTATGCGAACAAAAGGATTGCAATCGCAATGAACTTAGAACCGATTGGTCCAAATGCTACCTCAAATGAGTAGCTCATAAGGTTGCTGGCTTCAATGTCTGCAGCATGACCTGCAAGAGCACCGGTTGAAAGATCAAATGCACCGCTTGAAAGGATTGTAAATGCAGTCAAAGTACATACGATAATGGTATCTGCAAATACTTCGAAGATTCCCCACATACCCTGGCGAACAGGCTCTTTAACGTTTGAACTTGAGTGCACCATAACTGATGAACCAAGACCTGCCTCGTTAGAGAATACTCCACGCTTCATACCCATTTTCATTGCAAGCGCAACACCTGAACCAACGAAACCACCTGCAGCACTCTTTAAGTGGAATGCTCCTCTAAAGATTGAAACGAATACTGCCGGAATTGTTCCTGCATGAGTGATGATAATGAATAAAGCACCGATAAGATATATTATAACCATGAAAGGTACAAGCTTCTCTGTTATAGCAGCTATTCTCTTGATACCACCGATTGTAACGAGTCCGACTGCAACTACTAAAAATGCTCCGATTGCCACCTTAGGAATGTTAAATGCATTGTTAACATTTACAGTAATCGAGTTAACCTGACTCATGTTACCGATACCAAATGATGCAAGTAAGCAGAAGCATGAGAACAATACGGCAAGAATTGCACCGATTGCCTTGCAGCCCTTCTTGCGTCCGAGACCGTCGCGAAGGTAGTACATTGCACCACCACTCCATTCGCCGTTTTCGTTACGACGACGGTAGAGAATACCGAGTACGTTTTCAGAGTAGTTTGTCATCATTCCGAAGAATGCGATAAGCCACATCCAAAATACCGCTCCGGGACCACCTGTTGCGATAGCTGTTGCAACACCAACGATGTTACCTGTTCCGACAGTTGCAGCAAGTGCTGTACAAAGCGACTGGAACTGGGAAATTGTCTTGTCATCAGTGTGAGCCGTAACGTGCTTGTCACCAAAGATTGCACCGATTGTGTGTTTCATCCAATAACTAAAATGTGTTAACTGGAAGAACTTGGTCATGCATGTCATCAATACGCCTACAAAAGCAAGTAAAATGAGTGCCGGCCAACCCCAAACAGCGCTGTTAATGACATCATTGATGTGCGTTACGTGTTCTAAGAAGTTTTCCATTGTGTACCTCCTAAAAATGTTTTTTTACATAATAATAGAGTGGTCGAAAAAAATAATGACCACTCCATTGCGTTCATTCGAAAATAGTATATATAATATAAAGAAAAAATGCAAGAAGAAAATGTGTATGCATTTGATGTTTACAAAAAAATCGGCAGAGTATATAATTAGTCAACAGAGAAATGGTTAATATGCTTGACAGAATGGAGAAAATACAATGATTAAGAACAAATACACGGGCGGAGAGGTTGAGTTTTCGTGCGAGGTTTTCCCTCCAAAGAGAAATGATGAGATGTACGATATTTTTCAGACACTTGATGATATTAGTACAATAAAGCCCGATTATATAAGCGTAACTTACGGTGCCGGCGGAAGCAACAGCAAAAAGACAGCCAAGATTGCCGCATACATTCAGCACATCTGCGAGGTTGAGTCGCTTGCGCATATGACAGCAGTCGGAATGAATAAAGACAGCCTCAAGGAATTGCTTGACGAGTTAAATGAAAAAGGTGTTAAGAGAATACTTGCTCTTCGTGGTGACAGACCAAGAACAATGACAGAGGAAGAGTTTGCAAACAGATATTACAAGTATGCATCGGACATAATACCTGAGATTAAGCAGTATGGAAGTTTCCAAATATATGCGGCTTGTTATCCTGAAAAGCATCCGGAATCGCCTGACCTTGAAAGCGACATCAAACATTTGAAGGCCAAGGTAGAACTTGGTGTTGATGAGCTTATCACTCAGATGTTCTTTGATAATGAGAAACTTTATCGTTTTATGGATATGCTTGATAAGAATGGAATAAATGCTAACGTACACGCAGGAATTATGCCGATTACAAGAGTTAATCAGCTTGGTACCAGCGTTTCACTTTCGGGTTCGTCGGTGCCGACGAGTCTTTCTAACCTTATTGCAAGACATAGTGATGATCCTGAAGGAATGAAGAAAGCGGGAATCGAGTTTGCTGTTAATCAGATAGAAGACTTGCTTAAGCATGGTGTTGGCGGTATTCATTTATACAGCATGAACAAGGCAGACATAACTAAAGAGATATACGAGGCAATAATATAAGGTATGTTTTTGCAAGGAGGGTTACTATGAGTAGGATGGTTAAGAAGGTATCGTTCATTGTGTTTGCTGCAGGACTTGCAGTTGTTGCTTACGGTTGCGGTGCAGTCAAAAAGGAAGAACCTGATGTGCCAACAAAATATATTAAGCAGGCAGATGATGCGGTCGATCAGTATAACGAGGGCGTAGAGCAGCTTAATAAGACCGGTGATGCGGTTGAAAATACGCAGGAATAGGACGCTTTGAGAAAATATTTATAAATTTTAAAAATAATGCTTGCTTTTTGCTTGGAAATGTGTATAATAGTTTCTTGTGAGTCGCAAAGACAAACATATTGGGGTATCGCCAAATGGTAAGGCAACGGACTCTGACTCCGTCATTTCAAGGTTCGAATCCTTGTACCCCAGCTAAGGACTTCGGTAAGTTTACCGGAGTCCTTTTTTCACGCCCTAAAACAATGTTTTTCTTTAATTTTTCACGATTTGTAGTATAATATTGAATAGGTATATATTGATAATTGTGGGGTGTGGCTATGGATATACTTAAGAGAAAAAAATCGGAAAATGTTGAACGTAGTGGTGTTCTTGATGAATACTCAAACAAGGTATTCAGATTGGTAGTTCTTATAGTGCCAATTTTCTTTATATGCGGGAATGCAACAATGACTTTGCTGCATTATATTGGCTGGTATCCTGCGATAAATGATATTGCTTTGTGGATATCTAATTCCATTGATATTTCGTACATGGTAATAGCACTTTATCTTGTTAAGACAAGTTACAATGAGGAAGGTCTTTTGATTCCACAAAAACTGTTTGTGTCAAAGGTGTTCCTATTAGTTGCAGTGGTTATCCAATGGAATTTGAATAGCTATGTCTGTCCATTCTCCGATTTCTGGGCTTTTGCTCCTTTGTTTGTAATTGTTCATGCCTTTTTCTTTGACGTGAAGTTTGTAAGCCTATCAACAATAATGATTCTTTTATCTATGGGAATCTCATGGATAATCAACGGAGAAAATCTCTTGCCTGCCCATAATGATTTTTATTATCTTAATATGATTTTCCGTGGCGTTGGTCTTGCATTTACACTCCTTTGCATCTATGTAATAACTTGGTTTGGTAAGGTGTTTATCATTGAGGCTGTGGAAATGAAAGCAAAGAGTTCGGAGTATGAGAGAGAAGCGAGAATGAAGTCAGACTTCCTTGCAAATATGTCTCATGAGATTAGAACTCCAATGAATGCGGTTATAGGTATGGCAGAGATTGCAATGCGAGAGAAACTTCCGCATACAGCAATGGATTGTCTGGCACAGATACAGAAATCCGGACGTAACCTTCTTAATATTATCAATGATATTCTCGACTACTCGAAGATTGAGTCGGGTAAGATGGAGATTATTCCTGAAAGATACGAACCTATCAGTGAGTTAAATGATATTGCTAACATACTTACTACTCGAATTGGCGAGAAACAACTGGAATTATATGTTGTTACGGACAAAGAAATTCCGCATGCGTTGTATGGTGATGCGATGCGTATAAGACAGATTCTTATTAATCTTACGAATAACGCTATCAAGTTCACTCCAAGCGGAAGAGTTGGTGTGATAGTAAATTGCGAAAACAAAGTGGAAATTGCGGAAGATGGAACAGAAGAGAAGACCGTTGTTTTGACATACCACGTTAAGGATACCGGAATTGGTATTAGGGAAGAGGATTTGGAGAAGTTGTTTGTCAGCTTCCAGCAGGTGGATTCGAGAAGAAACCGTTCAGTAGAAGGTACGGGTCTTGGTCTTGCCATTTCGCAGAAACTTGTGGAGTGTATGGGCGGAACTATCGGAGTTAACTCTGTATATGGAGAAGGCTCTGATTTCTGGTTCTCAATTCCTCAAAAAGTTTTGGAAGATGCTTCAGATTTGCATGTACACGGTGCTTCGCGCAAATGTGCCGTCATATTGGATAAGGATCCTTCCAGAGCGCAGGCATTTACCGAGGAGATGGAAAAACTTGGAATCGAGAAGGGCTTTATAGAAGACATCAAGAATTACAAACACTATATGGGACACAGAGATTTCCTTGTCTTTGCACACCGAGATTACAATGATGAGATTCGCGAATTTTTGGAGAACCATCGTGATGTAACGGGTATTATGACAATAGATTTCAATTCAACATTTAAGTCAGATATGGATAATCTGTACACATTAAGATGCCCGATTACTACCCACAAGATGGTCAAATTGTTAAATGATGAAACTGACGATACGCAGTCGTTTGAGTCGGAGGAGGCATATAGCATCAGCTTTACAGCTCCGAAGGCCAAGATTTTGATAGTCGATGATAACGAGATTAACATCACGATAGCAGAGGGGCTTCTGTCACCTATGAGAATGCAAATAGATTCTGCTTTAAGCGGTAGAGAGGCTATTGAGAAGATAGAAAAAGAAGATTACGACATCGTGCTTATGGATCACATGATGCCGGACATGGATGGAATAGATACAACCAAGATTATTAGAGGAACGCTTAAGGGCGCTGATGAGTTGGTGATTATTGCTTTGTCGGCTAATGCCGTTGAGGAAGCACGAAATATGTTCTTTGAGGTTGGCATGAATGATTTTGTTGCCAAGCCTATAGATATTAAGGAATTATCTTCGGCAATTAAAAAATGGTTGCCTGAGGATAAGATTGAAAAGGGTGTTCCAACTGAGGAAATGCAGGAGGAAGAAGTTGATACTCTTGATGAGTTTGATATGCTAGATACAAAGAGTGCTATTGCTTCTCTTGGATCTACTGAGTTGTTCAGAAAGATAGTAGGTGAGTATTACAGAAGCGGACAGACTAAACATGATGAGATATTAAAGGCGTATCAGGATGGAGACATTAAGGATTATACGATTAAGGTTCATGCGCTAAAGAGCAGTTCAAGACAGATTGGAGCACTCAGACTCGGTGATATGGCAGAGGCTTTAGAGAGAGCCGGCAAAAATGATGACATGGCATTCATTAAGGAAAACACGGAGAGTGCACTTGCATCTTTCAAAGGATTGCTTAGCAGTATGGCACCTATTTTTGAAGAGGAAAAGCAGGAGAAAAAGGAATTGCCTGTACTTCCGGAGGAGGTAATGAAGGAACTGCTTAATAAACTTAGTGAGGCCTGTGATAATCTTGATATGGATGGCATGGAAGAAGTTCAAAGTGAACTTAAGAAGTATGACTGGCCTGCTGAAATTGATGACCATTTATTTACACTCTTTAAGTCTATAGACGATTTGGATGTGGGCACTTGTGAAGCGATAATTGAAAAGCTTATGGGTGAGGAATAGACATTGATGTTGGCGTTGTAGCGCAAGGAGGTCGGCTATGAAAAAAAAGTGGATTAATAAAGTGAAAATAGTATTATGTACAACGCTATTATTGTTACTGTGCGGTACAACAGTACATGCTAATTCTAATGGGATTTCTGCTAAGCCATTATCGGACGACGATTTGCCTGTGGGAGGATGGCAGCCTCACGAGTTGCGTGAGGTTGATGTTGACGTTGAAGTTGAAGTGCCTCAAATTACAAAGCATACGAGAAGGATTAATTCAGATAAGGATTCTGTATTTGTCAAAGGTGCCGGCACTGTGGGATATGAAGCGCTTACAGATAAACAAAAAGAGTTATATGCACAATTTGATGAAGCTGCTGCTGATTTTATGCAGTCTTCAGAAGATTTGAACTCCACTAACATGGGTAGCGGGAAGACTGCGTATGTTGTCGGTCAATTTAACTATATAGGCTTGGGGCTTGAACTTGAGGATGCGTATAAAGTGTTTTTTGCATATGATTATGACCATCCGGCGTATTATTGGATAAGCAATACAGTTTGGAGTTCATCAGTTAGTATATATCTTTGTACAGAGGCCGAATATACAAGTGCCAATACAAGAACTACTATTAACAATAAAATAATAAATGGCGTTAAGGAATATGCTGCACTAGCAGAACAGGGTTCTGACACACTTGATAAGATTGCGATTATTCATGACAGAATAGTTCAGGATGTTGATTATGCTTATGAATCCGGATCAAATACACCTGAGACAGCTCGATGGGCGCATAGTGTTCACGGTGTTTTTGATGAAACCCATCATCAGGTTGTGTGTGAAGGATATGCGGATACATTTTCGTTGATGATGAATTATATGAGTATTCCTAACTATTACATAGTGGGTACGGCTAATTCCAGTGGTGCAGGCGGAGGAGGCAATCATGCATGGAATGCCGTCTCAGATGATGGTGGTGCAACTTATATGTATATGGATCTCACATGGGATGACAATAAGGAAAACGGATATTATTATAAGTACTTTGGAATGCCAAAAACTGATTTTGAAGGTAGCCATACTGCATACACTTCATCCGGAACAGGATTTGAATGGCTTTACGATTTGCCTGATAATATAAGTAATACATTAGAAGGTACTTATTATTACAAAGGTGGCTTTTACTGCGCTTCTACTGACTATGAGAATTTTGCAAAGTATGTTAATGTGAAATCGCATCGAACAGGGCCGTTTTTGACTTTTTTGACAAGTAGTATGGATAAAGTGGGCGAAGTAACGTTGAAATTGGGATTTGACTCGTATTCCTACTATACAATTACGTATTTAACTAAAACATATTATATACCGCATTTTAAAATAACTACCCCTATTGATATTTCAGATGCGGTAGTGACGATGCCGACTGGTTCGTATATCTACTCATCAAAGGAAAACAAACCGATACCGAAAAGCGTTACTCTTTATAATGTCAAGCTTTTAAGAGATGTTAATTATTCGTTATCATATCAGGATAATATAAATGCCGGAGAAAACACCGCAAAAGTAATTGTTACCGGAATGGGTAATTATGAAGGAACGAGAGATGATGTTTTATTTAGCATAGAACAAAAATCGGTCACTATAAGTTGGGGAACTGATGAATTTGAATTTGATGGTAACTCGCACTGCCCTACTGCAACAGTTGAAGGCGTAATAAGCGGTGATACGTGTAATGCTGTCGTGACGGGAGCGGCAAAAGATGTAGGAACTTATATAGCTACTGTAAGTGGTCTTACCAATAGTAATTATATTCTTTCTTCTGCAACTACAAAGAGATTTACGATAAAAAATAATGGTTCACAGCCACAACCTGTAGTAACAACGTTGCCACCGCAAATCACAGTTTCAAGTGATTATAAGGTAACCTTGACAGCAGGAACAGTGACTGATGATACGTTAGATAAAATCTATTATAGAATCAATGATGGAGAATGGAAGGAATATACAAGTGCATTCCCTGTATATAAAGAGTTTGCTGTAACAGCATACCAGGTCACGAAAACAGCAAAAGTAAAATCTGAAGAAGTAACAGAAAGCGGCAAGGAATATGCATCAAGTATATCAGCAGTTTATACAGGAACAGATAAGATAATAGGAAATTCGGTTACAAAAGATGAGGTGACGGTGACAGTTCACTATCCGAACTCACCGGATGAAACAACTACGAAGTTTACATTGAATAACGCAACTATAACAAAAGTGGGCACAAATAAGGTGACCATAAGCTATAAAGAATACGCCAATGACAATAATTGTCCTACATTAACAACAAGCGTTAATGTGACAGGTATCAATAAGCCGACAGAAGCAACGACAAGCACCGAGAAACCGACGGAAGCAACAACAAGTACTGAAAAAACGACGGCGACAACCGAGAAAAAAGCGGAAGTGCCAACAAGTACCGAAAAGCCAACGGAAGCAGCAACGACTACTGATAGTTCGACGACAGGTACAGCAAAGGAAGAGGGAACAACTCTTGATGATGACGATGCTACAGCAGCATATGTTGTTACATCTACACAGACTGAAACACCTTCGGTTTCATATAGCAGTACTGTAAAAGCAACAGCAAAAACAGTGACGGTACCCGAAACCGTATCGGTTGATGGGGTTGAATACAAAGTAACTTCCATTGCGGATAATGCATTTAAAGGTTCTAAAAAAATTAAGTCTATACAGGTTTCAAGCAATGTTATTTCAATCGGCAACAATGCTTTTGCAAACTGTAAGAAATTAAAGGTTATAACTATCAGATCAACAAAACTTAATTCAAAGAACTTAAAGAAGAATGCGTTTAAGGGAATTAGCAGCAATACAGTGATTAAAGTTCCAAAGAAAATGTTAAAGAACTATAAGAAATTATTTAGAAAGAAAGGTCTTTCTAAAAAAGTAAAAATTAAAAAGATCTAGTAAAGAAAAACTACAATATAAATTTCAACCGGGAGGATGGCCGTGAAAAACATATGGGTAAATGAGATAAAAAAAGTGCTATGCACATTGGTATTGGTGCTTATTTGCAGTACTACAGTTCATGCCAATCAAATTGACGGTTTCCAACGATTGATACCGGATAACAATCTGCCTGTTGGTGGATGGCAACCACCTGTAGCTCATGAGATTGAGGAGAATGTTCAAACACCGGAAATAACCAAACAAACAAGATTGTTTAATTCGGATCCCAATTCTCTATTTTCCAAAGGTGTTGGCACTAGGGGATATGATTCGTTAACCCCAAAACAAAAGCAATATTATTTGCAATTTGATCAAGCGGCTGACCGATTTATGTATGCAACAGGTGACTTAGAAGCTACGAATTTACATGGAGAACAAGTATACGTCGTCGCTGAATTGAAGTATGCTCTATTAAAACTTGATTTTAACGCTGCATTCCAAGTGTATTTGGCATATGATTACGATCATCCTGCTTATTATTGGATTAGTAATTCGTATTGGTATTCTTCCAATAGTATATTTCTTTGTACGGATGCCGAGTATGCAAGTGCCGAAACAAGAAAAACGATAAATAACAAGATAATAAAAGGCGTTAATGAATATGTTGCTCTTGCTTCTGAGGGTGAGAATACATTGGATAAAATAGCGATAATTCATGACAAGATTGTTCAGAATGTGGATTATGCTTACGTGAGTGGCACAAGTATTCCGGAAACGGCAAAATGGGCTCACAGTGTACAGGGCGTCTTTGATGAAAACTACCATCAGGTTGTTTGTGAAGGATACGCAGATGTATTTTCTTTGCTAATGAATTATATGGGTATTCCTAATTATTACATAGTAGGTACGGCTAATTCTTCCGGTACCGGAGGCGGTGGTGGACATGCTTGGAATGCTGTGTCGGATGATGACGGTGAAACATATATGTATGTGGATCTCACATGGGATGATTGTGCGGAAGATGGCTATTACTATTATTATTTTGGAATGCCCAAAAGTGATTTCGAAAAAAGTCATTATGCATACAATTCTTCAGGTACGGGTTATGAATGGCTTTACAAACTTCCGAATAGTATAAATAATTCATTTGATGGAACGTATTATTGCAGAGGAGGTTTTTACTGTGATACCTTGGACTGCAGTGATTTCGTAAAGTTTATTAATATCAAATCGCATCGTTTTGGAACAAAAATAACATATATGACAAGTAGCACGGAAATAGCCGAAAAAGTAGCAGAAACATTAGGTGATACCAATGGTACATACTACACAGAAAAATATCTGTCTAAAACATATTACATAGTTAATTTGGATACAAACACATTGATTGATATTACAGATGCCGTTGTAACCATGCCGCATGATGCATGCGAGTATTCGCCTTTTGGAAATACCCCTGATCCTGAAAGCGTTATTCTACACGGAGTTAAACTTGTAAAGGATAAGAATTATACTTTATCGTATGCCAATAATATCGACATTGGAGAAAATACGGCTAAGGTAATTATTACAGGTGTAGGTAATTTTAAAGGAACAATTGATAATGTTGTATTTTCTATAACCCGGAAACAATTGAGTGTTGTGGGAACAAAAGTAGATGACAAAGTATATGATGGTACGACGAAGGCGGTTGTTTCATATGCCGGCACGTTGTACGGCAACTACACTAATGATGAAGTAACATTTGATAAATCGAATGTCAACGCTGAGTTTGTAAGCAGGAATGCAGGAAAGAACAAACAAATAAGATTGTCCGGATATGTTTTATCAGGAAAAGATGCATGGAAATATTCTCTTGATGAGTTAGTAATTACAACTGCAACAGAGATAAGTGCAAAGCCTGTCACAGTTAGCTGGAGTGATGATGAGTTCACATATGACGGTCAACTGCACTGCCCTACGGCAACTGTTGTTGGAGTTTTGGATGGAGACACATGCGATGCGATTGTTGAAGGGGCACAGATAAATGTAGGACTTCACAATGCTGTTGTTACAGGACTATCCAATAGCAATTATGAACTTATAGGTGAAACTACGAAGAGTTTTGCAATTAAAACTGTTGACGGGAAATTAAAGACAGAAGAGCAGACAACATCAGAAGTTATAGTAACTACGGAAAAAGCAACAGAAATTACACCAAGTAAAACACTCACAACTTCATATAGTTGTACATCAAAATCTAAGATAAAAAAAGCAGTAGTTCCTAAAACAATTACGGTTAATGGTGTTGAATACAAAGTAACCTACATTTCCGATAATGCATTTAAGGGTGCAAAAAAACTTACATCAGTTGATATACCAAACAGTGCTGAAGGAATTGGCAATAACGTTTTTTCAAAGTGTCCCAAATTAAAAGTAGTTATAATCCGCACAACAAAACTTACCTCAAAGTCTGTTAAGAAGAACGCCTTTAAGGGAATAAGCAACAAAACTGTTGTTAAAGTACCTAAGAAAATGCTTAAGAAGTATACCAAATTGTTCAGAAAGAAAGGTCTTTCTAAAAATGTCAAAATCAAGAAAATATAGTGGAGGACAATCAAATGAAATACAATATTGACACAGGAGAAAATAAAAAATGGTTAAAAGAACTTCGGGATGAATTATTTGAGTTTGGAAAAAACTTTCCGTCAAAAGAGGGTGGCTCATATTACCTTTCGGATGACGGTACACCGATAGTTGAAAGAGAACGCGAAACGTGGATAACCTGTCGTATGGCACATGTCTACAGTATTGCGAAGTTTTTGGGATTTCCTGATGCTGACAAACTTGTTGACGCAGCAATAACGGGAATCTGCGGGGAACTTCATGATGATAAAAATGGTGGCTGGTATGCGGCACGTACATCAACAGGAGAAATCATAGGCGACAAGCAGTGTTACGCACATGCATTTGTAATACTTGCTGCGACGTCAGCAAAACTTGCAGGTTGCAGTAAGGCTGATGACTTGTTAAAGGACGCACTTGCAGTCTATGACCAACATTTCTGGGATGAACAACAGGGACTTGCGGTTGATACGTGGAATGAGGATTTCACCAAGATTTCTGACTACAGAGGTCTTAACGCGAACATGCATACCGTTGAAGCATTTCTTGCAGTATATGATTGCATTGATGATGAGAAATATCTTAAGCGTGCGGGAAGAATAATAGATTATGTTATCGGTTGGGCAAGGGATAATAACTGGCGCATCCCTGAACATTATAAGAGCGATTGGACGCCTGACTTAGAGTGTGCAAAGGAGACGCCGGATGATCCATTTAAGCCGTATGGGGCAACTCCCGGACACGGAATAGAGTGGGCAAGACTTATTACACAGTGGACACTTGCAACAGGTAAAAATCAAGCAATTGATCAGAAAACGTATATCGATGCGGCTTGTCATTTATACAGACGTGCTATAGATGATGCATGGAATTGTGATGGTGAGCGTGGAATTGTGTATACGACGGATTGGGAAGGAAAGCCCGTGGTGCATGACAGAATGCACTGGACGCTTGCTGAAGCAATCAATACATCTGCAGTTTTATATCACGTAACAAAAGATGAAAGATTTGCATCTGATTACGCAGATTTTATGAAGTATCTGGATGAGGTTGTACATGACAAGGTAAATGGTTCGTGGTATCATCAGTTGGATGCTCACAATAAGTTATTAACTACGGTCTGGCCGGGTAAATCCGACCTGTATCATGCGGTTCAATCGACGCTTATCCCTTACAATTTTAATGTTGCAATTTCTGTTGCAAAGGCAGTATATGACGAACAGTAACGGTTTGACGCAAAATGAAAAAAATGGTATAATTTATCGTGAATTATACCATTTTTTATGTTGTAAAATACATGTTTGCAGGTAGATTGTTATGTATATACTTAAAGCTGTTTTTATAATTTTATTTCTCATTTCTATGGGATGCGTGGTTAAGGGAATTGCCGATAAGCGAAGAAACATCGGATATATTATTCTGACGTTGATGATTGCTACCGGTAATCTGTTTAGTATTGGGGTGTTAGATCTTAACCAGATAAGATATTCGTCCAATATTTTTCTCCCTTATTACATTATGCATGCATGGTCATTTTTTGCCTTTTTGCTTATGGTTATTTTGATTGAGCAGAAAAAAAGGCATATAGTGTCTGTTGTTATGACAACGCTTATCTGTATTTATCAGACCTATCTGATTGCAAGCCAGTATTTTGGAGCAAGGATTCTCTCATTCCAGAAAAGAATATATTTTCGTAAGGCATTTTGGGTAGTTGTTGATTCTAAAAATACGGGTTTATTCTTTAGTTATCGTTCTTACCGAATTGCTTTGTATGTCAACATTTTCATAATTCTTTGTGTGCTTTTGACATCTGTTATACGGTCGCATAAGATTTTCAGAACACGATATTACACATTCATTATTATGGCAATTGTGTATAGTGTGGTTGAGGCTCTCAAAGTTCAATACACCATTCCTATTTGGATTCCATGTATGACGTACAACATTGTTTCGATACTATGTCTTTATCTTACTAACGATTATGCCAGAAACATATTGCGTGAATGGTCTCTTGATCGTTTCGCCAATGACATGAGTGACGGACTTATTTTGTATGATAAGCATGATGATCTTATCCATATGAATAATATGATTAAGAATACATTAAGCGACCGACTTGTTGATCGTTTCAAAGACAAAAACAAGTTGGACGAGTGGCTTGATGAGTGGACAGATGGAAACAATGACAGAATTGTTAAATATCACGGTCGTGACAAAGACTTTTACCTAACTGTCAATGTCAGAAAGTTTGGCGAAGAGGATTCGCCTATCGGTACGTTATACATTTTGCATGATGCAACTGATTCTGTGACGCAGCTTAAAGTTATGGAGGAGGCTAATGACTCCCTTGAGAAAGCTAATCGTATGAAGTCAGACTTCCTTGCCAATATGAGTCATGAGATTCGAACACCTATGAATGCGGTTATCGGTTTGGCGGAGATTGCGATGCGCGAGAAAAACCCGGATCGCATGGCTGATTATCTCCTTCAGATTCAGAGCTCGGGACGCAGTCTTCTTAATATTATCAATGATATATTGGATTACTCCAAAATCGAGTCTGGCAAAATGGAAATTATCGAGGAAGATTACGAGCCGCTTGCAGAATATTCGGATATCGCTTCTGTTATTTTCACAAGAATCGGTGATAAGCCTATAGAACTTTTTGTTGCGGTTGAGACTAATTTGCCACATATTTTACGCGGTGATGCAATGCGTATCAGACAGGTGCTTACCAATCTTGCCGGCAATGCGGTTAAGTTTACAAAGGAAGGAATTGTTAGAATACATATAGATTGTCAAACGATATCAGAGGATACCGTTAATATGACATATCATGTTGTTGATACAGGTATTGGAATTAGGAAGGAAGACTTGGACAAACTGTTTTTAAGTTTTCAACAGGTTGATTCCAAGCGTAACCGTTCGGTAGAAGGAACGGGACTTGGACTTGCAATTTCCCAAAGGCTCGTTGAGTCGATGGGTGGAACAATCGGTGTCAAAAGTGAGTACGGTAGAGGTTCTGATTTCTGGTTTACAATTCCGCAGAAGGTTGTTGATTCAACCAATGATATTGTTGTTGATAATGCTTCAGACAAGCATGCGTTTGTTTTTGATGATGACGGATTAATGCTTACTGAGTTTTGCAAAGAGACGGACAGACTTGGCGTTACAAGTACAATTGTTGATAAGCTTAGTGATTACGCTCCTACAGGAAAGAAAGATTTCTTCTTCTTCAAGGAAGAACGTTACACTGATGATATTAAGACGTTTCTTGAAGAACATCCGGATGTTAATGGAATTGTGCTTGTCGGAATTACTTCTGACTTTAAGCCGGAAGTTCCCAATCTACATTTAATGCGTCGCCCCGAGTCAAGTATGAACATGGTTGGTATATTAAATGAGCGTTATGATGAGGTGAGAAAAGTTGATACAAGCAAGATTTTTAAACCTGATTTCACAGCACCTGATGCAAAGATTTTAATTGTAGACGATAACCATATCAACTTGACAATTGCAGGTGATTTGATTGAGCCTATCAAAGCAAATATTGAGACTGCGGATGGCGGTAAGGAAGCCATTGAGAAAATGATGGCGAACAAATATGATATTGTGTTTATGGATCACATGATGCCGGAAATAGACGGTGTTGATGTAACCAAAACAATCCGTGCAGCGGGAGATGAAGTTCACCAGCCGGTTATTATTGCGTTGTCGGCAAATGTTATGGGTGATGCCAAGAAACTTTTTGCTGAAGCGGGTATGGATGATTTTGTTGCAAAACCTATTAATGTAAGAATTCTCATTGCAAAGATTAAGCAATGGCTTCCACAGGATAAAATAGTTGAAAAAGATGGAAATGAAGAAGACGAGGATGATGGTTCTGATTCGTTAATCCGTTGCGAAGGACTTGATGCTGAAGCGGCGGTACATGCGCTAGGCTCTGAGTCGTTGTATAACAAGATTGTCGGCGAATACTATCGTTCCGGCGAGGATAAATATAACGGTATAGAGGCAGCATTTACCAATGAGGACTGGGAGACATATACGATTAATGTTCATGCGTTAAAAAGTAGTTCAAGACAGATTGGTGCAATGGAACTTGGAAGTCTTGCCGAAGCACTTGAAAAAGCTGGCAAAGCGGGAGATACTGATACCATTAAAGCTGATACCGCAGCAGCACTTGCTGCATATAAGGAGTTGCTTGGAAAACTTTCGGAGCACTTTGATATTGATGATGAGGATGATGCAGACAAGCAGCCTATAGACAAAGATACTCTGCTTGCACTTTTGGGTGAACTTGAGGATGCGTGTGACAATCTTGATATGGATTCGATGGAGGACGTGGATGCTCGATTAAAAGCGTATTCGTACGATGAAGAAACCAAGCAGGATATGGACACTTTAAGCAAAGCAATAGCAGATATCGATACCGATGAATGTATGGGGGTAATCGGTCGATTGCGCGAGAGATTTGAATGAGGAGGGGTTACATGAGAAAGAGAGTATTATCGGGAATACTCGTGCTGGCAATGACAGTGGGAGTGCTTTCCGGTTGCGGACAAGGTGACGGCAAGAAAGGTGAGGATGGCCTTGCCAACACAGATATTGTTGACAATGCAATTAAAAATGCGGAGCAGGTGGAAGATTTGTCAGGGTATGTTTACAGTGGCAAAGCGCCAATTACCAAAGATGGCGGTACACTTAAGATACTTGCTCAGACTTCGAATTATTCCAATGTTGATATAGCCAATGCACCTATCGTGAAGGCGGTGTTTGAAGAAGCAGGAGTAGAGCCGGATTGGCAGTTGATTGACTATGATAGCTACGAGAAGAAGGCGACTCCTATTATCAGTTCGGGTGATACGGATGCAGATATAATTAAGATTCCGGACAATGATCCGAACCAGGTTTACATCAAATCGGGTCTTTTTGTTCCGCTCGATGAGTTCTTTGATTATATGCCAAACTTCACAAAATGGTTATCGCAAAATCCGGTTGAGAAGGCCGAGCTTACTGCAGAGGATGGACACATTTATTATGTTTCGGGAATAAATGTTGCCGATGACTATCAGCCGTGTCTTATGTATAATCAGGTGTGGCTTGACAAGGCGGGCATGAAAGCGCCGGAAACGCTTGATGATTTTGTTGAGCTTTTGCGTTATTTCAAAGATAATGATATGAATGATAACGGTGACACTACAGACGAGATTCCTATGAGTATTATGGCAGAGTTTCTTCCGTACATGTTTGGTCCTGCATTTGGTCTTGACTTGGTTAGCGGTTTTCAGGCAGATGATAAGGGTAACGTAACTTATGCTTATGCAGATTCTGAAAACTACAAGAAATATCTTGAGTTTTTAAATGGACTTTACGAGGAAGGACTTCTTGAAAAGAATTATACAGAGGTTGACAGAGATGAAGTAATAGACCGCATTTCCAAAGACCTTACAGGTGTTGCGTTTGACTACAGTTGGGCAATGTCAATGATGTATTCAAACGTGCTTCCTTACTACGATGGAACCACTGCTACTGCATTTGTCGGTGCGGCACCGCTTTCCGGCGAATACAAAGGATTCTATGTGGGAAGAAATGCTCTTTCGGGAATGTTCGGAGTAAGTACACAGTCTTATCAGATAGAGCTTGCTGTCAAGTTCCTTGACTACGCAATGTCGGAGCATTGCCAGGAATACTATCAGTGGGGTATCGAGGGCGAAAGTTACGTTGTAAATGATGATGGAAGCAGAGAATATACTGAAAAGGGAAAAGATAATGACTGGTTACAGCAGTTTGGTATCAACCCTGCATTCGTACTTCCCGCTGCACAGTCGGTTGAGGCTACTGACATTCTTGTTGCTGATTGGCATGCAGAGATTAACAGAGAACTTCGTCAGTACATCAAAGATCCTTGGCCGGATATATACGCAACCAGTAAGGAAAGCGACACAGTTAATCTTTATTTGGAGGATATTCAGAACAAGGTTAATGAGAGTGGTGTTGATTTTATAACCGGCAAGAAAGATATTGAAAAAGAGTTCGACAGTTATTTGGAAGAACTTCAAAAACTTAATCTTGATGAAGTTGTTGAGGTTAAGCAGGCACAATATAAGAGATACTTGAAAGCACTTAAATAACACCAATACGGAATGTAATAACTGCGCCGTTGCTTTATTAAGTGACGGTGCATATCTATTATTAATAAATGCAGGTAAGGAAAGACATATGTATATAATGGAGAGAACCGTAACATACTCGCAGGTGGGTAGCAATCTTACTATGGATATGGCAGGTATTGTCAATTTCCTTCAGGATTGTGTGCTTGCTCAATCGGAAAGTATAGGTAAGGGCGTAGAGCATGTTGCGAAGAACAAAAGAGCATGGTTTTTGACCGGCTGGCAAATAGAACTTGACAGATACCCCAAATATAAAGAAAATATTACGGTGCGAACATGGCCACATGACTTCAAAGGACTCTATGGCTATCGTAACTTTGATATATTGGGCGAAGACGGACAGAGAATCGTAAGTGCTAACTCAATATGGGTGTTTATGGATCTTAATAGCATGACACCGACTAAGCCCACAGAGGAAGATATGGAGGGCTACGTGTTAGAACCCGCACTGGATATGGACTACGCTGCAAGGAAGATTAAGCTTCTTCCTGAAGAGAATAGAATAATAGGCGGAAGTTACGAGATAGATACACCTATCCGCGTCAAACGCTCATTTATCGATTCCAATCAGCATGTCAATAACGGACGCTACGTCCTAGAAGCATTAGATATACTTGATGCCCCCGACATTAGGAAACTCCGTGTCGACTACAGAAAAGCAGCAATATTTGGAGACACCCTCCACCCCGTCTGCTACATCGACGACCCGACGCGTCAAGTATCTCTGAATGATTCGGAGGGTAAACCTTACGTAATCGTAGAGATTTCATGATTTTTATATAAGTTATATAGATAATTATGCTTCGCTGTCAGCGAATGAAAAAATATATAAGGAGTACAAATGGTAGAGATAGGAAAAGTGCAGACCCTTCGGGTCGTCAGAAGCAAAGATTTTGGAATATATTTAGCCGAGCACGAGGGCGATGATGACGCCGTTCTTTTGCCGAGAAAGCAAGTGCCGGAAGGTCTTAAGGCAGGCGGAAGCATAGAGGTATTTGTTTATCTCGATTCGGAAGACCGTCCGATAGCAACGACAGCAAAACCGCTTATAACACTTGGTGAGGTTAAGCGACTTCGCTGCGCAAGTGTAGGCAAGATTGGTGCATTTATGGATTGGGGACTTCCCAAAGATATTCTTCTTCCGTTTAAGGAAATGACAGGCAAGGTCAGAAAAGACAACGAATATCTTGTGTATATGTACATGGACAAAAGTAATCGCCCGTGTGTATCCATGAAGCTCTATAATCATTTGACAACGGATTGTGATTATAAGAAAGGTGATTCCGTAAAAGGTTACATATATGAGATTAATGAGCAGATGGGTGCTTTTATAGCAGTTGAAGACAAGTATCAGGGACTTGTTCCTAAGCAGGAACTTCACAAGAGAGTAAATGTTGGTGATACACTTGATCTTCGAGTTACGGAAGTAAGAGAGGACGGTAAACTTAACCTTTCTGTATCAAAACTTTCGTATCAGCAAATGGAAGAGGACAGTGAAATGGTATATCAGGCGATCCTTTCATTTGACGGTGTACTTCCGTTTAACGATAAAGCTTCACCTGAATTAATTGAACGCGAACTTGGACTTTCTAAAGCAGCATTTAAGCGTGCTGTTGGACGCCTTCTCAAGGAAGGGCGCATCGAAATTCGCGAAAAATCAATCATTACAAAATAAACAAACATATGGAGGACATAATTATGAAGAACGTAGTAAGTACAAATGGTGCCCCACAGGCAATCGGACCTTATTCACAGGCAATTGAGGTAAACGGTATGGTTTACACATCAGGAGTTGTTCCTATTGACCCTGCAACTGGAGAGGTTGTAAATGGTGATATCAAGGTTCAGGCAACAAGAGTTTTTGACAGCATGAAAGCATTGCTTGAGGCGGCAGGCTCATCTTGTGAGGACGTTGTTAAGACAACGGTATTTATTAAAGATATGAATGATTTTGCAGCACTTAATGAAATATATGCAACATATTTTACAGGTGCATTTCCTGCACGTTCATGTGTAGAGGTTGCGAGACTTCCAAAGGATGTTCTTATCGAAATGGAAGCAATAGCAATCAAGAAATAACATCTTAGGAGAATTCGTTATGACAGAAGATAATAACTATAACGGAATAAATACAGATACCTTTGAGCGTGTTAGCACCGATACAAAAAGCAACAAAGCAGGAGTATATTTTCTCCTGCTTATGCTTTTAGAGATTCCACTTGCTTTTTTAGTACGCTACATTCAAAGCATGGTTTCTGCCGGTAATCAAACACTGGTGTCATTGCTGATTACACAGGGGTATCTTCTTTTTAGTGCATTTGTTTTTATATTTGTAACACATACAAGTTTTACGAAAGATCTTCGAATCAGAAAGTACAAGATTTCGACTTTCTTTCTCTCGCTTTTGGTGTTGCTTTGTGCTTCGCCGATGGCTACGGTGCTTAATTTGTTGAGCCAGTTCTTTGTAAAAAATGAGACTTCGGCAGCGATTTTTGAAGTGACCAGAAATGTTCCTTTTTGGCTTGCAATCGTAATTATCGGTTGCCTTCCGGGATTTTGTGAGGAACTTATATACAGAGGAATTATGCGAACAGGCTATCGCAAGAAATCAATTCTTGTCGGCATTATTGTAAGTTCGCTTTCGTTCGGACTTATGCATCTTAATTTCAATCAGATGTTGTATGCGGTATATCTTGGAGCGGTGTTTGCATTTGTAGCAGAGGCTACCGATTCGCTGCTTTCAACAATGCTTTTGCATATGATCTTTAACTCGGTAAGTACGGTATATATGTATGCTTTGCCAAAACTTTTTGAAATGTTTGATAATATCGGTGCCCTTTCTAACGGACAGTCTTTTGAAGAACTTCTTAACAGGACACCGACTAACAGGGAGTTGCTGCAAAGTCTTATTGTTTTTGCTCCGATGTCGATAGTGGGTATTGTGTTAACGGTACTGTTGATAATGGCAATTGCACACATTAACCAAAAAGAACTTACATGGGAAATAATTACGGAGAAAAATGATGATGCAGGCATATTTGATGCCAACAATGTTTGTCTTGCTATCGGTTGGCTTATATGTTTTGTAATTTGCATAATTAACATGGGAGGATGATTACTTGATTGAATCAAAAGGATTGACCAAACAATTTGTAAGAACTCTTCAAAAGGGAAAAAAAGAAGAGTTTTATGCTGTTGACCACATAAGCTTTCAGGCAAATCAGGGAGAGATACTTGGAATACTCGGACCAAATGGTGCCGGAAAAACCACGCTTCTTCGTATGCTTGGTTCACTTATGGAACCGACAGAGGGAAGTGTTGTTATAACTGACAGCGAAGGTAATGAGATAACAGACAAAACAGAGCTTAAGAAGCATATAGGATATCTTTCTGAAAACACCAAACTTTACGGACGTTTTACCGTAAGAGAGACGCTTAATCTTTTTGGCGAACTCTATGGTTTTGAACGTGATTATATAAGAGAGCAGATTGAAAAGACAAGTGAGGTTCTTGGTATGGAAGCATTTATCGACAACAGAGTTGATAAATTATCCACAGGACAGAAGCAACGTACGTCAATTGCAAGATGTCTTGTGCATGATCCTGACATTTACATATTTGATGAGCCAACTCTTGGTCTTGATATAATAAGCTCAAAGTCGATAATTGACTTTATGAAACAGGAGAAAAAAAGAGGCAAGAGCGTGCTCTACTCGACTCACTACATGGAGGAAGCAGAGTTTTTGTGTGACAGAATAGTTATGATTAATAAGGGAGTGATTATCGCAACAGGAACTCCCACAGAGCTTAGAGAGCAGACCAATACGGGTAATTTGCGCGACGCATTCTTTGCGCTTGTAGAGGGAGGTGTTGATGGTGAATTATAAGCAGTTAAAGACCCTTTACAAGAAAGAAATAATGGATGTAATCAGGGACAAGAAAACGATATTTACTATGGTTGTCCTTCCGGTAATACTCTATCCGTTGTTGTTCCTTGTTATCATGCAGGTTGTTTCAATGATTAACACCTCACAAAAGGAGCGCACCTATAAGGTTGTTTACGACAATGTTGCAGAGTCTGATGTTAAGGCGTTGGAGGATTGGATTAAAGGCGACGAGGACGGCTTCGATTACAAAATTAAAACCGCCAAGGCATCTGATGCTAAGAAGGCGCTTGATGACGAAGAGATTGATGCCTACATTACAACAAAGGTTACAGAGTCACAGATAACATATGAGGTTCACTATTTATCGGCGGTTACCAATTCATCTACGGTTATGAACATGCTCGAGGATGAAATAGACAGCTATGCTAAACATATCGCTGAGAAGAATGTTAAGGAAGACGGCCTTGATGTTGACAGAGTGTTATATCCGGTTAAGTCCGAAAATGAAGACTTATCAAGTACGGAAAGCTCTGTCGGAAACATATTGGGCGGTATCGTTCCATTCCTTTTGATAACGGCAATCCTTATGGGTTCAATGTATCCTGCAATCGATACTACAGCCGGTGAGAAGGAGAGAGGTACACTTGAGACAATGCTTACAATGCCTGTTGGCAACATGGAACTTATAATGAGTAAGTTCTTATCGGTTGCGACGATATCGGTTGTGTCGGTATGTATAAATGTGCTTTCGATGGGTGGCGTGGCAGCTTACATGTTCGCCACAATTAAATCGCTTTCCGAGGACGCAAACTCATTTAAGGTATCAACCTTTGTGCCTGCGATACTCATATCGGTAGTGTGCGTTATTGCATTTGCTCTTTTGATGAGTGCAGTTGTTATGTGTGTATGTGCATTTGCAAAGAGTTTTAAAGAGGCCAACAACTACGTAACACCTGTGACGTTAGTTGTAATGCTTACCGGTTATATCGGTTTTATTCCGAATGTTGAGCTTTCTGCAAAGACTGCTCTTATACCGGTTGCTAATGTGTGTCTTCTTATCAAAACACTCATGGTATTCAAGTACGACTTCCAGCTTATATTCATAGTGCTCTTGTCTAATGTGATCTACGCATTTATTGCGGTATGGGTGCTTGCAAAGATATACAACAGCGAGTCAATCTTATTTGGAGAGTCATTAAGCGGCATCAAGCTTTTTGAGAGAAGAAAGAATATCAAGAAAGGCAGCACACCTACTATTCAGGAAAGCTTGCTCGTTATGATCGTTGCATTGCTTATCATGGTTTATGTGGGTGGTGTTATGAGTCTTGATAATCCACTTTACGGAGTTATAATTCCGCAGATATTTATCGGAGTTTTGCCGGTGCTTGCGGCCATTTACATCAAGGCGGATTTAAAGGAAGTGTTCCTGCTTAAAATGCCAAGTGTTCGACATTTCATCGGTTCGGTTGTAATGATGGTCGGAGTGTCTAGCGGAGTACTTATTGTGGCCAACATATTGGCTTATTTGCTTCCGAAGAGCAACGAGGCTGTAAATGAAGGTTTTGGTGATTTGGTATCACACATGCCGTTTGCGGTTGGACTTTTGCTTATTGCAGCAACACCTGCAGTATGCGAGGAGTTAATGTTTAGAGGATATATGCTTACAGCATTTAAGAGCAAGGTTAAGATACCGATGGCAATACTGTATGTTTCGATATTGTTTGGTATCAACCACATGAGCCTTATAAGATTTATACCGACAATGCTTCTTGGTGTTGCACTTGCTTATGCGTCATATAAGTCAAAGAGTCTGTTGTGTTCGTCAGTGATGCACTTCTTCAATAATTCGATTTCGGTTATAACGCTCTATTATGGCGATAAAATAGCGTTCTTAAATGATGATAAGAATGCAAAGCCGGTATATGCGGCAATGATTGCAATATCGGTTGTGTGCATTCCAATCGGTTTGCTTGTGCTTAAGGATAAAAAGGCAGAAAGCAAGTAGCGTATTGCAGGGCCTTTGTGAAGGGGGTATTTAAATGGTTACGACAAGAACTTATTCATTTGAATCTGTTGATGGTGTTACTATTCACGGTGTTTGTATGGTGCCGGAAAATCCTGTGGCAATACTTCAGATGGTTCATGGCATGAACGAACACAAGGATAGATATACTTCGTTTATGCAGGCGATGGCGGAGCGTGGTTATATCGTTTTGATGCATGATAACCGTGGACACGGACAGAGTATCAATTCTCCCGATGACATAGGCTATTGCTATAAATTGATGGAAAAAGGCTACGTTGAAGATGCTCATATGGCAACAAGAAGAATCAGGGAAAAGTATCCTGACCTTCCGCTTATTTTATATGGTCACAGTATGGGCTCGCTGATTGTGCGTGCTTATCTTAAGAAGTATGATTCGGATATAGACGGTCTTTTTGTATCGGGCTGCCCTTCCTACACACCTGCAGTACCGTTTGGCAAGTTGCTGGTTAAGATGATGAAACTTATCAAGGGTGAAAGATATCGTTCTTCCTTTATAAATGAGCTTGCTGTTGGATCATTTAACAAACCGTTTGAAGCAGAGGGCAGGCGTAATGCTTGGCTTTCGTGCGATAGCGAGGTTTCAGATAAGTTTAATGCGGATAAGCTTTGTCAGTTCGTATATACGCTCAACGGATATCAGTCACTTCTTAACCTTGAATGGACGGTATATAAGGAAAAAGGCTACAACGTAAGCAATAAGCTTCTTCCGATACTGTTTGTTTCCGGCGAGGATGATCCTTGTTATATCAACGAAAAGAAATGGAACCAGGCACTAGAAAGAATGAGAAATCTTGGATACATGAATGTGAGCGGTCTGCTTGTGGAAGGCATGCGACATGAGATACATAATGAGGCTGACAAAGAGTTAATTTTCACACAAATTGATAAATTTTGCCGTAAAAGTATTGAAAATCTCAAATAATATAAAAATGTGAACAAAAATTCACATTTTCTCGTATATTTTTGTTGCATATTTTGTGGTAACAATGTATAATTACATACAAGAGAATGTGTTTTGAACACAAATGTATTAGATAGTAAGGAAGGTATATGTATTATGGAGATTTCAGGAATTGGAATGTCGACAACTGTATTATCGAATGCCAATACTAATACAGCAGTGGGAATGGCTTTACTTGACAAGGCATTAGAAGTAGATCAGACTAATGGTGATATGTTAGCTCAGATGTTAGAGCGTTCAGTTAATCCAATGGTTGGTCAGAACATAGATATTCGCTTGTAGAAGATTAACATTCACACCATGAACGTCACTGTTTATGGTGTGTTTTTTTATTGCCATGCTTTGTTGACAAGGTGATTTTGCTTTGTTATAATCGCTATGATTGGTTAATTACCGTATGATAAGGAGGTTTATTGTGAGAATACGTAAGGTATCGGTTATGGCAGTACTTACTGCGGGCTTGATGTGCTTTGCTCCCGTTAATGTCAGCAAGGCCGAAGTATTAGATGAAACGAATATCAGTATTACTTATGCACTTGATCAGTATGTAAATAGTATTAATATAAAAGAAGTATCTGAAAAGGATATAGAGCAGACGGGAGATGGAGAGAATTCTCCAACTTGTCGTTATCCCGAATTTGAAGGCAAGTGTCTTGCATACGTTGATGAGGCGGTTAATGTAAGAGCGGAACCTGATGAAGAATCGGAAAGAATGGGAAGCCTTCCGGTTAATGGTATAGCTCTTGTTGTAGAAAAAGGTGATACATGGACCAAGATTGAGTCAGGTATTACATTAGGATATGTAAGAAATGATTATCTTCTTTTTGGAGATGCGGCAGGTGCCTATGCTGAAGAGAGATGTCCTAAGAAAGCAGTTGTTAATACTGAGACATTGTACGTTCGTGCAGATCAGGATGAGTCAAGTGATTGTCTTACAATGGTAGGCGAAGGAGAGTCTTACGAGGTTATTCCTTCCAATAATGATGTTGATGAGTGGACACATATTCGTGTAGACTCTGATATAGAAGGTTATGTATCTTCTGAGTATGTAGATGTATCCTATGGATTTGCTCATGCACTTTCAGTTCCTGAGGAAGAAGAGATAAGACGTCAGGAAGAAGAAGCAGAACTTAGAAGACTTGCGGAAATGACAAGTACCAAGAGACAGGAAGTTGTTAACTATGCGCTTCAATTTGTTGGTAATCCGTATGTATACGGAGGAACAAGTCTTACTAACGGAACTGACTGTTCTGGATTTACAATGAGTGTATATGCTCATTTCGGATATTCACTTCCAAGAACGGCTGCGGCTCAGATGGCAGGCCTTTCAAGTGTTCCTGTATCTTCTATTCAGCCGGGTGATTTGTTGTTCTACAAGGATAAGAGCGGTGGCGTAGGTCATGTTACCATGTATATTGGTGGTGGACAGGTTGTTCATGCAAGTAGTTCCACAACCGGTATCATTGTTTCCGGTCTTGGATATCGTACACCTTGTGGTGCTGCAAGAATTATTTGGGATTGATAATATTAAGTAATTTTGCTCCTGCTTTAGCAGGAGCATTTTTTATTATCTTATTATTTTGAAATATGACATACAATTTAATCAAGTTTTCTTAATTTTCTTATATTTTAAATTATTAGTTAAATTTTAAATTGGTTGAAGTGCACAAAAAAATAATGTAAAAAATCGTAAAACGAGGTTGCTAAATTATGTAAAGTGATTATGAAATCCGGTTATACACATTTCATTTTTGAAAAAATGCTTGAAAAATGGACTTATACACAAAGTTATCCACATTGTCCACAAAAAAACCTACTTTTTGGTGGGAAATAAAGCAAAAAAATCGAAAATATGTTTTGGCAATGATGACGAAAAATAATGACTTTTAAAAAAAAATCAATAAAATAAATATCAAGAAAAGTAAAACAATTCATTGTAATTGACAGAAAATTTGTGCCCTCAACCCCAAAAAATACAAAAATAACTTAATATATTCATTGAAAAAAATGCAGAATATGGTATAATATAATTGCGGTTGACTTATGCGAAGGGTGCATGATTTTAGTGCGATACCAAACCCTTCGAGGGAGAGAATGGGGATAAGCCGGCTGTAATTAAGACAAGAAGGAGTTGACAGATTATGAAGTACATTATAAGTGGTAAGAATATTGAGGTAACAGATGGCTTACGATCTGCAGTTTATGAGAAACTTGACAGATTAGAGAAGTATTTTAATGAGGATACAGAGGTTCATGTAACATTTTCTGTTGAAAAAGACAGACAGAAGATGGAGGTAACAATACCAATTAAGGGCAATATCATCCGTGCAGAGCAGGTTAGTGATGATATGTACGTGTCTATAGATCTTGTAACAGAGGTTATTGAGCGTCAGATTTCAAGACATAAGAAGAAATTAGTTGATCAGGCACAGAGTGCAGCATACTTCCAGAAATCATTTATCGAGGATGACATTCCTGATGATGACGAGATTAGCATCATTCGTACTAAGAAGTTCGCTGTTAAGCCAATGGATCCTGAAGAAGCTTGCGTACAGATGGATCTTTTGGGACATAACTTCTTTGTATTCCGTAATTCAGAGACGGACGAAGTTAATGTTGTATATAAGAGAAAGGGTAACACATACGGTCTTATCGAGCCTGAGTGCTAAGTCCTACATAACAAGTTAATTAGCGGGTCGGAGATGTAATGTCTTCGACCTTTTTGTGTGCATTTGTAATACTTTACTTTTTGACAGAATGATGATAAAATAGCACGGTGAATTATTTTGCAAGTAATTAAGGAGTATTGAAATGAGTATTTTTGAAAAGGTGTTTGGAACACACAGTGAGAAAGAAATCAAGCGTATTACGCCCTTGGTGGATCAGATAGAAGCGTTGGATGAGTCAATGCAGGCGTTAAGTGATGCAGAACTTAAGGCAAAGACTGACGAGTTTAAGAAACGTCTTGAAGACGGTGAGACTTTAGATGATTTGTTAGTAGAAGCATTTGCGGTTGTAAGAGAGGCTGCAGTCAGAGTTCTTGGTATGAAGCATTACCGCGTTCAGCTTATGGGTGGTATCCTTCTTCATCAGGGAAGAATTCCTGAGATGAGAACAGGTGAAGGTAAAACTTTGGTTTCAACACTTCCTGCTTATCTTAATGCTCTTGAAGGTAAGGGTGTTCATATAGTAACTGTTAATGATTACCTTGCAAAGCGTGATGCCGAGTGGATGGGTCAGATACATGAGTTTTTGGGACTTAAGGTTGGCGTAATCCTTAATAGCTATAATAAGGATGAAAGACGTGAAGCATATAACTGCGACATTACATATATAACTAACAACGAACTTGGTTTTGATTATCTTCGTGATAACATGGCTATATATAAGAATCAGTTGGTACAGAGAAGTCTTCATTACGCAATTGTCGATGAGGTTGACTCAGTATTGATTGATGAGGCAAGAACTCCGCTTATCATTTCCGGTCAGAGTGGTAAGTCAACAGAGCTTTATCGTATGTGTGACCTTCTTGCAAGAAGAATGAAAAGAGGTCAGGGAGATGGAGAGCTTTCAAAGATGGATGCCATTATGGGTGTTGATATTGAGGAAGACGGAGATTTCCTTGTTAATGAGAAAGACAAGCAGGTTATGCTTACTGCACAGGGTGTTAAGGAAGTTGAGGATTTCTTCCATATAGATAACCTTGCAGATGCAGAGAACCTTGAGATACAGCATAACATTATACTTGCACTTCGTGCTCATAACCTTATGCATAGAGATAAGGATTATATTGTTAAGGACGAGGAAGTATTGATTGTCGATGAGTTTACCGGACGTATCATGCCGGGACGTCGATTCTCGGATGGACTTCATCAGGCAATCGAGGCTAAGGAGAATGTTAAGGTTAGACGTGAGAGCAAGACTCTTGCAACAATCACGTTCCAGAATTTCTTTAATAAGTATGAGAAGAAAGCAGGTATGACAGGTACTGCTCTTACTGAGGAGAACGAGTTTAGAGAGATTTACGGAATGGACGTTGTTGAAGTTCCTACCAATCTTCCTGTTGCTCGTATCGATGAAGAGGATTCTGTTTACTGCTCTAAGAGAGAGAAGCTTAATGCAATTGTTGAGGATATCGCAGATTGCTACCATAGAGGACAGCCGGTACTTGTAGGTACCATTACAATTGATTCTTCAGAAGAGGTCAGCAGACTTCTTACTAAGAAGCACATTCCTCACAAGGTGTTAAATGCTAAGTTCCACGAGATGGAGGCTGAGATTGTCGCACAGGCAGGTCAGATGAATGCGGTAACAATCGCTACTAACATGGCAGGTCGTGGTACCGATATCAAGCTTGGTGAAGGTGTCAAAGAGCTTGGAGGACTTCGTATTATAGGTACAGAGCGTCATGAGTCAAGACGTATCGACAACCAGTTGCGTGGTCGTTCAGGACGTCAGGGAGATCCGGGACAGTCAAAGTTCTACCTTTCACTTGAAGATGATCTTATGAGACTCTTCGGTTCGGAAAGAGTTATGGCTATGTATCAGGCTCTTAAGATACCTGAAGGCGAGGAGATTCAGCATAAGACAATTACCAACTTCATTGAGAAAGCACAGAAGAAGATTGAGAACAACAACTTCGGTATTCGTAAGAATTTGCTTGATTACGATCAGGTAATGAATGAGCAGAGAGAAGTAATCTACAAAGAGCGTCGTCGTGTTCTTGACGGAGAGAACATGCGCGAGGTTATCTTCAATATGATAAATGAAACCGTTGATGAGGTTGTTGATCGTAATATATTAGAAGATTTGGATCCTTCAGAGTGGGATATGAAGACACTCAATCAGGAGATGCGTGATCTTATCCCTATTAATAAGATTACACTTTCTGATGATGATATGAAGAGTATTACCAAGAAGCAGCTTTCTGACAGAATCAAGGAAGAGGCAACCAAGCTTTATGAAAGCAGAGAGCAGGAGTTCCCTGAGCCTGAAATGATTCGTGAGGCAGAGCGAGTAATTCTTCTTAAGGTTATTGATCATAAGTGGATGGATCATATTGATGATATGGACCAGATGCGTCAGGGTATCGGACTTCGTGCATTAGGTCAGCGTGATCCGCTTGTTGAGTATAAATTTGCAGGTTTTGATATGTTCAATGATATGACTGCATCAATCAGACAGGATACTGTTAAGATGATGACGCATATCAGAGTGGAGCAGAAGGTAGAGCGTGAGGAGGTTGCTAAGGTTACAGGAACCAACAAAGACGATTCTGCAATGAAAGAGCCTGTTAAGAGAAAGAGTGCCAAGATTGGACGTAACGATCCTTGCCCATGTGGTTCGGGTCTTAAGTATAAGCAGTGCTGCGGTAAAAACGCATAGCATTTGCGATTAAGTGGAATTATAGGAAAGAGGTGATTCTGTGATTGAGACAGATGCAATTAAAGTCGAACTTGCTTCTTATGAAAGTCCATTACAGGAAGTGAGGGATTCACTTTGACATCCCTATCAAGAAAGATAAGGTGGCAGAGTTAGAAGCAGATATGGAGGCTCCGGATTTCTGGAATGATGTGGAGCGTTCTAATGAAGTAATGAAAACAGTTAAAAATCTCAAGGATACACTTGCGGCATTTGAGCAGGTGGAAGAACAGTTTGAAGAGATAGGTGTTCTTATTGAGATGGCAGATGAGGAGAATGACGCCTCATTGGTTCCTGAAATAGAGGAAACATTTAACACATTCAAAGAGAACTTTGAGACATTAAGAATTCAGACATTGTTGTCCGGAGAGTTTGATAAGGATAATGCAATCCTTACTCTTCATGCAGGTGCAGGCGGAACGGAGAGTTGTGACTGGACAGGCATGCTCCTTCGTATGTACACACGATGGGCAGAGAAGAAGGGCTTTTCGGTTGAAGAACTTGATTATCTTGAGGGTGATGTAGCAGGTGTTAAGTCTGTGACGTTACAGATTAACGGAGAGAATGCGTACGGTTATCTTAAGTCTGAAGCCGGCGTTCATCGTTTGGTTCGTATTTCGCCTTATAATGCAGCGGGAAAGCGTCAGACATCATTTTCTTCATGTGATGTAATGCCTGATATAGATGATGACATTACAGTAGATATCAATGAAGATGATCTTAGAATTGATACATACCGCGCAAGTGGTGCCGGTGGTCAGCATATCAACAAGACATCTTCTGCTATACGAATCACACATATACCGACAGGTATTGTTGTGCAGTGTCAGAATCAGAGATCTCAGCATCAGAACAAAGACAAGGCTATGAAAATGCTTATGTCAAAACTCTATCTTTTGAAGCAGCAGGAGAATCAGGAAAAACTTGATGATATCCGCGGTGAGGTTTCAGAAAATGGTTTTGGTTCGGCAATTCGTTCTTATGTAATGCAGCCGTATACAATGGTCAAAGACAAGAGAACAGGTTTTGAAGCGACGGATGTTAACGGCGTTTTAGATGGCGGTATTGAGCCTTTTATGAATGCATATCTTAAGTGGCTTAGTCTCGGTGAAGGCGAAGTCGGAGAATGATAATATATTTTGAGTAAGGAGTGGTGTTATGGCATATGTGAAATATTTGATATTCAATATAGCGGATAGAAAATATGCAATGGAGCTTGTTCACGTCAACGGTACGGAACAGAACTACAGTGTTATACCTATTCCGGATGCACCGGATAATATTACCGGAGTTGTTAATCTTCGAGGCAAGATAATTCCGGTGTACAGTTTGCGAGGAAGATTTGGTTTGCCTACGCGAATAGATAACGTTAACAAAAGTCTTATGATAGTAAGAAGTTCGAGTATCATGATTGGCTATGAGGTTGATGAGGTTGTTAATATAGAAGAAATAGATACAAGCGATGTCAACAGTATGCCCCAAATTGCAACATTTGGCGGTTCTGATGCAGTCTTTATGAACAAGGTACTTCGCGTAGGACAGGGCATAGTTGTTGTCGTAGATGTGAATCTAGTAATTCCTGATGAGGATATAGAACGTTTGGAGCGACTCATAGAAGAAAGAAGCAAAGAAGAAAGCACCGAGTCGGAAAGTGATGAAGAACAAGAAGCGTCCGAAGCTGATGAATCGGTAGAGGAATAAAGGAGGAAGTCATGGTTAAAATAGCAGTTTTAGGATATGGTACGGTTGGTTCCGGAGTAGTTGAGGTTATTGACCGCAATCATGAAAGCATTAATAAGAGAGCAGGCCAGGATATAGAAGTTAAATATGTTTTGGATTTGAGAGATTTTCCGGGAGATCCTGTAGAGAACATTCTAGTTCATGATTTCGATGTCATTTTAAAGGATCCTGAAGTTAAGATTATAGCAGAGGCAATGGGTGGAGTTGAACCTGCTTACACATTTACCAAGAATGCACTTCTTGCAGGTAAGAGTGTATGTACATCTAACAAGGAACTTGTTGCAACTCACGGCGCAGAACTTTTGGAGATTGCTAAGGAAAAGAAAGTTAACTATTTGTTCGAGGCGTCTGTTGGTGGCGGTATTCCTATTATCAGACCGCTTAACAGCTCACTTACAGCAGATGAGATAACAGAGATAACGGGTATTTTAAATGGTACCACTAATTATATTTTGACAGAGATGGCTGAGAAGGGTTCGGCCTTTGAAGATGTGCTCAAGGTTGCACAGAATAAAGGTTATGCAGAGCGTAATCCTGAAGCAGATGTAGAAGGATATGATGCATGTCGCAAGATTGCAATTCTTACTTCCCTTGTTACAGGTGCACAGGTTGATTATGAAGACATTCATACAGAGGGTATTACCAAGATAACAGATATAGATTTCAAGTATGCCAAAGAACTTAAGGCTTCAATCAAGCTTCTTGGAATGAGCAAGAAGAAGGATGGCGTGTTCTACTCAATGGTAGCACCGTACATGATTGGCCAGAATCATCCGCTTATCGGAGTAAATGGTGTATTCAATGGAATATTTGTTCATGGTAACGTGCTTGATGACGTGATGTTCTACGGACGTGGAGCAGGTAAGCTTCCTACAGCAAGCGCAGTTGTTTCGGATATAGTTGATGCAGTTAAGCATCTCAATGTCAATATAATGACAATCTGGGAGAGAAGAAAGAGCAGTCTTGGAAGATTTGAGGATTGTACTAACAGATTCTTCGTTCGTATGAAGGATAAGGGTCTTGATGATGACCAGATGGTAACAATCAAGGAAGCATTTGGCGATGTATTATATGTTAAGGCTCCGGGCGTTAAGGACGAGCTTGCATTTATCACAAATGAGATTAAAGAGGAAGAATTTGCTGAGCATCTTAAGAAATTTGATGATGTTTACAGTGTAATTCGTGTTGATTTCTAATTTTTGAGAAAAAAGCATTGACCGACACAATAAAAAGTAGTAAAGTATGCAATGGTTTTTTAAGATTGTGACAATAGGAGGAAGCAATTAAAGATGTTAATAGTTAAGAAGTTCGGCGGAACATCGGTTGCCAATAAAGAGAGAATGTATAACGTGGCAAACAGATGTATCGAGGACTATAAGAAAGGTAATGACGTTGTTGTTGTTTTATCCGCTATGGGTAAATACACGGATGAGCTTATTACTATGGCGCAGGACATGAATCCTAACCCGCCAAAGCGTGAGATGGACATGCTCTATACTATAGGTGAGCAGATGTCGGTAGCTCTTATGGGAATGGTTATGAATAACCTTGGTGTTCCCGCAATTTCACTTAATGCATTTCAGGTTGCAATGCATACAACTTCAGTATATGGCAATGCACGTATTAAGAGAATTGACACAGACCGTATTCGTAATGAATTAGAGCAGAGAAAGATAGTCATTATCACCGGATTTCAGGGTATTAACAAGTTTGATGATTATACAACTCTTGGCCGTGGTGGTTCGGATACAACAGCAGTTGCACTTGCAGCAGCATTAAATGCAGATGCGTGTGAGATTTACACAGATGTTGACGGTGTATTTACTGCAGATCCAAGAATCGTTACGAAAGCCAGAAAACTTGATCAGATTACATACGACGAGATGTTGGAGCTTGCAACTCTTGGAGCAGGCGTGCTTCACAATCGTTCGGTTGAACTTGCTAAGAAATACGGCGTACAGCTTGTTGTACGTTCAAGTTTGAATACATCAGAAGGTACTATTGTTAAGGAGGGTACAAAAATGGAAAAAATGCTCGTAAGCGGAGTAGCATGTGATAAAGACGCAGCAAGAATTGCTTTGATAGGACTTAAGGATGAGCCGGGTGTGGCATTTAGATTATTCAACCACCTTGCTCGCCATAACATTAACGTAGATATGATTTTGCAGTCAGTAGGACGTGACGGTACAAAGGATATTTCTTTCACAGTTGCTGTAGATAACGCAGATGAGGCAGTTGAGATTGTTGAGAGACATTTCCATGAGTATGAGAAGATTGATGTTGCTAAGAACGTTGCTAAGGTTTCAATCGTTGGTGCCGGAATGATGAGTAACGCAGGTGTTGCAGCTAAGATGTTCGAGGCTCTTTATGATGAAGGAATCAACATCAGAATGATTTCTACATCAGAGATTCGTGTATCTGTTCTTATCGATGAGAAGCATACTGAGAGAGCAATGAATGCTATCCATGACAAGTTCAATCTTGAGGACTAATTAATAAGTGAATCATTTAACAGCTTTTCCTTTTGTAAGGAGAAGCTGTTATTTTTTTGTTTTTTTTAATATTTATGTGAGTAAAATTAAAAGAAACTGCAATTAAGTATATGGAGGGTGCTATTTTGGTGTGGTATTTGTATATATTTGTAGATATTTGCGGTAAATTATGATAAAATATATATTGATTTTTTATATTTTTTGAAAAGTAAACCGGAAGGAGACTACAACGATGAATGTACAGGGGACAAAAAGGGACGATTATCTTTCATGGGATCAGTATTTTATGGGAATTGCATTGCTTTCAGCAGAGCGTAGCAAGGATCCTAACACACAGGTAGGTGCCTGTATAGTTGATGAGAATAATAAGATTTTATCAGTAGGATATAACGGAATGCCTTCAGGCTGTAATGATGACAAGATGCCTTGGGGAAGAGTCGGTAAACCGCTTGAGAACAAGTATTTCTTTGTTTGTCATGCAGAACTTAATGCCATACTCAATTACGGTGCAGGTTCTCTTAAGGGTGCAAGATGCTATTCGACATTATTCCCTTGTAATGAATGTGCCAAGGCAATAATCCAGAGTGGTATTAAGGAAGTTGTATATCTTTCAGATAAGTATTCCGATACGGAAGCGACAATCGCATCAAAAATGATGTTTGATATGGTAGGCGTTAAGTATCGTGAATTCGAGCCTAAAGACAGAAAAGTAGAGATAGATTTGTAGTATCATTTGGTTGGAAAAAGCTTACGAGAAGGGAAAAAGAGGTAGTTATGGGAAAGAATAAGAAGATTATCATTGCAATATGTGTTGTTTTTGTCATTGCGATTGTGGCTGCGGTAGTGTTGCTGTATTCGAAGAAAAAGGATGGATATCGTCTGCTTAAGGTATTTGAAGTAGAGGGTACTGCTAATGTTAACAGGGACGGTACCGGAGATATAGAACCTTATGCCAACATGGTGTTGGAATCAGGGGATACAGTGTCTCTCACAAAGGGAACATTTACAATTAAGGCTGACGAGGACAAATATATCTACCTCGAGGATGGCACAGAACTTAAACTTAACGCAACGGGAACAAGCGAGAATAGTAAGACTACAATAGATCTTGTGGCCGGTGCTATTACCAATGATATTCAGAATAAACTTTCATCAGAATCAAGTTATGAGGTCAACACGCCGAACTCAACGATGTCAGTTCGTGGAACTATATATCGTGTTGAGGTATTTGAAAAAGATGGCGTTAAGTATACGAAAGTTTCTGTATTCAACGGTGAGGTTGTTACCAAACTTATCTACGCGGATGGAACAATCTCGGATGAAGAAGTTTCGGTAGAAGAAGGCAAGGAAGTTCTTATCTATGATGACGGTAAGACGGTTGATTATGTGAGCGAACCTAAAGATATTGACTATTCACAGCTTCCTGAAACAGTTCTTAAGAAATTGTTGGATTACATCAATAAGGATGACAGAGATGTCAGTGGTGATGACAAAGAGATAGAGAAGATTTTGTATGGTCCGTTTGAGGTTACATTCTCGCATAACGGAACAGTGTTTGGTACACAGACGGTTGAGAAAGGATCATGTGCACAGATGCCAAGTTTGCAGCCGTCAGAATCGGGTTCGTGGGATTATGATTTCTCACAACCGGTTTATGGCGATTTGACTATTGAGTGGAAGTAATCGCAAATGATGAATTATAGACCATTTCTTAAGGAGGGGTTTTATGAATAGAAGTAGTGAAATAAGGAAAAGGAAGAAGAAGTTTTTGAGTTTTGTACTTTCGGTATTGTTGGTTGTAGGACTTTTGTATGTGCCGATGAATGCGGCAGATACTGACCAGAGTGTTTGGACTTGCTCAGGTGAAACGTCTTCGTATATTTTTACTTATGAAGGTAAGCAAGTGATTACTGATGACAATGAAAACAAACGTGGGTTAGATGAAATTGATAGGATGGTTTCAAAAGATTCCGGTATTTTGGTGTCTGGTGGTTATACTATCGGAAATAAGGACATGGTTGTTGATGGTTCAGTAGGTGGTGTTGAGATTGGTGAAGGGAACAAGCTTATTTGTGGTAGTCTTTCCGGTTCGATAAAAAATAACGGAACCTTAAAAATCGGAACGCTTGATACTTCAAAACTAACAAGTTTTTATAATAATGGTGTTGTAGAGGCGGATGACGTTGTGCTTACAGTTGTACAGAATACATCTGCAGCAAAATATAACGTTGCTAAATCATTTAAAACAAATGGATATAATAGCCAAAATATTGGAACTGTTGTAGCTAAACCGAATGCAAAAATCAGTTCGGATGGTGGAACGATTTACTTGGTGGTTGGTTCTAATGAGGCTTCAGTTTCCAATATAAGCACTCCTACAGAGGCTTGGAAATTAATGCCGGAGGATACTGACCTTGAACCGGTTGAATTAACTATTGCACCGGGACCGGATGTGTCAGATGGCATTCCTGATGATATCCACACTTATGATGATGGTAGTATATATGTTAAAAAATCATTTAAGCTCAGTCCACCTGATGGCTATGCGATAGGTAATGATAAATCTGATTATACTATTGACGGCTTGATTATAGATGGCGACAAGTATCAAGAGATTAAATCAGATAGTGATAAACAATTCCTTATCCTGAAATTGTCGGATTACATATATACATATGAAAACCCTAATGAGGGAAATACCAATTTTGCCAACATTCATTTTGATAGTGTAGATCCGACAATAACAAGCGCTGTTTTCTCAGCTGATGGTAAAACGATAACTGCGCCTGCAGAAGGGGAAACTGTGGAGGCAAAAATTCTCAAAATCACTCTGACGGCAAATGATCCTAATTTGATTCCTGAAATTGCGTACAAATTTGGAGCGGATGAAATGGAACAAATCGAGACAATGAGTAGTTCCGGTGCATCATATACGGGTACAATTAAAATGACTTCAGACTCTTCGGCTGTCAAAGATTGTTATTATAAGATTTCGGATAAATCCGGTAATGTAGCTTCACTTGGATTTAAGTTGCAATATCCAAAGGAGGCACCGGAAGTGTCGGTGACATGTTCCGATGTTTATGTTGGAGATACAATAAAGCCGGTTGTGACTACCAATCCTTCATCGCTTGCTGAAGAAGTAACTTATGAATATAAGGGAAAGAAAGAACCTGATACTTCTTATACCAGTGAGGTTCCTGTTAAGGCCGGCGAGTACACATTGAAAGCAACAACAAAGGAAAATAGCGTATATAAATCGAAAAGCGCTACTTGCGATTTTAGTATATTGAAGAAAAAAATATCAGCAAAAGTAAGTGTTGCTGATAACTATGTAGGTGATTCGTATGAACCGAAGGTTACAGTTGATCCTGTAGTTGATGTAAAAGCTAAGTATATGTACAAAGCATCAGGAACACCTGATGATGCATATAGCACTACTAAGCCTACGAAGGCGGGCACTTATTATGTAAAAGCGATACTGTCGTATGACACAGACAAGTATGAAATGCTTGATTGCGAGTCGTCATTTAAGATAAGCAAGAAAAAACCAAAATCGTCTGTTAAAATTAGTGAACAAAAGGAAGATAAAGATTACACGCCAACACTGACAACGGATTCTGACGGTAAGAACAAGGCTGTTTTTGAGTATAAAAAGAAAGATGCAGACGACAGTACATACTCAAAGACAAAACCAAAGACACATGGTTCATATACAGTTCGTGCTACGATACCTGAGACCGATAAATACTTGGCAGCAACTTGTGAAGCGGATTACGTAATTACAAAAGTTGATGATAAGAATGACAGTGTAATCTATCAGTTGTCAGGCGATAAAGGTAAGAATGGATACTATAAGAGCGACGTGTATATTGTAGCACCGAAAGGATACAAGTTTGCATCATCCAAAGACGGCAAGTATAGCGATAAAATTAAATATACAAACGATCTTAAGAAAATATACGTCAAGAGAACATCGGATGATGAGATATTAGAACCTATTGACTTTGATGAAGAGATCAAGATAGATAAGGAATTACCGAAACTTGCAGGAACTCTTAACGGTGAAGCAGTTTCATTAACTGACGGAAAAGAGTTATATGCGGACAACCTTACAATTTCAATCTCAGACGAGAACTTGGCTAAGGTTACTCTTGACGGTGAAGAGGTATCAGTTGATAGCAAAACTGTAACATTACAGCTTGATTCTGAAATGGGTGAAAAAACATTTAACATCACAACTGAGGATGAGGCAGGTAATGAGAACAACATCAAGTTGGTACTTAAGTCTGAATGGTTAAAGAATAAAATAATTCCGGGTGGAAAGAAAGTTAAACTTCGCTCAGGTGATGTGTACACATTAGAACCGGGTGCATGGGTTGTAGCAGGTGATTCTACTGTATATAATGGAGGACAGGAATTCTTTGTTACCAGTTCGGGCGATTATACATTTGAGAAACAATAATCTTTGTTATTACGTGGGTGGCATGATTATGTCGCCCACATTGTGTTTTGACTATAATTAATTGAGGGAGTTATGATGATGAAAAACAAAGTATTGATACCTTTGGAAACTTTGGTTTGTGGGTTGCTTGTATTTGTCCTTACGGTATTTAACCTGCTGTCACCGCTTGATTACATGGTGCGTGACAGACTGTACCAGATACCGAGAGGAATCAACAGCCATATTAAAATAATCGGAATTGATGAAAAGACACTTGATGAGTATGGCCCGATACAGACATGGTCGAGAAACAGATATGCACAGCTTATAGAGACTCTTAATTCTGATGAAAATGCTAAGCCAATGATTATTGCATTCGATGTGCATTTTTCGGGCAATGTTGAAAAAGAAGATGACGGAGATGCTGTATTTGCCAAGGCGGCAGAGGAGAGCGGCAACGTTGTTGTGGTTGAACAGCTCATATATGGTCAGCGCCTTATCTCAAATGAGTCTGGGGTTATGGTCGCACCTGTTGAAGGCGTGGATGAACCGTATGATGAGATTGCAGCAGTTGCCAAGGTTGGATTTAGTAATGTGTCTCAAGACTCTGACGGAACAGTAAGACGTATTATTCCTGTAGAGCATGCTGATGGCGTTGATTACAAGATGTTTTCTAAGGTGATATATGATGAATATTGCCGTATCAATAATATTAGCCCGACAGAGATACCGACGGACAAGAACGGAAGATCGTTAATCAATTATTCGGGGAAGCCGGGAGATTACGAATATTTGTCAATGGCGGATGTTCTTAGTGGCAAGATTGATCCAAAAGCATTTACTGACAGCATTGTTTTCATTGGTGCGTATGCTCCGGGTATGCAGGATAATTTCCGTGTCCCAAACGGCGGAAGAAGTCAGATGTACGGAGTTGAGATTCATGCAAATATCCTTCAGTCATATATCGAGAATCGTTTTGCTATTAATGGAAATCCGATTTTATTTGGACTTATAACAGCAGTTATTGCTATGCTGCTTCATGTTGCATTTAGAAAGCTTAAGGTATGGCAGTCTCTTATACTTCTTATTGCTTCGATTGGACTTGAAGTGTGGCTTTGCGTGATGTTAAATGACAAAGGTACGACGTTTAGTATCATTTATTTGCCGCTCATTGCTCTGGTTTCATATGTATATGCGATTGCTATTAATTACATTACAGAAAAGGCAAGAAAACAGAAAGTGTTAAATGCATTTCGTAAGTATGTTGCCCCGCAGATTGTTGAGGAGATTTCAAAGAAGGGTGAGTTTGAAATTGAACTTGGCGGACGTAACAGAGATATAGCTGTTTTGTTTGTGGATATCAGAGGGTTCACGACTATGTCGGAGGCGTTAGAGCCTGAGACGGTTGTGGAAATATTAAATGAATACTTAAGCCTTACTACAAAAGCAATATTTGACAATTCGGGAACACTTGATAAGTTCGTCGGTGATGCGACTATGGCAGTGTTTAATTCTCCGTTTGACCTTGAAGATTACGTGTTTAAGGCAGTGTGTGCCGCTATGGATATTGTCAAAGGCGGCGAAGAATTAGAAAAAGTACTGTTTGAGAAATACGGAAGAAGCGTCGGATTTGGTGTTGGTGTTAACTGCGGTCCTGCGGTTGTCGGAAATGTCGGTTGTGATTTCAGAATGGATTACACGGCAATTGGTGATACGGTTAATACTTCTGCAAGACTTGAGGCTAATGCCAAGAAGGGACAAGTTCTTATAAGTGATGAGGTTTACCGCCGCCTTGAAGGAAGAATTGAGGTTAAAGAAGTCGGAGAACTTGCACTTAAAGGTAAGAGCAAAGGATTCATGGTATATGAGGTTGTGAGTGTGGATAGATAATAAGAAGAGCCGTAGGAATGTTATATTCCTGCGGCTTACTTGTTGTTTGATGAATTGATTGTAAGTATCAACTGTTTAAACGATTACTCGGTTACGTCCGCTTTCTTTTGCGGTATAGAGCTTTTCGTCAGCTACACTGATATTCTCTTCAATAGTCTTATTAGGGTCAAACTCTGTTACACCAAAACTCATTGTATGTTTGATTGTATTGCCGTCTGCAACACATTCGGATGCCTCGATAAGTTTTCTTAATGTTTCTGCTTTTTCTGCACAACCGTTGATGTCGGTATCGGTCATAATCATGATGAATTCCTCACCACCCCAACGATACATGCCGTCGCATTCTCTTGTGTTCTCGGTCATTACCTGAGCAACGTGCTTAAGTACTTCGTCACCGGCATTGTGACCGTAGGTATCATTTACTCTCTTGAACTTATCTATATCGCAAATGAAAAGCGAAAGCTTTCTGTTAGGGTCAGCGATAATTGCATCGTAGGATTTCTTGAAGTCTGCGAAGAAGCCCATGCGGTTTTTGAGTTTTGTGAGTTTGTCTGTGTATGACTCTTCTAAGAATACGTCAGATTCAAGTGCAAGACCGCATATCATTGCTGCAAGAGAAAGCTTGTGGCAGTCTTCTTTCTCGTCAAACTTTCCATCACCACCCAGCTTGTTGATTACCTGATATGCTCCGATATATTCGCCCTTGATGTTGGCAACCGGCATTACAAGAATTGAACGTGTTACATATCCGGTTTTCTTGTCAACATCTGAATTGAAATTGGGATCGTTGTACGGGTCGTTGGTAACGATGACCCTACCTTCGGATAATGCTTTGCCGACAAGTCCTGTTGTGTCCGGAATTGTAATTCTGTCTGTCCCTGTTGCGGCTGTAGTCCAAAGTGTGTGGCTGTTTTTGTCCCATTTCCAGAAACTTGCTCTGTCTGAATCTGCAAGAAGCTTGCCAAGATTGGTAAGATATTCGAAAATCTTGGAGTGGTCACCGCCTGCCTCGCTGTTCATGCTTGAATAAAGTTGGTCTGATATTGCGAAAATATCATTGAGTGTCTGTTCTGAATTAACTGCCATGGTAATCCCCCTTTGCAAGTTGTAATATATCGTTGTTATTTCTCTGTATATAATGGTGCGATTTGAATTGGAGTTCCTTTAATCATTTCTTCGGCCTTTGGTATGTTATCAAGATGCATGAGATACACATGGACTCCGCTCTCTGCAAGTGATATTAAATAATCAAGTTCCTCATCAAGATAAAGATGAACAGGTGATTTGCGTACTGACATTTCTGTGTAAAGATATGTGTTTTCACCACCGGTTAGATACGGTTTGTATGGCTCTAATGTGTTAGTGTCGCCGGTGTATATTATTGATTTTTCTCCTATGGTTAAATGATACCCGAAGCAACGACCGTTAAGTCCGGGAACGTGTGTAGTTGGTATCACGTCCGTTACCCATAGTTTGAGCATATCTGATGTTGTAAGATGAAATGCGTGACTGTCGCAACCTTCAAGGTGAAGAATGAGATATCGTAAATCCTCTTTGACCTTATTGTTTGGTGCTGCGATAACAACAGGCACATGCCATACGTAGTATGCAAACTGGATAAGCGTTGATATACCGCTTACATGGTCTCCGTGAGTGTGCGTAACCAGCACAAAAATAATACGGATATTTCGAGATTCCGTAAGATGTTCGATATTCATTTGCCGTAATTTGTGAAATGATGACATTGGACAATCGAGCAGAATTACATCATCACCATCGGTGAAAAACGCACCGTTCTGTTCCTCGTCGAATGCTGAACCCCGTCCAAAAAACTTCAACATATTTGTATTCCCCCCAAAACAACTTCTCGTATGTTTGTAACTATATATATTATATCGTTAAAAGGCTTTTCTTGCAATGAAATAATAGGGAAAATAACCGAATAGACACGAAAAACGACCGAATAGACAAATATCAATATTTTTGGTTTTTAATTTGATATAATGTGTTCATTAGGTAACTTATTAATGTATTAGAAATGGAGGAAGATGTATGGGTAGAAAAATGAATTGGAAATGTATATCATTATTAATCTGTTTTGTTCTAAGTTTTGGGGTAGTTCAAGCTACAACTAAAAATGTGTACGCTGCGACGGATGACCTGTGTATTTCGGGTTCAAATTATGATAGTGACAATGATTGTTCAGGTGAAGGGTGGACTTATGTGGCATCAACACATACGCTGACATTGAATGGTGCAAGTTATAACTACACAGGAGATGAAGAAGGAAGACCCTACGCAGCTATTTTATATTCGGGTACAGAAGCACTTAATATAGAACTACAAGGAAAAAATAGTATTGATGGATATAAAGTAGGAATTGAAAGTGTAGGCACGCTTGTTTTAAAAGGTCAAGGAAGTCTAAATGTTAATACGGAAGATTTTGCCATTAATAGTTATCAGAATGGTATTGTTATTGAAAGTGGAGACATATCTTTGACGGCTTTATATGATGGGATTAATACGAATTCCGTTACGATTAATGGTGGAAATGTCAAGGCTGTGGGAACACGATGCAATGGAATGCAGGTTGTTGGCGAAAATGCCTTTGTTAAGATCAACGGTGGAAATCTTATTGCGGAAGGACTATCAGGCGGTAGTGGTGATATGAGTTCAGGGATTTATTGTTATGATCAAATAAATGGAGTGAAAGGCGATGTTATTATTTCAAAAGACAGTACTCTTATTGCCAGAGCAGGAACAAATGTTGCAGAACAAGAAGAGTATGTTGCAATTTACGGTAATGTAAAAAATGAAATTGCAGGCAAGGGATGGGCAGATTATACAGGAACAGGTGCTGCAACAGATATTGCAATTAATGCTACGGGAGCAGAATTAACGTTTAAGAAAGTTCAGTTTCCTGTTGAGATTAATACAACGATTCCTGTTACCGGTGTTTCTCTTGACAAGTCAACTATGGCTCTTACAGCAGGTGGCAGTGAGACATTAACTGCAACAGTAGCTCCTTCTAACGCAACTAACAGCACTGTTACATGGTCTTCAAGTAATCAGGCTGTTGCTACAGTTGATGGTGGAAAGGTTACAGCAGTTGCTGCAGGTACAGCAACGATTACTGCTACTGCAGGTGGAAAGTCTGCGACATGTGTTTTAACTGTTACGGCTGCATCAAGCGGTTCGGCTGGAACTACATCGGCACCTGCAACAACACAAGCACCTGCTGCAGTTGATACCCCTAAGGCAGAGGGAACTACGGTTACGGATAGCACTTCTAAGGCAGAGGTTGTAGTAACATCAAAAGTCGGAGAGACACCGGAGGTTGAATATAAGAGTACAACAGATATAAAGGCAAAGAGTGTTGTAGTATCGGATACGGTAACACTTGACGGTGTGACATATGAAGTTACTTCTGTGGATAAGAATGCATTTAGTGGATGTGTCGCAACGAAAGCAACAATAGGTAAGAATGTAGAAACACTCTCTACTGGTGCATTCAATAAATCGAAGATAAGTACGGTGGTTATTAAGACCAAGAAACTTACGAAGAAAAGTGTTAAGAATGCATTCAAGGGAAGTAAGGCAAAATCAATAACTATCAAGGTTAATGTTGGCTCGAAGAAACTTAACAAGAAGTACGCCAAACTTTACAAGAAGATATTCACAAAGAAGAATGTAGGCAAGAAGGTTAAAGTTAAATATTAAGAATTATGAGCCGGTCCCGGCAATCACAATGATATAGTCCATGTTAAGAGGGTACATATCAATGTGGTTGTCGGGATTTTTTGTTACATAAAAAGTACATAACTTTATGTATTTTTGTACATAAAAAACCGCCTGTTTTTTGGCAAATTAGAATATTATGTATCTTTATACACAATTGTAGACGGGGTATTTTTGATGTGGTATGCTATGCACACGATCGAATATTTTGTGTGACGTTACACCGGAAGGATAAGGTATTGGATGTCCGGGAAGAAGAAAGAAAGTAAGAAAAAAGATGGCGTTTATTCGGATTTTGCATATGATGATGCTTACCGTACAATGGAGAGCGAGTGTGACGATCTTCTAATACCATTTGTCAATTATTTTCATAATGAGAACTATGGTAGTTCTGCAAAGATAATAAGGGGACGTAATGAGCATTTCATAGAGGGCGAGAATCACTCGGAACAGAAGCGAATAACAGACTCGGCATTTGAGATTGTTGATAATGGAAAACATAGGTTATATCATCATGAGTGTGAAAGCAAGAAGTATGATGACACGTTGCTTGTTAGGATGTTTGAATATGATGTACAGGTGGCATTGGATTCGTCAGCGATTAAAGAACATTGTTTGCGTGTTGATATGCCGTATAGTGGAATTTTGTTGCTACGAGGTAGTGGAGATTTTGACAAGGCGTATGTTAAACTGTCAACACCTGGTGGAAGTGTGGAATATCCCATTGCTATAAGACGAATGTCGGAGCTTGGTATTGAAGATATATTTGAGAAACATTTATATATGCTGCTGCCATTTTATATTTTCAATATGGAATCTTCGTTGGATGCCATTAACGAAGATTCGGAAAGGCTTGAGGAGTTTTCGGATGTGTACAGGGATATACTTGCAAGGTTAGAGAAAGAAGTGGAAAGCGGGTTCTTGCCTGTTATGTCATGTAGTGTTATAATTAATATGATACACAAAGTCGCATACAAAATGACTATGAAAAGAGAGAAAGTTCAGAAGAGAGTGGGTGATATTATGGGCGGTAAAGTAATAGAACTAGAGGTTATAACGGCACATAGACAAGGCATTGCCGAGGGAAGAACTGAGGGCAGACAAGAAGGCAAAACAGAAGAAAGAGCAGAGAATATAGCTAAGCTTGCTGCTCATTACATGTCAACAGACCCTTTGTTATCAAAAGAAGAAGCAACAAAAATGGCAACGGAAATATTGGCCTGAACTTGAAAAATCGATTAATGTAATCCCGATAATCACTAAGGTGGTTGTCGGGATTTTTATATTTGACCGAATAGACACGAAAAACGACCGAATAGACATAAAACCGTACTTTTGATTTTTAATTTGATATAATTTATTCATTGAATACTATACATGTTTGTACCATAAAAGAGGTGATTGTTTATGAGAAAAATGAATAGACGTATATCAAGTTTAACACTGGCATTTATTATGGTTGTAAGCCTTTTGTGGGCGGTTCCGATGGGTGTTGAAGCAGAAGATTCACTGGCATCAAAAGTGACGGTTACTGTTAATGATTGCCCTAATGAATATCAGGATCCTGTTAGTGGAAAGAAAATATATTATATTAATGGTTCGGTTGACACAGAAGTGATTTTTACCGCCGAATCCGGCTATAGTATTTGTAAAGAACAGGATGGAGTCTATGGCAGTGAAATTAAATATGGCGAATTTTATGGACAATATAACGATGATGATATATACATTAGAGAGGAAACAAGTACAGAACCGGGAACACCTATTTCTAAAGAAGATATAATAAATGCTTCAACGACTATAAAAGATATATTAAGAGATCAGACGGGTCCCCATGATGTCACTGTGATTTCGGCAAAAGTGAAATATACGAGTGATGGCGAGGCGGAAGAAATTGGTGCTTTTGAAAGCGGCGCAAATATCAGGGCCGGTTATAGTCTGACAGTCAGATTTCGAATAAAAGATGGTTCGGAAAATCATTTGTTTTATAATCCGGGAGATGGATACAGTATTATAATGCCTAAATATAAGAGCAAAGTTAATAATGCAACAGTTGCAGAGGATAAGCGCGAATTAAGTTCGGAAGAATATGCATTAGAAGAAACTGTAGAATTCCTTGTTGATGAATCACAGACGTTGACATGTTCATATAAAACATTTGATATGGCAGGTAATAGCAATAACGGTTTTTATATCCATTTGGAATACGGTAAAAAGCCTCAAGATATTACACTTACCGGGTATAAGGAAAAATATACAATCGGAGAAACAATTAATATAACAGGTAGTTCGACCACCGGAAAGGATGTTGTAATAAGATACAAAGAAAAGGGATCGGATGACAGCACATATACCGGAGAAGTTCCGACGGCAGTGGGTGAGTATACTTTAGAAGCAAAGGTGGCTGGGGATAGTGAGTATGAAGAAAAGATAATTACTAAAGATTTTGAAATAGAAAAAAAGCCACTCGAGATTACTTGTGATACTATTCCAACAATCTATCAGGGGCAGACTTATGACTTAAGAGATTATGTGCACGCAAGCGGCACGGGAGTTACATACACGACAAGTCACTATACGATAACATATAAAGCAGCAGGAGAATCGATTTTTTCAAGCACACAACCGACAGTAGCGGGAACACATAATTTTAAAGTCGATGTGGCTGCAAATGGTCCGTATGCTGCTGCTACTTCTGGAGAGTATTCTTACACAATAAGTGAACTACCACTTGATGCGTGTAACAAAGTGGATGGAACGAATTATCTTTCTGTCGAAGGCAATCCTGCTTATGTCAAAGATTGTATTACGGTAAAACCTAACACGGGATACAAAATCAGAAAAGGGGATTCGGGAGAATTTTCTGAATCACTTACTCTTACAAAGGATGAATTGTACTCGGGCGATACATATAGTCCGAATGTTAAAATAGCCTTGCAGAGAGGTGATGGCGCATATACCATGGCACAGGAACTAAACAGTTTGGTTGACGGACTTGACAGTATCGTTTTTGATTCCGAAAAACCGGTTATTACTAAATCGTTCATTGATGATGTAGAAAAATCAATAGATAATAATGCCTCATTTAGAGCGGGCAAGGTTGAGGTTCAATATGAAGATGATAATATTGATAAAGTTATTGCAACTATAGATGGAGCGGAAACAACATATACACAAGAACATGATGATGACACAAGTATTGCTGTCACAATAGATTCGGAGTTTGGTAAGCCGAAACAAGTTGCATTAGTAGCTAAAGACAAGGCAGGTAATGAATCGGCAAAACTGCAATTTACGCTTAATGCACCTTTAAAAACTTTGACCGGTACAATTAGCGTGGGAGACGCGGGAATCGTGTGTGTTGATGATTCGTGGGCACCTTCGATAACTATTGAGGATTATAATGAAACAATAGATGATTCGGCTTCGGATTTTTACTCATATTATGATAAGGACGGCAATGCTATATCGAAGCCGAATATGGAAGGTACGTATACGGTAAGTGCAACAATTCCGGCTCATGGTGATTACGCTGATATAGTCTGCTCAGGAGAGTTTAATATAAAATTAAATGAACGTCCGTCTGATACCGGTGTTACGGTAGCGGATGTCGAGTATGGCGGAGAGATAAATCCTGTCGTGACGTGCGTTGATTTGTCTGAGGTTGAAAGTAGCATTGATTATAAATACACATTGTCAAGCGAAGAAAATTATTCGGGTACTACGCCAAGCAAACCGGGTACATACAAGCTCAAAGTAACAATACCTAAAACAAGCAAATATAACGAAACGATATGTTATGACACATTTACAATCGGGAAGTTCAAAAACGGAACGGCAGAGATTACTGTACCTAATACATTTGTTGGAACACCGTATGAGCCTGTTCTTGCAGTACACGTTGATAGCGGCGTGGAGTATGAATCTGTAATTGAGTATAAGGCTGAAAATGCCACATCATATACAACAACCAAACCGCAGGATGCGGGCAAGTACAAAGTGCGTGCAACGATAAGCGGTGAGGATATGGAGACAATTAGTTGTGAGGACTCATTTACGATAAGTAAGATGGTTTCGAAAAATACATCGCTTTCGGTTACGGATGTGTATGTTGGAGCGAGTTACGACCCTGTATTCTCAACTGATTCTGACGGTAAGGTTGTATTTGAATACAAGGTTACGACTGATGCGGATGCTTCTTACAGTAAAATCAAACCGGAGAAGGCGGGAGACTACACTGTACGTGCGACGGTTCCTGAAACAAAGAAATATGAGAAAGTTGTTCGTGAGGCGACATTTAGCATCAAAAAGAAAACGGCTACAGCAACGGTCAAATTGTCGGATCAGTATGTGGGAGTTAAATATGAGCCGGTGCTTTCCACAGATTCAGATGGCAAGGACAAGGCAACATTTAGTTATAGAAAAGCGGGTGAAGATGAGTCGGCATATACAAGTGAGAAGCCTGTTGAGGCCGGAAAGTATGTGCTTAAGGTGGATGTTCCTGAGACGGACAAATACAATGCGGTTTCTGTGGAAAAAGAGTTTGAAATCAAATACCTTTCCGACACGAAAGCGTCCTATACCATATCGGGAACTCAAGGAAAGAACGGCTATTACGTAACTGATGTGTATTTGAAAGCTCCGAGGGGTTATGAGATATCTACGTCAAGAAACGGAAAGTATACAGAAGACATTCTCTATACTGATGACATTACAACGGTTTATATAAGAAGAAGTTCTGACGGCGCACAGTTAGAATCTGTTGAAGTCACTGAAAAAATTCAAATCGACAAGGATTCGCCGACTATCGCCAATGCATATACGGATGCGGGTGTTAGTGTGTTTGTTTCGGATGGAAGAACAATTTATGCCGATAAGTTGACATTGTTGTTCAATGATGATAATTTATCTGTGGTTAAAATTGTTTGTGATGATGGAACAACGAATGAAATAAATGCTACCGATGGAAAAGTGCTGGCAAGTCTTGATTCGAAGGATGATATCAAACAGTTTTCGTTGACCGCAGAGGATAAGGCAGGACATGAGCATTTTGTAACACTTGTGTTATGTGCTGCATGGATGGAAAACAATATTGTTCCTGCAGGAAGGCTGTTGCCACTCAAGATATCCAAGTCGTATGGGTTGGAAGGCGGTAGCTGGAAGGTTGCGGGCGATTCAACGGTGTATATAGGCAATCGCGAATTCTATGTTGCCACATCAGGGGATTACATGTTTGAAAAGAAGTGACAGGAGAAGGTAATGAAAGACATGATTGAAGTCAACGTAATCGTTGACGAAAAGTACGAAGAAACATTTGTCAATATCTACACGAAAAAGGAAACGGAACAGATTGACAACATAGTATACTCGATTGAGAATGCATCTCGAAATAAGTATCCGCCGATTCCGGCATACGATGAAGAGAACCTGAAGTTCATTTCTCAAAGAGATATTTATCGTATCAAAACCGAGGGACGCAAGGTTATGGTGGAGACAAAGAATGTTGTCTATACGGCCAAAGGCACGATGGCAAGATTTGAGGAAGAACTGGATTCGGAGAGATTCTTCCGCATATCACAGTCGGAGATTGTTAATCTGTATAAGGTTGACAGTTTTGATTTCTCGTTAAATGGTACCGTTGGTGTTGTTTTTGACAACGGGGTACGAAGTTTTGTAGCCAGAAGGTGTATTAAATCGCTTAGAGATAAACTGAAAAGCGGAATATGATTAAGGTATGAAAGGAGAAATAATATGACTTTAAAGAATAGATTCATATATAAAGCGGCAATCGGTTTTTCTCTTGGAATACTGGTTACAATAATAATTAATATATTGCTAAGTACTCTGTTTACGGGAAATGCCGGAGCATATATTGATGAATACTCAAGTAGTGCGGTAGGAAGAACTGTTCCAAGACTCTTGTTAGAACTTTTGACAGGTGGACTTTTGGGATTTGTCGGTAACGGAGGCTCGGTAGTTTATGAGATTGAGGATTGGGGAATCCTAAAGCCTACAACAATACATTTTGGAGTGACAATGGCTGTCTATGTATTTGTCGGATTGTTTAACGGATGGCTTACACCTTACCACAGTTTCCAAAATGTAATACAGTTTGCCTCAATGCTTTTAGCTTATGTTGCAATATGGTTGTCACAGTACCTTATCTATCGTAAAGAGATAAGAGAAATGAATCGTGACATCAAGCTTTTTAAAGAAAAGGAAGAGGTTGCAGATTAAATGCAAGGCAATAGCATATAAAATGTTAATAAAATCCTGACAATCACTACGGTGGTTGTCGGGATTTTTTTGATTTTGACCGAATAGACACGAAAAACGACCGAATAGGCAAACAATATAGAAAATGTCTTTGTAATTTGAGATAATAGTACGCAGATGGTAGCATTTTGGAATAAAGGTATAGGAGGTTGTTTTATGGGAGTATGTAAAAAGATTTTGATGGCATTTGTTTGTGCTATGGTATGTGTTGTTTTGGCACCTATTAGTGCTTCGGCAAGCCTGTATGTTGGAGGAGTTGAGGTTACCGGTTCCGGCGAAGTTACTAATGCAGTTACATCGGGTAATGTGACATATGATGCTCAAACTAATACACTTACACTTGATGGTGCCGTACTTGTTTTTGAGCCGCAAGGGACAACAATTTATGATGCGGCCTATAAGAAAACTGTAATATATACGGATGATGAAGAACTTAAAATTGTTGGAAATGGTACAATTACCGGAATATCGGGGATTCAGACAAATGGATGTGCACTTGACATAAATGGTACAGGTAACGGCATTGTTATTAATACAACCAGTAGCGGAATATACTGTGCACAGACTTCATCATATGGAAGTCTTGTTGCTGCAGGATCACTTGCCCTTTCAGGCAAGGTTACGGTTACATCTGACTCTGATGCTCCGGCAATTTATGCTTATGGTCCACTTGAGATTAAAGGAAATGATGACACGAATATAACAGCACAAACGGTATGCGAGGGTCTTGATGCTTCAAGTTCATACATTTATGAGGTTTGTGGAATCTACAGTGAAATTGGCCCGATAACCATTAATGGTGGTACAGTCACTGCCAAAGGCTTTGGTGCAGGAATAGGAACCAAAAGAGATACCAATACAGGAACGGGAGATGTAACTATTAAAGGCGGTACCATATATGCTGAAGGATACAAGTATGGTATTTATAGTCACCATGACCTTACTATTACCGGTGGTGAGGTTACCGGTAAGTCTAACAGCGATTATGGCAGTCAGACAGGCGGAATAGCAAATGATTATGGTAAGTTTACCATAGAACCGGGAATTAAAAAGGTTACGGCAATAGCTAATCCAAATGATTCATTTAAAAATGGATATGAGACTACGGCGATTAGTTCTTCCGGTTATAATCATGATAAAGAACACTTGCAATATTCAACGCCTGCGGGGGCATACAAAGCAGGGGCAAGAATTTTGAAGGCAGACGGAACAGTAGCAAAGACAGTTGTGATTGAGCCGATTGATAATGGTAAAGTATTATTACCCAAAGATGCCATTGTATCAACAGAATATACTTATGACAGTAAGGAAAAATCAGCCATATTTGAAACATCAACATGGGATGGTTTTAAATGGAGTGGGGATACGAAGGCTACCAATGCGGGAACCTACACAATTAAAGCATCACTTACTGATAATACTAAAACATGGAGTGACGGTACAACTGAGGACAAGACATACACATGGAAGATTAATCCGCATACTATTGGTGTTGATGGATGTCTTTATTGTTATGTGGAAAAGACTCCGTACACAGGCACACCTGTGACGCCTAAACCTTTATATGTTAAGTATGACATGACTGTAAAAGAGAATGTTGACGGAGTTAATCGTATTTATGACGTAATGTTGGTTTTGAAAGAGGATGTTGATTACATGCTTTCGTATGAGAATAATATTGATTATGGTGAGGCAAAGGCAATCATTACAATGAAGGGGAATTATCAGGGAACGGATAATTGTACGTTTAAGATTGTGCCCGGAATATCAAAAGTAACTCTTTCGCAGACATCATTTGCCTATAACGGAGAAGTGCAAAAACCTGAAGTTACCGGTGTTTGGGCCGGCGATGTTAAACTTGAATATTCAGACAAAACTAGAGATTATACGGTCAAGTATTCCGATGAAAATTCAAAAGAACCGGGGACTTATAAGGTTACTGTAAAAGCAAGTTCTAGCAAGGATGCTGCAGGAACGTATGATGTTACATATGAGATTGTGGGCACTGGAAGCCATACAACGGACCCTGTGCAGAAGACTTCAGAGGAACAGAAGTTGAGTGACGAAAAGAAGACCGCGGATGTAACGTCAGAACCCCCTGCAACAACACAGGCACCTACCGCAACCGGTACCCCTAAAGCAGAGGGGACGGCGGATACCGATACATCGGCTAAAGCGAATGTCGTTGTAACATCAAAAGTCGGAGAAACACCGGAGGTTGAATATAAGAGTACAACAGATACAAAGGCAAAAAGTGTTGTAGTATCGGATGACGTAATTCTTGATGGTGTGACATATAAGGTTACTTCCGTTGATGAGAATGCATTTAGCGGCTGCGCAGCAACGAAGGTAATTCTCGGTAAGAATATCGATACACTTTCGGCGAAAGCATTCAATAAGTCCAAGATAAGTACGGTGGTTGTGAAAACCAAGAAGTTAACCAAGAAGAGTGTTAAAAATGCATTTAAAGGAAGTAAGGCAAAGACAATAACAGTTAAGGTTGACGTCGGTTCGAAGAAACTTAATAAGAAGTACGCAAAACTCTATAAGAAGTTTTTTACGAAGAAAAATGTAGGTAAGAAAGTCAAAGTGAAATATTAAATGAGATTAAATCCCGCCAATTACTAAGGTAGTTGTCGGGATTTTTTTGATTTTGACCGAATAGACACGAAAAACGACCGAATAGACATAAAAACGGATTTTGAGATTGATATTTGGTATAATTATGACATTATATTTTACATATATGGGAGGGGTTACGGTCCCATATATTTGTATTTATGGTATGAAAAGCAGAAAGGAGAAAAAGGTATGAGTAAGATGATTAAAAGAAGTCTAATTTGTCTGATTACGTGCTTTACGGTGTTAGCAGGTATAGCCTTTTCTGTAACAGATGTGCATGCAGGCGGAGTCTATGCACCGACTGTTTTACAGGCTGTTAAGGAAGCGGACAGTGGATGTGAGACACTTCCACCCGAAATGCTTACATTAACATCATCAAGTACGCCAAATGCAGCTGGTAACTGGACATTTTCCGGAACATTTTCAACGGTTCCGGGTTCGTATGTTGAATATGAAATGTATGTAGGTGCTAGGGAGGCTGATGACAACATTTATGAGAAGGGTATTTTTACCCTGTCACCTTCGGCGTTGTCAGTTACCGATGGCGTGGCATCATTTTCTATAACGCCATATTGGTACAACGGTTACGTGCCTGTTTCGGGTGAGACGGTATATGTGGCTTTGGAAGCATATGTGAAGACATATACTTCATCAGGCCAGTATAAGATGCTTTCTACGGGCTGGAAGAATTTAAATGAATTAACAGTAGGTCCTGAACCGTCTTCGGATAAGCACAAGCTGACGGTCCGTTTTATCAACCAGAATAAGATGACGATAGCATCCCCTCATATAGAGTATCTTGAAGAGGGAGAGGCGTATAGTGTAGAGGTTCCGACTATAGATGGTTATACATGCCAGTATGCGGATTCGACTGTGTCCGGAGTGATGGCTAATGAGGATAAGACGATAGATGTAAAATACGTAGGTAAAGAAACAACCCTTACCGTAGAATATGTATATTCAGATGGCAGTAAGGCACACGATCCTATAAATGCTACCGTAAAGGTCGGTGATTCCTATAGTTATCCGTCTCCGGAAATTGCTCTCTATACGCCGTCAATTATGGTTGTTGAGGGATATGTTCAGGCCTCGGATTTGCCAGCTGGCATTAAAGAGACTGTAGTATATTCCAAAGGTAAGTTTATATTAGAGGTGCAGTATCTTTTAAAACCTGACAGTTCTAATCCTGATGAGGTTGAAAAGATTAAAGATCCGACATATTCATATGTTGAGGCCGGAACTACCTACAGGGTGGAACATGAGGTTATCAGCCCATACTGGCGATACGATAAGAACGGAAACTATGCACTTGATACTGATGAAGTTGTTTATGAGGGCACAATGCCTGCAGCAAGGCAGATTGTGAAATTATATTATGGAGTTAAAGAGACTAATTGTACATTTTCTTTTGTAAAAGAAGACGGTACAGAAGTTACTGCTCCATATACTAATTATAAACAGCGACAGGATAGACCATATGTATTTGTCCCACCGATTGTGGAAGGATATGTGTTAAGCGATGAATATTTTGACGGTAAATCTATCAGAATTCCATATTATCAATTTACTGATCAAGAAACATTTACACACGAATTTAAGTATTACAAGAATTATAAGAATACAGTTCATTACAGATATGCAGATCCTGCTAAGGGAGAAGAGGAAGTATTTCCGGATGATGTGTATGACAGAGCTGTGTGGGGTTCAAGTAATGGTACCGGTAATCAGTATATTGTACCTGAAAAGGATGGTTACATAGCCTCTCGCAAATATGTAAGTCCTTCGAGTGAAGAGAGAAAAGATAATTGGGAAACTACGGTATATTATGCCCCGGTTACAATGGATAAAGGAAGAACAACATCGCCAGGTGTACCGTATAAGGTATATGTAGATGATTCTGCAAGAGATCCATTCAATCCTACAGACAGATATGATGTTTCGTTGACACCGCTCTGGCAGTGGGATATCGACAGGGATGAGAAAAACAACTATGGAGCATCTGTATGGAGTTCGGCATTGGTCTATATTGATGGTAAGTATTATAAGACATATAATAGTGTAAAGGGTTATCCTTCCACAAAGGATGATAAATTCAAATATCTTAGAGGAACAACTATTACCATCAACACAGGCTCTGAATTGATTCCTGCAAGCGGTGAGTTTACTCTTACAGTATATGAAAAGAGAAATAGTGGAAACTTTGTTAGAACTGATTTTGATGTGGATATGAGCTGGGCTATGGGAGCAATCCCTTCCAACAGACTTGTTAATTCAGGTACAGTTACTCTTGATGGAGAGGAGACTACAACGTCTAAAGCGGTATTTCATTGGAGCATACCTGATGCGGCTTCATATGAGTCCGTTTCACTTCCTTCTGCTAGGGGAACATCGGGTAGTGTGTCACTTGGAAGTAGTGGTATAACTACAGGCAGTGATAAAGATGATTTAGGTAATACAATATATTCTGTGACTTATACAGATCTTTCCAGCATTTCACCTGAACCATTCAGTTTTGTGGCATATCAGAGGGCTGAATATAAGGAAGCCGAAGGTTTCCCTTCAGAGTATAAATGGATTAAAGCAACCGGAACCCAGAATCTGTGTAGTTTATCTTCTGATGAGCAGAATTATTCCACAAGAAATAAAACGGCAGGGATTACATACAAAGGTTATGACAGTTATCATGGATATGTACAGTTCTATGCAAAATGGAGTACAGATAGATATGTTAAAGAAACAAAGCCTGCACACCAGGCCCTTGAAAACGAAGTGGATGAGCAAATAAGTTACCAATACTTAGATACTATACCATATGGTTATTCGGCTAATGTTGTAAACAAAAGAACCGGAAAGGTGATAGGTACGGCTACGATTACAAAGCAAGCCGGCAACGATAGGGATTGTGAGGCGTTGATTCGTATAGCACCGTCAGAAATATTGCGGAACTATTTGGAAACAGGAAGCAGTACTATAAACTATGATATTTATTTGCGAACTCTTGGTGTTCAGGTGATTGAGACAAGTGATGGTCATTATGGTGATCCTGTTGGAGAACCGCAGGATAGTTTGGTTGTTAATTACACATGGCATCCGGAAGGAAACTCTGCGGGTGGTTACTGGACAAATAGCCTTGGCGGTGATGGTTACCGTGGTTGGACGACTGTGCAACTCGATGATTGGACTGTAATAAGTGGTTCTTATAATTTCAGTTGTACTGATGCAACCGGAACATTTTATCCTAATGATTGTACAATTGGAAGAGACGGTTCTTTCTCACTTGCATGGACCATGAACAGCTTAAGTTCAAAACTTAGAGAAAACTATGAAAGAATCAGATGCGTTAATAAGATTTATGCATCAACAAATGGTATCGCAACTGATTCCGATGCTCTTTCAGGACAAGGCGTTTATGTCTCTGGATATAGAACAAGTAATGAATCCGGCTGGGAAGGATGTCCCGGTGGTAATTGGATAAGCAGCAATTTTGATGATACTCATAGCTGGTTTGAGACCAGTGGTTACTTTAAAAAACCTATAAGAAGCAGCGATTATGACTATCAGACCTTTACCGGAGGTGCAGCTGCAAATGTTCTTGTTAATTTAGCAGGTTGGTATTGGGAAGAGGACAAAGGAGAAGGAGAAAATATTACCTATGGTAAGGTTCATTTCTTCAAAGGTTCAGTAAGAGATGATGTGACAGTTTCTAACGGACGAACCGAAGATATAATTAGCGAGATTAAGGTTACAAAGGATGAGGTCAAACTTATCAAAGAGGAAGGCGAGGACGCTCGTATAACTCTTGATATGGAGTGGACGCATAAGATTAAGCATATAGGACAAGATGAGATAGTGGAAGATAATATAGATCCATATCTTAAACCTTATGAAGAAGGCATTGAAGAGGATTCAATGGATAGTAAGCTTGCGGCTTCGGTAGAAGAAACTCATCCGTTGGCAGATAATAATATGTCTATCGAAGTTTATCCGATTGGCGTTAACGGTATTAGAGATCTTAGCAATTTTAACGAAGCAAAGATTCTGTATGATAATACATACTATATTGAAAGCTTTGAAAAGACTGACAGTGGATGTAAGCTTAAATGTAAAAACCTGAATAGATCAGCTATGGATACCACTAGAATTCCTGACGGTTACGAAGTTGTTATCAAGTATCTTAATGACAAGGGTACTACAATTAAGACATTTACACACAGAATAATGCTTGAAAAAGATAAGGGCAATGGTGAAGTATTCTTCCAGATTGATGATGAGGGTAATGCTGTTGTCAGACTTTCAAGTGATGAGGTGCTTAGCGAGAAGATCAATATTGATATGTATGATAATAACGGCAATATCGTTAAGAACGGCACTTTAACAGGTACAAGCGGTAATAACAACATTTACAGATACAGCGATGATATTAAGGGTGCATTTTTGGAAAAGGATTCTAACAATGCAAGAACGCAATGGTTTAAGTTAAATGTTGAGAATGTTAAGAAAGAGAACTTGTCAAAATATTATGTTATAGTTCATGGACATGATTATGACAGAAATCCTTTTGATGAGAACGAGAAGCATTACGCTACAGCAGAGAACTTTGTTAAGATAGAAAGGGCTTCTGTTAATAACGGAACATTCCGTATTGCGTATACACTTACTTTGCCGGAAGATGGTTTGGATTCGTATGACACTTATGGCGTGACAGAGTCATCATTTAACATCTCATCACAGGATGGCAAAGCCGAATATGTGATTGATAAGGATATTGAACTTCAGGCAAGTGACTACAATTATGGTAATACAACAAGAGCGTTTTCTTATACTGAAGAGGCAAAGGATAATAAGGACAGCACAAAACTCATATACTTCGGAGAAGAAAAGGCAACAGATCTTCTTGGTGATAAGTTGTATGCCAAGGTATCTGTTAAGAATCCGAGATATATGGCTACAAAGGCTGCACATGACTTAAAGAGTGAAGTTATCACTATTGAGGAACAACCATTACTTGCTGTAACATCTGCAAGCGTAGACATGATGGGAAATGTTAAACTTGCGGGCACATATGATCCTGGGACAGTCACTCTGAAATACAATTCGCTTGACTTTAACATTATTTGCCCTGATGGATTTAAGTGGACTAACACTATAGAATATAGAAACAAGAACTTTACATATTCCGACACTGCAGGTACATTCTCATATAACGGAAAACTCTTTGATATATTCAGAGGTGCCAAAGCAATGACGCATTACTCTATCAAGGATTTCAAGAAACAAGTTGGCAAACAGTTTAAATGTAGTGTATCAACAACATATCCGGTATTGGAATCAAAAGCAATTAACCTTACATTTGGCGGTAAATTAAAGCCTGCTAATAATATGATTACACAGGCTACATATAATAATTCGGGTTATTTGAAAGTTACAGTTCCTACAGGATATCTTGAATACGGAATCACTGTTGATAATGTTGTTGAACAGGCGTTAGAAAATGACTTGGGATTGCTTATTATTTCGGAGGATAATTTCACATTAGCATTCCCTAATGAAACTTTGGCAACATTAGGAGGTAAGTCCGACACAGAAATATCTGTACTTAATATGACAGGTGATGAACTTGAAAATGTTACTGGTTCAGGACTTACTGCATCAGGAGTATACGACTTTACGGTATCTAATGAGTTTACCGGTGATGTTGAAGTAGGACTTCCGACAGGACAGGTTCCTTCAGGCAAACAAACGGCGGTTTACTATGTTGATGCCAAAGGTAATAAAGAGGATATGAAAGCGAAGGTTGTTACTGATAATGGCGGATCTTCGAGAGCGGTATTTACAACATCTCATAACTCGACGTATGTGGTTGTTTATGAGGGAGAAGGAACCACTCAAGCGCCACAACCTGATCCACAACCTTCAACCGGTGACACACCAGCACCTAATCCGACGCCAACAGAGACACCGGCCACACCTGCAACTACGGGCACATCGCTTACAGATGAATCTACTGCGGCAACATTTACAGTAACATCTAAAGAAGGTGAGGAACCGGAAGTAGCCTACACAGGTTCGGAAAGCAGTAAAGAGAAGACCGTAACGGTTCCGGAAACATTTACCGACAACGGAACTACATACAAGGTAACGACGATTGCAGCTGATGCATTTAAGGATAACAAGACAATCACTAAGGTCACAATTGGTAAGAATGTTGAAACGATTGAAGCAAATGCTTTCTCGGGATGCGAGAAACTTAAGAATGTTTCGATTGGAAATAATGTGACCGAGATTGGAAGTAAGGCGTTTGCAAACTGTAAAGCTCTTACCAACATTACGATTCCTGCTAATGTAACAAAGATTGGTGCACAGGCATTTGCCGGTGACAGCAAACTTAAGGTTATAACAATTAAGTCCAAGAAACTTACCAAGAAGAGTGTTAAGAATGCACTTAAGAAAAATAAAGCCAAGACAGTAACTGTCAAGGTTAAAGTTGGTTCGAAGAAACTTAATAAGAAGTACGCCCAAATTTACAAGAAGATATTTACAAAGGGTAATGTAGGTAGAAAAGTCAAAATTAAATATTAATGTTTAACAGCCCGGCAACCATGTCACTTAAGATGTGGTTGTCGGGATTTTTTTAAAAGAATCATTTATAGTACAAAGCTTTGTACTGTATGTTATGGTATAGTTACTAATATAAGTTGTTTGCGACAAATAAGGTTTTGTGGTATTATATAATTTGCATGTTTATGTGCAGATTGTGCATAGACGCATTTTATTTTACAGAAAGATTGAGGTTTTTGAACATGGATATTAATAAGGTTATAGCATCGGAGCTTGGTATTAAAGTCAGTCAGGTTGAGGCTACGGTTAAACTTATTGATGAGGGCTCCACTATACCGTTTATTGCAAGATATAGAAAGGAAGTTACGGGTTCGTTAAATGACGAGATTCTGCGTGACTTATATGAGAGACTCAATTATTTGAGAAATCTCGAAGAACGTAAGGAAACAGTTATTGCTTCAATAGCAGAGCAGGAGAAACTTACACCTGAACTTGAGAAGCAGATAAGAGATGCAATGACACTTGTTGCTGTTGAGGATTTGTATCGTCCTTATAAGCAGAAGAGAAGAACGCGTGCAACTATTGCCAAGGAGAAAGGACTTGAAGGTCTTGCCAATATCATTTATCTTCAGATGACAACCACTCCGATTGAAGAAGAAGCAAAGGCATTTCTTTCTGATGAAGAGGGCAAGGAGGTTCCTACGGTTGAGGATGCCATTAATGGTGCGCTTGATATAATTGCCGAGAATATTGCTGATGTTGCAGAGTATCGTACATATATAAGAGATATCACTGTCAAGGAAGGTAGAATTGTTACGGTTGCCAAGGATGCAGAGGCATCTTCCGTATATGAGATGTACTATGATTTTTCTGAACCAATCAGCAAGGCAGCGGGATATAGAGTGCTTGCCATTAACCGAGGTGAGAAGGAGAAATTTATCACGGTTAAAATTGAGGCACCTGAAGAGAGAATTATCGGTTATCTCGAAAAGCAGGTAATCGTGAAGGATAATCAATACACTAATGATTTGTTAAAGAGAGTCATTGAGGATAGTTACAAGAGACTTATTGCAGGTGCAATTGAGCGCGAGATTAGAAGTGATTTAACAGAGAAAGCTGAAGATGGAGCGATCACTGTATTTGGTAAGAACTTAAAGCAGCTCCTTATGCAGCCACCTATTGCAGGACATGTTGTGCTTGGTTGGGATCCCGCATTTCGTACCGGTTGTAAGCTTGCAGTTGTAGATGCAACAGGTAAGGTGCTTGACACGATTGTCATTTATCCCACAGAGCCGCAGAAGAAGATTGCCGAGTCTAAGAAGATTGTTCACGGACTTATCAAGAAATACGGAATAACACTTATTTCTGTCGGTAACGGTACTGCTTCAAGAGAGTCTGAACAGGTTATAGTTGAGTTGTTGAAAGAGATTCCTGAGAAGGTCTCGTACATTATAGTTAATGAAGCGGGAGCTTCGGTATATTCTGCAAGTAAGCTTGCAACAGAAGAGTTCCCTAACTTTGATGTGGGACAGCGTAGTGCGGCATCAATTGCAAGACGTCTTCAGGATCCGCTTGCCGAACTTGTTAAGATTGATCCAAAGTCTATCGGTGTTGGACAGTATCAGCATGATATGAACCAGAAGAAACTTGGTGAGGCACTTACAGGAGTTGTTGAGGACTGCGTTAACAAGGTTGGTGTAGACCTTAATACTGCATCTGCGTCTTTGCTTGAGTACGTGTCAGGTGTGTCTAAGCCGATTGCGAAGAATATTGTTGCATATCGTGAGGAGAACGGAAAGTTCACTAATCGCAAGCAGTTGCTTAAGGTTGCTAAGTTAGGACCTAAGGCGTACGAGCAGTGTGCAGGATTTATGCGTATAATGGATGGTGACAATCCGCTTGATTTCACAAGTGTGCATCCGGAAAGTTATGAGGCGGCAACAAACCTTCTTAAGAAATTGGGTTATTCGTTAAATGATATAACAAGTCAGGGCCTTGTTGGTTTATCACTTATGGCGAAGGATAGAAGCAAGCTTGCTGCTGAACTTGGTATCGGTGAGTTAACATTAGATGATATAATTAAGGAACTTGAGAAACCGGCAAGAGATCCGCGTGCGGATATGCCTGCACCGATTCTTCGTACAGATGTTATGGAGATGGAAGACCTTACGGAAGGGATGGTACTTAAAGGTACGGTTCGTAACGTAATTGACTTTGGTGCGTTTGTTGATATCGGAGTTCATCAGGATGGATTGGTTCACATTTCACAGCTTACCAATAAGAAGTTTATCAAGCATCCGCTTGAGGTTGTAAGTGTTGGTGATATTGTTGAGGTGAAGGTTCTTTCGGTTGACCTTAAGAAGAAGAGAATACAGTTATCTATGATTCTGTAATAGAGGAGTGTAATAATGTCAGAAAAGACAGAAGAGATTCAAACAGAAAAGAATGAAGCAGAAATGACTGAAACGAGCAATCCGGAAATCAATAGTAATGATGATTCCACCGGAATTCGTTTCTCTGTGCAGATGACTTGGAAGGAAATATACAAGTTCACAATGAGACACAATTACTTCAGCCTTGCAGGATTTATTGGAACATTTTTGTCTGTGGCTGCACTGGTGATTCTGATAGTATATTTTGGGCAATTAAGTGACAGGGACAAGACAGTGCTTACTATAGTTGCTATATGGTTTTTGGTATTTCTACCTGTTAGGTTGTTATTTAAAGCTAAGACACAGGTGAAACTTTCCAAGGCTTATGCGAAGCCTCTTAACTATAATGTTAACGAGAAGGGTATTACAGTTTCGCAAGAAGAGGAAAGCCAGACTATTGAGTGGGGACTTCTTTATAAGATTATTGAGACAAAGTCACAATACCTTGTATATAGCAATCGTATTAATGCATTTATTTTTCCTAAGAGTAGCATCGGTGAGCAGGCAGAAGAACTTGGTAATGCAATGGCAGCTTATGCAAAAGGAACAAATGTTAAGCTTTGCGGCGGTATGAGAAAACGCAAAGTTTGAATGCAGTGTGACAGGATGGAGAAAAGAATGGAAAAACTTGACAATACGGAATTTGACAGTTTATGTCCTGATGATACATATGAGTTTGCTAAGAAACTCGGAGAACAGGTGAGTGCCGGAGATGTCATATGTTTAATTGGAGATCTTGGCGTTGGCAAGACTTTGTTCTCGCAGGGATTTGCAAAAGGATTAGGTGTCGAAGAATATGTCAATAGTCCTACATTTACAATTGTGCAGGAGTATGAAGGCAAAGACGAGAGACATCTTACATTGTATCATTTTGATGTGTATAGAATAGAAGATTCCTATGAGATGGACGAGGTTGGATTCACCGACATGATATACGGTGACGGTGTGTCACTTATAGAGTGGGCCGACTTGATTGAGGATATATTGCCGGATACGTATACCAAAGTTACAATATGCAAAGATTTGGAAAAGGGCTTTGACTACAGAAAAATAACCGTTGAGGTTATACGATAAGCATTAGGATACGTGCAGGTTATGAAAATGGAGGAAAAAGGCATGAGGATTCTTGCTGTAGATAGTTCGGGGCTTGTCGCTTCGGTAGCGATTGTAGAAGACGACAACCTGATTGCAGAATATACTGTTAATTATAAGAAGACACACTCTCAAACATTACTTCCAATGCTTGATGAGATTGTGAAAATGACAGAGGCAGACTTAAACGGTGTTGATGCCATTGCTGTTGCCAAGGGACCGGGTTCATTTACCGGACTTAGAATTGGTGCTGCAACAGTTAAAGGTCTTTCGTTTGCTCTTGATAAGCCGGTTATCGGTGTGCCTACAGTTGAAGGTCTTGCGATGAATCTTTATGACAGTGCTGCGCTTATTTGTCCTATCATGGATGCAAGAAGGAGTCAGGTGTACACAGGATTATACAGATTTCAGAATCATACTTTGCAGGTTGTTAAGGATCAGCTTCCGATTGCTGTTGATGAACTTATCGACACCCTCAACCTTCTTGGTGAAGAGGTTGTGTTCTTGGGCGACGGAGTGCCTGTATATGAGTCGGTAATCAAGGAGCGTATCAAGGTGCCGTATTCTTTCGCGCCGGCGCATGTTAACAAACAAAGAGCTTCCGCGATAGCGGTTCGCGCTATGGAATATTATAAGAGTGGTGTTTATGAAAACGGTGACGATTTTGCACCGGAATACCTGCGTGTTTCACAGGCAGAACGTGAAAGGGCTGCACGTGAGCAGAGTGATACATCGGCTGAATAAAAGCGCAATGCATGGTTATAAGATTTTGAACAGGGTAAGGTGCGTGGTATGATAACAATCAAACCTTTGAAATATGAGTACTGCGAGCAGGTGTATGAAATCGCTAAGGCTTATCTTCCGGAGCATTGGTCGCTTGACGGTGTGAGGGATGTTTTGAAATATGATAACAATATTTATTATGTAGCAATTGATTCAGCTAGCGAGATCGAAAACGATGATAGTCTTAATATAGTAGGTTTTGGTGGAATAATGACGGTTGCTGATGAGGCAGAACTTCTTAATATTGCGGTTGATGAGAGCGTGAGAAGAGAAGGAGTTGCTTCTATAATAATGGCTCATTTAATAAATGATGCCAAAACGCGAGATTGTTTTCGTATGCTTTTAGAGGTTAGAAGCCAAAATGATGCCGCAAGACATTTATATAAGAAACTCGGGTTTGAGGAACTGGCAGTTAGAAAGGGTTATTATTCTAATCCCACAGATGATGCAGTAATAATGGAAAGAATGCTTTAGTGGTTGATATAATTACAAAAAGGCTGTAAGATATATTATAGGTAATTTGGAAAGGAAATAAACAATGGTAGATGTGTGTCTTTTGGGTACAGGCGGTATGATGCCGTTGCCGTATCGTGCACTTACATCGTTGATGGTAAGATACAATGGAATGAGTGTTTTGATCGATTGTGGCGAGGGAACCCAGACGTCGATTAGACAGCAGGGTTGGAGTGTTAAGCCGATAGATGTCATCTGCTTTACCCACTACCATGCAGATCATATAAGCGGATTGCCGGGACTTTTGCTTACGCTTGGCAATAGTGACAGAACGGAACCGGTAACAATGATTGGACCTAAAAGACTTGCGCGTGTTGTCGATTCGTTACGTGTCATTGCGCCTGAACTTCCGTTTGAAATCAAATATATTGAACTGGAAAATGATGAGGAATCATTTACATTCAATGGACTTAGGATTAATGCTTTTAAGGTTAATCATAACGTGACCTGTTATGGATACAGCTTAGAGGTTGACCGCGCGGGACGTTTTGATGCCGCAAGAGCAAAGGAACAGAATATCCCGTTAGAGTTTTGGGGAAGACTTCAAAAGGGCGAGACGATTACCGAGGAAGATAAAGTATATACACCTGACATGGTGCTGGGACAGGCCAGGAAGGGAATCAAGCTTACATATTGTACCGACACGCGACCTATAAGCAGAATAGTGGATAATGCGGCGGGTTCTGATTTGTTTATTTGCGAGGGCATGTATGGGGAGCCCGAAAAGGAAGCAAAGGCAAAAGAGAATAAACATATGACAATGTATGAGGCTGCACGTATTGCGGCGGAGGCAAAGGTTTCTGAATTGTGGCTTACACATTTTTCGCCGTCACTTGTCAAGCCGCAGCAATATAAGGAGAAGGTTGACGCAATATATCCGGGAACAGTTATTCCAAAAGACAGATATATGCGTGTAATTAATTTTGAGGAGGAAGACGCATGAATAAGAAAAAGGGATCAAAAAGTTTAATCGTTTTTATGGCTGTCATTGTTGTGCTTGTTTTGGGATTTTATGCGTTTTCAAGTAACCGTACATCCTCAAGGAAAAAAGACACCAACATGACAGAGGTTGAGAAACTTCTTAATTATAATTTCGAAGACAATTATCCTAAAACCGTTCGCGAGGTTGTTAAACTTCATTGTAGATATATGAAGTGTGCTTACAACGAGGGCTTTACAAAGGAAGAATTGTACACGGTTAATAAGAACGTTCGAGAGATTATGGATGCTGAATTGCTTTCGGTCAACACAGAGGAGGCTCAGTTAAAAGGTCTCGAGGACGATATTCAGTTCTATAAGGATAACAAACAGAAGTATGTTAATTATACTTTGGCCGAGGGAAGCCAGATTAAATATAACACTGAGAATGGAGTAGACTACGCCAGAATTAAGGTGGCTATTACATTACGTGTTGATTCGGCTACGGTCAAAGGAGATCAGGAATATCTTCTTCGCAAGGATGATGCCGGTAAATGGAAAATGCTTGGATGGCAGGCTGATAAGAGTTCTGTTTCGGCAACAACAGCGGAGTAGGAAGGGGCATTAGTTAAATTGGCAAATGATACATATATATTGGCAATAGAATCTTCTTGTGATGAAACTGCTGCAGCGGTTGTTAAGAATGGCAGAGAGGTCTGTTCCAATATCATTTATTCTCAAATAGAATTGCATAAGCTATACGGTGGAGTTGTGCCCGAAATAGCTTCAAGAAAACATATAGAAAAGGTTAATCAGGTAGTAAGACAGGCTTTGGTTGAGGCAGACAAAACGCTTGATGATATTGATGCGGTTGCGGTTACATACGGTCCCGGTCTTGTGGGAGCACTCTTGGTTGGTGTGTCGCAGGCCAAGGCGCTTGCATATGTATCCGGAAAACCTCTTGTAGGAGTTCATCATATTGAAGGGCATATTGCCGCTAATTATATAGAAAACAAAGATTTGGAACCACCATTTATTTGTCTTGTTGTTTCGGGTGGACATACACATCTTGTCAAAGTTGCAGACTATGATAAGTTCGAAATAATAGGTATGACCAGAGATGATGCGGCAGGTGAAGCATTTGATAAGGTCGCACGTGCGATTGGACTGGGATATCCGGGAGGACCGAAGGTAGATGCACTTGCAAAAGAAGGCAACAGAGAAGCAATAGCATTCCCCAGAGCGAAGGTGGATGGCAACGAGTATGATTTCAGTTTCAGCGGACTGAAGTCGGCAGTTCTTAATTATCTCAACCAATGCGAAATGAAACAGATTGAGGTTAACAGAGCAGATGTTGCTGCTTCTTTCCAGTATGCGGTTACAGATGTACTTACACAGCATGCGATACATGCAGTCAAAGAATCGGGACTCAACAAGCTTGCAATTGCAGGAGGAGTTGCGTCTAATTCGTCCTTGCGTGAAGGTATAGCAGAGGCATGCTCAAAAGAAGGGATATCATTTTACCATCCGTCTCCGATATTTTGTACAGACAATGCTGCCATGATTGGCGTCGCCGGATATTATAATTATATCAAAGGTGTAAGAAGCGGCTGGGATTTAAATGCAGTCCCTAACCTTAAACTCGGTGAAAGATAATTACACGTTTTGCGAAAGGATGCATTATGTATAAGGATAAACGTTTTGCTGCCATAGTTTTAGCAGCGGGAACCGGAAGCAGAATGAAATCAGATAAACCTAAGCAATACATGGACCTCGATAACAAAGAGGTCCTATATTATTCATTGGCTGCGTTTTCAAAAAGTGCGGTAGATGAAATAATACTTGTCACAGGTGAAAAAGATATTGAGTTTTGCAAAGACAGGTTTGTAAATGAATACGGCTTTGATAAGATATCACAAATAGTTGCCGGAGGTAGTGAGAGGTTTCTTTCGGTACAGAACGGTCTAAAAGCCATACATGAAGCTGATTACGTGATGATACATGACGGGGCAAGACCATGTATTACCGAAACGCTCATTAACAAACTCATGGATGAGGTAATTATAAATGGTGCCTGTACTTTGGGAGTACCGGTTAAGGATACAATTAAGGTAGTCGATGAGGATGGCGTTGGTGTTGCTACACCGGACAGGAAAACTTTGTGGCAGGTCCAAACTCCGCAGTGTTTTATATATGATGAGATAAGTAAGGCGTATATCAAAATGCAGAAGGAACTTGATGAGTGCGGTGGAGTCGGTATTAATATAACGGATGACACCATGATAATGGAGACGTTTTACAACCGGAAATCCAAGCTTATTATGGGCGATTATCGCAATATAAAAATTACTACACCCGAGGATATTAGCGTTGCAAAAATTTTTTTAGAAATTTAGAAAAAAAGTTGTTGACACGGACATGAGTTAGTGTTAATATAGTCAATGTCGCTGACGAGAGAACATAATAGTCAGATATACGGAGAGGTATCGAAGAGGTCATAACGAGGCGGTCTTGAAAACCGTTTGTCCGCGAGGGCACGTGGGTTCGAATCCCACCCTCTCCGCTTATTCTTGATAAGCATCAAGGATGAAAGCTTTTAAGCAAAATGTACCATACAAATTGAATGATAATTAAACAACAAAACAACCCTGAAATTCTTTTAAGATTTTCAATTGAACGTATAGTTCAAACAG
>SVEQ01000001.1 GCA_015057325.1 Lachnospiraceae bacterium | reverse complement strand
TGGAACTGCAATCATATGAGACGCATTAAAGACATATAAAGTTTCGTTTTAAAATGTAACTAAACAGCAATTTATTTGAGTTTTACAGGATACTCCTGCATTGCCTTCTTAATCTTCTCAACACTTGCAGGTTCAGCCTCTGTCATTGGCATTCTCACATAACCTGCGCAAAGTCCGGCAAGCTCAACTGCCTTCTTAACAGGAATAGGGTTAACCTCGCAGAACATAGCGTCGCAAAGGTCGATAGCCTTAAGCTGAAGTGCAAGAGAACCTGCAACATCACCGTCAAGATATTTCTGAACCATATCATGTGTATCCTCAGGAATGATGTTAGCTGTTACGGAAATAACTCCCTTTCCACCAAGTGAAAGAAGAGGTACAACCTGATCGTCATTACCTGAATAAATGTCGATGCAACCGTCTGCAAGCTGTGCAAGCTTAACTACCTGAGCGATATTACCTGAAGCCTCTTTGATTGCAACGATATTCTTAACATTCTTAGCAAGTGTTACAGCTGTCTGTGGCTGGATGTTACAACCTGTTCTACCCGGAACATTATACATAATGATAGGAAGATTAACTGCATTGGCAATAGCTGTATAATGCTTGATAAGTCCTCCCTGAGTTGCCTTGTTATAGTAAGGTGTAACAATCAAGAGTCCGTCAGCGCCAAGTTCCTCTGCCTCCTTTGAAAGCTTGATTGCTGTCTCTGTGCAATTAGAACCTGTTCCTGCAATAACAGGGATTCTCTTGTTAACATACTCTATACATTTGCCAACAACCTCCATGTGCTCCTCCTCTGACATAGTTGAAGCCTCACCTGTTGTTCCGCAAATAACGATAGCATCTGTCTTGTGTGCAATGTGGTACTCACATAAGCTCTTAAGTTCCTCATAATTAACTGAGCCGTCCTCCTTAAATGGAGTAACCAATGCTACTGCTGATCCTGTGAAAATTGCCATAATAATATCTCCTTTTTAATTATATTAGAAAACGCTCCGTCGGCAGTGCCAACGAAGCGTCATAAAACTTCCATAGTCCAAAGCCTCAATGCTTATATCAACTATTCGTTTCATTATATTACTTCGATACGTAGCACTCCACCCACGTTTATCAATCGCGGTGACAGACATATAGTTATTAGCTATACATCCAGACAAGATACCAATAAGGTGATATCTCTCTTCGGCATGAGCCCCTTTCACTACCCTTCATACGTCCTTATACGTCAGGGCAACTACTCTTGACACACGCGCCTCTACATCTTGACGAAATCGTCTTCTAAACGATAATAACACGCAAGCATATGTATGTCAACAAAAAATAGCACCTGCCATTGTATTGGGTTTTAATTCTTCACAACTCTCTCCCACATAGAAAGTCAATTTTTCCTTACTTTATCAATTGTGTAATTATGCCATTTATTCCTGTTATTCTGTCCCAAGAAGTTGTATTGAGTTTTTCCATAAAACCAGCTACATCTTGCGGTTGTTTTTTTCTACGAATTATACTATAATTTTTCTATAATTGTATGGAAGCGGAGGTAGCGCTTATGGAGTTTAGAAAACAGATAATCAGAAGCAGTTCCACATGTGATGATGCGTCTTGCGAGGCCGATTATAAAAGGATTAACGAGACGATAGAGCAGGTCACAGAACTTCTTTCATTATATTACGGACTTAACAATTATTATCTGCCTTTTACTCACGACAGAGAGTTTGACGGCAATACTCCATATTATACGTACAATCCCGAAGCCGCAGACATCTTCCTAGAGGAGCTCATCTCCACAATAGATGAACTGTATTGGAACGATTATCCACTTCCAGAAGAGTTCTTTGAAGCATTTGATTCAGATACAATCTTGTTCTACAAGAGTTATCTCTACCTTATTATACGCATTGCTTCCATTAAGAATCCATATACAAAGGAGATTACCGGTACAGGAACATTTATGGAATTATACAATATGTATTCAGACTTCGTCATCCCTTATACGGAGGATATATTCCATAGAAAGTTTGAAATTGGTATCAGAGATAATGAACTTCCCGGAATATTTGAAGTTGTACAGAATATGTGCGTTGCATTAGATGCTGAGGATGCATTCCTTCACAAAGCCGAGTCCGACATCGAGCAGGAAAGTGCCCTTGAGCAGGACGAGAACTACAAGTTAGAAACTGCCAAATGCAATGCCGCTGCCAAAGGAATGGAACTTGAGCAGTTCCTTGCCATGCAGGATTATCTTAACGAGAACAAACATCATTTATTACAGCAGAAAAATGAAGAAATGAAGGCAATTCTGGGTGATTTCCCCGAGCGCGACAAGTTCATCTCATATGCTGCAACCTTCCGTGATTTGTTCTTTAGATACAACAATCACCGAATCGAACATTACATTGATACAGCCATCAAGTTATTCCTTTTAAGAAATAACATGTCGGTGCTTTCGCATGATGAGACTTACGAAGATACACAAGGCAAAATATATGCGACAATGACAGATATAAGAAGCTTTGTTAAGAGAATGCAGAAAGAACAGTTATACAAAGATGACATAAAAATGTAAAATAAAAGCCGGACTCTAGTCCGGCTCAATGCGGGACAACAGCGTTGCCCGCTTTTTTAATTCTTCAGGACAGTTACGACCTGTAAGTATAACATTAACGTCACTCTTTATATCAACTAACTCAAGAAGCTCATCTAAGTCTAGGATATTGTAATCTCTAAGACCAAGCACCTCGTCAAGAATTACAAGGTCAGCACTTCCGGTCTCGATAACCTTCCTTGCATACTGAAAGCTGTTCTTAACCTTCTCACGCTGCTCGCCTCTTTCATCAGGAGTAAGCTGCTCAAAAACTTTCTCACTATTTTCAAAAGTGAAGAAATTAATTCCTTCTATCTGATTAAGTATACTGTAATCAGCTCCCGCACCCTTCAAAAACTGGATAATGGAAACTGTTTCTCCTACCGATGCGGTCTTGACTGCAAGTCCCATTGCACATGCTGTCTTGCCGTATCCGTCTCCATATATAATATGTACGTTTGCCATGTTTTTCCTACCTCAATTGCTATTTTGAACGAAACACGACATATCCTACCACATTCCCTTATAAAATGCAACTATCATTCAAGGCACTCCATTTTACTAACGGAAACCTCATATGCCACGCGGTTAATAACCTCATCATTTTCCAATTTCTTCTGATATTCTCTGCTCTGGATTCGTCCCCAGATTGCCACATGCTCGCCAACCTCAAGCTTGCCGGCAAATCTTGCATTTCTTCCCCAACAAATGCACGGAATATAGTCAGACTTGCCATACGCACGGTTAACTGCAAGCAACACGTCCGAAATCTCTCGTCCAAGAGGTGTCATTCTGTATACCGGTGTCTTGCAAATGTAGCCGTCAAGATATATCTGATTGGGGTGTGCCGGCTCCTCGTCCTCTTCTAAAACATCAAGTTCTCTTACAAATAATGAAAGAATAAGTCTGTTCTTGGCTTCCTCATGCTTATTATAAGATCTGAACTGTCCTCTTGCCTCAATTCTCTGTCCGATATGAGACTGTTCCACGTCGATTAGCCTGTCTGAAACCATAAGCGGTATAACGTCTGTCGCATCACTTAATCTGTTCACAAGAAGATCTACCATATAGAAGCCTTCTCCAAAAATCTCGTGACTGAACACAAAATCCGAAACAATTTCACCTGCCACTACTGCCTGATTGTTACTCAATACCTTTTCTGTCATCTTATTTCTCCTTCCATGTACCTTAAAGATTCTTGATATATCTTAGTACATAAAAGTTGAATGTAAAACGGGTATTTTTCTTCTAAAAAGGACTACTTTTGTCAGATGTTGGCGTTTCTTTGTCGCATGGCTTCATAGACAAGCACGGTTGTTGCAGTTGCGACATTTAACGACTCGACCTGCCCCTTCATCGGGATTAGTATTTTGTGATGAGTTTCCTTGCTAAGCTCATCAGTTAAGCCATTGCCCTCATTGCCCATGCAGAAAATTGTCGGTTTCGTGTAATCAAAGTCGTAAAAGCTTGCACCCTGTAAATGAGCCCCATAACTCTCATATCCCTTGTCCGACAAGCCATTAACAGTCTCTGTAAGATTTTCGACATAGCAAAACGGCACACGAAAGATTGATCCCATAGTGGATCTTACTACCTTGGGATTGTATATATCAACGGTATCACTGCTCATTATTATTCCGTCAACACCGGCACCCTCAGCAGTTCTTAGTATAGTTCCAAGGTTACCGGGATCCTGAATGTTCTCAAGTGCTATAATAAGCGGTGCGTCCTTGTCCGTATTATCACTGCCACGACACACCTCTTCAAAACTATAATCAAGTCTTTTTACAAGGCTTACAACTCCCTGCGGTGTCTTGGTAAGAGATATTGCATTCATCACATTATCCGAAACAATTTCAAATTGAATATCCTTGAAAAGTTCCGCATGACGATTATAAAACTCTTCCGTAGCAAAGCTTTCCACATGCAAACCAGTCGGAATCTCCGAAAACATCCTGACACCTTCAACTATGAACACGCCCTGACGTTTTCTTTCCTTGGACTGCTTGATGCATTTTATAACATTTTTAATCTTAGGGTTTGACACAGATGTTACCATCTAACCTTGCCCTCCTTAATAACTACCTTGCCTTCACCAAATTGCTGCTTTAACTCTTTCTCGGAATACTCGTCATATTTCATTCTGAACTGGTTACCGAGCGGTTTCATAAGTTTTTCTTCTTTAAGCATGACTATCACATTATCGGAACCCGAATGACAATCGATAATATCGTAGAGTCTGTTTTTCGACTCCTCATACGCCGCTTTGTTCTCTACCTGAATATAGACATTACGCGGAACCTCGTCAAACGGTACAAGTTTTTCAAGAATAAGTTTGCCCTCCGTCTCACTTATTGATGCTCGTCCATAGACTAGTATCTTAGCATCTTCTTCTATATACTGACGATACTTCTCATACGTCTTAGGGAATACAACAATCTCTATAGAACCTACGATATCCTCTAATGTTATGAATGCCATATTCTGATTGGTTTTCGTAAGTTTCACATTTTTTGAAGCTATCATTCCACCAAGTGTATAGAAATGCTCATCCTGTGCAACTGTAGCTCCATTATCAGGATCAGGAATAAAGTCTATCGTTGTTGCGTCAGTGTTCTTGCCAATGAAGTCTGCATAGTCATCAAGCGGATGTCCGCTTACATATACTCCAAGCATCTCCTTCTCGTATGCGAGCAATTCTTCCTTGTCGTACTCGACAACATCCGGATACTTTATATCAAAATCTTTCTTCTCTTCCTCACCAAGCAAATCCATAAGGGACATCTGGCCTGACATGTTGTTCTTCTTCTCCTGGTTAACCTGATCAATCACGCCGTTATATATCATCATCATTTGACGGCGGTTTGAAGGGAAGCTGTCAAAAGCTCCCGCCTTGATGAAGCTTTCAACCGTTCTCTTGTTAACCTCTTTGTTGGAAAGACGGCTGACAAAATCTTTGAGGTCTTTGAAAGGTCCATTGGCAGTTCTTTCTGCAACGATTGCGTCGATAACCGGACGACCCACACTCTTAAGTGCGGACAATCCGTATCTGATTCCACCTGACGATACAGAAAAATAACTGAATCCTTCATTTATATCAGGCGGAAGTACCTCAATGCCAATCTTTCTGCAGTGTGCAACATAAGCAGACACCTTATCTGTTCTGTCTAATATAGACGTAAGCAGTGCCGCCATAAACTCTTTTGGATAATGACACTTTAAGTATGCTGTCTGGTATGTAACTACCGCATACGCAGCCGCATGGGACTTGTTAAATGCATACTTTGCAAAATCTACCATATCATCAAATATCTTATTAGCAGTCTTTTCGTCAATTCCCCGGTTGATGCAACCCGGAACACCCTCTTCAGGATTACCGTATACGAAATTACTACGCTCCTTAAGCATTACGCTTTCTTTCTTTTTGGACATAGCACGTCTGACAAGATCACTTCGCCCAAGCGTATAACCTGCAAGTTCCATAACAATCTGCATAACCTGCTCCTGGTATACTATACAGCCATAAGTTGTCGAGAGTATACCCTCAAGCTGCGGACAATCATAGGTTATCTTATCAACATTCTCTTTGCCCTCAAGATAATTGGGTATGAAATCCATCGGGCCGGGACGATAAAGCGATATTCCGGCCATAACCTCATCAATAGTTTTAGGCTTCAACTCCTTCATGAAGCTCTTCATTCCTTTGCTTTCAATCTGGAATATACCGTCCGTCTGACCGGTTGAAAGAAGTTCATACACCTTCTTGTCATCTATAGGAATATTATCTATATCAATGTCAATCCCGCTGCTTTGCTTAATATTCTTAACAGCGTCCTGAATTACCGTAAGCGTACGAAGCCCAAGAAAGTCCATCTTAAGAAGCCCAAGTTCCTCAACTGCATCCTTGGTAAACTGCGTAGTTATCGCACCCTCGGAACTTCTTGATAACGGAACAAACTCGTCCATCGGACGCTGACCGATAACGACTCCCGCTGCATGAACAGACGTGTGTCTCGGAAGTCCCTCTAACTTCCTGGAGGTGTCTATAAGAATCTTAACGTCAGGCTCACTCTCATACGCATTCTTAAGGTCTGCAACATCATGAAGTGCAGATTCGATTGTAACATTCTGACCCTGCGGAATCATTTTGGCAATTCGGTCTGCCGCAGCATAAGGCATGTCAAGAACACGTCCCACATCTCTTATAACCATGCGCGCCGCCATTGTTCCAAAGGTTACAATCTGAACAACCTTCTCCTTGCCGTACTTCTCCACAACGTAATCGATTACCTCTTGTCGTCTCTCGTAGCATATGTCCACGTCGATATCGGGCATGGATACACGCTCGGGATTAAGGAAACGCTCAAACAGAAGACTTGAATGTAATGGTTCGATATTAGTGATTTCAAGACAGTAACTTACAATCGCACCTGCCGCAGAACCACGTCCGGGGCCAACGGCAATTCCGTGGTCCTTGGCATACTTGATGAAATCCCACACAATGAGGAAATAGTCAACGTAGCCCATTTTCTCTATAGTAGAAAGTTCATAATCAAGTCGTTCCTTAAGTTCATCTGTTACAGGATTATATCTTTTCGCAAGTCCTGCCTGGCAAAGACTTCTAAGATAAGTAGTCGAGGTGTAGCCTTCCGGCACCTCAAATTTAGGAAGCTTCTGCTCGCCAAATACGATGTCAACGTTACAACGCTCTGCAATCTTACACGTATTCTCCAACGCTTCCTTAGCATAAGGGAACAATTCCTCCATCTCCTGTGGAGACTTAAGATAGTACTGTCCGCCCTCGTATCTCATTCTGTCTGTATCGTTAACTCTCTTTCCGGTCTGGATACACAAAAGAATATCATGGGCCTCCGCATCCTCTGCGTTGACATAGTGAAGGTCGTTGGTTGCAACAAGTTCTATTCCCGTCTCCTTGGACATTCGCATAAGTCCCTGGTTAACATTGGCCTGCTCCGCCATTCCGTGATCCTGAAGTTCAAGGAAATAATTGCCCTTGCCAAATATTTCCTGATGCTCAAGCGCAGCTTTCTTTGCCTCCTCGTAAAAGCCCTGATTAATCTTAACCGCAACCTCACCTGCAAGACATGCGGAAAGTGCAATAATACCCTCGTGAAACTCCGCAAGCACCTCACGGTCTACCCTTGGTTTGTAGTAAAAACCTTCCGTGAAACCTCGTGAAACAATCTTCATAAGGTTGTGGTAACCGGTATCATTTTCCGCCAAAAGAACGAGGTGATAATATCTGTTCTCTCCCCTGTCCACCTCACGGTCATGACGCGAACCCGGAGCAACATACACCTCGCATCCGATAATTGGCTTAATGCCCTGTTTCTTTGCTTCTTTATAAAAATCAATCACGCCATACATGACACCGTGGTCTGTTATGGCGATACTGTCCATTCCAAGTTCCTTAGTACGTGCAATCAATTCAGGAATCTTAGATGCACCATCCAACAAACTGTATTGCGTATGTACGTGTAAATGTGTAAAACCCATAGAATTACCTTTCTACCCGATATACGGGGCTAAATCTTTTCTCTGCGCACTTCTTTTGTAAGTATTTCCTTCTTAATGTAGGCAAAAGTCTCCTCTTCGCCACGCTCCGCAAGCATTGTAAGCAGTTTCTCAAGCAATTCCTGCGTCTGCGGATGAAGCATATATTTACCCTTACCCTTATTATAATACTTAAGGGGCATCGTGTCATCATAGTTGTTTCTATTATAATTGCGACTTGCAGCAATACGGTCGCAAAACATCTCAACAACGTACTTAATCGGCATCTTCATACCCTGCATGCCACCGTTCTCCAAATCATAATCAATCCAGTACTCCAAATGATGCTTGTTACGACCCTTGTGATGAAGCCACGCAGAAGTGTATCCCTTATCCTCGCGCTCCGCATTGTTAGGGCTTCGTGTACCCTGATAATACTTAACTCCTACCAAAAACTCCGTCGGTCCGTATTTGGACATATCATGCAATAGCCCCTGCTTAATAAGTCCTAACTTAAAACAATACTTCATAACAAGCCATTTATGATGGTTAATTGTTCGTAAATGATTCCACCACTTCATATATTAACTCCATTAGAAATTCCATAATCCGTATAACGGTATATTAAGAACGCCCTTTGAAAAACCCAAATCATCAAGGGATATTCTGATTGCCATGTGATTCTTGTATCTGTCATTAAAGACCTTCATGCTCTGTGCTTTTCTTCTGATTCTCGGCACAACGTCAACAGGAACAACCTCTCCGTCATCCTCAAATACAAAGTCGATTCTAGCCGTCGCACCAGATATCCAGAAATAAAGTTTCTGTACGGTATTGTTCATCGTAAGTTCCGAAAGAACAAGCTGCTCTAGGAGGGCACCATTTATATCATCAAGTCCATCCTCCGAAGTCTTAACCTGCGAATAAGGAAGACCGCACATAATTCTTAAAAGACCATGATCTAAATGATACAGCTCAAACGACTTGTCATCTATCTGCTCGGCAAGCGGAGCTACACCGTTCTTGATACGGTTAATCTTTCTGACAAGTCCCGTATCAACAAGCCAGTCAACCGACTTCTCGTACTCTCTTGCTCTTGCCTTCTCATCCACATACTGGTACATAAACTTCCTGTTATCCTTCTGCATCTGCGAAGGAATGCTTTTCCATATCTTGCCTACCTTAAGCGCAAGGTTCTTAGGAACTTCCTTCTCAATATACTCATTAGTTCTGTCAAGAAGCGCCTTAAGTATCGCATCTACTCTGTTAAGATCCTTATTCTTTACGTAATCAAGAACAACTATCGGCATGCCTCCTACAACATAATATGCCTTAAGATACTCTATAATACAGTCTTTTATTTCCGGCATAACCGGCTCAAGTTTCTGATTCTCAATAAACTTACATAAGTTCTGTGCTTTGTTGGCAGTTAAAAACTCCTCGAAAGTCATCGGGTAGAGGGTAAGATTGTAGAACATATCGGTGTATTGAACCTCATTGCCTATAGTTCCTACCGTTGAAGAGATTACGCATATAGGTAATTCCGGTCTCTGTTCCTTAAGACTCATTATTGCGTTAAGTGCATTCTTGGCATGCTGTGGCTCGTCAAATACGAATATCGTATTACCTTCATCTATGCTCTGGTCAGTGTATGCGGCTAGAGCACCCAAGAACTTTGCTGCGGTAATCTTTGAACCTTTCTTGAATAAAATATGACTTTCTGTGTCCTTTTCCAAATCTATATATATCAACTGTTTAAAGAATCCCTGACCAAAATCAACCATGGTCCATGTCTTGCCGACACCTTTGGCTCCCTTTAAAAACAGTACTTTATCCTGTGCATTTTCGTACCAATCCATAAGGTCATTCATAATAATTCTATACATAATGTGGCCCTCCATTCTAATAGTGTACCTATATATTGTAGTACAACATATGTCACATTTTGTCAAGCATTTTCGCATGCCCGCAGGCATTTACAAACATTAATTGTGCCAATAAAAAAGGGAACACATAAAGTGTTCCCTGACATGAATCATTTATACAAATACAAGACCTTCATCGTCCTCATCATCCTTGCTGATTGAAAGCATTCCGCCATCTCCGCTACCTGACATAAGAAGCGTAAGACCAATCTGCTTGTTTGCTCTCTCTCCGGTTGCCACATAAATCTCACCGGACTCAACAAGTGTAAGTGCTATTCTAAGTGCCTGATCCTTAAATCTCATAAGTTCTCGTCTGTCGATTGAACTTAACTTGAACAGATACTGGTTCCTTGTACTGATAAGCAAGATGCTGTACTTGTTGTTGCCTGCTTTTCTTGTAAGCATTCCCGAACCAACCATTCGTGAGTTAGCAACAATAATCTCTGAATTCTCTTCACCTGCATATTCATTGTAAATGAGGTTGAATACTTTGTTGTATTCCTCATCAGTATCTACACTTACCGGCATCTCTGCAACCGCAAACTCAACTGCCGAATCGGCAAATCTGATTGTACCGCCTTCGTCGTTGATGACTGCCGTACAACTTCTTGGAACCTGCAATCTGAAGAACTTATTCTGAATAACCTTGTTGGAATCATCTTCAACAGGATTAAGTAATTCTTTGAACTTCTCTTCAATAAGATGCATTGCACTTAATGCTTCCGCATCACCGGACTTAACAATTTCCTTAAGTCCTTCATAGAGTTTGTCAAGTTCAGGATTCATGGCATCTGTCATTTCAAGGATTCCCTTAACCGCAGGAACAGAACCTTTGCTTGCTACGTCATAGTAAAGACGCTTCTTATCCTCATCGGATACTCCGGAAGAAATCTTGTGTTCAATAACCTGATACAAATACTCTTTAGAGAACTCCTGATATCCTTGCTCGTAAGCTTTGTAGAAGTAATCCAGACTCTTAATCGGACCATTGTAGCCCTCTTGCTTCTCCTTAGTCTCACAGTATGCACCATACTCGTAAGCCGCCTGAACACTACCAAGTTCTATCGCACGAAGGAATGCTGCTTCAATCTCTTCATCGCTTGCAAGATAGAAAACCTGTTCCTTCTTATTCATAGCAACCTTAAGTGCTGTTTCAGCCACACCTTCGGCAACTGCACGCTCCCAAGCCTCGACTGTCGGCTGGAGACTTTCCGGATCACCAAGACTCTCTATATCTCTAATATACGGCTCTGCCTCAAATATACCGTTATCTCTCGCACGCTTCAAATATGAAAGTGCTTTCTCTCCATCACGTTTACCGCTTGAAACAAGTCCGTAATAGAAGAAACGTCCAAGATAGAACGGAACTCTCTTATGGTGTAATCTATCAGCCGTCTCATACCATGCAAGTGCTTCGGCACAATCCTTAAGCTGCTGGTCGTATATTGTTCCGATAAGGAACGCCAAATCAGGATCCTTATTGGACTCAAACAACTGCTTTGCAAAACTTAAAGTCTTATCAATATCTCTGTATGGGCTATCCTCGTCGTAGTAAAGCTCAATAAGTAAGTAACTTGCCTGCGTACTTCCGTACTGAAGCGCGATTGCAGCCTTATCCATAGCTTTGTCATAATTACCCATATTATAGTAATAAAGTGCTTCGTTATAATACTGAATCTCGGTTCTGTTAGCACTCTTATCACTTAACAGCGTCGGGATTATAAATGCAAATGAGTTGGCAACCTCAAAAATAATCTCGTTATACTGTTCCATTATCTCCATTGTAGAACAGATAAATCTCAAACATGCCCAACGATTCTTCTGTTTAAATACAAAGGAAACAATTCCCTTATCCATCTCCTTGTGGTAGAACCTTGCGGAAATACCGTTAGCATACTCTGTAATATAAGGTGTTATATTAACCTCGCACTCGTATGCATCATTCATATAAAGAAGATAGTCGTCAACCTTTCTCTCCGAATCTTTAGGAACGGTTGTGTAGGTGACATATATCGCAAAATCCGAGTACGTATGGCTCGGAGCGTAATATTCTTCATCAGTGTCAACATCAATACTCTTAACCCAGTCCTTGGGAAGTTTGTGAATATATCCTTCCACCTGATCATGAATATATGAATACTGATATTGAAGTGTTGTAGCATCATTAGGCTTATAATGGAGTTCTATTCCTTTGGCTTTTCTTCTCTCGGAAATCTCGGAATAAATCTTATCTTTCTCCTCGAACTCTATACTGTCCGCATGAGTCTCATTATACTCCATTCTCTCAACAGCAGCCTTGGCTTTGTCATCGCCCTTATCGGCAAGCTTCTGATACCATGACTTTGCTTTCTCCAAGTCCACAGGAATGATGAAATCACTCTTATTACCATTCTCATCAACTCTGTTAAGACCCTTCTCATAAATGTCGCCAAGACGCATGTACGCCTGTGTTATGTTATGGTCTGCTGACCTCTCCAAATATGTTATGGCTTTAGAAAAGTTTTGAATATCAAGCATCAAAAGACCGAGCTTGTAAAGCATGTTACCATCATCAACTATATTGATATATCTCTCGTAGTACTTAGCTGCTCTCTCATGATCCACTCTTGCTTTGATATTGGAATACTTACCGGTTTCAAAAACCTCACCCAAAATCTTAAGTGCCTCACAACCATACTGTTGATAGCGAGTCTCCATGCTTCCTATATCCGCAATCGAATCAAGAGCCTTGATAGCCTCCTCGGAGATACCATGCTCTATAAGTTCTTTGGCTTTGTTATATTGTCTATCCACATTGTCAGCCTGTTCAGCTTGTTGCGTTGCCACCGAACCGGTTCTGACAAATGGGATCTTATTCAAAAAATCGGAAAACCCCATACATTTCACCTACTTTTCTAACAGATAACAAACATTTATCCCAAACACGGGATAGAATATATTTTAGCATATTGTGCTAAATAGGGCAAGTAAAGAACCCTATTATTCTGCATTTTTGATATATGCAACAATATCCTTTAATGCCTCTGCCTCATCATCACCTTCTGCTGTTACAGTAATCTCTTCATCCTGATTGAGACCAAGACTCATCATACCCATAATGCTCTTTGCATTAATCTTCTTGTCACCCGACTCAATAAAAACACGACTTTCAAACTGGCTTGCCTTTTGTACCAATACGGCCACAGGTCTTGCCTCTGCATCTTGCGAAAGATTAACGTTGACAGTTTCGCTAACCATGGTAAAAACCTCCTTGAAAATAAATGATTCGACTATGATTGTCTGAGTTCTTCAGCAATCTTGCCTATCTTTCTTAATCTATGGTTCACACCGGATTTGGAAATCGGTGGTTCCAACATTGTTCCTAAAAGTGCCAGATCAGCATCCGGCTGTTCCAACCTAAGTTCTGCAATCTCACGAAGCGAGTCGTTAAGATACTTAAGTCCTTTTGTCTTTTCTATATATTGAATATCTTCTATCTGTCTTCTTGCTGCTCCGACTGTTTTCTTGATATTGGCAGTTTCGCAGTTAACCTGACGATTGATATTATTACGCATATCCTTAAGTATTCGGATATTTTCCATATCCATAAGACTTACATATGCCTCCATGATGTTGAGCATGTCAACTATCATAGAACCTTCTTTCAAATAAACAACGTAATACTTTTTGCGCTTAACAATCTTGGCTTCCAAAGAAAAACCGGTAATAATCTCCTTGACTACCCCTGCCATATCCTTATTGCGCAACACTATTTCAAAATGATAAGCCTTATTGGGATCATTTACCGAACCGTTGTTAAGGAATAATCCTCTTAAAAATGCCTTCTTGCAACAGTCCTTCAAAATCACCTGTCGTGGAAACCAGCAATTCTCTAATGATATGCCATGCGTAGAGACATACAAAATCTCGTTATCAACAAGATTCTCTTCAAGTTCATCATCATCCAGCCAATCCTGTGCCATTTCATCTACCGCGTCAGCAAGCTTCACGGTTGTGAGAAATCGTCTGCACGTATCAGGATCGGAAATAACAATATTCTTGCCATCTGTATCGTATGTAATTTCTTTGTTAAATAATATATCTGTAAGCCTGCAGATCTTGTTGTAGGCAAGCTTATTCTCCGGAAAGAGTCGAAGATAAATGTTACCTGACGAAAACATAACTTCACCGGACGCAAGCGTCAATGCCAAAAGCTCGGCGATCTGACAATGCCTGGCAACTGTGCTATGTTTTTCTATCTCTTCCTTCACCTTGGTAGAAAACGACATAATCACTTTCCCTTTCTGACTGCATCCTTTTCTATATCTCTGTGTTCAACTCTTATGCTGTAAGGTGTCGATTCCAACTCCTTGTATATTCCATTGGCAAGTGTTACCGATCTGTGCTTACCACCGGTACACCCCACTGCTATAACAAGACCATTTTTCCCTTCTTTGATATAGTTGGGAATCAAAAACTCCAACAAATCAACGGTCTTATTAAGGAACTCTTTTGCCACATCAAACTGCATAACGAAATCTCTTATCGGTTCGTCGTTGCCGGTAAATGGGCGAAGATCCAAATCATAATATGGATTAGGCAAAAATCTGACATCTAATACAAGGTCCGCATCACGCGGTATTCCATATTTGAATCCGAACGATACCACGCTTACTATGAAGTTGGCATACTCTGTATTCTCTACAAATATCTTTGCAAGCTCTGCCTTTAACTCTCTTGTAAGCAGGCTTGTTGTATCTATAATATAGTCTGCTTCTTTTCTAAGGAACGCGATTCTGCTTCTCTCACTTTTGATTCCTTCCTCAATCCGTCCGTCTCTTGCAAGCGGATGGTTACGTCTTGTTTCTTTGTATCTTTTGATAAGTACGTCATCGTTAGAATCCAGGAAGAGTATCTCATAATCGTAGTTCTCGCTCTTGAGTTCGGCAAGACATTCCGATAACTGTTCAAGATATACTCCGCTTCGGATATCCACACCTATAGCCACGTTATCTATGTCGTTGTCCTTTGCATAGGCAATCTCTGCAAAATTCTTAATCAACTGAATCGGAAGATTATCCACGCAGAAATAACCGATATCTTCTAATGTGTTAAGCGTTGTACTTTTTCCGGCACCGCTCATGCCCGTAACGATAACAAACCTCATAATCTGCTCCCCATTAGTCTCCGATAACTTTAACCTCAGGCTCAAGTTCAACCGAAAACTTATCCTGTACAATTCGTTTCACGTCATCCATAAGCGTTACGACGTCCTGCGCCGTAGCACCACCTTTGTTAATCACAAAACCACAGTGTTTCTCGGAAACCTGTGCTCCACCAACCGTATAGCCCGCAAGGCCGGCATCCATTATAAGCTTGCCTGCAAAATATCCTTCCGGTCTCTTAAATGTTGAACCCGCACTTGGAAACTCAAGCGGCTGCTTTGTCTTTCTGGCAAGTGCCAATTCATCCATCTTCGCTTTTATCTCTTCCTTGTTGCCCTCTTTTAACATAAGATCGGCACCAAGCACGATGTATCCCTTATCCTGCACAATACTGTGACGATAAGCAAACTCCATCTCTTCACACGATTTCTTGAAAATGTTGCCGTTTTCATCCATTAAAGAAACGCTCTTGACGATATCTTTCATTTCGCCACCGTAAGCACCTGCATTCATAACGATAGCACCACCCAAAGTTCCCGGGATTCCCGCTGCAAACTCAAATCCGGTAAGTCCCTCCTCAAGAAGTGATGCACCTAACTTATTAAGCATAATTCCCGCCTTGGCACTGACCATATTGCCCTTAACGGAATAACCTGCATAGTTTGTGTAAAGTCTGATAACCACACCGGACATACCCTTGTCACTTACAAGAATATTGCTTCCGTGTCCCAACACAAAAAACGGAACCTTCTCTGCTTTACAAAGCAAAACTACCTGAGACAATTCCTCCGTATCCATCGGCATCACAAAATACTGTGCCGGACCACCGATACGAAAAGTAGTATGCATAGCCATCGGTTCCTGAAGTTTGACATTGTCTTCTCCGACAATTCTATATAATTCATTCAATAAATTCTGATTCATGCGTGACCAACCATTATCCTTTTTTATAATAAATGATTCCACACGTCCAAATTATGCCTGTCGTCGGACGCATAGATAATTATATTCTATCGTTTACCGTAAAATCAATATAAGAAGTCACGAAAAAAAAGGGGAGAAACTCTCCCCTTTCGTCTTTTTGAACAATGTAATTATACTATTTGGTTAAAATAGCTTCGGCACAACCGTAAATACCTGCGTCGTTGCCCAAAGTAGCTAAAACAAACTTTGTGTTCTTACATGCATGGAATACATACTGCTGATAGTACTTTGCAGTTGTATCAAGCAAAATATCTCCGGCTCTTGAAACTCCACCACCGATAACAAATGCTTCAGGGTCACAAACACAGGCAACTGTTGCAAGTGCCTTACCCAAAGTTTTACCGTGATCTTCAACAAGTTCAAGCGCAAGGTCGTCACCTTCTTTTGCTGCATCAAATATTTCCTTTGCAGAAATATACTGAACATTTCTAAGCTTAGAAGCTCGATCTGTATTGTTGAGAGCACGCTCTGCCATTCTTGTTATACCTGTTGCTGAAGTGTACTGCTCAAGGCATCCCTTCTTACCGCAGCCGCAGACTTCCGTCTCAGAATCATTTACACAAATGTGTCCTATCTCGCCGCCTGCACCGTTAATTCCGTAAAGCATCTTTCCGTTGATTATGATTCCTCCACCAACACCGGTTCCAAGCGTTACCATAACGATTGAAGAGAAGCCCTTACCGCCTCCCATCCACATCTCACCGAGAGATGCCATGTTTGCATCATTACCAACCTTGCAAGAAAAACCTGTCAGGTTCTCAAACTCTGTCTCAACATTGAATACGCCCCAACCGAGATTAACGCATCTAAGCACTGTTCCGTCATCTCTTACAGGACCGGGAACGCCGATACCGGCACCGATTACATCTTCTTTGGATATTCCTTTTTCTTCTATTTTGGCATTAATCGCAGAAGCTACATCAGGAAGAATATACTTGCCGCCTTCGTCCTTTCTTGTAGGGATTTCCCACTTATCAAGAAGTTCGCCTTCCTCTGTGAAAAATCCAAGTTTTACTGTAGTTCCTCCGATATCTACTCCAAATACGTATTTGCTCATTTTGATTCTCCTTACTTATATTTTATTTCTTCATATTCTGCGTCACTCTGTTGTATATCTCCTGCGCTGCATTGTAGCCCATCTCTTTCTGACGATGGTTGACAGCTGCCGATTCAACAATAATCGCAAGATTTCGACCCGGTCTAATCGGGATGTTGTACGTTACCACCTGATTACCAAGGTACTCTGTATAATGGTCCTCTAGTCCCATTCTATCATAGTTGGCTTCTTTGTCCCACTCTTCGAGATTGATTACAAGGTCTATACTCTGAGTCATTTTAACACACTCAAAACCGAAAAGCGCCTTAACATCAATGATACCTATACCTCTAAGTTCGATGAAATGTCTTGTTATCTCTGGCGAGGTACCGACAAGCGTATCATCAGACACTTTCTTAATCTCTACCACATCATCCGAAACAAGACGATGTCCACGCTTGATAAGTTCAAGAGCAGCCTCCGACTTACCGATTCCGCTTTCACCCGTAATAAGAACACCGACACCATACACATCTACAAGCACCGCATGAATCGAGATTCTCGGTGCAAGTTCTACATGAAGCCATCTAACAGTCTCGTGAACAAATGCAGACGTCGTTGCCTCCGTCGTAAGAACAGGAATACCGTATTTCCTTCCCGCCTCAATAATAAAATCCTGAGGCTCTAATCCACGGCAGAACACAAGGCACGGGAAGTTGTGCTGAAACAACTTATCAAATATCTCCTCGCGCTTCTTTTTGTCGTCCATGCTTGCAATATAAGCATGTTCAACATTACCGCATATCTGAATCCTGTTTTCATCAAAATGTTCAAAGAAACCGGACAACTGCACCGCCGGTCTGTTGATGTCAGGATCTGTTATTAAAATCTCGTCAGTATTAATCTCGGGAAGATGATTGACGAGGTTCATTTTCTCTATTAACTGCGTTAGTGTTATCGAGTACATATCGTCTCCTTTCTACATTGTTACTATGTTTTTGGGGCGTTGCCACCTCAAAAAACGTCTTTGACAATTATACATCATAAATCCAAGAAGCACAACATATCGTCATTGCAACTTATTCTTATCAGAGCGTTTTTTCCACCTGCGCTCCACCGTCGAAAGATTAGGTCCCTCATCCTGTTCTGTAATCTTCATGGACGATAGAACAACATCAAACATTTCTCCAAAATCATCACCGTAGTCGTTGGACTTCTTAAGATATGACGACACTATCCATATACTTAATGAAAACGCTATTCCCGCGCTCAATATAATAGTTACTATTACAAGCTCCATAGCTACCCCTCCTGTCTTTCCTTAACGTATCGGTCTGTCTGTTTAAGAGCCGTAAGCTTGGTATTCTTCTTAATATCATCGAAGTTTTTAAATCCAAACCTGATTCCCGGAGCCATCATAATAAGACCCGTCAAATAATGAATACTTATAGGATTCTTCAAAAACAAAAACCACGGATATAAAATGCACCATAGAATTATTGTAAGAAGCAGCCAAAGAATAAGAATGGTTTTTTTCACTTTTTCCCTGTTATACGGAACACTTCCGACAAGTTTTTCCGTCTGCCCGTTTATTATTAAAGTATATGGTTTTCCATCGTTAACAAACGTTGCAAACCACGCAGGATAAAGAGCATAATGTATTCCTGTTATCTCAAACTTTGGATCGTTTTTAAGGATTTTGACATTATTAGCCACAACACATCTTTTTAGTTCATTTTCAAATACACTCTTTGCTCTGACAACAGCACGCGCTCTTATTTTATCTTCATTGGCATCATGAAAATCAGCGTAAAAACCCGAAAGATACTCCGGCGAAAACTTTTTAAGATACCCCGGGTAGAACGGATTTAATTTCCTTGAAAGCGTATCATCAAGCCTTACTGATGCATCAAATGCAAGCTTATCAAAATCACATTCCGCTTTTCTGTAATAACAAATTGCTTTTGAGTTTTGGGCAGTTCCGACAGTTCCAAGAAGATATGCCGTATCCTCATAATGAATGTCATACAGAAAATACGGTATGTATATTCCCCTTACTCTTTTCATCTCAACATTCTTGATATCATCAGGTACAAAAAAGCCATCAGCAAAATTGTCTTTTATGATAGAGATAGCCTGCGCTTTTGTCACCTTAAACGGCAGAATGTAACGTGGTCTCCTTGCACTTTCTAATCTGGAAAACACAAGGGCTGGCTGTCCGCAGTATGAACAGAAAGTGGACACCTCAACATCATTGACCATTATCTCAGCGCCGCACGCCGTACAAGAATAAATGTTGACCTCCATTGTATCTCCGTCTTCCGACAGAACCTTTTTTGCATCACCGCCGTATTCTGTTTCTTTTTGACCTCGCTTTTCATAATCCTCTGAAAGCTCATATGTTTCATACAGGTTACCGCAGCTTTCACACATCATTTTGCCTGTAACAGGATCATAAACAAGTGCCGCCCCACAGGCAGGACAATCAAGTATCATTTGCATTCCTCCTACAATTCAATCTTCATTCTATAGTACTCCGACTGTTCGTCCTTAAAGCCAAGATTACGATATAGCTTATGTCCATCCTCTGTAGACTTGAGTTCCACATAGTCAAGATTCTTAAGTTTTGCATCCTCTAAAAGATTATTCATAAGCTGCTTTGCAATGCCGCATCTTCGATAGTTTGGCTTAACATATACATTTAACACGGTGCCAGTACGTCCGTTAATAAAGTTTGGATTAGACGGTTTTTCCGTTACAAGTAAAAAGCAACATCCGACAGGTTCTTCCCCGTCGTGGGCCATGTAGACAAAGAAGTCCTTACCCATGTGCTCACGGTAATATATCGGAAGCCTCTCCTCTATGATATCGCGTTCCTCTTCCTTAATTCCACCAATATCCGCCTCAAGATAATCGATACGGAAACGTGTTAACTGTTTAATATCTTCAATTGAAGCCTTACTGTATGTGATGTTCATGACAATCCCCCGTTATGTTTCTTCCCCAGTTTAGTATGGAAAATTAGCAGCTCCGTTAATCGGTGTTGAAGTTGTATTAATAGATATTCCGCTATCTACCAACTGGTGTCCGTAAATGTCAGTGACACGGAATGTATAAGGTCCTATGCTTCCCAATCCACTTGCTGCGGTAAAATAATTGTACTCCTGACGTGGAAGTTCAACATACTGTCCCGAAGCATTTAAATATTCAAGTTTTGCAATCGGGTATCTGTGATTTCTCACTTGTACCTCTGCCCAATATTGAGTGCTTGTAGGCTTAAATACATACTGAATCGGATCATTGGTCGGAAGCGGAATTATCCTCCAGGTTATCTTCATTCGTCCCGTAACCTGCGGTTCAATTGCAGCAAATGCGTCCGGTTTCAAATCGATATCACCCTTGGCACCCTCCGGAAGTCTGTCGGTTATAAGAACATTTATCTTATCCCCGTCCTTGTCGGTTATCTCTATGTATGCACCTGCAAGTCCATTCATATAATCATAGTTGTTCATTGCAGCGGTGTAATAATTCGTTGCAAAATCATCAAGATTAGCTGCTCCACCTGCGGTCGGTGTATAAAATGTTGCATCACCACTGTGAATATTATTGATTGAATACTCGCCGGCGTTAACCTTTGCTGTTTCATCTCCCGGCGTTTTTGTCTCGGTGATTTTTTCCTGTGTGGTCTGCTGTTCATTACCATTTTCTGTAGTCGCACTTGCCTGATTTTTAACCGCAGTTAATTTGCACTTATATTTCTTCTTGCCGACTTTGGCAGTGATTGTAGCTTTACCGGGATTATGTGCTTTTACTTTACCCTTAGAAGATACTGTAGCTACACGTTTCTTATCAGAGGACCATTTAACTTTCTTCTTGGTTCCGGTAACCTTAAGGGTTACAGTCTTTCCAACCGTTAACGTAACGCTTTTCTTATTGAGTTTGACCTTGGCCTGAACAACCAATCCAAAGCTCATAAGTCCGATTATAAGCATAACCGCCATACATAAGGCTGTTAGTTGTTTCTTCATTTTCATGATGCTCCTCCGTATTCTTCAGTGTATATACTTTACAGGGTTATAGCGTAGTCGCTGTCATACATTTCTTTAAGCTTGGTCTCTTTGTTATACTGCTCTCCGATACAAAACTCCTTAGACCAGCACATATAATATGCCCAAGGTACTTTTGAATCTTCAAGTGTTTTGATATCAGGAAGATAACCGATTTCCGCAAGTGCGGCAACCTTGTTGGCTGTTGTCTGCTCAATTAGCTTATCGTAATCTTCCTTGTAATCCGTATCCTTATATTTCTCAAGATATATATCAACAGAAATCACATCCACATATTCATCGCCCGGGTATCCTTCTTTGAGTCGGCAGTTCCATACCCACAAAAGGTTATCCAAATGCTTCTCATGCACATAGTAATCAAACATCAATTTATAAAGGTCTCTTGCAACTTCCGGACCTTTTGCTCCCCACCAAAACCACGTTCCGTCAGACTCATGGAACGGTCTCCAAAGAATAGGAATACCTGCTTCTTTAAATCTTTCAAGTTCTTGTGCAATCACATCCATATCATGATAAAATGCTTCCCTCTCATAGCTGCCCTCAATAAGTACCTGTGATGCATCAAAATCTGTATGTTCCGCATAGAAACTCTTGTCCTCTCCACCAAGCGGTGAATACCAATGGAAAGAAAAGGTAACTATACCGTCACATGAAAGTGCCCAATCGTATGCAGTATCAAGCGTACCCTGATTCTCATATACTTCCGTAAGACAAGCTTCTGACGCATTGTCGTAATTGATATTAGGTGAATAACCAAGCAACTCGAAACCGCGAAGTTTCGGTTCTTTGCCGGTAACATTTTTGATATACTCAATCTCTTCACACGGCTTTGTCTGTGTATGCTGTCCGGTTATTATTCCTTTTCCCGCAACCTCATACAAATAATCAAGCAGATTTCTTGCTTCCTTAGTAGCATTTTCATTAACCGGATTCATAGTGTCCCCTCCCGTAACATTTATTATTATGAGGCTTTGCTCACATTATCATAATTATATAATAGTGCAGGTAAAATGACAATCACGATTGATATTTCTGTATGGATTAAGTATACTTAATAAAACTGATATTATTGGGTAGGAGGAATAAATGTATGGAAAATAAATTCGGTCAAGTATCAAATACGACAAAAGGCACCCCTCAAAGTTCTAATGTTGGGCTTATCATTCTTATTATTGCAGCATGCATCTTTCCACCTTTGTTTCTCGTGCTTTTATTTATCTTCATCGTGTCGATAACAAAGAAAAACAAAGATACATATACTCCCGACCACAAGACCAGCATCAAGGGTTCCGGACAAGGCGTTCGTGAAGAAATCATTTTACACGAAAAGCCTGTCGATTACAGCAAATCAACCTACGATATATACGAAGAACTTCTCAATAAAAAAACAGATTACAGCGGTGTCAACAAAGACCTGCTGTAATCCGTCATTTATGCTTCGTGAAAGAAATCATAGATTTCTTTCGCAAGCGTTTTTGTAATTCCCTTTACTTCGGTAAGTTCATCCACAGATGCGTTTCTTATCTTATCTATCTCTTTAAAATGTTGCATGAGCGCCTTTCGTTTTGCAGGTCCCACACCCTTAATATCATCTAAAATACTGTGAACCTGCTCTTTGCCACGCAGACTCTTGTGATAGGTGATTGCAAATCTGTGTGCCTCATCCTGAAGTCTTGTAATCATTCCAAAGACCTCACTGTTCTTTGGAAAGTTAATCTCTTGATTGTTAAAATACAATCCTCTCGTTCTATGATTATCATCCTTAACCATACCACAAACCGGAATATTAAGACCCAGACCATCAAGCACCTTAAGGGCAACATTTACCTGTCCTCGTCCACCGTCCATCATCAAAATGTCCGGCATAACATCAAAACGTTCATCAGTGAAACGTCTCGTTAGCACCTCTTCCATGCTCTTGTAGTCATCAGGACCGGTTACAGTACGAAGTTTGAACTTTCGGTAAGCGTTCTTTCTTGCTCTTCCCTTCTCAAAAACAACCATCGAAGCAACCGACTGATATCCACCAGTATTCGATATGTCAAATGCTTCCAGCCTATTAGCAGAAGGCAGTCCAAGCATATTCGCTAATTCATTGGCAGCGCCAACTGTGCGTGCTTCCTCACGTTTGATTTTTTCCAAATCACGAGACAGTACAACCGCAGCGTTTTCTCGTGCCAAGTCTATCATCTTGTGCTTTTCACCCTTTTGCGGAATTATTATATGAACTCGTCCACCGCGAAGCTTTGACAACCAATCCTCAAGAAGCTCCTGCTCTTCGACGGGATATTCCACAAGCAGTTCGTTTGGAACAAAAGGAGTTCCGTTATAGTACTGCTTGATAAATGTTCCCATTATCCATGAGCCTATCGTTTCTTCTTCCATCTCTTTTATAAGCGTATTATTCTCGTCATTTATCGTTATATCTTCACGATATTCCATGTGGAAATGTTCGCGTCCTAATAGTTTTCCATCACGCACAAAAAATACGGAAACAACTATCTCTTCGCCCTTACGTGCCATAGCAATTATGTCTCTGTCTATTCCTTCGGTCTTAACCACACGCTGCGAGCCCGTAACATGACGGACACTTTCAATTAGATCACGATAGGTTGCCGCTTCCTCAAACTCGTAAGCCGCAGCCTTCTCTTTCATTTTGGACTCAAGGTCACGTATTACTTTCTTGTAGTCACCATTTAAAAAACCGAGAAGATTATCAATCTTTTTCGCATATTCTTCCTTGCTGATATACCCTTGACAAGGAGCCGCACATTGTCCCATCTGATAATAAAGGCAAGGTCTCCCAACTCCGATATCCTTAGGTAAAGACTTGTTGCAGGTTCGTATTCCGTAGAGCTTTTTAAGCAGCTCTATCGTATCCTTAACCGCTCCGCCGCTTGTATACGGTCCAAAATATTTTGCTCCGTCACGCTTCATGTGCCTCGCAAACAAGACGCGCGGGAAATCCTCTCCAACCGTCACCTTCATGAACGGATAACTCTTATCATCCTTAAGCATCGTATTGTACTTTGGACTATGCTCCTTGATAAGAGTGTTCTCAAGAACAAGTGCCTCCAGCTCTGAATCCGTAACTATATATTCAAAATAATCTATCAGCGATATCATTTTGTCAATCTTAGGTCCACGGTTAACCTTGGCACGAAAATAAGAGCTAACTCTTCTTTTCAGATTGATAGCCTTACCCACATATATTATCTCATCATCCGCCGCATGCATTATATACACACCCGGACGATCAGGTAATTTTTTAAGTTCTTCTTTTAAATCGAATCCGTCTTTCACTTTTGACTACTTTCGCTCTTCTTCCTCACCTGCAGCCTTTAAGCTTTCGCCGGTGATTTCCTCATAGATTTTCATGAACTCTTTGCCTGTGATTGTCTCCTTCTCAATAAGGAACTCTGCCAATGCATCAAGTACAGGAATGTTGTCCTTAAGAAGCTTATATGCCTTGTCATAAGATTTCTTGATAATCTTTCTTACTTCATTATCAATCTTGGTTGCTGTCTCTTCCGAGCAATTAAGTGCAAGACTTCCGTCAAGGTAACGGTTCTGAACAGACTCAAGTGCCACCATTCCGAACTTATCCGACATACCGTAGATTGTAACCATCTTTCTTGCCATGTTAGTTGCCTGCTCGATATCATTAGAAGCTCCCGTTGTAACGGAATCAAACTTAAGTGACTCCGCTGCACGACCCGCAAGAAATGTTACTATATCCTCTTCCATCTCAACCTTGCTATTAAGATATTTCTCTTCTTCAGGGACCTGCCATACATATCCCAAAGCACCCATTGTTCTTGGAACAATCGTAATCTTTTGCACCGGCTCTGTGTGACTTTGAAGTGCCGATACCAACGCATGACCTGTCTCATGATAAGCAACAATACGCTTTTCCTTCTTGCTCATGATACGGTCCTTCTTCTCTTTACCTGCAAATACAACCTCAACGGCCTCGAAAAGATCCGACTGACTTACATATTCACGTCCTGCCTTAACCGCAGCAAGAGCGGCTTCATTTATCATATTCGCAAGATCCGCACCGACTGCACCCGAAGTTGCAAGTGCAAGTTCTCTAAAATCAACTGTCTCGTCCATTTTAACGTTCTTAGCATGAACCTTAAGTGTCTCAATACGACCTTTAAGATCAGGTTTTTCAACGATAACTCGTCTGTCAAAACGTCCCGGACGAAGAAGCGCCTTATCAAGAATCTCAGGACGGTTGGTTGCCGCAAGTATAACTATACCCTTAGAGGTGTCAAAACCATCCATCTCCGCAAGCAACTGATTAAGTGTCTGCTCACGCTCGGAATCTCCGCCGCCGTGCTTACTGTCACGACTTCTTCCGATAGCATCAATCTCGTCTATGAAAATGATACAAGGGGCAACCGCCGTTGCCTGCTTGAACAAATCTCTTACTCGCGATGCACCGACACCGACATAAAGCTCTACAAAGTCAGAACCCGAAAGTGAGAAGAAAGGAACATTAGCCTCACCCGCTACTGCCTTGGCAAGCAATGTCTTACCTGTACCCGGAGGGCCTACCAAAAGAGCACCCTTTGGAAGCTTGGCACCAATCTCTAAGTACTTCTTAGGATTGTGCAGGAAATCCACCATTTCCTTTAATGATTCCTTCGACTCTTCCTGCCCGGCAACATCCTCAAATGTAATACCCGTCTTCTTCTCCATGTACATCTTGGCATTACTCTTGCCAACTCCCATGAAGCCGCCGCCACTCTTGCTCATTGAACGCATGAAAAGCCAGATAATGATGTAGAACACACCAATCATTACTACATACGACAAAATGTTACCTATAATTGCCGAACTGCTCTCATCAATAGCCTTGTAGTCCAGCTCGCCTTTTTCTTTGGCTTTCTCTAAACGATCAACAAGATACAAGTCTGTGATGCGTGTACAGTGATATGTTTTCTTTCCGTTTTTCTTCACCGTAGTATTCTTTTCATCAGATGTATCCTTTTCATCAGTTGACTCCTTGTCATCCTTTGAAGCATTTTCTTTCTTTTCCTTGGCAAGCTGCTTATCGCTCTTAGGGATAACCTCGATAGACGAACTGTAAATCTTAACTTCTTTAACAGTTCCCTCCTCTATCATGTCAAGAAAATCACTATAGGAAATCTCAATCTGCTGACTTGTCTGGTATTTGCTATACGCATAGAAGAACAACAATGTCAGACATACAGAAACCACAAGCATAAACAAAAAGCTTCTGTTAGGGCTTTTTTTGTTATCGTTTTGGTTCTCATTATTATTCATGTTATTATTATCCAAAACCTTCATCCTCCTGTTATTATATATGTATTGGTTACTTAACTTCATTACTGCATCGGAATCATTTTCAATTCCACGCTCAATGATAACAGTTATTCTAGCAATTATCAATGGAATTTTGGTGTAGTTTCTGTGAAGTAAAGTTTTGCCAAAAATAAAAGAAGCAGCCCAAAGTTATAGGCTGCTCCTTAAAGGTAATGTAAAATGAATCAACTAATTACTGCTCGACTCCCTGATTGCTTTTCTTACAGGAAGTACAAATGTAGGCGAAACGGATAGTTCATCTATTCCCATTCTAATAAACTCTTGTGTGAGTGTGGTGTCTGCACCAAGCTCGCCACAAATGCCTACCCAGCATCCGCCCGCGTGGCCATTCTCAATAACCATCTGTATCATGCGAAGTACCGCAGGGTGATGCGAATCATATATATTATCAAGTTTCGGGTTCTGTCTGTCTATTGCAAGTGTGTACTGTGTCAAATCGTTAGTTCCGATGCTGAAGAAGTCAACCTCCTTCGCCAATACATCACTTATCATGACAGCTGCCGGTGTCTCGATCATAATACCGAGCTCGACTTCTCCGTATGCCACACCGTTATCATCAAGTTCTTTTCTTACCTCTGCACATATTTGCTTGATATCCTGTACTTCCTTAACAGAGATAATCATAGGAAACATTATTGATATAACGCCAAATGCAGACGCACGATAAAGTGCTCTCAACTGTGTTTTGAAAATCTCCACTCTGTCAAGACATATACGAATTGCACGATATCCCATTGCAGGATTGTCCTCATGCTCCATATTAAAATAATCGACCTGCTTGTCGGCACCGATATCAAGTGTACGAATTACGACCTTACGACCTGCCATATTCTGCGCCACGGTCTTATATACCTGAAATTGTTCTTCTTCTGTTGGATAGTCGTCCTTTTCAAGATACAAAAACTCACTTCTGAAAAGTCCGATTCCTGCTGCATCATTGGCAAGAACATTAGCAACATCCGCAACGCTTCCGATATTAGCGTATAAATGAATGTGCTTGCCGTCCTTAGTCTCATCCGGCTGACCTTTAAGTTGTAAAAGAAGTTCTCTTGCTTCTTCCTCTTCTTTTCTCTTGGCAAAATAAGACTCTAACGTATCTGCATCGGGATCCACAAAGAATACTCCCTGCTTGCCGTCAACGATTGCCATCTTGCCGTCCCACTCTTCTTTGATATCAACACCAATAAGTGCGGGAATGTTCATTGTTCTTGCAAGAATTGCAGTATGCGAATTAGAAGAACCAAGTCTTGTAACAAACGCAAGTAACTTAGTCTTATCCATCTGCACAGTCTCGCTAGGTGCAAGATCCTCAGCAACAATAATTACCGGCTCATCGCCAAGATCTCCATCCATATTCCTTCCTGACAATACACCGATAACTCTCTCAGAGATATCCTTGACATCTGCAGACCTTGCCTTGAAATATTCATCATCCATATCGGCAAACATTCTTGCAAAATTATCTCCGGTAGTTGCAACCGCAAACTCCGCATTAACACCGTCATTACGAATAATATTGAAAATAGAATCATTGTAGTCATCATCTTCTAACATCATCTGATGAACTTCAAAGATTGCCGCATTTGCTTCACCGACCTCTGAAAGAGCCTTGTCATACAAAGCACCTAATTGTTCTATCGCTTTGCTCTTGGCTTCTTCATATCTCTTAATCTCAGCCTCTGCGTCTTCTATCTTCTCTCTCTTAACCTGTTGCTGTCCCTTAGAATAGAAAAGAATTCTTCCTATTGCCGTCCCTTTAAAAATTGATTTTCCATTATATTGTTCCATGCCACCATCTCCCAATTAAAGATTCGCCTTCATGAACTCCTCTATCTTTGCAATAGCGCTATCCTCGTCGTCACCCTCTGCCTTGATGACAACCTCTGTACCCTTCTTAACTCCAAGCTGCATAACTGCCATAAGCTTAGTTATATCTGCGCTCTTACCGTTAGCTTCCATAGTAATTTTAGAAGCAAGTGCCTTGGCCTCCTTAACAAGAAGTCCTGCCGGTCTTGCGTGAATACCAACCTCATCTGTAATTACATACTTAAATTCCTTCATAATAAACACCCTTCCTTTCTCAATTTGATCGTTGTGTGGGAACGATTACTCATATTGTCGTACTCACACAATTCTTTGTTCCGTCTTTCAATGTAACCCCATTATAGCAAAGCGTTTAGGCAAAGTCAACACGTTTGCCGTCTTTTTGGCTTATTACACAAAATATGAATTAAACTTCATGCAAATGTGGTATCGTTCTCATCATTTTGCACAACAATTTATTAAATCGAAGCATCTTGTAAAACCCCTTTTATTGTCGGTTTTACTTGACAAAAGCCGAAAAAACAATACTATATTAATATGTAATTTTACAATAACGGAAAGGAAACAGGTAATTATGAAGACACCATTTGTAACCAAGGCACAACTCGATACAATCTGCAGCAAGTATCCTACACCTTTTCACCTCTATGATGAGAAGGGTATTCGTGAGAATGCAAGAGCTTTGAAAAAGGCATTTTCATGGAACAAAGGATACAAGGAGTTCTTCGCAGTCAAGGCAACTCCCAACCCAACAATCTTAAAGATATTAAAGGAAGAGGGTTGCGGAACAGACTGTTCATCAGAAACAGAACTTATAATGTCTGATAAATGCGGTTTCGCAGGACAAGACATCATGTTCTCTTCTAACGATACTCCTGCAGAGGAATTTGCTCTTGCCGACAAACTCGGTGCCACAATTAACCTTGATGATATAACACACATTGACTATGTCAAAGATGTTCTTGGAAACATTCCGAAACGTATATCCTGCCGTTACAATCCGGGCGGAACTTTCTCGATATCCAACACAATTATGGATAATCCGGGAGATGCTAAGTACGGAATGACAAGACCTCAGATTGCAGAAGCATTTACACGCCTTAAGGAACTTGGCGCCGAAGAGTTTGGTATGCATGCTTTCCTTGCAAGTAACACAGTAACCAATGATTATTATCCGACACTTGCGGGCATACTTTTTAAGACTGCTGTCGAGCTTAAGGAAGAAACCGGCGTTGCTGTATCATTTATTAACTTGTCAGGTGGTATAGGAATTCCGTATACTCCGGATAAAGAGCCTAATGACATTCTTGCAATCGGCGAGGGTGTAAGAAAGGCTTACGAAGAGATTCTTGTTCCTGCAGGAATGGGCGACGTTGCTATATACACAGAGCTTGGACGTTTCATGTTAGCACCTTACGGACACCTCGTTACAAAGGCAATTCACGAGAAGCACACACACAAGGAGTATATTGGTGTTGATGCATGTGCGGTTAATCTTATGCGTCCGGCAATGTACGGTGCTTATCATCATATTACAGTTATGGGCAAGGAAAATGAGCCTGCCGATTACACATATGATATTACAGGTTCATTGTGCGAGAATAACGACAAGTTTGCAATAGACCGCAAGCTTCCCAAAATTGATATGGGCGACATCTTAGTAATACACGACACGGGTGCTCATGGATTTGCTATGGGATACAATTACAACGGCAAATTAAAATCATCCGAGATACTTTTAAAAGAAAACGGCGATACAGTTATGATTCGTCGTGCAGAAACTCCCGATGATTACTTTGCCACATTAGAGGAGTTCTGGGATGTCGAAATTTAAAAAAGAAAAAAGAGGACAAACGATGAAGAAGCGTCTCTCATTAATGATTCGAAGAAACATTTTGAGAGTACCTTACATGCTTCTTAGAATGATTCTTTTTGCGGAAAACGACAAAGTTTCTGTAGAGAAGAAATTCGATTTGATACGTGAAATCGGCGAACGAGGTTGCAAAAGCGGTAACGTTAATATTCACGGCTACGGCATAGAAAACTTCCCTAAAGAGTCTGGATATATAATGTATCCTAACCATCAGGGACTGTTTGATGTCATGGGACTTGTTTATCTTGATCCAGCACCTTTTGGTGTCATTATCAAGAAAGAAACCGAAGACATATATCTTCTTCGCAAACTGATACATCTTATGGGCGGTATGTTCATGGATAGAAACGATGTAAAACAAGGTCTTACCGTTATTAATGCAGTAGCAGATGAAGTTAAGAACGGAAGAAACTTCCTTATTTTTCCGGAAGGCACACGTTCAAAGAACGGCAATAAATTAGGCGATTTCAAAGGCGGAAGCTTTAAGGCCGCAACCAAGGCGAAATGTCCGATTGTTCCGATTGCAATCATCGACTCTTATCTTCCGTTTGATATTAGTTCAACCAAACCGGTCGATGTCCAACTTCATATACTTCCTCCAATTACATACGAGGAATATAAAGGTATGAAAACTGCAGAAATTGCCGATATAGTCAAAGAACGAATAGAGCAGGTTATTGCAGAAAACGAAAATAACTTTTCAAATGAAGCATTAAAGAATGCATAAAAAATAGGAGAAGCTTATCGCTTCTCCTTTCTTATTATCAACTTGCTTTTCTCTCAAGCAACTCCGCAAACTCATCAGCAGTAACCGCTTTAGAATAATACCAGCCCTGCAAATAGTCACAACCGATATTGGTAAGTCTTTGTTGTTGCTGCTGGGTTTCAACACCCTCCGCAACTATATCAACATTTAATTCCTTAAGCATTCCAACTGTGTATTTCAAAGTAATGTCGGCTTTCTCATTCTCAAATGCATTCCATACCATAAGCTTATCAAGTTTGATAATGCGGAATGGGAACTGATGAATATATCCAAGTGTAGAATATCCTGAACCATAGTCATCAAGCGAGAATGATATTCCTCTTGAATAAAGTTTTTCAACATTCTGCTGAAGGATAGCCATTGCAGAAATCTCAGCAGTTTCAGTAATCTCAAGGTTAATCTGATCAGGACGTACATGATACTTATTCATTATCTCAAGCATCTGCTCAACGAAGTTTTCCTGCATACATTGAACAACCGAAACATTAACCTCTATATAATCTATCGAAGTCTCAGCCAAGTTATTCTCTGATATAAACTGACATACCTTTTCAAAAACAAAGTTACCAAGTTGAAGGATTCTTCCGGTTCTTTCCGCAATCGGAATGAATATTTCAGGCGAAATATAACCAAGATTCTTGTCCTTAAGTCTTACAAGCGCCTCTGCAGAAGTATAACATTTCTTCTCGGTGTTAAAAATCGGCTGATAATAAACCTCAAGTGTTTCATACTTAAGTGCATCTGCCAATGCATTCTCGATAGCCTTCTCTTTGCGCATGGCATTAAGATCAATATCTCTTGTAAATACAATTGAACCTTTGCCCTGTCTCTTTGCATAAAGAAGTGAGTAATCAAGTACTTCTATAAGACCATTTAATGTCTCTCCATCCTCCGGATAGCTCACACATATTGTCGTAGTAGATAACGATATTGCCAACTCATTATATATCCAAGGATGTCTGAATCTCTCCTTTATTGTATCAAGCACATAGTCAATATCTTCATGTCCACGTCTAAGCTGAAGTGCAAACTGGTCTGAACCATATCTGAATACTTTGCCACGTTTTGTTACTGTATTCATGAAATTAGCAACCTGACGAAGCATAACATCGCCCATCTCTATTCCATAAGTCTTATTAACAATCTTAAAATCATCAAGTGCAACTATGATAAGATCAAAGCTTTCTTTGTTAGCAATGTCAATATTTAAAATCTCTTCCATAATCTGTCTGTTCATAAGTTGCGTATTACCGTCAAGAATATTGGAAGGATTCTGTGCAATCTCATATAATATAAGCATTGCTATTGCCACAACGTAATTAATAAAGAAATCTTTCGGGAAGAAATACTGAACCGTCATACCTGCAAGTACAAGTAATGTGATTAATGTAATGACAGTAAGTTTTCCAAAGGATATTATTTCAACATGTTTGATAGCGTAAGCAAGACCAAACAACATTGCATATATTGCAACTCCACCAAGAATTAAAAGTCTGTTTGTTCCTATAATTCCCTGTTCGGCATCAAGTATATACAAATTATGATGAAGGAAATTGTCACTCATAATGTATATATATGCTATTACCGGAGCCAAAAACATGAACTTAGCAAACTTGTCCGATCTAAATGACTTGCCTGACCACAAAAGCATATAGTACATAAAAAGCATTGTACAGAAATACTCAAAGGCAAAGAAAAGGTCAGCAAAGAAATAAGCTTTGATTCCTACTGCACGAACCGCAATGCTCATCTCACTTTCCATGAGTACGCTACAAACAATAACTATGATTTGAACAACACACATAGAAAAATATATAAAACTCCTCTTAATCGGAACAGTTTTCTTGGCTGCTACCATAAACAATATTATTGCCAAAATACTTGCAGCCGCAATATCATAATGTGAATTAATACCAATGTTCAAATCCATATCCTCCTTGACGGTTAAAATCCGTTATCTTCACTGAATCTCCATCATTTGAAGATTCATATCAACCGAACCGTATATTCCCGGCACGGTTCCACTCTCGGTATACTGCCATATCGCAAACTCATAAGGCCAGTCTGGCTCGTCCGCATATTGAGCATACCAAATTGGGTAATTATAAACCTGGTCAATATCAACGTAGAGCGAATAATACATTCTGTTGGTGTACATCATCACCTTTCTACCCGACTTTGCTATTGTTTCCAAGAAACCAAGACACGCTTGTGTATGTTGTTCTGCTGTGAGGTCGTTAGTTCTCGCATCATCAACCATCGGATCCTCCCTATCTAACACTATAGGGTATGATAAATTGTAGTCTCCGAGGTTGGCAAGCACGTAATTAGCTTCCTCAACACCTTCTTCGTAACTGATTGCCTGTGAGTAGAAATATACACCCACCGGTATTCCCGCTTCCGTAGCTCCGCTCATATTAGATGAATAATACGCATCCATCGCAAGTCCGCCACTACCATATCCACGATAACCTAATCTTATAAAGGCAAAGTCAACATTAGGTGCAACACTTTCCCAATTAATAGATCCCTGGTGTTCCGATACATCAATTCCCACCTTTTTGACTGAGCCATCTTCTTCTCGGTAATTCTTAAACATCCCACTGCTGTCTAAGTTTGAAAAATCCCAATTATGCCTGTTGATATTAGCACTTATCTTAATCTTATGGACTTCCCCAAACTTGTCCGTAACGATTATATAACTGGCATGCATGAATCTTTCATAGTTATCTGCCGATATTGCTGCAATATCAGCATTACTGTAACCCGGTAATTTATCCGTACTCATGGTAAATGCTGTTCCTTTACCATAGTAACTCTTCTGACAACCACTCAGTCCAAAGGTGATGCAACACATAGCCGCAATCATAATCAGACGCTTTCTCATTCGTCAATCTCCTTTGAAGTGAATTTTTACTCACTTATATTATAACTGATAAACAATGTTTCTACAATCAATTTTATGCAATCATTTTCCATAATAATTCGACGCCTTTTTGTTACTATTTTATATTTTCATTGACTTCCAATTTTAATGATGATAAACTAGGCATGTATTTATAAAGTGTTTTACGATACCAACACTTCTCGCTTGGTATGCATACTACCTCTATTAATACGCAATTTTTTAAAGGGGGTACTTTTCATGAACAAAGGTACAGTTAAATGGTTCAACTCTACGAAAGGATTTGGTTTCATCACAAATAGTGAGACCGGCGAGGATGTATTCGTTCATTTTTCTGGTATTGTAGCTGACGGCTTCAAGACATTGGATGAAGGACAGAATGTAACATTTGACGTTGAGCAGGGCGCTAAGGGTGCACAGGCTGTTAACGTAACTGTAGTTACAGAGTAATCGTCCAACAACTTATATATAAGACTTAAGTTTTTATATTAGTTTGTTCGAAGACAGAAAACTAATGCCACACCAACCGAGTAACTCGGTAGTGTGGCATTTTCCATTTCTTACTATTCTTTTTTCTTACAGGTGGAGAACTCTCTCCTGAATCTCCTGTGTACGTCCCTGATTCCAGAATTGAGTTCCAATGTATCCGCATGTACGTCTTGCAACATTCATAGTCTCCTCATCCGTATTACCACAGTTTGGACACTTCCATACAAGTTTACCGTCTTTGTCCTCAGATATCTGAATCTCTCCGTCATATCCGCATTTCTGACAGTAATCACTCTTTGTGTTAAGCTCAGCATACATGATATTGTCGTATATATGCTGTATTACAGCAAGAACGGCATCGATATTGTTCTGCATGTTAGGAACTTCAACATAACTTACGGCACCACCCGGTGAAAGTTCTTGGAACTTGGCCTCAAAGGAGAGCTTATTAAACGCATCTATCTTCTCCGTTACATGAACATGATAACTATTAGTAATGTAATTCTTATCAGTTACGCCCTCAATCTTGCCAAAGCGTTTCTGAAGACATTTCGCAAACTTATAAGTTGTAGACTCAAGCGGTGTTCCGTATATCGAAAAATCAATATTGGATTCTGCTTTCCATTTAGCACATGCATCATTAAGATACTGCATAACCTCTATTGCAAATGGTGTTGCTTCAGGATTGGTATGTGAAAGACCTGTCATATATCTTGTACACTCACAAAGTCCTGCATATCCCAATGAGATTGTTGAGTATCCATCGAAAAGAAGTTTGTCAATCTTCTCACCACGTTTAAGTCTTGCAAGTGCTCCATACTGCCAAAGGATTGGTGCAACGTCGGAAAGTGTACCTTTCAAACGCTCATGTCTGCACATAAGAGCTTTGTGGCAAAGTTCCAATCTCTCGTCCATAATCTTCCAGAACTTGTCCATATCACCTTCTGATGAGCAAGCAACATCTACAAGGTTAAGAGTTACCACTCCCTGATTGAAACGTCCCCAGTATTTGTGCTTTGAAGGATCATAATTACCTGCATTAGCAAGATTACCAACACCTGCATCTGTAAATCTATCAGGAGTAAGGAATGAACGGCATCCCATACAAGCATATACATCGCCACCCTTAAGCTTCTTCATTATCTTTTCTGAAATGTAATCAGGAACCATTCTCTTAGCTGTACACTGTGCTGCAAGTTTGGTAAGATTCCAATACTTTGTTCCCTCTCTTACATTATCCTCCTCAAGAACATATATAAGCTTCGGGAATGCAGGTGTTATATAAACACCCTTCTCGTTCTTAACGCCCAATATTCTCTGACGAAGCATCTCTTCTATAACAAGCGCAAGGTCATCTCTTGTACGACCTTCCGGAACCTCATCAAGATACATAAATACCGTAACAAATGGTGCCTGTCCGTTGGTAGTCATAAGAGTGATTACCTGATACTGTATCATCTGTACACCACGCTTAATCTCTTCACGCACTCTAAGTTCAGCAACCTTAGCAATCTGGTTGTGATCAAGTGCAACGCCTGCAGCTTCGAACTCATCCTGTACCATTTTGAGATATTTCTTACGGCTTACATCTACAAATGGCGCAAGATGCGAAAGAGTAATACTCTGTCCACCGTACTGTGAACTTGCTATCTGTGCAATACTCTGTGTTGCTATATTACAAGCGGTAGAAAAACTCTTTGGTCTGTCTATCATTGTCTCGCTTATAACCGTACCGTTCTGAAGCATATCTTCAAGGTTAACGAGACAGCAATTGTGCATATGCTGTGCAAAATAATCAGAATCGTGAAAATGAATAATTCCTTCTTCATGAGCTTTGACTACGTCTTCAGGTAGAAGAATACGCTTTGCGATATCCTTAGATACCTCACCCGCCATATAATCTCTCTGAACACTGTTAACAATAGGATTCTTGTTGGAGTTCTCCTGCTTAACCTCCTCATTGTTACACTCTATAAGACTAAGAATTTGTTCATCTGTGGAATTGGCCTTACGTGCTAACGCTCTTGTATATCGATATGTGATATACTTTCTTGCAACTGCAAACGCCTGCGCTTCCATAATTTCATTCTCGACCAAATCCTGGATTTCCTCAACACCGGCCGTTCTGCTCATGCTGCTGCATGTAAGGGTTACTTTCTTGGCAATGTCCTTAATCTGCTCATTAGTAAGACGGTCTTTTTCAACAACCTCCTTGTTGGCTTTAGCTACAGCGGCAACAATCTTACTTATGTCAAACTCGACCTCTGTTCCACTTCGCTTGATAATCTTCATATCTGCAAGCTTTCCTCCTTTTTGTGATTCATAAAACCCCTTTATCTACCGTACATTATGTCTACCAAACACAACATCTTGTGTTATTGTAATCTTTTTCCGGATAAAATGCAAGGGGATTTTTCATCACTTTAGGACGTGAAAATAACCGTATTTATTATATTTTCGTACCTGTTGTATAGATTGCACAAACAGATTTTAGCAAAATGTCAATTAATTTTATGTCACCTAAAAAACCGACCACCTTATATGGTAGTCGGTTCTGCTTTAAGTACTATCGCCGAAATCTTAGGAACGGAAATTCGTAACTGATTGCCCGTAACCTGATATCTCTTTGGTTCAAGTATATATGAATCTTCTGTTGTAAGAATTAACTGTCTCATAATCGTGCCGTCTAATATTCCCATACGATCAACATCCAGACAAAGAGTTGTTTCCTCATAATTATTATTAAGAATAACTACCATCTTGTCTTTTCTGTTAAATCGACCATAAGCAAATAACTTATGTCCTCCGTGCAAGAATATCAAAGAGCCACGTTTTAAGACTTCATTTTCCTTGTGTATCTTAATTATATCCCTATGGAATAAGATAAGGTCTCTATCCTCGTGTCCCCAAGGATATGTTCTTCGGTTATCCGGGTCAGTCCAGCCGCAAAGTCCTGCCTCATCTCCATAATATATAGTAGGTGCACCCGGCCAAGTCATCTGGAACACAACCGCCTCACGAAATACACCTTTGTTGATATTCTCATTAGCCGCATCAGGACCTAACGTATGAGTTCTTCCAACTCGCTTGTTGGTTCGTGTAAGGAATCTTGAATGATCATGATTAGAAAGTTCATTCATAGACACTTCAAGCGACTGTTGATGGAAACGGCTCATGTGATGGCGAAGTGAACCGATAAGCACATCAGGATTACCGAGAAGATCTCCTCTAAACTCATCCGAGTGCTTCTCCACACCAGTAAGGAACCATGTAATCGGCTCCATAAATGCATCATAGTTCATTACAGTATCCCACTGATCGCCCGAAAGCCAGTTTCTTGGATCTCCGTAATGCTCTGCTAAAATTATTGCATTAGGATTAGCCTCTTTGACAACCCTACGGAAATCTCTCCAGAATTTGTGATTGAACTCCTCCGAATGTCCAAGGTCGGCAGCAACGTCAAGACGCCAGCCGTCAACATTGTATGGCGGAGATACCCATTTCTTTCCTATATGAAGTATATAATTGTATAATTCCTGTGAATCCTCATAATTAAGCTTCGGCAGCGTGTCATGTCCCCACCAGCCGTCATAGCTTCCATTATAAGGCCATGCATTTTCATCATAGAACTTAAAGAAACTTCTGTATGGACTATCCGCAGAAGGATAAGCTCCCGGCTCATAGCCCTCCTGACCTTCATATATAAGTTCTCTGTCAAGCCATTTGTTAAATGATCCACAATGGTTAAATACTCCATCTAGGATTACCTTCATGCCTCTTCTGTGGATCTCTTCAACCAATCGTCTGAATAGTTCGTTACTTGCTTCAAGATTCTCCTTGTTGGTAACACGACTTATATATCTTGTCGAGTTCTTGTTAACTTTATCGCCGTTGGTAAGGACAGAACCTTCATCCCTAACTATCTTACCAAAATGTGGGTCCACGTAGTCATAGTCCTGAATATCATACTTGTGGTTGGACGGTGAAACGAATATAGGATTAAGATAGATTACTTCTACTCCGAGATCCTGCAGATAGTCCAATTTGTTCATAACCCCCTGCAAATCTCCACCATAGAAGCATCTTACATCCATGGCATCCGGATATTTAGACCATTCATCCACATGTTTTGCAAAATCACCTATATAGAAATACTCATTATCAAGCACATCGTTAGAACGGTCACCGTTACAGAAACGATCTACGTATATCTGATACATAACCGCACCTTTGGCCCAGTCAGGCGTCTTAAATCCCGGCATAATAGAAAAGTTGTATGCGGGATTAATTTCTGTCTGTACTCCTATCTTATTATAATAGCACATTGAATTGCCGGAAATTATCTCATAATAATACTCTATGTATTCTTTTCTTACAGGCGGAAGTACAGTTTCATAATAATCAAAAGCCTGATCCGACTCGCCAACCTTCATTTCAAAACGATTACCATCGCAAATAAGAAACACCTTATCTACATTTGCTTTTGCCGTACGGAACTTAAGCGTAATAGAATCGCCCGGCATCGGTTCAGCAGGAATTCTATAATCTCCCGTGCCGTCCGCAAACAAAGCATCCGAACGAAGTACAGGCTTGCTGCAAAAAACATATGTCTGCACCTTCTGTGCTCTTGTAAAGCTTCTAAATGAATATCCCATTATGCAATCTGCTCCTCTTAAAATACTATATATAATTTTAACTTATAAGTGCGTATATATCAAGTGAAAAACTCTATAGAAAGCGAAAGGGACAGCCAACGATCGACTGTCCTTTTCTGGAGAAGGTATTTTTTTGTTACTTATGGGGTGTAGCAAAAAAACTATATAATGTATTGGGGGGGTTACAAGTATTATTATACGCATTTTGAACTAAAAGTGTGACCAAACAATTATTTTATTTTTGTGTACTTTTGTGCATTTAGACTTTTTTAAGACTCTTTTTCGACCTTTTTTTTGCGCTTTTTGTTCAATATGCATATTTTTGCTTGGTGAGTGAAACATATTTCACAATAACCCCTTTAAACGAACAAAGATTCGAACTCTTCACGGTCGATTCTTTCCTTTTCAAGCAAGCGTTCAGCACACTTGTGAAGCACATCTACGTGTTCTTCAAGTATTTTTCTCGCCTCTGCATAACACTCGTCTACGATGCGTTTAACCTCTTTGTCAATTGCAGTTGCTGTTGCCTCACCAAGCATTCTGCGATGTCCTATATCACGACCGACAAATGTTTCTTCCTCATTATCTGTCTCATAATTGATAAGGCCAAGCTCTTCAGACATACCATATTTGACAACCATGGCTCTGGCAGCTGCTGTTGCCTGCTTAATATCCTGTGAAGCACCTGTTGTGATATCGTCCATAATCATTTCTTCGGCGATACGTCCACCAAGACTTACCTTGATATCCTGCAATATCTTGCCCTTGGTGTTAAATACGTTATCATTTTCAGGAAGCGGCATTGTATAACCTGCAGCCCCCTCACCTGTAGGAATGATTGAAACCGTATATACAGGGCCCACGCCCTCTAGTACATGGAAAAGAATCGCATGACCTGCCTCATGATATGCAGTAATTCTACGTTCTTTCTCAGGAACAAGACGGGATTTTCTCTCCGTACCGATTCCAACCTTGATAAATGCTTTATCTACATCTGATTTGATAATAAACTTTCTGCTTTCTTTTGCTGCGCTTATGGCAGACTCGTTCATAAGGTTCTCAAGATCCGCACCCGCAAATCCTGCTGTTGTTCTTGCTATCTCGTGAAGATCAATGTCCTCAGCAAGCTTCTTATTCTTAGTGTGTACTTTAAGAATATCCTCTCTACCCTTAACATCCGGTCTTGTTACAGCAATCTTTCTGTCAAAACGTCCCGGACGAAGAATAGCAGGATCAAGAATGTCCACACGGTTTGTAGCTGCCATTACAATGATTCCCTCATTAACATTGAAACCATCCATCTCAACCAACATCTGATTAAGTGTCTGCTCTCTCTCATCATGTCCGCCGCCAAGACCTGAACCTCTTCGTCTTGCAACGGCATCGATCTCATCGATAAATACTATACAAGGCGAGTTCTTCTTTGCCTCAGCAAACAAATCGCGCACACGTGATGCGCCGACACCGACAAACATCTCAACAAAATCCGAACCGGATATTGAGAAGAACGGCACTTTTGCCTCTCCTGCAACTGCCTTGGCAAGCAATGTTTTACCTGTTCCCGGAGGACCCACAAGAAGAATACCCTTAGGAATTCTTGCACCCAGTTCGAGATATTTTGATGGATTCTTCAAGAAGTCAACTACTTCCTCAAGATCCTCTTTCTCTTCCTTAAGTCCTGCAACATCATCAAAGGTAAGCTTATTGGACTCTTCATCCGTCATTTGAGCTCTGCTTCGTCCGAAGTTCATCATCGAACCGCCGCCACCTGAACCCTGTGTTCCGGCAAGCATCATCATTACGACAATGATACCGACAACACCGATAAGATACGGCAAAAGTCTTTCTATAAGACTTGGTCTTACAACATCACTCATATCAAAGTCAACATCCAAACTTTCTTCTTCAACGATTGTGTCGAAAAGTTTCTGGAACTCTTTGACGTCCGTAACATAAAAACGAACCGATGCTCCACCCTTCTTGGTTATCTCAACCGTACCGGTAGGAATCTCGGCATTCTGCTGTACGTATACAGATTTGATGTTGCCATCCTTTAAATCCGCGGCAAAAGATGTTTCCGTGTAAGAGGTATCCACGTCCTGGTTATTGTTCTGAACAAGCGCAAGGATACCGAAAATTACTGCAAAAAGCAGCAGATAGGAGATTAAACTCCTCCTTAAGTTTCTGTTCATATTGTGTCTCCTTTTATAAGTCTATCTATTAATTTTCAACAATCACACCGATGTATGGAAGATTACGGTGCTTTTGTGCATAATCCAATCCATAACCAACAACAAACTTGTTGGGAATCTCAAATCCGACATAGTCAATCGGCACTTCAGTATTATGATTATCCTTCTTGTCAAGCAAAGTTATAATCTTGAGCGACTTTGGATTTCTTGCAAGAAGCAATATTCTTAAATTAAACAAAGTAATTCCCGAATCAAAAATATCCTCAACAATAAGAACATCCTTACCCTCAATATCCTCATCAAGTTCCTTTGTAACGGTAATCTCTCCTGCCGATACCATTCCCGAACCGTAAGATGATACAGCCATAAAATCCATTGTAACAGGCATAGTAAGTCTCTTGGCAAGTTCAGTCGCAAAGAACACACTTCCCTTTAATACAACAATAAGGTGAAGTTCCTTACCTTCATAATCACGATTAAGCTGCTCGGCCAATTCGCCTATTTTCTTTTCAACTGTTTCCTGTGAAATAAGTTCTTCAATATGATATTCCATACTATTCTCCTTTGTACACGATTTTAATAATTTTCTCCGTACTCTGTTCTATCATGTGAGAATGACTGCGTCTTCCCCCAACAATCCAGAGTATCTCATTGTCAACAGCAACAACCGGAGTTTTTTTCCTGTCGTCTGCCGGAAGCTTCTCATCCTTAAAGTACTTTGAAAGCTTCTTTGTATGCCCCCCATTATCTATTACCAGGTAATCCTCCGAAGAAGGATATCTTATAGATAGTCTATTCTTTATTTTATCACAATCAAAGTATTTCGTATAGTTTTTTTGCAATTTTTCTTTATCATGTAAAACGTCACCATTTACTATTTCGAGTATAAATGTTCCCGCACTCCCGGGCAGTTTAACTTCCATCACGTCACCCTGCATCAAATCGGCAACATTTACCAATACCTCACCGGAATAATCTTCTTCCTCTTTGGTTTTATCTTTGCAAATAACAAGATTGTCATAGGATGTAGACGCAACCACATCATACGGCAGATTAATCTTCCTGCCGCTTTGAAGTGCCAACAACTCATACAACGCACCAACATGTTCTGACGTTATATCCTTTCTTGCACCCGACACCTTTATAAGTGCCTCATACAAAATGCGGCGCTTAAGCACTTTAGGTTTTGCCGAGAGTAAGTTTCTAGGAAGTGTAAGCATTGCTTTCTCCTCATCAATTACGCATTCATTGTTGATAAAATCAAATGCCTGCTCTTTAATATACCCATCGATTTCACCGGCGTCTTTGGCAAAATCCGCTATGTGGGCGGCTGCCTGACTGTTAATGGTTTCAAGTACCGGTATAACCTCGTGTCTTATTCTGTTTCTCGTATATTTCGTATCAGCGTTGGTGTAGTCCTCGCACCATTTAATGCCAAGACCGGTAAGCCAATCCGTTATCTCTTTTTTCCTAACGCACAGAAGAGGACGTATAATCTCATAACCTTTGTTTGTCAGTGATTTAGGTGCCATACCTGAAACTCCGGAAATATTAGAACCTCTTACGAGATTGAAAAGCACCGTCTCCGCCTGATCATCAAGGTGATGTGCTACCGCCAAAAGTTTCGCGTCATTTTCCTTCATGATTTTCTCAAAGCATTCATATCTGTATATTCTTCCAGCTTCTTCCTCCGTACATTTACATTCCTTGGCATACGCAGGTATATCACATGAAAACAGATAAAAAGGAACATCCCGCTGCTCACACATTTTTTGGACAAACAATGCGTCATCCCCCGCTTCTTTCCTGATTCCATGATTGATATGGACAACATACAAAGAAAGCTTATAAGATTCCCGCATGTTTAACAGAACCTCAAAAAGTGCCATCGAATCCGCACCACCTGACACCCCAAGTACGATACGGTCGCCTTCATTTATCATATTGTATTCTTCAATGTACTTAACAACTTTATCTCTCATGTACGCCTCCGCGCTTTTTAACTGTCCCAAATACCTATGGCAAGCACCGTACTGTCGTCCTTAAGACCGTCATTTTGAGTGCGTCGCACCTCATCCATTATTATCTGTGCAAGTCTTTGCATATTATCGGTCTTTGACTCTGCAATAAGGCAGCTTAAATACTCTTCCTTATTGTCCGCAAAAAGTCCGTCCAAAACGCCATCACTAACCATAACTACAACATCTCCATGATAAAGCTTTCTCGCACACGTGTCAAACTCAATCTCCTCAAGTACCCCTGCCGGAAGCGAGGTTGAACGAATGCACTCCACTTGGTCTTTATGCCGTATAAATGTAGCCGATGCACCCATCTTAATAAAATCCGCCATGCCGCTATATAAATCAAACATTGTAAGGTCAATTGTTGAAGAGCAACTGCCTTCGGTTAAAAAACTTACAAACGAGTTGACAAGTTCAATGGCAAGTTCTCTTCCAAATCCTGCCGACAGAAGTTTCTCCAAAAGTTCCATTATCTGTCTGCTTTTAATATTGGCATTTTCTCCGCTTCCCATACCATCAGATATCATAAAAACCGCTTTGCCGTTATTAAGTTTTATTACAGAGTAGTTATCGCCGCATACGTTTTCGCCTTCGCGATTACAACGGCAAAGTCCTGTTGTTAATACAAACTTTCCTTTTTCCATAAACGAAAACATGCCATCCTCTTTGCCGACAATGTCGTCTGCCCTGTCAATACATACCATCTGCTTTTTTAAAATTCGCCCTATGCCTGTAGCGAGCATCTTGCCCGTAATGACATTATCTTTGCACAAATGACATCTTATAAATACATGCAGCCTTTCGTCCTTATCCTTTATACAAACCGCTTTTGAGACAATTATCCCATACGACAAGAACCTGCTTTTTAATCTCGTTTCAAAATTAGCAACCGGGCACTCCAACAACTGTCCCTGAAAGTCGCTTATTATTTCACCTACCTGTTTTAATTGTCTTATGAAGTTTCGTCTAAGTTCGTACAAACGGTTGCTTTCCGATTCAACTGCATTTAACAGTGAAATGCCGTCCCCGCTTAAATACATATTAGACAGACCGCTTGGCACTTTCACATCAAACTCTTCTTCATGCATGGCAAGCATTTCTTCCATGGCTATAAATGCCTGTCCGAAATCGCCAAGTCTCTTGCCTGTTGCCTCTAAAATTAAAGAATCATCCGATGAATCATTTATATTGCCCCTTACAAGAGAAGGTATGAAAGCCCTTCCCTCAAATGCATAAAAAACCTGTTCAAATACAATTGTCATCGAAGAAGCAACCACGCCCTCGAGGAACGTCAAAACAAGCACCGACTCATTGCCCGTAACTATGTACTCATACGGCATGCTTATTCCCCATAAAATCATTCCCGACGCAAGGGCAATTTGAACACTTCCCGAAAAAACAATGTCCCTGTCCGTCTTCTTTAACACAATCATTAAAAACAGCAAAACCAGCCCGTACCTTACAGCCTCAACAGGTGCGAACGTACTTGCAACACCAAGCAACAACACCCCAAAAAGACTTATAGAACTTTTCTCTGCCAGATACGCCGCCATAAAAAAAGGAACAACAAAAGGATACATTCCCGCTATGCCACATCGCGCTGCAGCAAACGCCAGGATATGTATCCCTATTATTCGTGTTCTATGTTTCATAAGCCATTCCTCCCACTAAGAATTAACTGTGGGTATACCATAAGATGGATGGCACAATATGTCGTATCATATAGATAAAAGCCGCAACTTGCGACATCATTTATTCTCAGGTTCTATAAGAATCTCGTCAGGATATACAAGGTGAAGCTTCGCCTTGGCCGTTTCTTCCATGAACTTCTTGGTCTTCATGTATTTCTCCAACTCCTCGAGATCCTTCTTGCGCTGTTCCTCACTCTCCATCTTTGCAGTTAGTATCTCCTGCTTCTTGTTAAGTTCCCTGCTTTCTTTGAACAGCGTAAATGAGCGTATTCCAACTATTATGCAAAAAAATAAAACGACGAAGTAAACCAAGCGCAGATTTTTTTTGGATTTTCTCTTTCGTTTTTTGCTCACATGCTCACCATCTTTCTTATCGACCTTTCAAGGCTATTTTAACCTCATCTTGTGCATTTTTCAATTCTTTTCTAAAAAAACGCACCATACGTTTGAAGGGTTTAAAAACCCAAGCAAAACATTTTTTCCAATAAGGGACCATTTTCTTAACAATATACATTATAAGCCTGCTAAGCGTTAATGCATATATTATTACACCCGCAAACATCCCGATAAACGCATATCCGCGAAGTGCACCCTGATTGTATTTGAACAATGTTCCAAATACCATCCATGCCGTAACCAGCCAAAATAATAAATCTTCTAAATCCACAACTATATCCGCGTGCGGAACAAGCAGTCGGAATATTCTAATCACGTCATAAGCAAATGCAAGCGCTATCCCGAGTGCAAAGCATATCCCAAACAGCGTTAATTCTTCATACAAAAGTCCGGCCATACTTCACCTACTTAAACAACCTGTTGAAAATTGAGTTATCGTCTTTTATCCCCGACTTCATATCCGAGTAAGTAAATGAATCAACTCTGCCGTCCACTTCAACCTCGCCCTTTTCAAGCGTAAGCTTTGTAACATTTAACTCGTTGCCTTTTATGAGAAGCATCCCCTGCTCCGTTTCAAGAAGTATTTCGTTTGGGTCAAATGATATAACGGCATTAACTCCCGTTATAACTCCGCTTCCACGATTGTTAAGTGTTACTCTGTGCGATTTGTTTGTTTTAACCTCGTCCATTTTGGTGCCTCCTATCATTTTGACTGTTTATATAAACACTCTATGATAAGAGTCCCCAAAAAATGCTACAAGTATTTGAACATATCCTTTGCGTCTTCTTTTTTTGTGGTGTCAGCAATCATTGTTACTTCTACCGCAACACTCTTGTTACCGAACTCTATGTCTATTCTGTCGCCAACCTTGACATCACAGGATGCTTTGGCAACACGTCCGTTGACCAAAACACGTCCTGCATCACAGGCATCGTTAGCAACGGTTCTTCTCTTTATCAATCTTGATACCTTTAAATATTTATCCAGTCTCATAATTTCTCCTTAAATACAAAGAAGGCTATTGTCTAGGACAACAGCCTTCTGAAAAGTTCTTTTTAGATTCGAATTATTTCTTCTTGTTAACAGAATCCTTAAGAGCCTTACCAGCTTTGAACTTAGGTGCCTTAGATGCAGGAATCTTCATAGACTTACCAGTCTTAGGATTTCTTCCCTCTCTTGCAGGTCTCTTAACAACCTCGAATGTACCGAAGCCAACTAACTGGATCTTCTCACCCTTTGTTAACTCTGCTGCTACAACATCTGTGAAAGCCTTAAGTGCCTTCTCAGCGTCCTTCTTTGATAATTCAGTTTTCTCAGCCATAGCTGCTACTAACTCTGCTTTGTTCATAGGAATAGTTCCTCCTCTTAAATATATAGTATTTGCTTCATTCCTCATCCTTCCGGACAAGTCCTAACAGTAGTTATACTCGTTTAGGCGTTGTTTGTCAAGCAAATAGGTGATTTCTTAGGTTTTTTGTACAAATTAGCAGAAATTTCCTTGTTAATTTGGCTCAAAAACTATTAAAAATGCTATAATTTTATGTTAATTATTCACATATAAATCGACGTAAAAATCTGTTTTAGCCCTCCATTTGACGCCCCAGGAAGTTTGCCGCAATAACCGCAGCTTTTCTTTCGGTTTCCGTAAGTGGATTTTTCCCATCTTTGTTAAGAATAATCACAGATCCAATGGCGTCTCCCTCGCATATTATCGTCTGAACAATCTCTCCGTCATAAATGTCATCATTTTCGCCTGTAATCCTGATATAACGCTTCTCGCCACGCCTTGCCATAATGGCCTCGCGATCATTTATCGCATCCTCTAATTCCTTGTGAAGCGGCTTGCCCAAAAGCGCCTTTTTCGGCATTCCTGCGACGGCAATAATACTGTCTCTGTCAGTTACACACACAGGACATCCCAAAATATTTGCCGTAGCATCAACGTATTCCTGAGCAAAGTTTGACAACTCGCCAATCGGCGAATACTTCTTTAATATAATCTGTCCGTCATTATCTGTATAAATCTCAAGAGGGCTGCCCTCGCGAATTCTTAAGTTTTTTCTAATTTCCTTCGGCACTACAATTCTTCCGAGTTCGTCTATGCGTCGTACTATTCCGGTTGCTTTCATAATAAATGATTCCTCCATTTAACATATTCTAAAATCTTTTAGATAGTATTTGTTAAATGAAGGAATCTATACATAAAATTATAATATTATTTTTTAACCGGAATTAAATTCCTGCTATTTTAAGCATCTTTTCAAGTTTTATCTTGTAGCTATGCTCGTTTTTAACTTTCTCCTGACCGTTCTTGGCAATCTGAATTCTTTCATCGTCATGCTCAAGGTAATAAGCAATCTTATTAAGAAGGTCTTCCTGACTTTCATATACTTCAAGGTCTCTTCCAATCTCAAAGTACTCCGGTATCTCCGCCTGATAATTGGTAAGAAGAAATCCTCCCGCACCCATTGTATCAAACATTCGAAGTGGCATACCTGTACGTATCGGGCGATTTGTCATGCTTAGGTTAATCTTGCTGCATTTAAAAATCTTAGGCATCATCGTTATTGAATCCGCACCGCCTCGGACATTCGCCTTAGGAAATCTCGATGTATCACTTAAGGTCCACAAATCAAGGTTGAAGTTTTCCGAAATGTTCTTAAGTGTCAGGAAGCGCTCCTGCTCGGTACACTTGTAACCTACATAAGTATCGGCAATTATCGCTCTGTCATCCTCGGTATAATCTTCTCCGAGTGGATACCAGCCAACCTCTTTCTTAAATTGCTTAACAAACTCATCCGTCATTGCATCCTCTAAGAAATTATAGCCATACACATTAAGTTGCGCCGCAATTAATCCATCGACATAGCCTCTTGTGAAATCCGACAAGTCGCCTACAATGTCGTTATATCTGCATTTTTCCTCGTACGTAGAGCCAATAAATGATATATCACAGTCATAATTTCTATGATCCTCAGCAGTAAGTTCAAACGAGTTCCAAGCCTCATAGTCGCAAGCAAGCGGCATGTAGTATATATGGTCAGGATTCTTTGGTTTAAACTTCTCATACTGACTTCTGTCAAACATAAAAATCCTGTTGGTAGGAAGTTCTATTGTATTAGAGAAAAGCTCAAAATCAGGATTATCCACTGTCCATGACACGTAAGGTATATTGAATACTTTACAGCACCTTGCAACAATTGGAATGAAGTTAACTGTAAATACACAGTCGTATTGCTTCTTCTGCATTGTTTCGGAAAGTGCTGTTAAATACTCGCTGTCATAATCATAACTTTCAAACTTCTTGGTCATGAAATCTACATCATACTTTAAATATTTGAAAGCATTGCTTATGCCGTCCTCACATATTGAGCCGCGCTTGCAGAATAATATCTTGTACTTTCTTTTTTCCACGGGCTTTTTATCAAACTTGGCAAGCAAGTCATCACGCAACGATTCAAAATCCTCTCGCCCGATATCATAGTCAAGGAAATTAAGCATTAAGTTATCAAATGCATTGCTTTCCCATGACCTAAACGGGTTGGTTTTGAAATTCGGTACTTGTTCAAATATTGTTTCTTTCATTTCAAGATAACAGTCATAGGAACGGTCGGAAAACTCCTGGAAAACTTCCCATAACATATATACGTAATACTTTTCAAGAAACATCCACTCAATGCAGTCTTTTGTTGTTATATCCGAAAGCTCTTTCTTTACGTCGTTATTGTTGTCTGTGCCATCATCAAGCAATCCCCTCTGTCTGCACGCATCAAGAAAGCCAAGTGCAATCGTCATTTTGTCAAACTGGTACTCCTGGCTCTTTCTTTGCACTGTACCTTCAGGATTAACAAAGTAATGGTATAACTCTTCATCTATTCGGTAATAAGACTTCGCATACAAAAATGCAAGATAACAGAAAAAGATATCTTCATATCTTATCTGTTCCGGACAGAATATATCATTCTCAACAAGGAAAGATTTTTTAAAAACCTTGCTCCACAATGCAGTTATTCCAATCTGATCTCCGATAAACTTTGCCCTTGTAGAGGGGTCTGTCAAATCAAGATACCCGTTTGCTCCAAGCTTTTTAACCGAAGTTGAGTGTCTCTCATCTCTTGACAGCGACCAACGGCATTCCACAAAATCGCAATCATACTCTCGGATTGCATTGACCATTTTCTCAAACATTGTCACATCTACCCAATCATCCGAATCGACATAGCCAATATAAGGTGCTGATGCATATTCAAGTGCGGTATTTCTTGCAGTGCCCTGACGACGATTTTCAGTAAAGTTGATAACAATAATATTATCCGGATATTGCTTCTCCAACTCTTCAAGCTTTTTAAGTGTTCCATCCGTCGAGGCATCATTTACAAATATGAGCTCCATATTCTCAAAACCAAGCGTCTGATTTTTCAAACTGCTAAAGCATCGGTCTATATACTGTTCCACGTTATAACATGGAAGAATTATACTTATTAGTTTTTCCATACAAAGCTCCTTTCATCTGGTAGTATTCGCTTATAATATGTCCTTTAAAACTTTGACGACATACTCAACCTGTTCCGTAGTCATATCAGCAAAAAGTGGAAGCGTAATTGCCCTACTGTAAAACTCCTCCGCGTTAGGGCAGCACACATCCTTGTAGCCATGCTTCTGATAATACGGCAGCTTATAAACCGGAATATAATGAACATTAACGCCCACTCCGTTTTCACGCAACTTCTCAAAGATTTCTTTCCTTCTTTCGGCCGGCACCTGTATCATGTATAAATGATAGCTCGACAGACAATCCGGGTGCTGGTATGGGATAACTACATTGTCAACTCCTGCTAATAATTCATCATACAAAGCCGCAAGTTCTCTTCTGTGTGCGGCAAACTTATCAAGTTTTTTCATCTGTGATATTCCAAGCGCACATTGAATATCTGTAATTCTGTAATTATAGCCAAGTTCCAATTGTTCGTAATACCAACCGCCGTCATTTACTGGGTCGGACTTATTCTCAAGAAGATTGTCATCTCTTGTAATACCATGTGTATGATAGAGTTTAAGCTTCTCATAGAGTGCTTTGTCATTGGTAAGCACCATGCCACCTTCGCCGGTCGTTGCCGGTTTAACCGGATGGAAGCTAAAGGTTGTCATATCAGACAATGCTCCGACCTTCTTACCCTTATACTCACCGCTTATAACCTGCGCACCGTCCTCAATAACTATGAGGTTATGCTTCTTTGCAATCTCGTGGATTGCGTCCATCTCACACGGCTGGCCCGTATAATGAACCGGAATAATCGCTTTGGTTTTCTCGGTAATTTTTCTTTCTATATCATCAGGATCTATGTTATATGTGTCCTTCTTAATATCCGCAAATACAGGAGTTGCACCACAATAAAGCGCACAATTAGCTGATGCAGCAAATGTGATAGGGCTCGTTATTACTTCGTCACCCTCACTAATTCCCGCTGCAAGACACGCAATATGAAGTGCCGCCGTTCCGTTAGATACTGCCACAGCATATTGGGCTCCAACGTAATCTGCCACAACCTTCTCAAACTCGGTAACCTTCGGTCCGGTTGTAAGGTAATCAGACTTAAGCACTTCTACAACTGCATTAATATCGTCATCGTCTATCGATTGTCTTCCGTATGGTATAAACATATCAATTTCCCCCATCATTTAACATATTAATTAGATATCCCGCTATTCTTCCGGCACCTTTGCCATCTATAAGTTGACGTATCTCTGTCGACATTCTGATGCGTTCATTATAATCAGATACAAGCTCCTTTAAATGCTTGCTACAGCTTGTCACACAGCTATCTATATCAGAAGCAGCATTACCGGCATATCTCATATATCCCTTTTGCTGCCACATATCTGCTCCCGCCTGATTGTCTGCCACCTCAAAACATATGGTAGGCACACCACACGCAGAAAGTTCATATAAAGTCGAACCCGATGCCGATAATGCAACATCACAATATGTCATCCAATATGACATGTTATCGACATTTTCATGTAACGTAACATGTCCGTTTGAATCATTTGAAACATAGCATAGCATGTCTTTGTTACAATTAAAACAACCGACTATGACGTGATACTCAAGTTTACAAAGAATACCGTCATTCATAAATGATTCAAGCAAGTTGCCGGCAACATTTAACCTATCCGTACCACCTGTTGTTATAAGAACTCTTGTCGCCTCTTTTTGAACAACATAATTCTTACCGACAAACTCATCACGAAGCGGAATGTATTGTGCTCCGATAAGCATTTCGGGCTCATTAGTACTTGCAGCATATAACTTCTCATATGTTACAACATCCGCAAATGCCGCATAGTTAATAAGCGTATATACAGGATAGGCAAACTTTCTCATATCATCTATATATATAACCTTTGTAAGTTCTGATAATGCCTTAAAGTACTTATCAGTAACATAGTAAGTATCAACCAGCAGGATGCCTACATTATTATCCTTTATGTATTGGCATAATGTGTCGATTTCACTATCAAGATTATCCCACTGCGTGCCAAGCACATCCACCTGATATCCTCTGCTCTCTATAAGTGCTTTCGAATTATCATCTGCGGTTATAAATGTCACCTTAACACCCTGTTTTTTTATCTGTGCAGCAATAGACATGCATCTCATAACATGCCCTGTTGCAATTATATCATTAGCATCCGCTCGGATATATATTCTTTTTGATTCTATTTCCGACATACTCCTATCCCTTACATTCCAAAACTTCCGTCTTGCCATCTACTGATTAATCCAAAATACTACTCTATCATGTCTCTATCAAGTGGCTCACCCTTCTTGATATCACATGTTGCCTTCTTACCAATTACTTCATCATAATACATAGGGTGTAGACCACGTCCCGGACGAATCGAACGAATATTATCAGGAGTAAACAACTCACCTGCTTTGATATCCGCAACTACATATAATGAGCGTCCACCGGCTCTTTCCTTTTCCTGCTTATCTGTAAGTTCAAAGGTTCCTTTACCTAGAGCTTTTTCAAGATTTCGAATCTGGCGAACCATATCAATAAACTCTTCCATCTCCATAGAGAAACCACCATCAGGACCTCCGTCCGCACGTTTGATTGTTACGTGTTTCTCAACAACCTTCGCGCCAAGCGCAACCGCACCTAATGCAACTTCACTTCCAAATGTATGGTCAGACAATCCCACTATACAATCATATGTTTCCTGCATAAGCGGAATAGTCTTAATATTCATAGCTTCATATGGACAAGGATACGCAGATGTGCATTTGAGCAATACAACATTCTCATTACCTTCTTCCTTGCATACGGAAAGCGCTCTCTCCACATCATCCCTATGTGCAATACCCGTTGAAAAAATAATCGGTTTTCCAATCTTGGCAATCTTTCTAATCATCGGAATATCAAATATCTCATAGGAAGCAACCTTGTATGCCGGCATTCCAATCTCTTCCATGAAATCAACCGCTGTAAAATCAAAGGGCGACGAAAAACAAGTAAGTCCCAAACTATTGGCATACTCCATAAGCTCCTTCTGCCATTCCCAAGGGGTATAAGCCTCCTGATAAAGCGAGTAAAGATTATAACCGTCCCACAAGCCACCATGTATCTGAAACTCCGGACGGTCACTGTCTATTGTTATCGTATCAGCAGTATAAGTCTGAAGCTTGACTGCATCCGTTCCTGAATCCTTCAGTCGATAGATTATCTCCTTGGCACGCTCAAAACTCATCAAATGATTAGCCGACATCTCGGCTATTATATATGTAGGTGAGTCACCACCTATTATTTTGCCATCGATTGTAATTTCTTTGTTCATGTGTACCCCTCCACAATTTATAATATCATTCATGATTTCAAAAAGTTCATAAAGTTCTCTTTATTTTCGAGCGCCGTGGTGGTCGGGCGACCCAAATCATCTCTTGCGCCTATGGCACATTTAACCTCGATAAATGATAGTTCATTTCTATTCTTTGCCGCCTCAAGTTCCCGGTCAAGACTCTCGTAATTGGCAATTACCGGCATCGCTCACACGTGCATAAGAGCAGCTCCATCACCATCAATACACCTCTTTCATACTCATATCAATATTTATTCATCATTAATTTATACTTGAGCTCCGCCAATTTCCAATCTGTTTCGTTGTCAATGTCTTGCACCTCTAATTCCGATATAATCATTGGTGCGGTTTTATTAGTACTCTTTTCTCCAAATATTATTTCCGTTTTCATAACATAAAACTGTCCACAATCATGATATATAGTTTCAAGATCCTGCGAACGTTTTGTTTTGTTCTCTGGGAACTGATACTGCACAAAACCATCTCTTATAACAAAAGCTCTTTGCGGTGGGAAGGAGTATTTTACCACCGGTGTAACACTATCAACACATTCTTTATCCATCAAAGATATAGCTTCCACCAATTTATCCGATGTAACAAACGGCGCCGTAGGGTACAAACAAACGACTATATCGTATTCCTTTCCGATTTTCTTATATTCCAAAATCACTTCTTTCAAGACGTCGTTGGTTGTAGCAAAATCGTCTGATGTCTTCTCGCTTCTCATAAATGGTACTGACGCACCACATTTTCTTGCCACTTCTGCTATCTCCTCACTGTCAGTCGAAACCATCACTTCATCAAAAAGTCTTGATTGTAGTGCTGCCTCTATAGAATATGCAATTATAGGCTTTCCACAAAAATCCTTAATATTCTTTTTTGGTATTCTCTTACTACCACCCCTTGCAGTTATTATTGCAATACTTTTTTTCTCCATATCACGCCTCATCTCCCTATCATTTTGTTATATAATTATATATCGACCTTCATAACCGAAACATTACCTCATACACCGGTATATTCTGCAAGAAATAAATCTTTATAATGATCATATTGTTTGAAATTCAAAAATCCACAATCATGAATACACCAACTACTGTCCTGATACGGTACAATAACCTTATAACCCTTGCGTTTAAACTCCATGCATTGAGATGCGTCATAAAAATCCCAACCGTCAAAAATATCATCCCGCCAAGGTACGTCGTACTGCGTTGCTAAAAGAAGTCCATCACATAACATCACTTCAACATCATTTTTACTCGGATATAAACGTATTTCCGTAGTCTCATGTATATGTGTATCCCACACAGAACCAAATCGTTCAATATTCCACATAATTCCATCTTTCGGGAAACCATTTGTACCAATCATACCGATTATACCCGCATCTTCATGTTCCATAAAGGTATCTATCAACATCGGAATGAAATTTCTTTCTATTATCCTTACATCATGATGCATATATACTTTATACTTTGCAGATGAAGCCCTCATTCCTTCGTTATAACCGGCACACATAGATTGGGCATCTTCTATCGAAAGAACATCTATCTCGACACCTTCCGGAATATATAATCTACTAATATAATAAAGTGCTTCATCTAATTCCTGCGCATCATTGCTACAAATTATAAAGTCAAGCCTCACATCCTGATATTTATGTTTGGGTGTATAGGTCGATAAACCTACAGATATAGCACCCGGGTTACCCTTAACTTTCTCTATCGCCTCTGCAGAATTAAATGTAGCTGAGTTAATCGTCCAGATTAATTCTTTGACATTAACACCTAATTCATTCATAATTTCCAGCAAGTCCGAACCATCATATTCAGAGCAGTAAGCCATCCTCTGAATCAGACGTCTAAAGCCCAAATAGGTATCAATAACATCTTGGACAGACTCTCTATTTTGTATAATTCCAAGCTTCCCTTGCTTTTCATAATCTTCTTTATTCAACAAACACAAATAATAAAAGTAACTTAATTCATTGGATTTCTTAATTATCTCCGCATTATTTAAAACAAGTTCAAAGACGCAAGAATATAATCTTTTTTCGAGATTTTTATTAATTATATTTATCAGTTCATCTGTATTCATAACCACTCCATACCTTTTCCACCATTCATTACCACATCATCAATCTTAAATAATCTCCCCTTTTTTATTTTAAATTTGACAGTAAAAAAAGTCAATTAACATTTAAATCTCCATCTTAAAATTAATTTAGTCTCGTGCATCGCAACGCTATATATACTTTTTTACCAAATTCTGTTATACTATCTATATTACTTTCCAAGGGAGTTTTGCAATGGACAATAATCAAGAAAGTTTTGTTTCTCATGTTGACCAATTACTTTATCAAAAAAATTACGAAGAAATAGATTCTTTATTCTCAGATGAGTTGATTCAAAATGCCGATTATGATGAATTGGCCTATTTAAGTCTGTTTATTTTGACTTACAGAAATGAGAAAACCCATCATATAAACAAAACATCCTTAAGTCTAGGTGATAGCACAGCAGAATTAATCCTATTTTTCCGTAAGATCAAATTCTTGTTATGGGAATTTGAATTTGACAGAAATGAAGAATCCACATCACAGCTTATTAACACAATTACCGATAATGATTTGTCAACAGAGTTTTTAAAAACAGTTATACTAACATCCTCTGTTAATAAAGAAAAAATACTACTCGACTTAGCAAACCTTTTTTCATAATTAAACCGCAGGAGGAACTATAGTGAACGAAAAAAAAATATGTTTTATAATGTGTGTCAATAATAAGGAATACGAAGCTGAGGCGTTGTATTATATCAATCGTCTTCACATCCCGGAAGGATACAGTATCGACTCACTCTCTGTTTGGGGTGCCACAGGTATGGCAGCAGGTTATAACGAAGGGATGAGCGCATCAGATGCAAAATACAAAGTATATCTTCACCAGGATACAATGATTATTGACAAATATTTCATCTCAAAAATACTAAACATATTTCACGATAAGACCGTCGGTATGATTGGTATGGTTGGCGCTCCGACACTTCCTGATGATTATGTCATGTGGCACGGTGGACGTATAGGACGACTATACTGTTGTAATGTTTCGCACATGGATGATTGGGTTCTCGGAGAAGTCCACGGAGAATATCAAGAAGTTCAAGCAATCGATGGTTTCCTAATGGCAACACAATATGATATCCCATGGAGAGATGACGTTTTCGACAAGTGGGATTTTTATGATGTCTCGCAAAGCTTCGAGTTTATAAATGCCGGCCATAAGGTAGTGGTACCAAACATGAAACAACCTTGGTGTATTCATGATGCAGGTTTCATGAATCTAGATTATTATTACGACGAACGGGATAAATTCATCAAATCCTATAATCTTAACTCATACTATTCCAATATCCGCAAGGATCTCGTAGAATTGATTACTTCTGACAAACTGGCATCCATTAACATTCTCGAAATTGGATGCGGTTCAGGTGCAACACTTGAATATATCAAGAACAACTTCCCAAATTCAGAAGTACACGGCGTTGAATATGTTAAAGAGGTGGCAGAAACAGCCGATCCATCATTAAATATTGTATGTGGCGATGTGGAAAATATGGATTTTGAGTACTCACCCGAAATTTTTGATTATATCATATGTGGTGATGTTATCGAGCACCTTAGATATCCGGAAGAAGTCCTTAAAAAACTCAAACCATATCTAAAACCAGATGGACATATATTATGCAGTATTCCAAATTTGATGCATGCCGCCGTAATATATGAGCTTCTCAGAGGTAATTTCACCTATCAAGATTCTGGAATCCTCGATCGCACGCATATGAGATTCTTTACAGCGAACGAAATCATCCGTATGTTTGAACGTTTAGATTTTCAAATTGTTAATATGCTACGCCGAATCCTTCAACTGAACACGACTCGTCAATTTGAAGATTTTTTTAATAAACTTCTTTCAATTGAAGGAGTAGCAGAGCGGGAACAATTTGATACATTTCAATATCTTGTTGATGTAAAAAAGGTGGAACGTAAATAATTTACGTTCCACCCTTTCACATGCATTTTATCTAAATTACTGAAGTAATGACATAACACCCTGTGTTGACTGATTAGCTTGCGAAAGCATTGACTGTGCTGCCTGCTGAAGAATCTGATTCTTAGAATATGCAACCATCTCAGTAGCCATATCTGTATCACGAATATTTGATTCAGATGCTGTGAGATTTTCAGAATAGTTCTCCAAATTGTTTATAGTATAATCAAGACGATTCTGAATAGCTCCAAGTTTGGAACGAGCTGCTGATACTCTCTTAACTGCCGCTGTTATCCTTGTCATTACTGATGATGCTGCAGAATGAGAACCAACGCTGAGATTCGGTCCATCAACAGATAACTTTGCTGCTGTCATGGTCTCGATTGAGATTACCATATTCTCTCCTGCATTAGCGCCAACCTGTAAATATTTACCAGCTGACATTCCACCATTCAATAAATATGTTCCATTAAACTGTGCCTTTCTTGCAATCGAATCTATTTCAGATGATAACTGTGCTAACTCGTCATGAATAGATATACGATCTTCTGTTGCATTAACATCATTAGCTGCCTTTGTAGCAAGTTCTCCCATACGTTGAAGAATTGAATGAATCTCATTCATATTACCTTCTGCTGTCTGAATAAGATACTGACCATCTTCTGAATTGGATACTGCCTGATTGATACCTCTAATCTGATTTCTCATCTTCTCTGATATAGAAAGTCCTGCTGCATCATCTGCTGCTCTATTAACCTTATATCCTGAAGAAAGTTTTTCTGTGTTCTTAGATACCGCCTTAACGTTACCTCCAAGCATTCTATTTGCATTTACTGCTTGCATGTTGTGTTGTACTACCATAATCTTATCCTCCTTGACTATAATGTCGCTTTTTTTGTTTCTGTCCCTGCGACATTATGCTAAGGCATCTCTTAACAACATCCTGTATCGCAAGGGCTATTATCATTTACACTATTTATATCGGAGCAATATTTTAAAACTTTATAGCTTTTTCAAAAAAATTATTATAAAATCAGATAAAAGCATTTTATCGTTGAATTAAATACATTTACAATCTTTTCATTATTTAAAAGGAGGAATCTTCTAATGTTATTATTACGACATGCAACAACAAATGATATTGACATCATATACCGTTGGAGAAATGACCCTGATGTAAGAAATGCTTCTTTTAACTCCGACGAAATACCTTACGAAACTCACGTTCATTGGTATAATAACGCGCTAGATCGTGATGACATAGAAATATTCATTATGGAAGAAGACGGTATACCCGTTGGGCAAATCCGTCTTACCTATTGGTATGATGAACTTGTCATTTCATATAGCATTGACCGAGCTTTTCGAGGAAGACATATGGGGCAAAATATTGTTTCACTGATGGAAGAGAAACTCCTTAACGATCCATGTCTTCGTAAAGATGGTGAGTTTTATGTTGCATATGTAAAAAAAGATAACCATATATCAAGAAGAGTGTTTGAAGTATTAAAATATGAAGAAATCGAGCAGCGAAAATGGATTAAATATATCAAAACTATTTAATAAACGTATTTGACTCACTTATATCAAAGAAATAGTGTTCCTCTTTATTCAATAGATACGAATGAATAATTTCACGATTCCCCATGTTTATAATTTGATTTTTTCACGCAATTATCAAGTGAAAGAAGATAATCTATTTCACACTTGTCTTGCAAGCACAAATCTGCCACTTGCGACAACACCGTCACAACTCAAAAATGGTATTATTCCTACGATCCCTAATATATTCTAACAATCCTATTGGGAACGAATACAAAATCTGAGGACTAAAAAAACAAGCTATTTATTTTGTATATACTCCTCATTCAATTTCTTTCTATCAATCTTTCCGTTATCATTATACGGAAATCTATCAAGCTTATAATAAACTGTTGGAACCATATATTTAGGGATTATTTCCAAAAGATAATCCTTTAACTCATTATCATCTATGTCACCTTGATAAAAAAGAACAATCTTCTTATTTTTTGAATCATATGACGAACAAACATTAGATATTTTTTCATTACCAATTGCAGCAGCCTCTATCTCACCTAATTCTATCCGATATCCTGAATGCTTTATCTGAAAATCTTTTCTTCCGACAAAAACAAGTTCTCCTAAATCATTATAGCAAACAATATCACCAGTAAGATACATTTTCTCTTTATAATATTTACTCAATGGATTATTTATATATTTTTCATTTGTTTTTTCCTCATCATTCCAATAACCTGCTGATAACGAGCTTCCATATACACACAATTCTCCCTGTTTACCAACGTCTGATTTATGCACTTCTATTCCATCTTCATCAAGCACAAGAAGACCTGTATTTTCACACGCTTTTCCTAACGGTAACGTATCTGAATCAGAAAACTCTCTATTCACTATATAATATGTACAATTTACCGTTGCTTCAGTAGGGCCATAAACATTAGCAATTGTTTTCAAATTGGGTAGATATTTTTTCCAATAATTCAATTGTTTGACAGGCATCACTTCTCCACCAAACATAATGAGTTCTACTTCATCCAACCTAATTGATTTTAACAAGTCAAAATTAGCTATATTAACAAACGCAGATGGAACCCAATATAGAAAATTAATATGTCTCTCTTTTATAAATTGAAGCACTTTCGCCGGGAACGCAAAATATTGTGGCGGAATGATTCCAAGTGTTGCACCTGTCTTCAATGTAGAATAAATGTCCTGTGTTGAAATATCAAAATAAAACGGAGACTGACTTCCCATAATGCTTTTTTCACTAATCGGAAGATGTTCTACTGCCCAATCAGTATAATCTATCACATTATGATTATTGATAATAACACCTTTTGGAACACCTGTAGAACCTGATGTAAAGAATACATATACCGGGTCAACATCTAATATGTTGTCAATTAAAGGCTTAGAATCAACATATAAATCCTTGTTCAATTCTATTTCATCTATGTTTATTAATTTAACATCCCATTCGTTTACAAATTTCAAAAATTTTTCTTTTGTTTTATTGTTAACAACTACAGCCTTAGGTTTTAGTGCTTTCATAACACTTATCACCTTTTCAGCAGGAAATCTTATATCCGTCGGTGTATAAAAATTCCCACTATATAATATTCCCATAAAGGCAATAATACTGGTAATATCTTTAGGTAGATACACAAGAACAGGATTTCTTTTTCCTAAAAGTTGACTTTTAATAAAAAAGCCAAGATGAGTAGCTACATTTCTCAACTCAGAAAATGTTATATTATTATCGTTATCAAAAAAAGCTACCTTATCAGAATATTTTACCGCACTATCTTCTAAATATGACAAAACCGTTGTTCTCATGGTATTCCCTCCTAATTAATTAGATATTTCCATGATTTTTCTTTATTAAAGCTACAATTGCATCAACAGAACAAAAATTCTCCGGCAATACATCTAAGCCAGAAATTTTAATTGAATATTTATCTTCAATTGTTGATACAAGTGAAATAATGTCAAATGAATCAAGATATCCATCTTCAACAAAATCCTCACTGTCAGTAAAATCAAATTCCGGTCTTAATTCTTTTAAAATCTCATAAATTTCATTCATTTTAGTTTCTCCTTTTAAATAAAATATTTTTTCTTTAATTACTATAACCAATTAACAAATGTATATTGTATTTAGAAGATTATCAAAGCAATATCCAGCTAAAGAATATAGTTTTAACGCATTTTCATTATTGCTATTACACCACAACGTAAACACTTTAAATCCCTTATGAAGTCCATTATACTTATCTAACAATTCCTTTCCTATTCCTAGTCCTCTATATTGTTCATCAACACATATGTTTCTAATATATGATGTTTTTCCTTTATCTTCAAAGATGATATATCCACATAAATTATCCTTTTCCTTTATGCAGATAACATTACCCTTAATAATGAATTCTTTTATTTCTTGTTCCGTTGGCAATTCATCTCCAATAGGTGTGAAATAAGCATCTAACATCTCTTTTATACGCGCTGTATCATTCTCAAGACAATATGTAACACATTCGTTATCACTTTTATCATCTGCCGGATTTCCTACTCTTCTATATCTCATGTATTGTTTAATATGCGTATATGGCACTACATCATTCAAGTTATACGGCTTTTCTTCTTTTGAAACAACTTCTATTGCAAATTCAGATATGTCTATGTCTTCTTTTATTCGTGATAAATCACTCACCCAACCAAAATCGTCCGTACAGAAATATAGTTTTATGTACCCTCTTCCTTCAGCAAACAATAAAAAACCATTTTTATATGTATAAAACGCAAGACTATTCTCTATTATCTGGTTTGCCTCAGCCCTTTTAAAGTAACAATTAGAGTATTGTTTTTCAGTCTCAATTGTTTTTAAATACATATCAATCATTTCTTTATGAACTTTTATTTGAATTAAGTCTTTAGTTTGATTACTCATCTCTAATACCTATAAATTTGTCTCAATCATTCTACAGAAAGACATGTTCCCTAATTCAAGAAACATAGCTCCCCAAGTCAAACCAGCTCCAAAAGCAGACATACAGCATTTGTATTTCCTCTCAGTTACCATTTGCTCTGATAAATTCTGCACAATAGCCGTTGGAATTGATGCTCCACTAGGATTGCCATAATTCTCAACAACATTCATAAACACCTTCTCGTATGGAATATTCAATGTATCTGTAAGTTTTTCTAGCATAAAACGATTAGGCTGATGAAACAAGAAATATTCAAAAGATTCCTTGTCTTTTCCTAAATCTGAAAGCATCTTTTCAAGCATAGGTGGAACTTCTCGCTGTACAAAATTGAATACTTCTCCACCGTTCATATGCAGATTGTCTAAACTTCTTTTATTTCCATCTTCCATCACCACCATTTTTGCTGTATCCGGTGTTGAAGGCATTGCAAATCCACCTGCAGGTATTTGTAAATTATTGCGACTACTACCATCAGTAAATAATCTAAATTCAATCTCTTTTCCATCATCATCATTCTCAATGACGCTAATGGTAGTCACATCACCAATTAATGGATAATCACTGCGATCATACTTTGACACCTTATGACTTAATACATCCGCGTTGAAAAGTACTATTTTTTTATTCATATGTTCAAGAAGCATAAATGCTTCCATCAATCCTAATAAATAGCCACAACACCCCTGTGGCATATCAATACACAGTACATCCTGCGCAAGCTCGCATTTACCATGTATTATATTACTTATTTGTGGCAAAAAATAATCAGGCGAAAGTCCAACAACTATTATCGCCCCAATTTCTTCCTTTTTAATTAAATTTTCATCCAACAAATAATTAAGACCTTCTACACAGAAGTCAGATGCCGTACTTGAGTCTTTTGATATTCTATGCTTATTATACCCCATTATCTTTTTAAGTCTCTTTGTTTGCTTTTCAGGAAAATTATAATTACCAATTTCGTCATCAAAATAACTCTCTGTTTCAGGTAATACCGATAAAATTCCGCTTATTTTTTTATTTTTAAAAACAACTTCCATACCAACCTCTAAATATCTTAAAAATCAATGTATCCAGCATCAGCATATATTGCTCTGCCTGTTATCACACGAGAAGCGTCGCTTAATAAAAACATTATTACATTTGATATATCTTCAGGTTCCTCCAACCCAAGAAGTTGTTTATGTATTTCTCTCTCAACTTCCTTTTGCCCTCGGTTTTCATTAGCTTCATTAAGCATTCTAGTATTTGTTGACGCAGGCATAACTGTATTAATTCTGATATCCTTTTCTGTTAACTCAAGCGCAAGAGACTGTACCATTGTATTCATAGCCGCCTTCGATGCTGCATATATTCCCTGACACTTTCCAGGATATTCAGCTGCTATTGATGAAACCGCCACTATACTTGTATTTTCATGATACCTTTTTTTTGATAACGCAGAAACCATCTCAATAAATGAATAAAAATTAACACGCATTGTTTCGTCCATGTTTTTATAATTTACTATATTAACCGGTAATACTTTTGCAATTCCAGCACAATAGACCATTCCATCTATCTTTTTCCCATCCGAAACAATTTCATCAAAAAGCTTTCTATAATTAACATCTCCGCATAAATCCTCAATATGATATCTATGACAGTCTCCATCAAGTCGGTTCATTACATCTATCAAAGCTTCCTCTCTTCTTCCAACCGCATGAATTATAGCCCCTTGTTTTGCCAGCATAATTGCAGTCGTGAGTCCAATTCCTGATGTAGCACCTGTAATTACTATTTTTTTATGTGTAAAATCGAATGGATTCGTCATATTGTTCTCCCTTCAATATAATACTCATCAGTCTCAATAATCGGAAGCACGCTATTTGAATCAATTTCGAACGAAACAATCCCCCACGACAAACCAACACCAAAACCAGATACTATTAACTTAAGCTTTTGAGATTTTTTTATTTTTTGACACAAATCAACAATAGTAACCGGTATAGAGGCACCGTCCGTATTTCCATATTTATCAAGTGAAATCGGAAATTTGTCAACATGCACTTTCAATTTTTTTGCTATTTGTTGAATTATCATTGAATTGGCCTGATGAAGAATATAATAATCAAACTCGTCTTTATCACAGGAAAACTCTGTGAAAAACTCCTTAAAAAGCTTTGGAACTTTTGTAATAGTAAATAAAAATGTATCTTCTCCATTCATCTTTTTTGTCATGGGTTCATCTGTTTTTTCAGGGAATCTCGCACCCGGTCTAGGCGTTATTATTGTTCTATAGCCGGAACCGTCAGACCGTATCATCCCATTTATTCTACCAACACCACGTTCAACAATGCATGCAGCCCCCGCATCTCCGAACATCATAGAAAACGAGATATTTGCTTTTTTTTCTGATTCAATATCAACATCTCCTATTAGTAAGAGCGCTCTTTCAATTGTACCACTTTCAATCATCCCACTCAAAAAATATATACCATTAACAAATGCCGAGCATCCCAAGTTAACATCAAAAACCATACATTCTTTTTTTATTCCTAGACGATATTGCAAAACATATGCTGTGGATGGTATCTTGTAGTCAGGAAATTGTGTCATAAAAATCAACGCATCAATATCATCTCCGGTAAGTCCCTTGCTACCCATCAATTCCCTAGCTGCAACATAACACAAATCTGATGCCGTCTGCTTCCCATTAGATACGCGACGCTGAATTATTCCAGTTGCATCAACAAATCTCTTAACAGCATTTTCCCCAAACTGTTCAAGGTATAAATTTGCTTCTTCTGTTTTAGTAGGAATTGCACAAGCAATTCCAGTTACTTCTGATTTTATAAATTGCTTACCCTTCATTTGACAAACTACTCCATGCAATCAAGGGCATCTTGAACTGTTACAAACTGTCTTATTACGGAGCCCTTTACTTCCTTACCAAACTCATCATCCATCATTGCAATAAACGAAAGAATAGCAACAGAATCCCACTCATCCAAATCCGACAAAGCTGTTTCCGGTGTTATTTCACTTTCACAGTCCAATATTTCCTTTAATATTTTAATCTTATCCTTATTATTCATATATGTCCTCCATTTCTTAAATCATTATCTCTATATCTGAGTCAATAAAGCGATTCACTAGTTTTTCAAGATGGCGTTTTTGATTATTCTCCCAATCTGATTTACAACTATCAATTATATAAACGTCATGAAATTCACCAGCAACAATGCGTGGTTCTTCTACTTTCTTAACGTTATTAAAAAGTCTTTTCCCAACATTAATATTCTTTTTATTAGTATCTAAAATTTCTCCATGAATTGTATTATAGTTCAGAACGTAATACATAATCTCATTAGTATAATACTTCAAAAATGTTCCATAACCCAATGCCTGATAATCTGTAGAAATTAGATAGTCTCCTGTCTCAACATAATCATATTCAGGATAATACCTACTCTGAACAACCGCAAACGGCTTGTCATCAAGAAAAAAAACAAACAAATGTCGATTTTCATCTTTTTTAATAGTTTCTACCCACTTGATATGTTCTTTTTCCCCTATAATATCTTGTGTAAACATTTGTAATCTAACAAAATCCTGGTTTCTCCAATTTCTAATCTGTTTTATTATATCGTCAGAAAGAAATTTTAATTCAACTGCCTTAAATTGCATTTTCTCCATATAATATCTCTCCTAATTCAACAAATCCTATTACAAACATCATGTATTATCCTCTCTATTCTATATCCTCTTCAACGCCTCTCTTAGCTGTTCCTCCGACAACCATTCAACATTATTACCCGAATTGTATTCAAAACCTTCCCCCACAGGTTTTCCTCCCGGTAAGATATTGGAATCACTTGCCCACGTATAATTCGGATATATTATATAATGTTTATCATATTCATATGTTGATCTGGAATCATCCTTCGTAATCATAACCTCATGAAGTTTCTCGCCCTCTCGGATTCCGAACTCATCTATCGTACACTCTGGAAGCATTGCCTTAGCAAGATCTCCAATATGGAATGATGGAATTTTTGATATGTATGTTTCACCGCCTTTAGACTCTTCCAACGCCTTGAACACCAATTCAACTCCCTGCTCAAGTGTTATCCAGAAACGTGTCATACGCATATCAGTAACCCCTAGCGTTGTTCCACCATCATCTATTATTTTCTTCCATATCGGAATAACCGACCCACGGCTTCCTGCAACATTACCATACCTTACGACTGAAAAAACGGTTCCATTCTGGCCACTATATGCGTTAGCAGCTATGAATAATTTGTCAGAAACCAGCTTAGTACCACCATATAGATTAATCGGGTTAACTGCTTTATCAGTTGATAACGCAACTACTTTCTTGACCCCCCTGTCTAAAGCAGTCTCTATTACATTCTGAGCACCATGAATATTAGTCTTTATTGCTTCCATTGGATTATATTCACATGTAGGGACCTGCTTCATTGCGGCCGCATGAATAACATAATCAACTCCATCAAAGGCGCGAAACATCCTTTCTTTATCTCTCACGTCACCGATAAAGAAGCGAACTCTGCTCATATCAACTTTATCCTTATAGTCACTCTGCATAACGCTTTGCTTAAATTCATCACGTGAATAAATGATCACCTTTTTCGGAGTATATTTTTCGAAAACCATTTCAAGAAATTTCTTTCCAAAAGACCCCGTTCCTCCTGTAACTAGTATCACCTTGTCATTAAGCATAACCCAATACCTCCAAATCTTTTTTAGCTGATTTTGTTTTTTACAAACTCAAATATTAAAGAAATCATCTTCTCATAAGTATAGTTTTCTCTTACAGTATTCCAGCCGTGCTCCGCAATGTTCTCTCTGGCATTGTCATGCTTCAAATAATATCCTATCAACTCATCCAATTCATCATGACTATTATAAATAACCAAATCCTTACCGGGTTCAAAATAATCCAACAATTCCGGCTGATAGTTAGTAATCAGAAATCCTCTGCTTCCGAGCACATCAAACACCCTAAGGGGTATTCCACTACGAATCGTCTTAGATGTAATATTAATATTAATCTTGGCCTGATTGAATATTTTGGGCATCATAGAATCTGTATAAGCTATGCCTTTATTAATCACACCGTTCAACTCACTTGTATCACTACCTGTGTATATTGTAAGCGGATATTTCTTTGCTATCTTTTGTAATGTACAAACCCTATCTTTGTAACTTGCATAGGATCCAATATATATATCGGCAATTATTTCTTTATCAGCACCTTCATAGTCATCAATCAGTTCATATTGTAACCCAGTCTTAATACTTTCAACCAATTCATCTGTCAAGGCATCCTCAATAAAATTATATCCTTGCACAAGGCTTTGGGAATTGGCAACACTTTCTATCCAGCCTTTTATATACGGATTAAGCTTCTTAATATCATGAAAATTCTTATTAGTTTCATTATACAAAGAGCCTATAAAAACTACATCCGCGTTATATTGTTCCCGTTCTTTAGCAGTTATGCTATCCATATCTTGCAACGACATTGGTTCTGTTGCAAGAGGCATATAAAAGAATGATTCCGGATTAACATGATGAAATCTTTCATACTGAAGCTTATCAAAAAGAAAAATCCTATTATAAGGGCTCTTAACCGAAGATGAATATAAATGTAACTCCGGGCTATCATATATCCATGAAATATAAAGTATTCTGTAAACACGACACACCTTAGCTACAATCGGAAGATAATTTATCGAAAACACATACTGTGGCTTTTCAGAATCAATCATTGCAAGCAACGAATCATAATAGCTCTTATCCGTATCATAATTCTCACATTTCCTTTTGTACGTAACAACGTTATAGCCAAAGTTACTCAATACCTTTTCAATCTGTTTTTCACCCAAACCATCGAATTCACAAAACAATATAGTTTTCATTCCGACACCATCTCCAATTATACTACATTTAGTCATTACAAGCAAAATTTGTCGTCCATTTATTCCATCGAAAAGCGGTTGAGCACAGACGCAAGATTTTCAATCCGAAATCCATCTATCAACGCCCCACCTTCAGTAGCATCTATTAATTTCCCCTTTGCATCCTCATGTTTAGCACGTCTCTCCATCCATTCTCTATAGATAACAAATACACGACTTGCATTGACCATGCTCCCATCAATTGCTTCAACTTTGATTATATTATCTTCGTCATCAATTTCACAAACATCGTTTGTATCTTTAGAATGTGTTCTATCGTTCGTATATGCAAGGTCAAGTCCTATATACGCAATTTCCTTGCAACCAAGTCTAAGACATATATCTAACATAATTGTACTCACAGAACCGCCTGTATCATAAAGCGTATAATTATGTTCTAGTGCATACTGTTCAGCCTTATTATAGCCTCTTTGGCAAACAAGATATTTCATACCTTTATATTTCATGCCTACTTCTTTTACTGCTGTAGAGGCAATCAGTACCGGAACATTCATATCATATAAGTCCTCAAACTGTTTTGCTGTACTCTCCTGTGAATCAAGAACCACAACATAATCAGGCTCAATTCCCAATTTAATAAGTTTGTGATATACCGTTCCTACCGCTACTATCAATACTCCTTCGGAAACTTTTTTTAGCAAGTGTACATTCTTGTCAAGAGATGGCCCAGCCGCAACTAGTACTGCATTTTTGCCGGCAAACAACGGTCTCAATTCATCTACATAACCATTTACATTTTTTATATTCTCCCTAAAGTTATTTTTAAACTTAACAAGGTATTTTCTAACTCCACTCTCATGTATAAAATACTTTTGCAAAGATAATCGTATTTTATCATCCCTGATTGATCTCATCGTAGGATAATGTATAACCATTTTCTTTCGGTCATTTATTATTTTGCTCATTTTAGAATAACCGGGATCATAGGTGATAGTCACCCTTTCATTAGTCAATAATCGGCTCATATCCATACAGTGCATTGCTGCACATATAACATCTAATCTAGGCTCTATAATATCAATGGATATGCCATCATCTATATCTAACAATGCATTAATATGATACCCCAGCGATAGTCCATACACTATATACTCATCTATATCTACATCATAATATTCTTCAGCCAATATTTTCCCTTCAATGCGTGGATTAACATTGGAGTGGAAATATAATTCCCCTTCATTAGAAGTAACCTTAAGCGTAAAATATCCGGATGATGAATATTCCACACTAAGTTCACCAAGCCATTGTCTGTCTTCTTTAACAAGCCTTGCCAATTCGAAATTGTTAACTTCAAGCAACTTGATATTGCTATCAAATACATTATCGTCGAATTCAATCTCTTTCTCTTCCAGCAAAAACAACTGATAATCCAAAAGAACAGGTGTCATTTGAAGTTCAAGAACATCTGCAAACAACACGTAGTCCTTTCGTTCTTGTGCGTCCATTAGTTCAATCAAAACACCCTTAACTTGTTCAATAACATCATCCGACATCAAACCAAGCAACTGCGCAAATTTATTAATTATTTGTTTCTGCCCAATACCCGCATCAGAATAATTCTGTCGCCTTATATTGTCTACCACATAAGATGCAAGAGTTAATATATCTGCAATCATATTTATTTTCGCCATAACATTAATCCTCCATCCTACATTAGTCATACAGTTGTTCCCAAATCTTTTTTATAACGATTAGTGCTTCTTTCAAACAATTAAAATACTTATACAATCTTTCCTTTTGTTCTTCGGCACTTGATATCTCGCCTTCAAATATCCCCATAAACTCATCCAACATAGTTGCGTCTATCTGTCTTTGAATGATATAACTTTCATCCATTTCTTCATAGAAAACAAAAATATCTTCTATTTCTTCATTATGCTTTTCGTCACCAATCAACTCCATTCCAAAATTAATTTTATTATCAAGCTCCTGCAACCTTTTTTTACTTTCATTTATTATACTCCAAACAATACGAGAAGCCCTTTCATCAATTGGTTTTGCAACATCCATTCTAAATATATTTGTATAATTCATTTCTCCTTGGCAGTATTTTTTTATAGCCTCTTCAAAAGTCATCACCAAGCTTCCTCTTATCAAAGCTCCCCCTTCAGTTGCATCTATAACACTAACATCTTGGAGTAATGGTATCTCTTGTTCAAACCATTTTAAATATCTATAATAATCACCATATGTATATACAGTACTCCCATTAATGTCTTGAACCTCAATAAGAGTTTTTTCCGAATTGTTCAAATCTATCTTATTACCATCCGCATACATATAAGACCCTGTCAACGCCAGATCCTGACCTATAAGAATAATATTACGAAATCCCCAATATACACACAAAGAAAAGGCCATTGTCGAAACAGACCCACCACTACGTATACGTTCAATCTTATGTCCAATTTTTTTGTAAATATGTTGTATATATGTATTCTCTGTACTAACAAACACAATCGGAGAATTAAAAAACTTTTCCAATATTTTATTATTGGTTTCGAAACTCGCAAGAATCGGTATTCCTGCAAGGCGTTCATCATCAAAAACAGACAGCATTATCTTTGGATCAACAGAGATTATGCAATCAGGCAACTCTCCTGAATCCAACATGTATTTAAGTGCTGTATCTACGCATATGATTAACGCTTTCCCTTTTGCACATTTTACCATATGAATATTTTTTACCAATGAAGGTCCTGCAGACACAATAATCGCTGGCATCTCTTTAGGGAAAACATCAACAAAATCATCTGCGCAAAAGCTTCCCGAAATATACTTCATGTTTAGAATATTGTTCTCAACCGCTTCCTTACCCATGAGCTTGGCGGTCTCAATATTACCTTTGAGTTTATTTATATGGCTTTCTATAGTCTCTGAAAAATAACAATACTCATCATAAAATAATTCTTTATATTTAGGCAAAACACCATACACAACATTGTCATAATTTGAATAAGTTATCAATGACTCTAATAATAATGGCAATTCAAATTTGTTTGATATCGGCGCCGACAATTCACACCCTTCAGGCATAACTAAAATAGTATCTTCTCCATTGCATATTTTAGAATAATTATACCCGGTAAGTACGTCAACAACTTCTTTGCTTGGTTCGTAAAAAACAATTGTCCCTTTAAAGTTTTGTCTAATAGCTTCCGGTATTATCCCATTTCCAAACCCAAATATAAATAAAATATTATTGTCAGAATATGTTTCAAATTGAGTCGCGTATCTGCTTGCTTCTTCTCTAGGCTTATATGTACTATTCATCCTAAACAGCTTGCCATGTGAATTAATCTCTAATATATCTGTATCATCTTTGGCTTTAACAATCTTAACGTCTATACCCATCAAACCTACTCCAACATTATATTCTTAGAATTCCTGTGCGTCCGAAACACTGATTGTTTCTAGCATATGTTGTCTCAAACCTTCAAACTCATCTTTATTAAGGTCATAATCCAAAAGTTTAAGCATTAAATTATCAAATTCATTACCTTCAAGTTTTCTATACGGATTGCTCTTATAATCAGGCACCCATTTTGTTATAACATCCTTCATTTCAATATACATATCATAGGAACGCTCCGGAAATTGTTCAAAAATCTCCCACAACATATACACATAATACTTTTCGAGAAACATCCATTCTATCTCATACTTAGAACCATCCATGAGCCCACGTTCTATACATTCCTGCAAAAAACCAAATGTCACCGTCATTTTATCAAATTGATACTCTGCCTTCTTCTGTCTGACGGTACCACCTTCATTGACAAAATAATGATATAATACATCATCCATATAATAATATGATTTTGCATAAACAAAAGCTAAATAAACAAAAAATATATCTTCACACAAGATTCTTTCCGGACAAAAAATATCATTATCAACAAGAAAATCCCTCTTAAACACCTTGTCCCACAAAGTCACTAATGCTATCTTAGATCTAATAAATTCCTTTCTTACATTGGTGTCCTCAAGATTCATATATCCCGGTTCTCCCCAACTTTTTGTAGAATTCCTATCGTCAATACTTTTGGCATAATCCCACTGACATTCGACAAAGTCACAATCGTATTTCTCAATTGTATTTACCATTTTTTCATACATAGTTGATTCCACCCAGTCATCCGAATCCACATATCCTATGTATGGTGCCGTCGCATATTGTAGCGCAACATTTCTGGCTGTACCTTGTCTCTGATTCTCTTCAAAATTGATAACGATAATGCTTTCGGGAAATTGCTTCTCATAGCTTTCAAGTTTCTCAAGCGTCGCGTCACTCGAAGCATCATTAACAAAAATAAGCTCCATGTTTTCAATCCCAATAGTTTGTTTTTTTAAACTATCAAAACATCTATCCAAATACTGTTCAACATTATAACACGGAATGATAACACTTATCTTTTTTTTATTTGCTTTTTTCCCCATTCTGCTGCTCCCATATTTTTCTCATAAAACTATTAAAGTCATCTTCTCCTAATGGATAATCTAATAATTTCAACAAAAGATTATCCATCTTATTATATTCCATCTTACGATACGGATTTTCCCGGTAATCAGGAACCAATTTTTGAACGACAGCTTTAACTTCTGTGTAATACATATATGCCGTATCATTAAACGAATCCCAAACATCCCAGATCATATAAACATAATATTTCTCCAAAAACATCCATTCTATAATGTCTTTGTAATTGGTGTATAAGCCACGCGCTTTTGTCTCTTGGAGAAAATCTATTGCTACATCCATCATATCAAATTGGTGCAGAGATTTTCTCTGTTGGACAGTTCCTTCCGAATTCAAATAGTAATGATAAAGTGTCTTAGACACATGATAATACTTCCTGGCATGCAATATTGCCAGATAGCAAAAATACATATCCTCATACTTCTTGCCCGCTGCAAATTGCAATTTGTTATCAACAATAAATGTTCTTTTGAATATCTTGTTCCACACCGATGTAAAAAATAACTGCTTTATTAAATATCGTGTTTTAATTGTATCATCACAGAAATCACATAAGTTTTTTTCGTCAATTTCGAAAGCTGATGGTGTATAACCCATACTGTCATCCGAAAAATGATCCCAATCACATTCCACGATATCACAATCATTTTCTTTAATTGCGTCAAATAGCGTCAAGAACATATCCTTATCTACAACATCGTCTGAATCAACAAAACCAATGTATTCCGCAGAGCAATACTCCAGTGCAATATTCCGCGCTATTCCTGGGCCACAATTATTTTCAAGATTAATTACTATTATATCATCCGGAAATTTCAATTCAAATTTTTGCAGTATTGAAAGAGTCGAATCCTGCGAGGCATCATTAACAAATATCAGTTCCATGTTATTCATTCCGATACTCTGGTTTTTTAGGCTTTCAAAACAACGTTCCAAGTATTTTTCACAATTATAACAAGGAATAATAACACTGACTTTTTTGCTACCCCTCATCAAATCACACCGCCTTATCAATCAATTGCTCAAACATAGACTTAGCTTCTGTTGATGCTTTTTCCATCAATTCCAGGTATTTCTTTAACTTCTCAAGTATTCGACAATGTTCTTTATCATTGTCTTTTTCTGCATAATATATATCTCCGAGAATATCTTCTGTTTCACCCGCCGTCAATTGATCAACAAAATATATCTCATCCATCTCATTGCATTCTGCAATCAGCTTATCTATCATTTTATGAGTATTCTCTACAACATCCTTATCATAATTACCTTCATTAATAATAGCAACACTTTTATCCACCAGCTCTATTCCCTCTCGGAATTTAGATGCCAAAAAATTTGTGTTGTCGACACTGGTTTTCCATTTGTCATGCACTAGCAATCTCGACTCGTTCGAGAACGAAGGTTTCATATTGATGATCGTGCCCTCAAAATCAAACTCCCCATTACAATACTTGTCAGCCACCTCCGATAAAGGCATCTGTATTGTCCCATTAAGCCTTGCCCCTCCTTCTGTTGCATTAATTACTTCAAGATCAGGATCATTTTCAATCACCATGTTGTACCACTTTATATATTCTGCATAATCAGGAGAAGTATATACATCCTCGCCATAATATCCTTCAACCGCTATTTTATTATTTGTTAGTTTCTCAACATCTATATCATCTTTTCCCGCATGTACTTTATCCTTTGATAAGGCAAGATCCTGACCTACCAGCACCAATCTACGAAATCCCCACGCCACTGCCAAAGTGAACGCAACTGTAGAGACTGATCCTCCTGTACTGAGTCTATACATTCGTTTACCAATCATTTTATATAGATTGTCATAGTATGCACTGTCTGCCGATACATATAATATCTTTCCTTCCGACATTAGTTCAACTGCCTTATAATTGACCGATGCATGTATTGCAAGTGGTATCTTTCTAACTCTGTCGTCCTGGAATAGTTGAAGCGGTTTATGTGGATCTGCTGCAACAGCAACATCCGGATACACGCCTTCAGAAACCAAATACCTAAGAGCCGTATCCACAGCTATTATTAATGCTTTTCCTTTCATTTTCTTAAGGACTTGCACATTCTTTTCCAAAGACGGACCGGCAGCAACCAATACCGCAGGAAAATCAACAGGGAAAATACCCTCGAAATCATCTTCTGTATTACCAAACGGTATATATTTCATGTTAAATAATTCATTGTACGCGATCTCTCTTGCAAAAGCTCTTCTTGTTCCAATATTTATTCTGATCAAATTGACTATATAAGTATATTTTTCAACAAAATTCTCATATTCATCTTGATATAATTCTTTATACTTAGGCAAGTGATCGCAAAATGTTATCTTATAATTTTCAATTGTTATCATATTCATTAACAGTGCTTCTAAATTTTCATCATTAAGACCTCTTACCACTAGGCGTACACGTCCACACTCAAATATTCCGTTCAAATCAAAATCATGCATTACATGAAAAAACATGTTAGGCGATGGTTCATAGATAAGGTATGTAATATGCTGCGGCATACTATCTATCATATATTGCTCTATTACTCCATTCCCCAGACCAAATAGTGTCATAACCGAATAATCAATAACACGATTATCATATTGAGCTACGAATTTTTTTGTTTCTGCAAAAGTATTGTAGGGGCTATTCATGTACATACGCTTACCATCTTTATGTGCAATAATAATATGTGTCCCATCCTTAGAATTGCCTGTTTCAAGGTTAATTCCATCTATCTCATCTTTATTGTCATATTTTATAATGGCTTCATATAATTTACTATTATTCTTTTTTATCACATCAAGATTTCTATTGTAAAACGGCATAATACACCTCTCTAATTATCAAATGCCGACAGCATTTCTATCAATTCATATTGGATTGTATCTGCAATAAGTATGTTATCACCATCCTCCATAGCATCCAGCACCAACTGCAATTTTTCTTTTATTTCCTTTTGATGAGTTTGTTCCATACCTGTAATTAACTCTTCCATTTTTGGATATACTACAGCTAACATCTTATACGCAGATGATAAATTCTCCTGATATAACATGTCAACACAGTCCTGTAACATATTAACAATATTATTTAACAAAATATTATTCATTCATCTTCCTCCCATATACAAGAAAAGCTGACCTTACGGCCAGCTCCTCTCGCAATAATCTTAATTGATTACTGAAGTAATGATAATACGCCCTGGTTAGACTGGTTAGCTTGTGCAAGCATTGACTGTGCTGCCTGCTGAAGAATATTATTCTTAGAGTAGTTAACCATCTCTTTAGCCATATCTGTATCACGGATATTAGACTCAGATGCTGTTAAGTTCTCTGAATAATTCTCCAAGTTATTGATCGTATAATCAAGACGATTCTGGATAGCTCCAAGTTTTGAACGAGCAGCAGACACTGTCTTAACAGCTGCTGTTATTCTTGTCATAACAGACGAAGCCTTAGTATGTGAAGTAACACTCAATTTAGCAGCATTGACAGAAAGCTGTGTAGCATCCATCTTAGCAATACTAATCTTCATATTTTCACCAGCATTAGCTCCAACCTGAAGGTACTTACCTGCTGACATACCACCATTAAGTAAGTATGTACCATTGAACTGTGCCTTCTTAGAGATTGAATCAATCTCTGATGACAACTGCTTCAACTCGTCACTGATTGATGTACGATCCTCAGTTGCATTAACGTCATTGGCTGCTTTGTTAGCAAGCTCACCCATACGCTGAAGAATAGAATGAATCTCATTCATATTACCTTCTGCTGTCTGGATAAGATACTGACCATCCTCAGAGTTAGATACTGCCTGATTAATACCTCTGATCTGATTTCTCATCTTCTCAGAAATAGAAAGTCCTGCTGCATCATCTGCTGCTCTGTTTACTTTGTAACCAGAAGAAAGCTTCTCTGTGTTCTTTGCTACAGCCTTAACGTTACCACCGAGCATTCTGTTGGCATTCACTGCCTGCATGTTGTGTTGTACTACCATAATTCATTCCTCCTTGAATATAATCCCGCATCCTTGCGAGATGTACTAGGTGCTAGGCACCCGTTAATAATATTATATAATATCTCTTTCGAGCTATTATCACACCATACATCATTATTAAGTTGTATGTAAGTCCATATTCTGACCCTTACACTTTATATATCGGCTATTTATAAAAATACTTTACACCTTTTTTGAAAAAAATTCAATATTTTTTTATTTTTTACAGAAATAATCGTACATATTTCACAATAATCATTTATCTTGATTAAATCGATATCTCTCTCCCATAAGATTAACATTTTTCATTGTTGTATTGTACTTATTAGCCACTGTTGCCGCCGTTTGTTTTGCAGAATATTCCTGCTTTTTGTTAGTAAAACAAATTGCAATCTTGTCCTTGTTACGAACTTCTAATGTGCTAATCTCATTACCCAAATCTGTACATCTTCTTATAAGCGTTTGTATAACCGATATCTTGTCTGCATATTTTTCGGTATCACCTTTAACTGCATTCTTAACTCTATCATAAACGGATACAAACGCATTATCATATTCGTTAAGCTTTGCAATACAAACATCCTTGTGCATCAACGTCTCGTCAAATGCCTGTTCGTCAAAAGCAGAGGCATTTGCAATTTCTTCCTGTTGCTTGGTTATTCTCAATACCTCTTCTAAAACAGTCAATTGTTTATCAAGTATATCAACAAGAATATCCACATAATTATCATTCTGAGCCATACATCAATCCTCACTCTTATCTGACGAAGCCTGCGGTTGTTTTGCCGCCTTCATGACCATTTTCCATATATCTCTAAGTTCTCTAAGCTCTACAAGTAACTCTTCAAGTGTTTCCAAATCATGATTCTTGTTAACTTCCGTCATCAGCAAAAATATATACTGGTATATTGTATCAAAATCTTTGGCTACAGGATATTTAAAATCTAACGTAGATTGTAATTCAACTATTATATTCCTAGCTCTTTGAATATGACCAATTGAGTCGCCATACTCTTTTTTTTCTATATCTACCTTGGCAAGATTACAGAACTTAATCGCCCCTTCATATAGCATAAGTGTAAGTTCTGCCGGTGTTGCCGACAATACCTTATTATTATTGTATGTTGCATATGGATTCCTAGGTGCCATACTGTGTTCTCCTTATCAATAAGTTTGTTGTCGTCAATACGACATAGGATTCACCGAAAATAACATTTCCGGCGAATCCCTTCTTACAATCATTACATCCATCTATTTATAACACGTACTCATCCTATCAAGAAGCATTGCCAAACAATCCGGCGAGATAAGTCTGTTGCGATTGCAATTTTGCCATTGCCGACTCCATAGCCGAGAATTGCTTATAATACTTATCCTCCTCATCATTCATTTTCTGCTGCATCTTCTTAACATCCTCTTTCTTAGACTTAATGTCAGCATCCAATGTAAGATCATCATAGAATGTCTGCGATGAACTTGTAGACGTTTTCTTCTGTGCCTTCATCAAGAAGCTATACAGCTCATTACCCAAACCAGCAAGTGTTTTTGTTACCGCTTCAGGATTAGCAGCTATCGCTGCTTTGAGCTTATCTTCGTTACCGGAAGTCGTTGTGTCATCCTCATCGCCGTCAAGATGAAGAAGTCCTTTCTCACTCCAGTCACCGGTATTAATGCCAAAGCTTGATAATGAATATCTCTTTCCATCAACTTCTATAGACTTATTCATAATCGAGCGGAAGTTACTAGTGTACGAACTCAATCTATCATCACGGCGGAGAAGAGAATCCTTAATCTTCTTCTCCCACTCCTTAACCTCATCATCAGACATGGCATCTTTCTCATCCGAGGTAAGCGGTTCATAACCTCTTGTACTTTCAGCATTATACAAAGTATTCATCTCTTTAAGTAACGCATTGTATTCCTTGAGGAAATCCTTAACCTTGTTATATATACCATCAACATCATTATTAACAGAAAATGTCATTGTCTCACCTTTCTCGGAAACATCAAAGGTAAGACCATTAATGTTGAAATTGTTGGTATCGCTTGTATACGTAACACCATTATACTCAATGGAGGCACTACTTGCTGTAATCTTAGCAGGGTCTCCATCCTCGAGATTAAGACCTATCGCCTTAATTATATTATCATCTCCGGTAACATCAAAGGAATTACCAACGCCTGTATTGGTAGAGCTCAAATAAAATCTTCCCTGATTTTCATCATAACTTGCGTTAATTCCTGTATCTGCCATGGCTTTAGCCAAACTTGTCAACGTTGTATTATGATCTATCGCAATACTCTTACCATTGACAGTAAGTGTTGTGCTTCCGGTCCAGTTAGCGCCCATAAGATCACTAACTTTAGTTGATCCTGTGACACCTGTTCCTTCTGTCTTAGTTTCCTTATATGCAAACGAACTACTACTTGCCGATACTGCATCCGTCCCGTCCTCATGTCCTGCAATAGTAAGTCCATCACCATCAGAAATACCAAATGCCTTAGCCTGAGCATTCTCGGCAGTAATCTTAACTTCCTCATTATTAGTGTTGGTAAACTTAAGCTTACCGTTATCATAAGAAGCTGTGACTCCTGTTCCGGATAACTGACTGTTGATATAACTTGTAAGATCTTCTACTGTAGAATCTCCGCCAAGATTACCTGCGATATCAAGATTAACCGTTGACTCAACGCCATCTTTGCTTATCTTAAACTCCGCACCATTTAACGAATTAAGAAGGCTGTTACCATCCGAATCCGTAAGTTCTGACAACTTAGTACTTCCTTCTGCCGAAGTGTACGATGTGGCTGTAATTCCGGCGGTATTTAACTGCTTTCCGGTCCACATTTGAGCGCTCGCAGTGCCTATAACCTTAACCTTGTGATTACCATTAACTGCTGCATTACCGGCAGTAATCTTGATTCCTGAAAGTGTTCCACTTACCGACTTAGACTTGTATGTGCCGGTTGCCTTAAAAGTCGACAAAGCTCCCTTATAAAAATTCTGAAGTTTAGTGTTAAGAGCGGACCACGCATCTTTTTTCCACTCTGCTTTGGTCTGAGCTTTCTTGGAATTATCTACCTTCTTCTGATATGCTTTGGAGAGTTCGCCGACAAGGCTCTGTGTGTCAAGCCCGGATGCCAAGCCTGTCATTCTTATTCCTGCCATAACAATCCCTCCTTATCTCTTCTCATCTACTAAAATACCCGCAAGTTCCAAAGTCTTAGCTATCATATCAAGTGTCTTCTCCGGTGGAATCTCACGAATAACCTTATCTGTATCTTTATCCTTGACTGTGATTGATATTCTGTGTGTCTTCTCGTGATACTTAAACTGACACTCTGTGTGAGTAGGAGCAATCTTCTTGTTAATCTCAGAAATTGCATCCTTAACCTTGTCAGGAGATACATCTTGAAGATCCTTGCCCTCATCACGCTTGCGAGGGTCCTTATCGTCCCCCTCTTTCTTCTGATCATAGTTATCTCTTCTGGCAGATACGTTAATCGCTGCCTGAGATACACTATCCTGCGGTGCAACTGCAGAACTCTCTGTTACTACAGGTTCAGCCTTTCTTACCGGCTGTGTTGTCTGCTGTGAACTCATCACAGTACTCTTAATTCCTTCAATTGCCATAACTCTTCACCTCCATGTGAAATTGCATTTCCTTATTCACCTGCATATTTTCATCCTCCTTGCGGATAAATTAACACACGTAAATACATCTATTGAGATACTTCGATATATATATCGACCTATCCACTTAATAATTTTATACCTAATTTTACTTTTTTTCAACTTTTTTGAAATAATCTTTGAAAAAGACCCCAACACAAGATGTCAGGGTCCTTCCTATGAACTAATTATTTAAAAAGATTCTTAATATTCTCAGTAACAGCATCTGAAGCAGCTTCCTTATTGGCTTCTCTAATCTGCTGATATACTTCTTCTCTGTACACCGGTATTGACTTAGGAGCCTTGATACCAATCTTGACCTGCTCACCCTTAACCTCTAATACCGTTATCTCTATATCATTGCCTATAATAATAGATTCATTGGATTTTCTTGATAATGCTAACATATTATTCACCCGCTTCCTTCTTCATCTTCTGAACGGATTCATATACGTTAAACTTAACAGGATAATCCGCATTATCAACTATAAGCTGCACGCCTTTGTTAGTTTTCGAATTGATTATAACAGGCGCTTTCATATTGGCTGTAACCTTAGTCATATCAGAAGGAACAGTCATTACAAGTAAGCAAAGAAGATCTTCATCTGCAGAATTGCCAAGAGGCTTAAGTAATTCATCCTCTATCATAGGTGAGTACTCGTTAACTATAGCCATCGGGTCTATCACCGGAAGTGCCAATGTAGCCTCCTCTACCGATTGAAGCCAGCTTATCTTTGTTTCCTTATCATCATCGATGTCATAAATAATTGCAAACTTCTTAAAATCCTCAAAGCCGATTATTCCGTTAGGGAAATCAAGGATTTTTGCATCATCAATCTCTACTTCACCAAAAAACTTAGTCTGTACTAACATACACCCTTCTCCTCTCATTCATGTTATCTGTTATTTAAATATAATCCAACAATGTTTTCTTAATAACACTACTGGTTGTTGCAAGTGCAGATTCATACACAAGTTCCGACTGATACATCTCAATAGCTGCTTCCTCCGTCTCAACATCCTCATTAGAAGACTTAAGTTCCTTGAAGTTGGCAAGCTGTTCTGTAACACGAGTCTCTATAAGTTCAAGCTTAGAATATGTCGTTCCCACCTTAGCCTGAACCGCACTTACCTGTTCCATAAAGTTCTGGAAATTTGTCATATTATTACCAAACAAACTTTGCATATTCTTACGCTTCATGGCAAGCTCAACATCTGCATCTTCAAGCATCTTGTTAATCTGTTTAACAGATGCATCATCATTCTTGTATTGGGGTAATTCGAGAAGACCTTTGAGCTTATCGACTGTTTCCTCAATATCAATCACGTCCTGAACAGCCCTTGCAAGATCATCAATCTTGTTGCCCATATCATGTAATATAAAATCTTTACCCTGTGCATTAACAGTAATGTACTGACTAAAGTTTACCTCATATTGTATCGGTTGTCCACCCTCATCCATAGTAAATGTTGTCTTTTTTTCTGTTCCGTCAGGCATCTGTCTTGTCTGCTCACAATCAAAATACATTTCAGGTCTTAAATCACCAACCGCAAAGTTGGATTTGTTATATGTCACAGAAATATTAGCAGCATTCTTAATAGTATCGTATGTAGTCTGATCAAAAATAAGTTCTCCCGTTTCAGGAATATAATTAATTCCATCCGATGCCTCAACTTTATAGTACGTTGCTGAATCTGCAACCTGTTTTACTTTTGGATTCAAAACGCCCAAAACATTGCCATCCGCATCCTTCACTTCTATGCTTATATCACTTTGTGCTTTATCAAGATCATCATACGATAATCTTAACTTATATACGCTTTCTGACACCGGCGAATCATAGGCAATACCCGAAGGATCTCCGGCCCCTAAAATAAACGCGTCAACCTTCGAAGCATCCACCTCATTGAGCACAACATCCTTATTAACTATATTATCAGGACTTATATTCTCTGTAATCTTATATGAGAGGCCTTTCTTAGACTCCGCATCCTGGAAAATAAGATTTGTCTCTGTCTTATATCCGGAGAAAAGATATCTCCCGGCATAAGTCATACCACCCTCACGGTAAATGGCATCCTTAAGTTCCTGTAATTCTTCGACAATGGTATGACGGTCCTTTGTCTGGAAAGTATCTTGAGCACCTTGCTCACAGTAATAGTATACGTCCTGCAATCTATCATATACATTCTGTACTGACGTCTGCGTAGTGTCAAGCCAAGATAACGCATCCTGTATATTCTTATTCTTATACTGGTCAAGCTGATCAACCGTTGTACGAAGCTTAAGTGCGCGAATCGCAACTACCGGATCCTCTGAAGGAGCCGATATCTTCTTACCGGTTGTAACCTGATTATTTAATTTATCTACACGTTGCATGGATTTCTGCATATTTCTAAGCGAGCCGCTTGTCACCATCTGATTCGTAACTCTCATATCCTAATCTCCTATCCGGTCAGTCCCTCAACCTATATTATTGCACATCCATGTACCTTACTTATATAATATCGGCTTATACGCCCGTCTGGTTAATAAGTTTGTCATAAACCTCATTAAGAATTGATATAACCTTGCTTGAAAGATTGTAGCCATTCTGATACATAACCAAATGAGCAGCCTCCTCGTTAGTATCAACTGAAGATATTGACTGTCTCTGCTTGTTAATAACCGTTGAAACCTCATCCATATTTTTAGAAAATGATTCAAACTTGGAAATATCAACCGCCTGAGAAGTTGTAATTGCCTGCAAGAATTGAGTAGGTGTACCTTGAGCATACATACTTCTGTCACTAAGACCTGCTATAACCTTCTCAAGAACTCCTTTAGCCTCTTTGTCATGCTGTTCTATATCTTCCTTATATGAAACTACAAGTTTCTCCTGATTAGCCATAACCGTTTCATTAATAGACCAGTTGAGTGCTGTAATCTGATAATAATTAGATTCCGAAGATTTGATTTGGGTCGGTTTGATAATATCTCCCGTAGTTGTATCTCTTGTAGTAAGAACTCTGTCAACACCCTTGATATCAGGTGTAGTGAAGTAATCAAGTCCGGCATTACCATTGGCATCTACACCGCTTGTAAATAAATCATTCATATAGTTAGAGAAAGTTCTTACAAACTCATTAAGTTGAGTCATATAATAAGGTATTCCCTGACAATCGATTCTCTCTCCCATAAGAGCTTCTTTACCTACATCAAGTGATGCATCAAACTGTGCCGGAACACGTTTACCTTCATCATCCGGAACTGTAACATTCTTGAATGTAAATGAAGTAAGAAGTCCATCTGCGTCAACTGTTGCCTCGAAGCCTTCATAATAATATTCTTTACAATTAAGAGTTATTATTCCATCCTGTGGAAGATTAAGTTTATCAACGGATACTCCCGGTTTAACACTGACAACAACCGACGAAGCCTCACCCGATGTGGTTGAAGTCATACTCTCGATAGTACCCGAAAACGGATTAAAATTATTACCGTCTCTTACTTCAAGAAGTCCCTTGATTCTTCCTGTTACATTGGCACTGTTAAAGTTAAACTTCTCACCAAGGCTTCCATTTAAGCCCTCCCAATATACGTCATAAAGACCATCTATATCATTCTGATTGATTTTCTCTTGTCTTGCGGCAACTTTAAGCTGCTTGCATTCCATCTCATCAACCAAAACTGTGCTTCCGATACGAACCTCATAACGGCTTGCTCCAGACTTTGTGGCATCCTCACCATAACCATACATAATAGGTACTTCTGTCACGGTAACATTAACAAGTTCTGATAATTGATCTACAAGAACCTCTCTCTGATCTCTCAAATCATTGGCATTACCCCAACGGGTCTCAATGTTCATTATCTGCTGATTAAGAGTATAAATCTGTGACGCTATTGAGTTGATAGTATCAACATGTATTGCCACTTCATTGTTAATATCTCTTTGAGTATTCTGATAGTTAACAGCTGTCTCCTTAATAAGATCTGTAAAGTTCTTCATAGCCTGATTAAACTGTGTACGATATGTCGGATCAGCAGGGCTTGATGCCAAATCCTGCATTGCCGAACTAATCTTAGCCATGAGTTTTGTATATCCCGTCTCAGACTGCATCTCATTAAGATATGTCTGAAGTTGCGAAAGCTGCTCTTTAACCGCTTCATACTCATTGTATTTAGAAGTTGCAGCATGATACTTTGTGTCATAATATACATTTCTCTGCTGTTCTATACCGGTCATCTCAACACCGGTGCCCATCATACCGTAAGCACTGTTAACACGAATAGGATATGACGCCTGCGAGTTAACTACCTGTCTTGAATATCCCTTAACATCAGCATTAGAGATATTATGAGCAGTTGTATTAAGTGTTGCCTGGTAATAACCAAGTCCTGACATTCCTGTATTAAGTCCTAAAAATGTTGACGGCATAATATCCCTTCCTTTCTATCCGTATCTAACTCATGAACCGAGTTTCATAATAAGATGTTCAACCATCTCTGATACTACTGTAAAATATCTTGACGCTGCATTAAACCCCTGCTGGAATTTAATAAGATTACTTAATTCCTCATCTGTCGAAACACCTAACACTACCTGTCTCTGATTATCAAGTTCAAGCACCGACTTGTTCTGAGATTCAGCTATACCGTTGTAGGTGCTTCCCTTATTAGCAAAATCCGCTATAAACTCTTTGTAATAGCCCATAAAGTCATTTGTAACAAGACTGTTAGGCCCTATTGTTGTAAATGGTTCATCCCATATATGAATAAGCTGATCTGCCACACTCTGAAGTTCTTCATTCTGAAGATTGGTAAGTGGCAAAAGACTTGGATTCTTGATAAGTTCATCATTAACCTGAATATTACCCATTGAATAAAGTGAAAGATAATTGCTTGCACTCTCCTGATTGTATACCTGAACCGTTGCTGAAGTTCCATCCGCAAGAGTTACTGTCTGTTCGGTATATCTGGGCATTGTATTACGAATAAACAACTCTGTACCCTGCACCTGATTCCTGTCGCCCATACCGTATCCGGCATTTTCTTCATCAAGCACCATAATCTTACTTCCATCCGCAAGTTCGATTTCTTTGTTCGGACACAAAACATCATTTATCTTTGTAACTATACCGTTAATTAACTGATCAAACTGTGCAATGATGTTATTAACCGTATATGGCTCAAGATATGTATTGTAATAATCCTTGGTCTTAAGAAATCTGGCGTAATCCTGCTGATATTGAGGATAGTCCACATTCTGATACTGATCAAGTGCTGCGTTATAATCTGCATCATTGTCATAATTACTTCTGACAGGTCTTGTCGGTTCTGTCGGTGCCTTAGGAATATCTGTATAGTTGGCAACCCAATCACCACGTGACATTATAATTCCTTTAAGTGAGCCAACATCCGTACCCGACTCTGCATTTGGTGCAATTACCATTTTGATTTTGTCCGAATCTACCGAATCCCATATAGTATCATTAGGATTAAAGTAAGGACCTTCATCAGTGCCACCCACTTCTACTTTTGCACCATGCACATTAAAAAGGTCAGCCTTATCATCCTTCCAAATTGGCACATAATATTCACAAGAGTCACTCGCCGGTCTTACATCAAGCTTATAAGTCTTATCCATACTGACAAGACATCTATGCTCAATATATACATCAACACCCGCATCCGCATTCTCTCTATAAGAAACCGATACAAGTCCGCCAAGTTCATCAAGTAATGCATCTCTCTGGTCTCTGTAGTCGTTGGCACTCTCTATGCCCGACGCCTCAACCATTGTTATTTTATAATTAAGATCATAAATCTCATCTGCTATTTCATTGATTCTGTTAACCTGATCCTGTATTTCCGCATTAAGATTCTTCTGATATGTTGTTAACTGCTTGTATATTTCATTAGCCTGGTCTACAAATGTTACAGCACTTGCAATATATGAACTTCTTGTAACGATACTGTTAGACTCTTTCTGAAGTTCCTGCGCTGCCGACCACAACTCCTGCATGTATGTTCTAAAATCGCTGCTTTCCAATTCGCCGAAGTAGTTCTCTACCTCAGCCACAACGTCATACTTGGTCTGATAGAACTGCTCACGACCAAGTTCATTACGGTATGCTTTATCCACAAAACGGTCCCTTACAAGACGAACATCTGCAATTCTTGTACCGAGACCTTCCTGATTCTTACCTATTGCGGTATTACCTATATTAGTGTAGGTCAAATCCGTGAGCAACACCTGTTGTCTGGAGTAACCCTTTGTTCCCGCATTGGTAATGTTATGTGCAGTTGTATTAAGTGCATACTGGCTGGTTTGCATTCCTGATGCACCAACATAGAAATTACCCAAAGTTGTTGACATATAGGCTTACTCCTTTCTCATATAATTACTGCTTGGTATCAAATGATGATCTTGAACTGCCAAGCGTTGAACCACTATAACCGGAGCCTGAATAATTGGCGGTTTCCGGTGCCTGATTAAGAGATTGAACAAGGTTAATTGAATATTCCGTCATTTCAAGTGCTTCTTTAAGAAGTTCCTGATTATGAAGGCTTACCTGTCTTAAGTTATCAACCTGTTTGATCATCTTATCTCTTAAAACAGTTAAAGGATGCTGAAACTCCGGCTGTTTCTCCATCGCTACAATGATCTCTGAAACAGTAATGGTGTTTGCATCCTTGCCTAATACTGTTGCAATCTCCTTAAGTGTCTCATCTCTTCTGTGAGCCACTGCTGTTATTCGGTCCACAATCTGCTGTTCTTTAGAGTTTGCTTCCTCCAACCTCTTCAAGTCATTAGCAACAATTGCGGGCGTTTTGTTCATTGATTCCTTGGTGAGTGTATCATAAAGATTACTTTCCTCTTCCAATACAGTAATCAAATTCTCAATCAAACTTGCCATCTGACTCTCCTTGTCGAAAACAATTAATTATATTGCCTTTGCCTCAAATGCAGCAATAAGCTTGTCGGCAAAACTCTCTGAACTTACCTGATATGTTCCGTCAGCAATACTTGCCTTAAGAGCATTAACTTTGTCTTCTCTTACATCAGGCACATTCTTAAGAGCGTTCTTAGCAACCTGCATATCTTTGCCTATATTAGAAAATGAAACCTTATCTAATGTAGATGTTGCGTTAACAGAACTAGCTCCGTAACTTTTTGAAATTTTCTGGCTGCCATATACCTGGGCTACCTGATTGTATGCTCCTATTCTCATAGTTACACCTTCCTCCTAAACTGACTTCAAAACTAACAATCTTTATAGAGTCATTATTTATATCGGAATTATTTTCAAAAACATTACACTATTTTACAAAAAATATTAATAAACAAAAAGAGTCAGGGCATTATTGCCCTGACAAAACATATCATTAGTTATCAAGGAAACGCATTCTTGCTGCTTCCCTGTGTTTCTTTTCAACAATCGAATCACTGTTTGTCTTATACATATTGTTAACAGCACCTATAAGATTATCCTTGCATTTCTGACAAAGACGACCCGAAAGAATCATGGCTCCGCAAGACTCGCACTCTATTCCAACTCCCGATTCTGCAGAAAAAGCAAGACGTTCCTCTCTAATCCAACGCTGAATCTGCTTAGTTGACACATCATTGGCTTCAGCAACCTTAGAAATGCCATCCGAAGGATTCTCTTCAATATATTGTTTTACCTCCTGGAATTTCTTCTCAAGTGCATCCTTACACGGCTGACAGATATTGGGTCCCGTCAAATAATTGAATAATTTCTTACATTGTCTACATGTTCTTACTTCCATACAGAATACCCCTTTCCGATTGCTACGCTGACATAATATATATTACGTATTCCTTTATTTTTCAATGCCTGGGTACAGGCTTCTATAGTTGCCCCGCTGGTGTATATGTCATCAACGATTAGCACCTTATCTAATTTTACATCATTTTCACCGATTTTGAAAGCATTTTTTAGATTTTTCATACGCTCATTTGCATCTAATTCTTTTTGGGGATTTGTCTTTCTTGTTCTTTCCAGATAGTTAGGGAAAACTGGCACATTAAGACGTTTTGACAACTCGGTTGCAATTAATTCTGCCTGGTTATACCCCCTCGTTCTTTTCTTTTGTTTGTGCACCGGAACAGGTACTATTCCAGAAAGATTAAGGCTATTTAACTCCTCCCCGTATCTCTTAAATATGGAATCTACGTAAAATGCTGCCTGATGCCGCTGGTTCTTATATTTAAATGCGTAAAGAGAATCTTTTATCGGTCCTTCATAACAAAAAACCGGAAATCCTTTATCATATGATTTGGGGATTTCTCTGCAATCACTGCAATACTCATCTTCATCATTATCAAGCATCTTACCACATTTAAGGCAGGAAGGCTCAGTAACCCATTGAAGTGTTTTTTCACATGAACCGCAACCCCCTTTTTCTCCATATGCCAAAACACCACCACAAACCGGGCACACCGTCGGATAGAGCAAATTAATTATACCATTTGTAACTTTGTTCAAATATTATCAAACTCCTTAAGTCTCAAATCAAGCGAAGAATACCTCTCCTTCTCATCATTATTGGCAATCATACTTGCCACCATATTCCCGCTACCAACAATAACAACACAATTACGCGCCCTTGTAACTGCAGTGTACAAAAGATTCCTGTTCATCAAAACCTTCGGTCCCGAGAACAGCGGAAGTATTACTGCCGGATATTCACTTCCCTGAGATTTGTGAATCGTTATCGCATAGGAAAGTTCCAGATCTTCTGACAGTGAGTACGGATATCTTACTTCCTTATCATCATCAAAGACAATCACAACCTCTTCATTGTAGTCATCTATCTCTTTGACAATGCCCATATCTCCGTTGAAAACTCCCATACCTTCTTCAACCTTAAATCTACCATTGCCTCCGTATATTCCCCATTCAAGCTTATAGTTATTCCTCGTCTGCATAACTTTGTCGCCTGTTCGAAGAATCATACCATTCCTAAACTCTTTCTCCTTTTTATCCCGTGCCGGGGGATTGAGCACCTGCTGCAATTCTTTATTTAACTGTTCAACACCAAGAGGACCACTTCTCATAGGAGTTAACACCTGAATGTCCATAGCATCACAACCAACATACTTTGGTAGTTTTCTCGATAATAGTTCTGCTGTTTCCGTTGCAACATCTTGAACATTTACCCTTGGAACATAGAAGAAATCATCACTTTTATTATCAAGAATTATAGGTTCGCCATTGTTGATTTTGTGTGCATTTCCAACTATGTCACTGCCCTTTTCCTGGCGGAATATCTGCTTAAGTTCAACAACAGGTATACATCCCGATTTGATTATATCCTTTAATACATTACCTGCTCCTACAGAAGGAAGCTGGTTCTGGTCTCCCACCAGTATAAGATGCATTCCGGGAAGGATTGCTGACATAAGCGAGTGCATAAGAGCCTGATCCACCATTGACATCTCGTCTATTATTATTACATCCGTTTCAAGCGGATTGTTAGCATTTCTTTCAAATCTTATTGAGACATCGCCCGACTCGTCGGCTCCGCCTGAAAACTCCAACAACCTATGTATTGTTTGTGCCTTGTACCCGGTTGCCTCCGTCATACGCTTAGCTGCTCTTCCGGTAGGTGCGGCAAGCAGAATATCTTCTCCCTGCATCTGAAAATATTTGATAATCGCATTGATTGTTGTTGTCTTACCTGTTCCGGGACCTCCCGTTATAACAACAACCCCGTTGGAAGCTGCTTGTTTAACAGCTTCTTTTTGCATATCCTCAAGCTCAATACCCTCTTCACTCTCAATAAATGATACCGTCATTTCGAGTATTTTTTCCGAATAATCAGCATCCATTCGTGTCTCGAGTAATAACCTTGCCGTATCCTTTTCTTTGTTAAAGTAATATGACGAATAGACTATATCCTCATCATTCTGCCTGCTCATCACAACTTTGCCTTCTACGGCCAGATTAGATAATTGAATCTCTGTTGTCTCAGCAACCGAATCATAGTCACATTCAATCTCCTGTTCATTTTGAGAAAGAAGTTTAAGCGTCCAATTAAGCAACATTCTTTTAGGCAGATACACGTGTCCAAGTCCTGCTGCCTGATTAAGCGTATATACAAGTGCCGCCCTTATACGAAACTCCGAGTAAACACCTATTCCGCCGTGCATCGCAATCGCATCTGCTGTCTTAAATCCGATACCGCTTATATCCTCAGCAATCCTATACGGATTATTCTTCACAATAGTGTATAACCTGTTGCCGTATTCGTTATATATCTTTACTGCCATTGATGGTGATAATCCGTATTTTGAGAGAAACATCATCGCATTTCTAAGTTCCTGCTTTTCGAGAAACTGTACTCCGATTTCCCTTGCTTTTTTAGGTGATATTCCTTTTATCTCCGACAATCTTTCCGGCTCGTTCTCAAGAATATTAAATGAATCCAAACCAAACTTCTTAACAATCCTCTTAGCTGTAATTTCACCAATTCCCTTGATTACTCCCGATGACAAATATCTTTCCATGCTGACAATATCGTCCGGCATCGTAACTTCATACTCTTCTACAAAAAATTGCATACCATACTGTTTGTTCTCTTTATAATCACCTCTGGCAATGACATACATTCCTTCCTCGATGCCGGAAAGATAGCCAACCATCACCTCGTCATCACCATCCTCAGTTTCCACAACAAACACGTTGTACTGATTTGACTCGTTTCTGTATATTAACTTGGATACCATTCCTCTAAGTTCCATTTTTGCTCCTTAATATTTAGATAACATCTCGTTATCATATGTTATTTCTATGTTATATTATGTGTCCGTCCTGCTAATAATAAATTATACTCATAGAAAACAGCAACACGGAGGTATCACATGAACGTCGATGTAGAATCAACTTATCCGTCATTTGAAAACAGGGATTTGTATGTCGAACTTGGCGAACATATCGCCTATTACAGAAAGCGTGCCAATCTTAAGCAAAAAGAATTGGCCGATAGACTTAAAATATCCCGGGCTTATTTGAGTCGAATAGAAACTCCCAATACATCTCAGTCATTTTCTTTGGAAATACTTTTTAACATCAGCAGAGAGTTAAATGTTCCTTTGAAATATTTCTTTGAGCCGTTCCCGGGTCCTCAAAAAAGCATGTCTATGAGAGACGATAATCTATAATAACAACAAAAGGGCAAAGCATAAATTGCTTTGCCCTTTTTAAAGTTTTACTTACTTGACAGGGCTTTCAAATCAGCTTTTGTCAAGTCACCATTATCAATCATTTCTTTAATAAAGTCAAGAATATTATCATCGTTCCAAAAACTTATATGATGCTTATATAACTTGCGTCTGTAAGTTTCTTCCTTAACAAGAATCTTGTATGTGTATATTCTACCGGTTCTTTGAAGCTTAAGATATTCTTTACGCACAAGCTTCGCAAGGTAAGTTGATACTGTTTGCGGTGCCCATTCCTTACCATAAGTTTTGTTAACGTGCTCTACCACTTCTGAAAGCACGGGTTCTTTGTCGAAGTCCCACACCGCCTTCATTACTACTTCTTCGCAGTCAGTCAAATTTTCAACCTTCATTATGTCGCTCCTCTCAATCCGTTCTATAGTCCATAGTTGCGTTTCATTTGTTGAAACAACTGATTAGCGAGGCCGATTCCTTCTCCCTGTTCCGTTGCTGCTTTTGCATATTCCTTTGTCTGCATTTCTCCAAAATAATCTTTGTACTTGGATACGTTAGACTCTTCATCCCCTGACTTGATGATCGTCTTCTCCATCCCTTTGAATATCTGCTCAACAAAATATGCTTCAAACTCCTTGCATGCCTTCATTAATTCTTCTTCCGAGGTCTGACCGTCTACACTCGTCAAAGTCTTTTCTAAGGCATCTTTTGATACATTGGAAACATTGGAATAATAATCGCTGTAATAGCTGCTTGGATCTACTCCCGTTATCGCCATATATACCTCCTAACCGTAAGAAATTCTATCATACATCTCCTACATTATCAATATGTTATTGTTATCTACGCAAATTGTTTGCCTGCTGAAGCATCTCATCTGTAGCCTGTATAGCCTTGGAGTTCATCTCGTATGCTCTTTGTGCAACAATCATGTTAACCATTTCATCAGCAACCTGAACATTGGACATTTCCAAATATCCCTGATGCACAAGGCTTGTCTTAAGTCCGTTAGTTGTTGATTCTTCTAACGGTGCTCCCGAAGCAACCGTTTCTTTGTACAAGTTGCCACCTGCTTCGAACAAACCTGATGGGTTATTAAACTGAACTATTCCTATCTTGGCATTAAGTGCAACTATTTTCTCCTCACCCTGACCGGTCTCAGCATTAGTAACTTCAAAATACGAATATGAAATGTTACCGGTTCTGTCTACTATAAGTTTTGATCCCGCAGGAACGGTAATATTGTTACCCTTTTCATCAAGTACGGGATCACCTGACGTAGTACAAAGTAAAAGTTTTTGTTCACCGTTAACGTCATACGGCGTAAGATTAAAACTACCATCTCTTGTATAACAAATATCACCATCCGGATTCTTAACCTTGAAAAATCCGTTACCCTCTATTGCCATATGTGCAGGTCCGTCAGATGCCTGAAGGTTACCTTGCGTATATACAGTTGTTATGGAGGCAACTCTCGTTCCGAGTCCTACCTGCGCAGGAATCGGCTTGTTCTCGCCTGCATTATTAGTCGATTTCGACTGTAATGTCTGATATAGAAGCGACTTGAACTCAACCGTATCTTTTTTGTAACCGGTTGTATTAACATTGGATAAATTGTTCGCAATATTATCAAGATTTGTCTGCTGTGCAATCATTCCCGATGCCGCAGACCATAACGATCTCATCATATCAGTATCCTCCTTTGCAAGTCATTATACTCTGCCTATTTCATTAACGGACTTATCAAGTGTCTCATCCATCGTTTGAACTATTTTCTGTCCTGCCTCGTAAGCACGTGTAATTGTAATCATATCAACCATTTCTTTGATTACATTTGTATTGGACATTTCCAAATATCCCTGATGTACGGCCGTTGTATCATCCGCTACAAGTCCCGCTGCATCAGTTGCCTCAAACATATTCTCACCATACAGTAGTAATGCCTGAGGATTGTTAAACCTTGCAATTCCTATCTGTGCTATGTTGTTACCGTTAACCAAAATGTTACCCTTAACGTCAACAGCAACCTCGGGTGCTGTCTGTGCACCGGGAATCTGGATTGTCTTGCCATTCTTGTCCAACACATAATCCCCATCCTTGGTAACAAGATAACCTTCCGTGTTAACAGTAAACGAACCATCTCTTGTATATTTTGTAGTGGTCTGTCCCTGCTTGTTTGTTGTCTGAATGGTAAAGAATCCGTCTCCACTAAGTGCAAGATCATAGGTGTTTCCGGTTTCTCTCAAACTTCCCTGCGAAAAGTCGTGATAGGTCTCACCTATCTTAACTCCGAGATTCATATTACCGATTTTGTAATGAACACCTGAATATTCATTATCGTTGTGAATCCGAAGCGTCAACTCATCATCAAAGGATTGAGAGGTCACTCCTTGCTTCTTGTAACCGGTGGTGTCAGAGTTTGCCATGTTATTGGTAATAACATCTAATCGCTTCTGTTCATTAACCATACCGGTCCATCCTGTGTAAAGACCTCTTACCATCTCGTCACTCCTTTACGCTATTCTTCTTCCATTGCGCCACTTAAAAATTCTATATATTTACCGGTTCCTATAGCCACGCAAGTCATAGGATCTTCCGCGGTCATAGTTGTAATTCCGGTTTCTTCCTCTAATAATTCTTCAAGACCATGAAGCATTGCTCCACCACCTGTAAGAACGATACCTCTGTCTGCAATATCGGCTGCAAGCTCCGGCGGCGTCTTCTCAAGTACTGAATGTACTGCCTCAACAATTTCCTCCGTTACTTCTTCAAGTGCCTCTACCGTCTCTTCCGAGGTTACCGTTACTGTTCTTGGAAGACCTGTGACTAAGTTTCTTCCTCTTATATCCAACATGAGATTTTCAGGTCTTCTGTAACATGTTCCTATCTTAATCTTAATCTCCTCTGCGGTACGCTCACCGATAAGAAGATTGTGTTTCTTTCTCATAAAACGAACAATGGCCTCATCAAAATCATCACCTGCGGTCTTAATCGAAGTACTTACAACAGTTCCTCCAAGTGAAATAACCGCTATATCAGCAGTTCCTCCGCCGATATCAACAATCATGTTACCGCAAGGTCTTGATATATCAATTCCCGCACCGATTGCAGCTGCTACCGGCTCCTCGATAATAGACACATCTCTTGCTCCTGCCTGATATGTTGCATCCTCAACTGCCTTCTTCTCAACCTCAGTAACACCACTTGGAACACAAACCGATATTCTCGGTCTTCTTCCAAAGAAGCTCTTACCAACTGCTTTCTGAATGAAGTACTTAAGCATCTTCTCTGTTATTCTGTAATCCGATATGACGCCCTGTCTAAGCGGTCTTACCGCAACGATATTACCGGGTGTTCTTCCAAGCATAAGTCTTGCTTCTTCACCGATCGCTTTGATCTTGTTAGTGTCTCTGTCAAATGCTACAACAGAAGGCTCTTTAAGAACTACTCCCTTTCCTTTTACATAAACCAAAATACTGGCTGTACCTAAATCAATTCCAATATCTGAACTAGCCATGTTCTTGCCCCTTTCATATATATATCGCCCGAAATAAAGATATTATTAACACATTCGGGTCAAATGTTTATTTATTTTTGTTTTTCTTAAGAATAACCAAACTTAAATTGGTATTCGTAAACACACTCAACTGAACTTCCGTGACATTCATTATCTGGTCAACTTCCTTAAGATAACTCTGCCATTTGGAAACTTTGTTATTGGCAATAAATCTCTTGCGCATGCCCTGTATCAGACGATACTGTTCCATCTGATCATTGACAATCTCCTGTGCCTGCATTCCAACAATACTGTATCCGAAAAGTTTCTCCATTGCCTTGTTGGCAAAAATGATCTCTCCCGTTTCATTATTCTTGACAAAGACCGCATCTCTTATGTGGTCGTATGTCTCAAGGAAACCGTCACGAATAACATCTTTTTTGACACCCGAACGTTTTGAGAATACAAGTTCTTTTATTATCTTTGATGCTATATCCACAAAGCTCTTTTCGTTGTTCTCAAAACAGGTATCTCTTCCTGCATCACCAAAGACAATATATCCACCCGTTTCAAAATCAACCGGTAATCTGCGTATTGCTATCATTTTCATACGCGTAACCGCTATAAGTTCCTTTAACAGTGGATTAGATGTCGTATCCGTAAAACAAACTCCATTATCTGTTCCCATTAAACTTCTGATTTCATCCATCTCTGCAGGTGCAAGTCCCATTCTGTCAAAGAAGGCAACATCCTCACCGGTCTGATCCCATGTAAAGTATTTTTCCGCATTTCGCTTTTCTTTATTCTCTATAAAAATACCTATATGAGATACGGAAAGATATACACTCATACGCTGGCACATTTCACCAAGTCCGGCTTCGCCTTCATTGTAAGAAATGTTAAGAAGTTCCTGCAAAGTTTTTCTTTCCTGCTTTTCTCTGCGAAGTTTGTACTCAACAACTTTCCTGTTCTTAACCTCAGAAGATGCCATATCCTTTGCACTGTAATTATCAATAATTGCCTGGGCAAGTCTCCACTGCGGCTCAACAACATCGTTAATGGTTTCAAGGCCTTTACCGTTGATACTTGAAAGTACCCAGTAAGCTTTCACATCATCATCCACAACTAACGGAGAAATAATCAAGTGAACGGAAATACCACTAAGTTCTATGTCAAGATTCTTAGGAATAATCTGCAACTTTGCCTGGGCAAGTGCTTCTTTAATCTGCTCCCTGTATTGAGGTCTCTCAAACAAATCATAAAAAACACCAAGGTCATCATTAGGACCTGTTGGATCGGTAATCAATGAACCGTCCTCACGAATCGCAACAATATAGTAGTCTATATTCTTTCCAAAACTTTCTGCCAAAAGTTGAAGTTGTCCTGCAATATCAATTTCCGAACCGCTTTCAGTTTTCTTATTCTCTGCCTTTTTATCATCGCCTGCCGTCACGGTATTCTTAGACATTTTCTCAAGTTCTTTTTCCATTTCCTTATGCTCAGTAATATCCGTCATAAGAAATGAAACCTCTGCCTCACCGTCCGACACACGGTTAATGGTAACCTGATTCTCAACCCATATCTGCTTACCGTCATCTCTTACCATCCTGCAAGTCTGAACGTAATCTGCAACACCATTGGCAACCGCCTGGTAAATAGTATCTATAACACCGTCTCTGTCCTCGGGATGAATATAATCCTCGGTCAGTTTAAGTCCTTTTTGCAAAGCTTCAACATTCATACCAAGCATTGCGGCATTAGGTGAAATATACTTGATACTTCTCTTACCTGCATGATATGACTTAACCAAAAGAACGCTTTTCATCTTAAACATAGCATTGCTAAGATAATTATTTTCAGCACTGCGTCTTATCTCTTCTTTTCTGTCAAGCGCAAGTGCTTCATAATCTGTGAGCTTGCCATTTTCATCATAATTGTAATGGAATAATATTCTGACAGGAATTAATTCTCTCTCTTCTGTAAGCAATCGACACTCAAAAGAACTTTCCTCATCCTGATTCTCTGAGGCATTCCTTAAAGCTTCTTCAAGAGATTCTATATCCTCGGGACAAACTATATCTTCAACCTTCATGCCTCGATCGTACAACTGCACTCTTGAATATCCGTATTGATTAATATTCTGCGATGCGTATTCCACACGTCTTTCGCCGTTTTCATCAAGGCTAACATGAAGTGCAACCACGCCAGCATGATTAACTATTCTTTCAAGGGTCAAACTTCCGATGTTAAGGTCAGCACGTAGTTCGAACAATACAGTATAAATGAGTTTGCCATCAACCGTTGTCTCATTGACAAGTCCACTCACCAAATGCTGTTTGCCATCCGCAATCATCCTTATTCTGTGCCAAATAAGGCTCTTCTTTGTGCGGAGCACTTCCCAGAAATCGTCCTTAACTATTGTTCGTCCCGGTTCAACTTGAATATTCTTTATATCTTTGCCAATTATTACTTCTGCTTCGTAGTTGATATCCAATACTTTACCTGAATCGGCCTCAAAAACGACCATAGGATATTCTATATACGAAGCGAACTCTTTGAAGATATCAATACGTTTATTATCCATTACCTTCCTCCTTAGCTTATGCTAAAGCCTAGAATTTTATCTGTGGTATTTCATCGTCATCCTTACCGGCATTCTCTTCAGGCTCTGTCTTCTTTTCAATACCAAAAGCTTTGTCTGTGAGTACTTTTGTCTCATTACATGCTTTAACTACACCCTCAACAGATTCCATAAGACTTGCCATGTAATTACTTACATTCTCACATTCACGTTTCATGGAACCTCTTATATTGCTAACCTTGTCCCTTGCTTCAGAAAGCATCTTCTCTTTCTCTTCCTCCGCAAGTTCAATCATCCTTCTGCAATCTTCACTGGTCTTGGCAACCGACTGCTTGTATTCCTCTTCAGCACGAACCTTAAGCGTATCTCTTTCCTGCTCGGCTCTGCTTAAAATATTCTTACTCTGTTTTTCCGAATCCTCGATAAGATTCTTGCTTCTCTTCTCTGCTTCCGTCACCATATAATTGCTCTGGCTCTTTGCATCTGAAAGAAGCTTGTCACTTTGCTCCTTGGCCTCAACAAGCATTCTCTTACTGCTTTCTTCAGCCTCGGCAACCATTTTCTCGCTCTTTTCCTTTGCTTCTGCAAGCATAGCATCACAGCGCTCATTCGTTTCAACAAGGGTACGCGAAATCATCTCAAGTTTGTCAGTATACTCCTTTGAGCTTTCCTCCTGCTCAGATAATTTCTTATTGGCCTTATCCAATTCTTTCTGCAAGGACTCATTATATTTCTGCATATTCTCAATTGCCTGGTTAGATTCAGAACTCATGCTGTCTTTAACAAGCTGCAAACTCTTAACAGTATCCGAAAGTTTACTTATAGTCTGCTTAAGGTCTGTTATGTCCTGCTGGTGCGACTTGATAAGATCGGAAATATAATTGTCTACTGTCGCCTTGTCATATCCTCCAAATGAAACTGTCTTAAATCTTTCATCCCTTGCCATTACGATACCCCGCTTTCTGTCTTATTAATAATTCATGTTGCTTTACTTATTATTTCTGTAAATGGACATTATTGCCTATATTATATCAATATTCGTTAATAAATGCTACCCAAAATTTACCAAATCTATTGTAGAAACAAGTATCTTTTGTTATACTATTTCACGATATATATTATTACTCAAATAAAACTTCAATATTACATAGATTGGAAGGAATCGACATGCAGGAGAAATCACAAGGCTTTATGAACGGCTTCACACTTAAATTAATCGCCGTTATTGCCATGACAATTGATCATATAGGCTACATTTTTATTGACCCAAACACTTCCGCTTACCTTTATTTTCGTGGAATCGGAAGAATAGCTTTTCCTATATTCTGTTTTCTTATAGTCGAAGGCTTTCATCACACAAAAAGCCCGCTCAATTATCTTTTCAGACTTTCGGTATTTGCCCTACTTTCGGAAGTTCCGTTTGATTTGGCATTTTTCGGAACCTTTTTTGACCCGAACCATCAGAATGTTTTCGTAACGCTTGCACTCGGGCTTGCGTGCCTGTTTTGTCTTGAAGAAATGAAATCCAGACAATGGTTTGGTATTTTCTTTGCAATTCTATTGACAGTATCATTTTTCATCCAAAGCGATTACGGCATCGGTGGTGTACTAATGATATGTATGTTTTACATAACAAAAGATTCTGTATGGGTTAGAATTATCCTGTTCGGATTAATTTGTTATGTCTTTTTCGGAGTCGCAGAACTTCCGGCTCTTGCATCTTTAATATTCATTTATCTTTATAACAACAAACGCGGAACAAACAAAATGCAGTGGTTTTTCTATTGTTATTACCCACTGCACCTTATTATTCTCTATTCTATTAATACATATCTGATTCATTAAGCGCACTTACATAGCCGCTCTTACTTTTTCTGCCATTTTGGATAATTCTTCCATGTTCGCTTCACCCGGCACCCAGCCGACATTGACAGTGTCACCTGTGTATCTTGGAATCAAATGCATATGGAAATGAAATACTGTCTGTCCGGCTATACTTCCGTTGTTCTGAACAATATTCATACCTTCGCAACCTGTAACTTCTTTGAGTGCCTTGGCAACTTTGGTTGCAAGTGCAAAAAGGTCAGCTCCTGCTTTCTCATCCATATCAAAAATATCATTATAATGGTTCTTCGGCACTATAAGACAATGACCCTCCGAACCCGGTGCTATATCAAAAAATACGCGATGCAAATCATCCTCGTAAATTGTTGTTGACGGAATCTCTCCTGCTGCTATTTTACAAAAAATACAATCGTCTTTTCTCATTGTTGTTATCTCCTCTTTCTATATTTCTTGCATAGGTTACTCACCTATGTTTCTTACACTGTGTACTCGGTTCCGCCGAGACTGCTTTCCACAAGTCCTCCCGAACCGTAAGTAAGACCTGCGTATACTTTCTCACTTTGTTCCATAACCGGTCCCTGATTATCGGTTGATGCAATCTGCGAAAAGCTTTCATGATATTTGTTTAACATATCAACAATTTTGTCAAGCTCCTGAGGTTGTCTTTTTATCTTTGAATTGATGAGCTGTTTATTGAAGAAGCAGAACACCGAATAAACATCTTTTGAAACTTCATTATCAAGATTCAACACATTCATAAGTTCCACCTGTGTTGCCTGTGCTTTGTCAACACAATCAATATATGTCTCCATATCGTTTGAGTTAAATGCATCAACGGCTTCATTTATCCATTGCATCTCCATCTCAAGCATAATGACCGTAAGTTCACCAACACCTGCTTGTGTTATTCTCATCTTGTACACATTCATCTGCTCATCTGTCATATATATACCCCCAATCACACCAAAAGAAGCATCTTAAAAAAATGCTTCTTTTGTATTATATATCATATTTATCTCTGGAACAACTGCAAAAGTCCTTCAGGTCGTGCATTGGATTTCATGAGCATCTGCAATGCACTCTGGCTTAACACATTCTGCTGTGTATATTCAGTTATCTCCTCTGCCATATCTGTATCCTGAATACGTGAAACTGCACTTGTAAGATTCTCATTAGATGTACCGAGATTGTTAATTGTGTGGTCAAGTCTGTTCTGGTACGCACCAAGCGAAGAACGTATGCCTGATACCTTAACAACCGCTGCATCTATCTTCTCTATCGCATCGCTAGCATATTCGTGTGTATAGATATTAATTGTTTTTATGCCAAGAGAATCTGCTGTTGTCTTTGCTATATTGACATCTAATGTCTGACCTTCATTATTTCCAATCTGAAGAACCATAGGTCCTGCAGAAAGAACAGTTACGGTTATATCATTTACCGCACCGCTTGTAGGATCTGTGTCATATGTCATCTTAAAACCATTCTTATCTGTTACAGTTATACGATTACCGTCTGTATCGATAGTAGCTGTATCTTTAAATCCTATTCTCTCGCCACCACTTGTTGAAAACTTGGCTTCACAATCGGTTCCTCTGTATTCGGTTCCGTCTGCGCCTGTAAGCGCCTTCAAATCATCTGATGATGCACTTATCTTAATAAACTGGCTCTCACCGTACTCATCACTTATTATTTCTCCTGTTGTGTAATCATAACTGATTCCCATCTTGGCTGCAGCATCTCTTATTCTATCATTGACATCTTTGCCCGTCATGCCTTCAGTTATATAAATGTCAAGACCGTTAATCGTCATTGAGCCTGCTTCTGTTGCAGTTATAACATGCGCATCCGGAACAGGGGTAAGTGTAGTCTTTGCCTGAGTACCGTTGCTAAGTATCGAAATGCCATACTCACCCGGGTCGATATCTCCACCAATCTCCACGATAGATAACATATCCGAATCTGTGTAGCCTTTTTTGTTAAGCTCGCCGTTAAGAAGCTTACGTCCGTTAAACTCTGTGCTCTCCGAAATACGATCAAGCTCATCTTTTAACTGTTCAAGCTCTGCCTGTATTGAATCCTTGTCAGACTCATCATAAGTCTGGTTAGCCGCCTGAACGGCAAGTTCTCTCATTCTTGCAAGGATTGCATGTGTCTCATCAAGCGCACCCTCTGCTGTCTGAATAAGTGATATTCCATCATTGGAATTATCAACCGCGCGATCAAGTCCTCTTATCTGCGCACGCATTCTCTGTGAGATTGCCTTGGCAGCAGGATCATCTGAAGACTTGTTAATCTTATATCCTGAAGAAAGTCTCTGCATGGACTTTGTAAGGTTATTATTAATTGCATTAAGGTTATTATTGGCAGTATAAGCCATTGCATTATGGTTAAGTCTCATAGTATTCACCCTATCCTTTCAGTTTAGCCCACAAACATCCATTTTTGCAACAGCCTCACTTTTTTCCAGAACATCCTTATTCTGTATCCTATATAATCACTTATATTAATTATCGGACACAACTCCCATTAACTTAACAGCGGTAAGCAGTTGTTTTGCCACCTGATAAAGTTTGGAAGTTTCTACTGCCTGTCTGTCGTCTTCTATATACTGAACCGGACGTGTTCCATCAAGTCGCAAATCTTTAACTTCCATACCTGCCTTGGCAAGGCTTGAACGAAGAGTTAATTCATTCTCCTCAAGCTTTCTCTGACCTGCTTCCTGCTCTGTGGTAATGTAACCTTCAACCTGATTATTTGAAACACGTACAAAAGCCTCAAGTTTTCCATAATGAGCTGTATCCACAGATGTCCTGACTTCTCCGGCGTAACTGCCATCCCTTAAAATCGACACCTTCATAATGCTCACTTCATCACCGATAATAAGCGGTACAGAGAAGGCATCATTTTCCGCACTTCTAAGTGCTATCGGCATGCCTGCATTGATGTACTTAAGCGACTGTATATCCTTCGCAGTAATCGTACCATCCGTTTCCTTGGCATGAACCTCCCTTGAAAGTTCCGCTCTTATATTCTCCATAGCGTACATAACATTTTCTTTGCTTTCGAGAGTTTCAAGAACCTGTCCTTCCCTTTCTGTTATGCGTTCTCTTGCTTCCTTTGAAAGTCCACGTTTTAAGTCACGTACCATTCCGAAAATGCCGTCCTCACCGTACATAACCTGTTGTGCCGCAATTATATTTGTTACGGTGCCCGGCATGTCATTAGCCTCAAGCATCGTCGCAACATCTTCCTCATAAGACAGCGCATCGGCAAGTCTTGACTCTAACTGATTGCTCAAATCAAGTTGTCCCTCTTTGGTAAAGCCGGCTTTCATGATGTTGTTAAGTTCCTCAAAGGACATATTCATATAGCTTGTGCGGTCCATACTCATAAGTGTTTCCGGTTGTATATGACGCAAAATGCTGCCTGCAAGCGTTTCATTATATGCCGTGTTAATCTGGTCTAGAATACTCTTATTGTCAGTTGCCACATCAACCCTCTCGCCAAAGTTGTCGTTGACCCTTACATCCATTCCGCGAACCTGTCTACTCTTATCCGCAGAGAAAAGATTAGCAAGAGTAACCTCCTGACCGTTTCTTACTATTGCACCTATATCTTTACCATGAGATTTCTCAATTTTATCAAGAAGTCTGTAAATGCCGATAAAACTTGTTCTCTCTGCTTTTGTGATATTACCGTTTTTGTCAAGCTGGTATAAGAACTCGGAAAATCTCTGTTCGTCCGTAATTCCTCTTATATCCCGCTGCGCGCTTATCTCCTGATTAAGACCGTCTATTGTCATATTGAGAGGATTCTTATTCTCTCTTATAAGATTAAGAACTATCTGTGGCGTGAGAGTTTCAAACATCTGCTGTACCTTGGCATCAACCGTTTTAACACTTGCTATATTCTCGGGCGAAAGCTCCATCTCGTTATATGCAAGTATCCTTATTGCACGCTGATTCTCTCGGTTTCTGTCCATATTCATGTCGGCAAGAATCTCGTCCACATTGCGGAAGGCATCATTTATCGAATCGCCCATATCCTGTCTCGGTTTAGTCATCATCGTCTCATACGCCTGACCTGCCAATGTCATCTTAAGGTGACTTGCTCTTTCATATAAGCCACCAACTGTCATTCCCGGACGTCTTATCACGTCTGCCATTGCATATGCAGGAAGACTCTTTAACGCCTCTGTTTCCTTCAAAGTCTCTTTAACAAGATCTACATCTTCCGGAATGTCATGAATATCGTGCGAAGAAACAACATTCTCATACAAGGTATTTTCCTGATTCCTGAGCATTTCCACAACCGCAGATAGCGGTCTTGCATCTATATTAAAATCCTGTCTTACAAGTCTGTTGGCAGCTTCCAAAGTCATTGAAAGACGGATTTCTTCTAACTGTCTTCTTGCACTAACGGCCATCGGATTATTCGATAGCGGTACTCCCGCACCTTCCGGCGCACCATCATTATCAACCGCGCTAAGTGAAAGCGATGCTCCTTCAACACCGGTATTTACCGCTGTTCGCATACGCTTAACATCCACGTTACGCATTGAAGAATTGTACAAATAAGATATAGTGACAGGTTTGCCCTGATTAATCGCCATATCAACAGAACGAGCCGTTATTGCCTGCACTTTTTCAACAAACTGCTGTGCTTTCTCATTAAGAGTCGGTCCGATAATCCTTGCATTTTCCGGCGGATTACCCATTGCAATCTGCTCGGTTATGTTAGCAGCTAACTGTGCCTCTGTTATTCCTCTCTGATTAAGAGAATTGATCGCCATATACATACGAAGCGAATCTACTGTAATTGGAAGTTCATGAGAGAGCATGAACTTTGCGCCCGAAAGACTCTGCTCCGAAACCGACATTCCCGCCGACTCAATAATCGATGTCACCTGCGGATATATATCATTCCACACCTTATCATCAAGAGGTAGTGCAGCCGATGGACTTTCCTCATTAACGCTATTCTTGGCAACATCCACATTATCAATCGTAAACTTCATGCCATTACGAATAAGATATATCATCTGTTCTTCAGACACATTAATATCGCCAAACGCAGACGTTTGACCTGTTTGTGTTGCACCTGTAAATGCAGCACCCACATTTGCTTTCGGTGCACGAACTTTAACTACGTATCCTTCGCTGTTAAGTCTGTTGATTCCCGTATCCTCATCATTTATATTATCAGCAGTATTACCGGAAACATCTGCAGTTGATGTCTTGGTAGGTTCCGATCCTGCCATAAGCTCATTTCGTAATTTGCCGATAGTCTCCTTGACTATATCACCTAATTGGTCATTAACTTCCTGTCTATGTTCTCCTGAGCGCAATGTCACCACCATTCCCATAAGGTCCGAAAGTGTGGCATTGGTGACATCTATCTGCATCATCTTAAGCTGTGCCAGTTCTTCTGACGATATGCTTCTAAGAATCTGTTTCTGATTCTCTTTGGCTTCTTTTTCATCAAGCGAACCATCAAGATTATCCTTAATCATCTCTGACATCTGCTCTGTGTTATTCATAACCTGTGCACTTGTCGCGGCACTCATCTGCATACCTTCAGGCGCCTCTTTGAGACCTATCATCTTAAGAGAAACCTTGCCTGCATCCGCACTCTGAATCTTAAGATACACGGTATCACCCGGCTTTGCATCGGAAAGTTCTTCCGTCGCATGAGTCTTAATACTTACTCCATTAAGATCAAGCACCGGCTCTTTTCCGCCCTGTATCAAAGTGCACGCAAGAACATCGCCGACACTGTTCCCACCAAACAAACCTGACTTTCCATTCCCTGTGCCACCTGCATTTATATTAAAGTTACCAAACATTGTGTTATCTCCTGTTGCTTTATTTCCGGTAATCTGATAATTCATCCTGCCACCTCTTTTCCATAGTCACAATTATATCACTTGCACCTATTTTCGACAAACATCTATATACTATGTCGGAAGATACACGACTTTTCTTGAGACACCACTAAACCATTCTCACAAATTGATGTGATGCACCAATTCGTGCAGGCCGTTTTTGGGTGATTCGAGCCGCAGACGAGTCGCATTCCACCCGAGTTGTACATGTGAAACTTGGAAAAGTATATCTTTAACCCAAAAATGAACACCAATATCTGATACAACATCTGATACCGGTGTTCATTTATTAAGGATAATACATGAAAATTTTTACTTTACTACTACCTTCACGCCAACATTCTTCTTTGTGAATATCTTCTTATACTTCTTAACATATTTCTTGTTAAGCTTTTTTGAACCTACTTTGACCTTGATAACTATCTTTTTTGCCTTGCTTCCCTTAAATGCATTCTTAACTGATTTCTTTGTAAGCTTGGTAGTCCTAAGAACAACCGTCTTAATCTTTGAACCGTTTAATGCTTTAGGTGCCATTTTTTTAATATTCTTACCTAAAGTTACTGTAGTCGCATCACTTCCATTGAAAGAATTAGCTCCAACAGAAGAAACCTCATAAGTAACGCCATCAACCGTTACATTATCTGATACAACAACACTCTTTGCTTCATTATCTGTTGTCTTCGTATATGTTACCGTAGGATCTTTGCCTGCCTTAAATGTTACAACAACCTCTGCCTTAATCTCATCAACAGAAAGTATTGTGCCTTCTTTCTTAACAACAGGTGCCGTTGTACCCTGTTGTTTATCTAGGATTACATCAGCCGTCTTATCACTTGGTTTATCAACTACCATCGTTTCAGATGGACTATTTGGTATAGTATCCGACTTATCAATCTTCACATCTATTTTTTCAGCATTAATATCATTATGGTTATCTCCCCCATCAACCTTGTACCACACATAATAGCTTCCGGCGTTGATAGCAGTAGGGATGGATGTGGTATAAAGTTCAGCAGAGGGTTCCGCATCGCCAGCCTTCACCACAGCATAGTAAAGCGTACCACCCGTAACCTCCCCTGCCGTGATCAACGCCTGCGCCTTTCCGTTGTAAACGAGCCCTGTGATCGCTTCCGGAGCTTTCGTGATAACCGGACTGGTTTTAATTGTATATACCGCCGATGCAACCGCGCTATTCGTCATCCCGCTCTTCACAGCAATCGCCTTAACCGTAGTGGTCGCTGAAATGGATATTGCCCCGGTATATTTTGTGCTGCTTGTCGTGGGCTCATTTCCATTCGTGGTATAGTAAATATCCGCACCGGTTGTTGAGCAGGAAATTGTCACGCTCTGCGCTTCCGTATATGTCCCGGCTGCCGGATTGAATACCGGCGCAACTACTTGCCCCGGAACAGTATAGGCTGAAATGACCAGTTCCTGATTATCGGAAACAAGCATCGTATCCGTTGCTTTCAAACGGACATAGTAGGTCCCGGGAACAAGTCCGGTGATGTCGTTGCCCGTTCCGACCGTCCAGTTTGTTGCGTCAGACTTTTTGTACTCCATCGCAGCCGTAACGCCGGTGAGCTTCCCATCATTGTTGGCTGCGGTCGTGCAATTGACAGCCGAAACCGCAGGCGCATCCGGCTTCGTCTTCGCCGTCGGCTCCGCCAGTGTGATTGCGGCATCCGCCGTCGGAGTCCCGGACACTGTAATCTGCGTGTAACTGTCCCGGGTTACGGAGATTCCGTTGACGTCCTCAACATTATAACCTGTCGGGAAATAGTAGCCGTCGTCTGCTGTGTAGACTACGGCAGTCATAGCTCCAGACAGACCATTCTGAAGCGCATCTCCGGAATCCAAGGTTTTTGTCATATTGCTTCCCGGTGTGATGGTCACACTATTCCCGGTGTAGTAACCGATCACATCAATCTTTTTAATACCATTAGAACCTTCATAAATAGGTTCGCCATTCACATACGGAGTAGAAGCCAAGTGCTGAGTTTCAACCTTAAATGGAGCTACACTGTCTGTGGCAATATGATAGGAATCATCGTAGAAAACGCAACGTGTAATGGTATATCCTTCGCAAGGAGTAACCTCTATTTTCATATCAGTTCCATTCCATCCACTGACTTCATTGAATTGAGCTTTCAGCAGATCCAAACTTGCAACATTCTCTGTACTGAAGTTTGCCTGCATGGCTCCGGTTGCCGTAATGGTTGTGAGCACTTCTTCAATCTGCGTCTGTAAAGTATTTACTGTCACTTCACAGCTTGCGAACTTGGCGCTATCCGAGTTGCTGAAGCATGTGACGATAGCGTTGCCTGTCGAACTTCCTTTTGCATAAACAGTCATGGTTTCAGTGGCATCCGAACCTAATGGATATTTACAGGCCGGATCGGAATACAATGTTAAAGCCCCCGCATCCGTTCCGCCAATTCTCCACTTGACAGTCTTGTCCGTTGCTTCATTCGGGCTGATGGAAGCAGTAAAAGAGACCACTTCTCCCACGGCGATCGTCTGTGGGGTGGATGGTTCAAGGTTCACATTGGTGACGCTAACGGTTTGACCTATCGCAGAAAAAGTCTTTGTTGCACTGTTAAACTCCACCTTACTGAGATCCAGTTTTAAAGCAGGACGGACGCCAAGAAGCATATCAACATCGGGGAGATATTGAGCATTGAAAAACCCGCCATTACCGCCGTCAATACCCATAACTGAAGAAGAAACAGGCGTCCGCAGCCACCAATTGTTGGAGCATTTTCTAACATTTACATTCAATGCCTCAACCTCTGATGTACTAAGAAGCCAGAGTTTTGCTCCTGTGACATTTACATCCTGCAAATCAACACTAACTATTACATCCGACATATCAAGAAATGTGGTGGATATCAGATTATCCAAATAGCCCTTTATCGTTGATCCGTTATAAGCATTACCATAATACCGCGGATTGAACTGGGAAGTACCAATTTTATCTTTTGCAAACAGCGTAACCGTTCCGGCATTCAATGCTGTAGAATTATCCGCTATGATGTACCAGTCCATTCCGTTAAACTTTACTGTAGTTGTGGATTTTACCAGACTGGAGTATGGGTTGCCATCCCATGTTTCTGCATACGCCGTCAAACTCATCCCCGGCATCAGACCGACGACCATCGCCAGCGTGAGCAAAAAGCTTAGCAGCTTTCTTCCTATTTTCTTCTTTTTTTTCATTCAAAATTCCTCCTTGAAATTATTTTTATATTAATAAAATCGCCTTACCTGACAGGGCATAATACCCCGTCAAGTAAGGCGGTTATCCATCACGAATATATGTTGTTTTATACGAAAAAAGGGCGCAGTTATACCTTGCTTGCTTGCTTGCTTGCTTGCTTGCTTGCTTGCTTGCTTGCTTGCTTGCTTGCTTGCTTGCTTGCTTGCTTGAGCGTAACGAATCTCGGCATACATGTCAACCCTAAAATGTACCCATAAAAATGGACACATAGCCTTTCTAAAATCTCACTTTTCGGACACCACTTTTTTTCTACTTACGAAGTGACATCCCCGTAAAGTGGACACGGTTTTTTATCAAAAACCCCGTTTTTCAGACACATTATTTTTCTCTTGTGTCCGAATGCAGTATAATCACAATACATGGAGGTTCATACCAATGCTTAAAACCACAAAAAATCTATCTTTACCCCGGAGCAAATCGAAATTTTGGCCGCCAATCAGTTTACTGCAAAAGTAAACGCACGCCAGATCATCTTCACTCTGGAATTTAAAAACATTTTCCTGTCACGCTATGAACAGGGCGATACCAGCGTCGAGATATTCGAATCCTGCGGCTACGATACTGAAATTCTTGGCCGCACCCGTATCTACGGCTTTGCCAGAAGACTCCGTGAACTGGTGGAATCAGGCAGACCACTTACTGAGGATTACCCTAACGCTAAAGCAAAAGTGCCTGAAAACATCGACTACAACACCATGCCTTCCCAGCTTTCAGTATCCGCTATGCAGCGTGAGCTCACCTATCTTCGCCAACAGGTCGAGTTTTTAAAAAAACTTACCGAGCTGGACAACGACGGAAAGCCGAGGCGCTGATCATGGATAAACCAAGCGCAAAATATGAGGTCATCCATGAGATCGTCTCCATGGAAGGTAATCTCCAAAATATCAAGGAACTCTGTGCCATAGCCGGTGTATCCCGCTCCGGCTACTACAACTGGGTTGCCTCCGCCGACAAACGTGCTGAAAGAGAAACTGCGGACAGAGCCGACTTTGAACTCATACTTCAAGCCTATCAGTACAGAGGTTATAATAAAGGCATCCGAGGTATCCATATGAGGCTCCTGCACATGGATCCGCCAGTTCTTATGAACCTTAAGAAAATCCAGCATCTGATGCATAAATACGGGCTTAAATGCCCCATTCGGAAGGCCAACCCTTACCGTCGTATGGCAAAGGCTCTTAAAACGGATGCTGTGGCTGATAACCTTCTTAACAGGGAATTCAAGGAGCATGGCCCCCGGAAGGTTCTGCTTACGGATATTACCTATATTCCCTGTTGCGGTGTATTCTTTTATCTTTCAGTAATCAAGGATGCTTATACCATGCAGATCCTCGCCTATGTGCTAAGCGAATCACTGGAAGTTGACTTTGTCCTTGAAACTGTCAACATCCTGATCGAAAGCCACGGATCCACTCTTGATGACGAAACTCTGATCCATTCCGATCAAGGCTGCCACTACACCAGCAAAAAGTTTCGTGAAATAGTCAAAGATTCAAATCTCAGGCAGTCTATGTCCCGTCGCGGCAACTGCTGGGATAATGCTCCACAGGAGAGCTTTTTCGGTCACATGAAGGACGAAATCATGGATAAGATTGCCTTAGCCGAATCCTTTGCTGATGCCAAAGCAATCATTGATGACTATATAGATTACTACAACAATGATCGTGGTCAATGGGAGCTTGCCAAACTGTCTCCCAATGAATATTACAAGTATTGTATGACAGGAATCTATCCGCTTCCTGTTCATCAATCAAAGGATGTTACTACTCATCTCCCCAGAGACAAATAACTATGCTTTTATGCTTTTAAATTTGTCCTTGACATGGGGTACACTTTACCCCTTCCATCAATAATTTGAGAAGAACCGAGGTTCTCATCTCATATATCATCCTGCCGGAGCAGATTCTTTACTCCTACATACGAACACGATAACGACACTATATTATAGCAAAACCCGGGGGCTGATTTCAACGGATTTTTAGAAAATTTCCTGAATAAAAAAAGCGGGCAACCACATCACCATTTCCACAGTGATAGGCTGCCAAGTGTTCCTCTCAAATCTCAACCTCCACGGTCACGCCAGCCTTGAATGCCACATTCTATAGTTCTAAAACGCTTACTAAATCTATATCAATTATATTTCAACCCGAAATCTTTTAAAAACAATATATCTAGGATATACCTTTCCAAGTTTCACATGTGCAACTCAAAGGGTGGCTCGCATCCCACCTTCGGTCGGCATCGCAACAAGTTAAGGGTTTCGTGCGGGCTAGTTGTGGTGATACGAGCTGTGGGCAAGCACAGCCCCAACCGTTGTGTTGTCTGCTTGGATGCACATTCCCACATAAAGGAACAGCGTGAGATTATCAGTGTTTGCAATATCCTGTGTCGTACAGCTGGTTTCATACATTGTCAAAAGAACGACAGCATGAAAAATTGACGTGTATTACATTAAGTGTGACATTCGGGAGGATATTAGAGTTTCTTGGTATATCGATAAGTATACAGCGGCTGCCGGACATGGATGTCCGGCATGTTCCACTGAGACAGGATGTCGAATTGGAACAGTGCCGCGTGCGATATTATAATTTTGCCGAGATACCTAGAAACTCTTATGTCCGTATGACTCGTCACACATGATGTAATATATCGACAATTTGTTATGCGTCCGTTTTGAAAATGTATATAATAATTATCTGACACAGGATATGCATACATCTGATAATCTGTACGCGTTCGTTATAAAAATGCATTTAACAGAAAAATACCGCACCTTAAATTGGTGCGGTACCTCTTATATTTATTGTGTTATTTTCTTAGCCTGTTCCTTCTTCTTTTTCTCGGCTTCCTTAGCAGCCTTCTTAGCCTCTTTCGCCTTCTCTTCCTTGGCGTATTCAGCCTGAAGTTCATTCTGCTTCTTTCTCATCTTCTGCGCAAAAGATTTCTTTTTTGGCTCTTCTGCCTGATTCTTCTTTTTGCCACGTACACTCTTAATCTCTGTGATGTAAATACCACTTACCATTGCTTTAACTTCGCACTTGGTAGGAAGCTCATCAAATATTCCATCATCACATATAAGATTGACAGTCTGCGGTCCAACCTTAGCCTTAACAATCGGCATTTTTGCGTTACGATAACGCTTTGGTGCCTGATCCATGACGACCTTTGGAAGACCTGCATCTTTAAGTTTCATCATTTTCTTATCTATGATAAGCATTGACGTCATCTGCGCTGCCTCTTTGATCATTTCCTTCTGCTCAATCTGTTTCTTCTGCATTTTGCTGCCGAAAAAGTAAAGAGCAACAAGTATTCCTGCCATCACGAGCAACACAATTAATGTAATTATCCATGGACTCATGTGTGTATCCTCCTTATTATTTATTGTTTATCAACACTTTGTCCGCCATGTGACTCTATCATATCCTTAATGATATTCTGCACATAGGAACCAGCATGTTTTCTATCCTCTTTTTCAAGGTCTTTTATATAGAAAGGCTTACCATATATGACCTTCGGACTTCCGCTTTTGATATGAAAGCCCGGTCTTTCCTCAAGCATTGTATCGCTGTCAATTATTGCTACCGGTACTATAGGGCAATCAGCCTTCTCTGCAATCTTAAGACTTCCTTCCTTAAAAGGTAGCATTTCTCTTTTTTGATTTCTTGTTCCCTCAGGACAAATGACCATAGAATAGCCGTCCTTAACAAGTTCGGCCCCATCCTTAATCATCTGTATTCCGGAACGCATATCCTTTCTGTCAAGAAACAGACAGCATATATTCTTCATCCACCAGTTAAGCAACGGGAAATTGTTCATCTCCGATTTGGCTACAAATCCTGGACGTTTGCCGGAAGTATTAAATAAAAGCAAAATGTCAAAATAACTTCTGTGATTTGACACAAAAAGCACCGGAACATCAGGTATATTATCTTTACCCTCAACAGTTATGTGAGCGCCCGCCTGGAAAAGTTCCCATTTAAAACCATAATATACAAACGTTTTACCAATCTTATATCTTAACGCCGGATTCCATATCCCTATTATTCTAAGAATAAGATGAATCGGAATCATAAGTACCAGATAGAGAAACAGAAAACCGAGTACAAGTATATTTCTCATGTATTATCAACCTCTGTTCAAATTAAATCTCGCGCCATATTATAGCACAACTCTATCTTCCGTAAAGCTTAGCTGTTTCAAAGAGTCTTGCCTCTAACTGTGGTGTCATGTCAGAATATTTAAATCTCCATGCCCAGTTACCTTCACCTACACCCGGTGTATTAAGTCTTGCCCATGAATCAAGGCAAAGAACATCCTGCATAGGTACAAGTGCCATATTGGCAACTGACGAGAAACATGCACGGATAAGTGTCCAGCACACATCTCCACCGTCTGTATTGTAATATCTTCTAAGTTTATCTCTAGACTGCTCGTAACATTTCTGATACCAGCCAAGAGTTGTATCATTATCGTGCGTTCCTGTATAGCACACACAGTTTCTAACAAAGTTGTGCGGAAGGAAGCTGTTCTCGTCCGGATTCTCAAAACCGAACTGTAATATCTTCATTCCCGGAAGGCCGAACTTATCGCGAAGGTCGATTACCGACTGGTCAATCTGACCCAAATCTTCTGCAATAATAGGCATATGATAACCCAAAGTTGCCTCAAGGTGCGTAAAGAAATTAACACCCGGCGCCTTCATCCATTTACCATTAACAGCAGTCTCCTCGCCAAATGGTACAGCCCAATATTTGTCAAAACCTCTGAAGTGGTCAAGTCTTACGAAATCGGCAAGTTTTAACTGATGACGAAGTCTTGCTATCCACCACTCATAACCGGTCTTTGTGTGCTCACTCCATTTATACAACGGATTACCCCAAAGTTGTCCCGTAGCCGAGAAATAATCCGGCGGTACACCTGCAACAGTCTTTGGATATCCTTTAGTATCAAGATCAAAGAGCTTCTTGTTAGCCCATACATCTACGCTATCCCAAGCAACGAATATCGGAATATCTCCAACAATCTTGATGCCTTTCTCATTAGCATATTCCTTAAGTTCAAACCACTGTTTGTGGAAAAGGAACTGTATAAATCTATAATACTCTACCTGGTCAGAGAGTTTCTCCATCCATTCTTTCTTCTGCTTGTCGGTAGGCTTCTTAAGAGAATCCTCCCACATATACCAAGGTGCACCCTGGAAATGATCCTTTCCTGCCATGAAGAGTGCATAATCATCAAGCCACTCTGTATCCTTCTTAAACTCTTCATATTCGGAAACGAACTCCTTATCCTTCGAGCATCCATCATCTATAGAATCATCAGTAAATCTAGCAAATGCTTTCTTGAGAAGTCCTGTCTTAAACTCAATAACTTTACCGTATTCAACCTTAACCGGATCCCACTGTGGCATATCATCAAAATCTTCATCCCACAACAAGCCTTTCTCTCTAAGCGGATCAATTCCGATTATAAGCGGCTGTCCCGCAAATGACGAAAACGGCTGATATGGCGAATCACCAAATCCAGTATGTCCAAGCGGCAAAACCTGCCATAGGTTAAGTCCCGATTTCTCCAAAAAATCAACAAATGCATACGCACCTTTTCCCAAATCTCCTATTCCGTAATCTCCCGGAAATGATGTGGGATGTGCAAGAATTCCTGCATACTTATCGTAGTCCATTCCCAACGCCGAATTATCCTTCATGGCTCTTTCTCCTTACCTCATTAAACACGCATTTATCTGCGCTCACTCATAAGACAGTATTATACTTGCAAACCAACAAAAATGCAACAAAAAACACAGGAAAACAATTGATGTAATCCTGTGTTTTTATAATTAACAAAATCTGTTACCACCTGTCAATCATTTTCTCTTTCCAAACAGGCTTAATATACGCAAGAAGAGATTAACGAAATCAAGATATAATTCCATTGCACCCCAAAGGCTTATAACCATCGGACTGTAACCGGCATTATCTGTCGCCATACGTTCAATCTTTTGAGTATCATATGCTGTAAGTCCCATGAAAATAATTATTGTAATCACACATATTCCCGTATCAAGCATAGACGAACCAATGAAAATATTGATAAGAGAAACTATAATGCTTCCAATTAAACCTACCATAAGAATGCTTCCAAAAGATGACAAATCCTTATGGGTAATCTTGCCCACCAGTGCCATCAATCCAAAAATAACTGCTGTCGAGAAGAAAGCTGTCTGGATTGATGATAATTGAAATGCAAAGAAAATTACGGAAAGTGTCAATCCGTTAACAACAGCATATACAAAAAACAGTACTGCAGACAATACTACGTTATTATGCTTCATTGCAGCGTTTGCCCCAAATACAACCGCAAACTCTATTCCAAACAATAAATAAAATGTAACACTGTTAGAAAGCAGTGTATACATCATGGCATCCGATGCTGCTGTAAGAAACGCAGTAATACCCGTCACCATCAGTGCCATGAACATAAACATAAAAGCACCCGTCATTATTCCTGTTACAGTATCATCCATAACAAATACGCTATTTTGATATGATTCGCTATTCGAAGCACCATCATACGAATACGGTGCATCATAAGTTCTACCAAATGTACTCTGATCATAACCTGAAGATGGTTGTGCATAGTCTCCCTTTAATTTGAGACCACCCTCTCTATTATCTCTCTCCATAATTATTCCTCCAATTTGAATATATAACATGGGTGTCAAAATACACTTTTGACACCCATCATTACAAATCCATTATTTATTTTTTCATACGTGCCATAAGTTCTGCTCTCTGCTCTTCGTATCCAGGCTTACCAAGAAGTGCAAACATGTTCTTCTTGTAGCTTTCTACACCCGGCTGGTTAAATGGATTAACTCCAAGTACATAACCTGATACACCACATGCAAACTCGAAGAAGTAGAACAACTCACCAAGGTTAAACTCTGTCATGTATGGAACAGTAATCATCATGTTAGGAATCTTACCATCAACGTGAGCAAGAACTGTTCCGTTCATTGCCTGCTTGTTAATGTAATCAACTGTTCTTCCTGCAAGATAGTTAAGACCATCTAAATCGTCATCCTCTGCCTCCATAATGATCTTACGTCTTGGAGAACCGATATTGATAACTGTCTCGATATGGTTCTTAGTACCATCCTGAATGAACTGTCCAAGTGAGTGAAGGTCTGTTGTAAAGTCACAAGCTGTAGGATAAATACCCTTTCCATCCTTACCCTCTGACTCACCAAAGAGCTGCTTCCACCATTCACCGATGTAGTGAACTGAAGGCGTATAGTTAGCAAGAATCTCCATTGTCTTGCCCTTTTCTCTTAAAATGTTACGGATAGCTGCATACTGAAGTGCGTTGTTAGTATCAAAATCAGGCTCTAAGCAGATTGTTCTTGCAGTAGCTGCACCAACCATAAGCTGCTTAATATCAGCACCACTGACTGCGATAGGAAGAAGACCTACTGCAGTAAGAACTGAGAAACGTCCTCCTACATCATCAGGAACTACGAATGTCTCGTATCCTTCCTCATCAGCAAGATGCTTAAGAGCACCCTTCTCTTTATCAGTTGTTGCATATATTCTCTTAGCAGCACCCTTCTTACCATACTTGTCAATAAGAAGGTTCTTGAAAATACGGAATGCAATTGCAGGCTCTGTAGTAGTACCTGACTTAGAAATAATGTTAACTGAGAAATCTCTGTCTCCTACAACCTCAAGCAAATGCTCCATGTAAGTAGAACTGATGTTGTTACCGCAGAAATAAATCTCCGGTGAACCCTTTCTCATATCCTTATCTATCTCATTATAAAATGTATGGCGTAATGCTTCTATTGCTGCTCTTGCGCCAAGGTATGAACCACCGATACCGATAACAATAAGAATTTCTGAATCGCTCTGAATCTTTTTAGCTGCCGCCTTAATTCTTGCAAACTCCTCTTTGTCATAATTAATCGGAAGATCTATCCAACCAAGAAAATCATTACCCTCACCGGTCTTCTCAAGAAGGGTCTTCTGAGCCTCTAAAACTCTCTCTTTCATTGCAGCAATGTCATCATCATTGATCATGAACATTGTATTGCTATAATCGAAACTAATGCTCTCTGCCATTTTATCGCTCTCCTTTGTTTTTCATTGATTACTTACGCATAATCGCATATATTTTATCAAAACAAGAACGAAATATCAATGTTAAATTTTCAAAAAACGTTTTGTTGATATTCTATTCCTTCAAATCGTAAAGGCTACCAAAGGAATATCCTTCATTTTTTAATAACTCCAAAACACTTTTTAGAGCATCATGATTGGCTTTTGATACATTATGAATCAGCGGAATTGCCCCGGGATGATGATATTTTCCAAAATGATTAATCACATGCTCCGCACTCGGCTGGTTATTGACATCATAATCAAGATATGCCATTGACCAGAACACCGTTACGTATCCCATATCCTTTGCCATTTGCAAAGTCCTTTGACTGTACTCTCCTCTAGGCGGCCTGAAAAACAAATCCATATCATAGCCTGTTGCATCCTTCATGTACTGCTCGCATTTTAAAAGCTCCGCCTGCTGCTCTTCTATACTTTTACCCGGCATACACGGATGCGTTACGGTATGGTTACAGACAAGGTGCCCCTCTTCTTTCATACGTTTTACCAGGTCAACATTATCCCTTATAAATGTCTGTGTTACAAAAAATGCTGCCGGCACCTGCTCCTCTTTCAGAACGTCCAACATATCCGGTGTAAACCCGTTTTCATACCCGCAATCAAAAGTTATATACATAATCTTTTCATCAGTAGGTGCCACATAATAAGCATCAAACTGTGCAATATCAAAATCCTCCTGACAACCGACCTTTGCGTGCTCGTCATTCCTCTTAAACCACCACGAATAAAGTGTGTTATCATATGCATTATAATCCGTCCCGGCAACAACATTTTTATTCTCCATGTAATATCTTGCCTTTTCTATAGTGTTCATGTCCTTTACGTTAATCTCCTCAGAAGTGACTTCTTCTTCACTTTGAGTTTCTTTATTTTTTGCGGTTTCATTTTCACTCTTATCAAGCCAAGATAACAATGCAATAAATGTTCCCACCACGGCAAGTATCAACAGAACAACAAACGCATATTTTTTTGTCAACGAAAGTCCTCTTTTCTATGACAGAAAGCTTTGCACAAACTCCTCTAAAAGTTCAACCTCCGAATCGTCTTCCACCGACACGGCAACCTCTCCTGACGCTTCTTCTTTTTCTTTACGAGAGTCCATTTCTTTAATAAGCCTTTTTAGCATATCCATGTCCTCCTCGGCATTATCATTTTGAGCACGTTCCTTACATTCTGTTTCAGGCTCATCCCGAAGAAGTCTGTTGGATAGATAATTTTCAAGATAATCCACAAGTTGAAGATGAATTTGTTGCTTTCTCGTTTTTACACTAAATATATGAAACGCAACATACAAACATGCCAACGTTATTCCGTACGCAAACGAAAGAATCGCAAAATATACTTCTCCAAAATAATGAATGTACCCATAAAAAAAAGCACACATAGTTATAATAGTTACTGTTCCTGCAGTAATATACGGCACACGCTCCCACACGTTATATGTAATACCAAAGAAACGAAGTTTGACCAAATACTTGTCCACGTACACATCTATATTCTTTACTTGTGAGTTTAAATCATAAATAGCCTCAAACTGATTTTTCAAATTAACCAAGGCTTTCTTTTTTGTTGTCTTCATATTTGACGATGCCTTCACATATCCTTTTAAAGAAAGTACCATCAACCATTGAAGGAAAATGCTTAACACTCCCACGATTAAAATACTGCTTGCCATCATATTTTCATTTAAAAAATCTACTATCATTTTGTCCCTTTCCTTTTCTATGTTCTTTGTTACAAGTTTACTTCCAAATATGTTGCAAAAAAAGTGCTCATTTGCCGCAACTTTAATATGAAATACTTCAAGAAAAATCAACAAAATACTATATTCATTCCCGCTCGACAGAAAACGCACTCGTTGCATTTTCTCTTCATGATGATATAATATGTTTTATCAAAACTTAAATGTTATAAAAAGGTTTACGCAAAACAAAAGGAGAGATTTCTAATATGAAGAAAATCGTTTTGACCGGCGGCGGAACGGCCGGACATGTAACACCTAATATAGCTCTTCTGCCAAGTCTTCAAGATGTAGGGTATGAAGTTTCCTATATAGGTTCATATAACGGTATTGAAAAAAAACTGATCGAAGATGCAGGTATCCCTTATTACGGAATATCTTCAGGAAAATTAAGACGCTATTTTGACCTTAAGAATTTTACAGATCCTTTTAGGGTTATCAAAGGTTTTGGCGAAGCCAACAAACTTATCAAAAAGATTAAACCTGATGTTGTATTTTCAAAGGGTGGATTTGTTGCTGTTCCTGTCGTTCTTGCTGCAGCAAAAAATCACATTCCAACAATTATACACGAATCAGATATGACCCCCGGGCTTGCCAATAAGATATGTATTCCTCAAGCATCAAGAGTTTGTTGCAACTTCAAGGAAACTTTCGAACTCCTTCCAAAAGGCAAAGCAGTGCTTACGGGAACACCAATCAGAAAAGAACTCTTTGAAGGCGATAGAAACAAGGCGGCCGAGTTTTGCGGACTTTCTACTGACAAACCTACAATATTAATTATCGGTGGCAGCAGCGGTAGCGTTGTTATCAATAATGCAGTACGAGAAAGTCTTGATGAAATATTAGAAAACTTCCAGATAATTCATCTGTGCGGAAAAGATCATTTAGACGATTCCTTAAAAGGAAAAAAAGGATATGTTCAATTTGAATACATTTCAAAGGAGCTTAGAGATTTGTTTGCTCTTTGCGATATAGTAATATCAAGAGCAGGAGCCAATGCAATCTGTGAACTACTCGCTCTTAGAAAGCCGAACATTCTTATTCCGTTATCAAAGGCAGCCAGCCGTGGCGACCAGATACTCAATGCAAAATCATTTAAGAAAAATGGGTTTAGTTATGTTATCGAGGAAGAGGAACTTTCAAAAGCCTCTCTTCTTAATGCCATAAGAGATGTTTCCGACAACAAAGAAAGTTACATAAAAGCAATGTCGGAAAGCGAAATGTCAGACTCCATCGGAACGATAATGGGACTTATTACGGAATTATCAAAATAGAAAAAACAGTGCATTAAAAAGGGACATCTTTCATAAGATGTCCCTTTAATATTATCTTTGGTTAAAATTACTCTTCCTGCAAACCGCCATACATCTGCTGAATAATGCTGTCACGGATTGCCTTGTTAGCATCTTTATGTTTCTTATCATCGATATACATCTTCTGGTTATCGATATAAGGAATGATTGTTACATCTGTTCCATTGATTATAAACTCAATCTTAACATAAGCACTGGTGTAAAGTTTACCGCCATACTCAGTAAAGTCCTTGATATTAATACTTGCTCCATTACCACGGAACACAACCTTAGTACTTATAGGTTTGTCAACCTTCTTGTCAGCTCCCTCGGCATATTCCTTCTCATATACCCAACAGTTCATTCCGCTGTTCTTTGCAAGTGCCTGTTCATAATTAACACCTTCGATATCAGGAGCAGGAATATTCTTTACCTGTTGGATACGAAGCTTTGCCTCAGTATCAATTACCGGCTGAATAAAAGACTTCATAAAGTTATGAGGATATTCCGGCACAAACGAGTAAATAAGAAAAGCAACACCACACAAAATTGCAATTCCAAGTAAAACCTTTAAAAACTGTTTCATAATTTTTCATTCCTCCTAAAATAATTCTTTTTCCAATTGGAAAAGGAATTCTTCAAGCATCTTCATACGCTTGTCAAATTCTACCCTTGCAACCTCCGTCTTGCAACGACGAATCTTTGGCTTATTCCCCTTATAATATTCCTTAATGCGATAATATGCTTTCTTATAGTTAGCACCTTCTTCGCACGCCGTAGCCATAGAATCCCACAATACACTAATTGCTCCAACCTCATCTAAAAGGTCTGCGTCCATAACAACCTGACATTCTAATGACAAATCATCTGTAGTATCTTTATCCTCATGTATTCTGATAATCTCTCCGATTCTCCCAATTTTAGCCGGATCAACACCAATACTATCAAGATAATCTACTGCTATTTCCGCTCCAACCTCACCATGGTCTCTTCCTTCTTCCCAACCCACATCATGAAGAAGGGCAGCCAATGCTATAATATCGAGGTCTCCACCAACCTTAGCCTGCAATTTAATCGCCCATCTGTACACACGCATCGTATGCTCGAAACGATCTCGAAAAGGATAATTCGGTGGTCTACCATTATCTGCAATCTTTTCTTTGACAAATTCTATTACATTTGCATAATTCATGAGCCTAAACACCCCATCTATACACTTGATTAGAAAACAATCTAATACATTGTAACACCTTTTATTAAAATATTCTACCCAAAATGAAAAAAAATCATATAAAATTTTATATGATTTCCTATATTATTAAATCCGTGCGACCTGCTTCGAACAAACTCCTAATCTGTTACCATGACAGTTAACTCAGTTCAGGCACCCTTGCGGCACATGAAAGATCCTACTTAGTGCTGCTTCGTTCCCGACCTGACACGGTTCATAGGTTTCCATTGCGCAAGACCCGTACGTCAACGCCACTTATCATGGGCAGCATTAAAAGCAAAGCCCTAGGCAGACCATCACCCCTGCTATAGCTACAGGTACAAGGCAGTGCTAATGCCCCGGCTGCACGGAAAGATCTAGCTAAACAAACTTCCGTTAGTATACAGTAAACCTTAATTCCTGTCAACATAAATGCATATGACAAGTTATACAACATTTACTTTACTTCTGCTTTTCTTCTAACCCTTAAATCTTTAAAAAACTCGGTCAATAGCGCCGAACATTCCTCCTCTAATACTCCATGTTCAAACTCAACCTGATGATTAAACGCATCTATCTGAAACATATTTAGAATAGAACCGGCACATCCCGCCTTTGGATTCATTGCGCCGCAAACAACTTTGGGGATTCTTGCCTGTACAATCGCACCCGCACACATCTGGCAGGGTTCTAGCGTTATATACATTACGCAGTCTTCAAGTCTCCAATCGCCAACTTTTTTTGATGCCTTTTCTATCGCAATTAACTCGGCATGTGCAAGCGTCGTTTTTCTTGCATTTCTTTTATTGTAACCACGTGCTATAATCTTATCATCTTGTACTATAACGCAACCAATCGGAACGTCTCCGTTAGCAACGGCTTTCCTTGCCTGTTTAATTGCTTCTTTCATGAACTTCTCGTCTTTTTTCATTGTATATCTCCGAACCACTGTGGTAAAATATAATATAATGTTTTAAATGTTAATTTGCAAGAGGGTTAAGCCATGTCTTTTATTGTAGAAACCGACAGACTAATATTGAGGGTTGAGAATGAATCCATCGCCAAGAAAGTACTTCTCTTTTACGAAGAGAACAAAAAATACTTTGAACCATATGAGGCAACAAGACCTGACAACTTCTATTCCATCGAATATCAAACTGCCGCAATGCAGTGCGAATACACAGAAGCATGCAAGGCCCATTCTCTGCGCTATTACATTTATCTAAAGGAAGCACCCGACACAATTATCGGCACAATTAATTTTGCAAACATAAGACCTCATCCCTTTTCAAGCACCGTAATCGGATACAAATTACATCACGATTACTGGGGCAACGGCTATATAACCGAGGCTTGTCTTGCAGGAATTAACGTGATGTTTTCCGACTACAGAATGCATCGTATCGAGGGGAAAGTTGCCCCGAACAACACACGTTCAATTCATGTTTTGGAACGATTGGGCTTTTCGTATGAAGGAACGGAATATAAGAGTGTTGAAGTAAATGGTACCTTCACGGATCATCGCCGTTACTCGTTGCTTAACAACGACTACCATCGTTAATTATATATTGCTGCCTTCATTTATTTCCACTATCCAATAGCCAAATTGTCCTGATGAGGTTCCTGTTTTCTTAACAGGTATAAATTGTTCAAAGCCAAACATATTGGCAAGATATTTCTCTCTGCTCGTGTATAATCCCGGCACTCCTAACACCGCATGTTTTCTTCCGTCAGGGAATCTCATTCTTCCAAGCATCAAATATTGATATGTATAATACCCATGCGTCAAAAAACTGTTTGTCCCAAGTTTCCAGTTACCAATATCCAGTCTTCCGATATCACGTGGATGAATTCTTACACAATCAAACAATTCCTGCGCATTAAACATTGGAAGTTTCGGCGAAGTTTTCACAACACGTTCAAAGCCATACTCCAAATTAGATTTATCGACAGACTCGTTCTTTTCTTCTCGACAACTCACTTCTCCAACATCATTTTGCGGCTTTTCCTCCAAGTGTGTATCATCATCTTTTTCATCGTATATTTCTTCTTCGGCATCAGATTGCATCTTGTTTTCGCTTTCAAATCTTAAAGCGTATGTACTTCTGTCTCTATCCTCAAAGTCTCCAAGATAATAATCATTTTCACTGTAAAAAACAATGACGCCGTCAAAAGTATACAAATCTCTTCCCGTAGCAAAAAGATTTCTCCACTTAGATTTCTCGCAAAAAGTAAGGACTCCCTTCTCACGCTTTATATTATCAATTTTAACCACGTTTAAATTATCGCCCTTCTCATAATAAAAGCACAGATATGGATTTGATCTCGCACTTACTTTTTCCTGAATGTTAATGGTTATTCGAACATCATCGCCACGAATCTCAAGTTTGATAAAACCTGCCGTATTCCCAACTCTATCATTATTATAATGGTAAAAATACGTCACTCTTCTTTTATAATTTGCCACTTAAAAACACGCTCCTTTGAAAATAATTGTATGCCGCGACATAACAATATATTCCAAAAAAGCATTTTTATTTTACGAACACAGAATATCGCTCAGTTCTGCAAACTGCGGAAGTGTAAGTGCCTCGCCTCTGATTTCCGTTGATACGCCCATGCTTGTAAGCGCATTTGTTATCTGGGTTTTCGTTACAGGTATTCCACCATTTACAAGACTGTTAGACAGCGTTTTTCTTCTCTGATTAAATGATGCTCTTATAAGAGAAAACATAAACTTCTCATCCTTAACACTAACCGGTTGTTCCTTAAAAAGTTTTAATCTGATAACCGCTGAACCAACTCCCGGTCTTGGAATAAAACAATTAGGCGGAACATTTGCCGCAATATAGGGTTCGGCATAAAACTGTACAGCTAAAGAAAGTGCACCGTAGTCCTTTGTACCCGGTCCCGCCTGCATACGAAGTGCCACCTCTTTTTGTACCATAACCGTTATATTATCAACAGGGACTCTGCTTTCTAAAAGACCCATAATAATAGGTGTTGTTATATAATAAGGAAGATTGGCAACGACCTTTATCGGACGTCCGCCGTTTTTCTCCTTAACCAAAGCAGCAATATCGTATTTTAAAATATCCTCATTTACAATCGTAACATTGTCATAATCCGAAAGAGTATCGTGAAGAATCGGAATAAGTTCCTTATCGATTTCAACGACAACAACCTCTCTTGCATTCTCGCAAAGGTATTGTGTCATTGTTCCAAAGCCGGGTCCGATTTCTAAAACCATATCGTCCTTTGTAAGTTCTGCCGCTGAGATAATTTTGGAAATCACATGCTCATCAATAAGAAAGTTCTGTCCAAATTTCTTTTGAAATGCAAAGTCATATTTTTTGATTGTTTCAATGGTAACCTGTGGATTACTAAGTTTCTCCATATTTATTCCTTTCTGTTACAAACCTTAATCACAGTCTGTATAAATCAATCGCATTTTTATATGTCTGCTCGCAAACCTCTTCTACCGACACATTCTTGATTCCTGCTATTTCCTCAACCACATATGTAAGGTATGAAGAATCGTTACGCTTACCGCGAAACGGTGTTGGTGCAAGATACGGACAATCAGTTTCCAAAACAATTCTGTCAAGAGGCGCGTAATCAACTACCTCTTTTAATTTCCTTCCGTTTTTAAATGTTACCACTCCGCCAACTCCGATGTAGTAGCCCATATCAAGGTATTCCCGAGCCATCTCAACACCGTAACCGAAGCAGTGTAAAACTCCTCCGATATCGGCAGCATTTACACCCTTCATAACATCAAGAGTATCCTTTGCAGCATCCCTGCTGTGAACAACAACAGGATATTTAAGTTCCCTTGCAAGTTCAAGCTGCGTTGCAAACCATTTTTTTTGAAGTTCCTTATCAATATCATCATAGTGATAGTCAAGTCCTATCTCACCGATTGCAACTATTCTCTCCTCACCTGCATACTTTCTTATATCATCCATATCAAGGACACTTAATCCCTCTACATCGTCCGGATGAACGCCCAGAGTTCCGTACATTTTGTCGTACTTTGATATGAACTTAGACATAGCCTTAGTCGTTTCCATCGAGCACGCTATATTGACAATTGCCTCAACGCCTGATGAAAAGACACGTTCAAGCACCTCTTCTCTGTCATCATCAAATGCATCATCATCATAATGAGCATGTGTATCAAAAATCCTCATTGGGTATCTTCCTCTTTCCAAATATCATTTTCTACGTATTTTACATCATTTTCCTCATAGAAACAACCTTGACAAAAAAAGAGTTTGCCCTTATCAAAACATAGACATTATTTTAAATGTGTGCTAGAATATTGATATGTATGCAGATTAAGACCTTAAGGAGGGTTTAACCAATGAAATCAACAAAGAAACTTATAGCCATCACGATGATACTTGTCCTTACATTTTCTCTTGCGGGATGTGCTCTTTTTGATAGTAAGGCCAAGGTATACTCAAGATATGTAGTAAGCCTTTTAGATATCAATTACAAGAATGTTTCAAAAGACTACACAACACTTACAGGCGTTTCACAAAAGGATGCCGAAGCAGTATATGTTGCAAACATGGACTATCAGGCTCACAACCTTATGAATTACTACGGCATCAAAGAAGTTGATGACGGAACAATTCTTTCTGAGTTTTACTATCTTGCACAGTCAATTTTTGCTAATTCGAAGTATGAAGTTACCGGTGTCAAAGAAGGCAAGAACGGCGAGCCATATATTATCCAGCTTACCGTATATCCGTTAGATACTTTAGAGACCAGTTACGACAGCATTGTCGCATATATCGAAGATTTCAACGCACGTGTCGATGACGGTGATTACAACAACACAACAGAAGTTGAATACGAAACAGAGTTTGCGGAAGGCATAATTGAAATATTGAAATCAACAGTAGACAAAGCCGGATATATGGACCCTATAACAATGGAAATCCCGGTTCAGCCTACTGATGAATATTACTACATCAGCGATGACGATTTCCTTGCTATCGATAAGAACATTCTTTATGTTCGTGACACTCCGGCTACAACCGAAGAAGCACCGGCAGCAAGCGACGAACCAGCAACAGAAAACGAATAAAACAAAAAAGAGGTAATGTGTTATGTATCAAGTGGATTTTAGCAAACCAATCCATGTCCATTTCATCGGAATAGGTGGAATCAGCATGAGCGGTTTGGCAGAGATTCTGTTAAAGGAAGATTTTAAAATAACAGGTTCAGATGCAAAAAGCTCGGAAATAGTTGATAAACTCATATCCATGGGGGCTATTATCAACATCGGACAAAGTGCAGACAACATAACAGATGATATTGATCTTGTAATATACACTGCAGCAGTTCACGAAGACAATCCGGAGTACGCCGAGTGCGTTGCCCGCAAACTTCCAATGCTTTCAAGAGCACAACTGCTCGGTCAGATTATGAACAACTACAAATATTCCGTTGCAGTTTCAGGAACACATGGAAAGACAACAACAACTTCCATGTTGTCCCAGATATTTATCGAGGCTGACGTCAGTCCTACGATATCAGTAGGCGGAATATTAGATTCTATCGGCGGCAATGTATTTGTAGGCAAAAGCGATTATTTTGTAACGGAGGCATGCGAATACACCAACAGTTATCATGCATTGTTTCCTTATATAAGTATAATTCTTAACGTCGATGCAGATCATTTGGACTTCTTTAGCGGAATTGATGAGATAATAGAAAGTTTCCATACTTTCGCAACCAACTTATCTGACAACGGCCACTTAATCGTCAATGGCGATATGGATTGCATTGACCGTATCAAAGAAGGTCTTACATGCGACGTAGTAACATTTGGTTTAAATGATACAAACAGATACTACCCTGTTGATATTGAAGCAGACGACAACGGACATATGAGTTATACACTTGTCGTTGACGGCAAGAAACAGGATCGAATCCATTTAAATATCGGTGGAACACACAATATAACCAATTCGTTATCAGCAGTTGCTGCAGCAGATATTTTGGGAATTGACAGAGTTCATACTTTAGCAGGTCTTTCTTGTTTTTCCGGTGCACACAGACGTTTCGAAATGAAAGGAACTCTCGGCAATGTAACTGTTATTGATGACTATGCACATCATCCTACCGAAATTAAGGCTACGCTTACAACAGCAACACACACACCACACAATGAATTGTGGGTTGTATTCCAGCCACACACCTACACAAGAACCAAGGCACTCTTTGAGGAGTTTGCCGACGCTCTGTCAGGTTTTGACCACGTAATATTGGTTGATATATATGCAGCCCGCGAGAAAGATACAGGGCTCGTAAGTGCTAAACAATTAGCAGATCGCATCAAAGAAAAGGGCACAGATGCAAGATATTTAAGTAGCTTCCCGGCTGCTGAAAATTATTTATTAAAAAATTGCAAAAAAAATGATTTGTTGATAACTATGGGTGCCGGAGATGTCTATTTAATAGGCGAAGAGCTACTCGGACAATAATTATACACATAATCCACAATCTGAAAATTGTCTCTTGACAAGAAATGATTGTGGATTATTTTATTTACATAATTTGGACAAGACACCTATAATTTTTTCCGCAAAGCTTGTACATATATGATGTTTGATTGCACCATTTCGTACAACTGATATTATGTCAACAATCATTCCACACTTTCCACACTTTCCACATTTTCCTATCAGGCTCTTTGCGAAACAAACGTTCTATTTCCTTTTTCAAATCACTATGTTATAATGCGTTTGCATTTGAGAAAAAGGGGTAAAAACTAGTGGAAACTATTACTATTTCAACGAAAAATCATGAGACATATTCATCGGTTTCTAACTTTTTTATAGACTACTACATGACGGATGCAAATGGCGAGTTTGTCAAAGTATATTTGTATCTGGTCAGGTTATTAAACAGCGGCCGTGCGGTTACGGTTGCAGACATCGCGGATCATTTTGATTCAACAGAGAAAGATATATGCAGAGCAATCAGATACTGGATTAAGGAAAACGTCGTCCAATTGGAATATACTTCCGACAACGTTTTAACAGGAATCACATTACTTCCTCTTACACCAAAATCATCTACTGATGATAACAGCACTTTACTTTCAATGCTTGGTGTTGAAAGTGACAGTGCACAAAAAAAGGCAGCACACAAAAAACAGGAAGTTGAAGAAATTGCCGCTACAGAGGAAAACGAACCTGTTGCAGTTCCTGAAAAAATAAATTACAAAGCTTCTTATATAAACAAAAAAATAAAAGAGGATGATGAGTTCTCTACTCTCATTTATCAAATGGAAACATTATTCGGAAACAAATTAACTGCAACAAGTTTGCAAATCATCACAAACATTTACGAGCAGTTAAACTTCTCCCCTGAATTAATGGAATACCTTATTGAGTATTGTGTAACACTTGGAAAGAAGAGTTGCCGATACATTGAAGCTGTTGCAATAGAATGGTATAAAAAAGGAATCAAAACCGTTCCTGAAGCAAAAGAAATTACAAAAAATTATAATACCATTTATAAATCGGTATTAAAAGAGTTGGGAATACAAGGTAGAGTTGCAACATCTGTCGAAATCGAATATATAGATAAATGGTATAATACATATGCATTTGACAAGAGTATTATAATAGAAGCGTGCAAACGTGCTGTTCTTTCAAAACCACAATCCGCTAACTTTAACTATGTTAACGGAATACTTGAAAATTGGCATAAATATGGCGTCAAGAAAATATCTGATATAGACAAGCTTGATGAGGAAAATGCCAAACAAAGAAAAGGAAAGCAAACAGGAAAAACAACAAACCAATTCAATCAGTATCACAATTCTACAAGTGATAATGTAATTAGCGAATTTGAAAACTTATTTATAGAGGAGACTAATAAGAAATAATGCTGTTTACCGAAGATGTCTATGACGAGATAATGAAGGTGTACTACACCAATCAAAATAATAATCGTGCTCTCGAAGAGGAACGCAAGCAAGAAATATATCGTCTTATCCCTCGCATTAAAGAAATCGAGCAAAGCATTGCCCTCTCCTCAATAGATGCCGTACGCGCGCGTTTAAAAGGCAATGCAGACCACACAGAAGATGTCAAAGAGACAAATAAGGCTCTTATTAATGAGAAGAAGAATCTTCTTAAAGAACACGGATACCCGGAGGATTATCTTAACCCTATATATACCTGTCCGATTTGCCAAGACACCGGCAGAACAGAAACAGACTACTGCAACTGCTTTAAACAGGCAACCATTACAATGTTGTATCGACAGTCGACTCTAAATAAGATATTAGAAACAGAGAACTTCGATACCTTTAATCTTGATTATTACCCAAAGGAGTCAGACGGCATTCATCCTTATACTCCATGGGATAATATGAATAATATATTAAACAAGGCAAAAGATTTCGTAGAAAACTTTGACAAGAATGGCGGTAACATGATATTTTATGGTGATACGGGCCTTGGCAAGTCATTTATGTCCAACTGCATTGCCAAAGCACTCATGGATACACGTCATACCGTTTTGTATCAAAGTGCCATACATCTTTTCGAAGAAGTTTGCGGAGATGCTGTAATGAACAAATCAGGCAATCCAAAAAACAAAGAAATATACGATTATTTATATAGATGTGATTTGTTAATTATTGATGACCTTGGCACGGAGTTTACCAACTCATTTGTGGCCTCCGAGCTTTATAATATACTTAACACGCGAATGCGGGAAGGCAAGTCAACGGTTATATCAACCAATTTGAACTTGCAAGAACTAAACGACCGGTATTCCGATCGAATATCAACCCGAATTCTTGCTGAGTACAAGGTTTATAACTTCTATGGCAACAACGTGCGTCTTGCCAAAAGAAGAAACGCTATCAAAAACAATTAACCATTTTCAAAGGAGAAAAATCATGCCAAAAGACAGTCATTTACTATCAACAATACCGGTAGGTCCTCTTGGAATTATCGCATTACAGAGCTGCACACCTCTCAGCGAGCGCGTGGACTATTATTTGTCCAAATGGAGAGCAGAGAGACAGAATGCAGAAAAGGATACTATCGCATTTAACGGATACGAAAAAGACTCTTATTTATTAAATGCAAAATGTCCTCGTTTTGCTTCCGGCGAAGCCAAGGGAGAAATTACCGAGTCAGTAAGAGGCCTTGATTTGTATATTATGGTGGACGTTACCAATTACAGCATTCAGTATTCAATGTATGGAATGAAATGTCCAATGTCACCTGATGACCACTATTCTGACCTTAAGAGAATTATTGCAGCAGCTTGTGGTAAGGCGAGAAAAATAACTGTTATTATGCCTTTCCTTTACGAGAGCCGTCAGCACAAGAGAAGTGGCAGAGAATCGCTTGATTGTGCCATGGGCTTGCAGGAACTTGCTTCTATGGGTGTAGATAACATTATCACATTTGATGCACACGATCCACGCGTTCAGATGGCAATTCCAAGACACGGTTTTGAGAACATCAGACCTACTTATCAGTTCTTAAAAGCTCTTCTTATGTCCACACCGGACCTTGATCTTTCAAAAGAGCATCTTATGGTAATAAGCCCGGATGAAGGTGCCATGAACCGTGCAATTTACTTTGCAAACGTACTTGGCGTAGATGTAGGTATGTTCTATAAAAGACGTGATTACAGCAAAATTGTTAACGGAAGAAACCCTATAGTTGCACATGAGTTCTTAGGAGACTCTGTTGAAGGAAAAGACGTTATCATTATCGATGATATGATATCTTCCGGTGAGAGTATGTTAGATGTTGCAAAGCAGCTTAAAAACCGCAAGGCAAAAAGAGTATTCTGCGTTTCAACATTTGGACTCTTTACAGCAGGTCTTGAACTCTTTGATAACGCTAAGAAAGAAGGAATCATCGAGAAGGTTATTACAACCAACTTAACATACAGAACTGAAGAGTTACTTAGCAGAGATTGGTATATAACAGCCGACATGAGTAAATACATTGCTCTTCTTATTGATCACCTCAACCACGATGCATCAATTTCAGAAATACTTGATCCAAGCGATCGTATTCAGGATCGTATCTCTGAGTATCGCAGATCACATACAATTCGTGAGAATTACTAAAATATACAAAAACAAAAATATAGAGGTCCTCATTTCGAGGACCTCTATTTTTGTTTTGTAATCAAGGTGTCGGAACATCACTTGCCGGCTCTGCCGGTATATCCGTCACCGGCTCTGTCGGAACTTCCGTCGGAGCGTCTGTCGGATCTTCTATAGGTATATCAGATGTAGATACTTCCGTTGTTTTTTCTTTCTTCTTTTTCTTCTTCTTTTTCTTCTTATCTTCAGAATCCTCGGAACTTGAACGTGTATCTTTCCAATCCTTGGTGGAACGAACCCATTCATAATCAGGGAATCCTATATCTTCCAAACCTTCATTTATCTGAACCATATAGTCGTGCCAGATTTTACCGGGATATGTAGAACCCCACAAACCACGTGTTGCCTGAGGTGTATCATATCCAACCCAAACACTCGTTGTATAATATGGTGTAAATGCACAGAACCAACCGTCAGTATTGTTATCTGTAGTTCCCGTCTTACCCGCACATGACATGTTAGGAATGCCAAGTCCGCTTGCTGTTCCTCCGGTAAATACACCCTTAAGCATTGATGTCATCATTCGACATGCATTAAGTTCATAAACACGTTTTGACTTAATCTTATCGGAAACAATAACATTACCTTGAGCATCCGTTATCTCTATGATACATGTAGGCTTTCTAAACTCACCGTCATTCTCTATAGTAGAATATCCTGATGCCATCTCAACTGTAGTTGCACCATATGTAAGACCACCAAGACATGCTGCCATGTTCTGTCTGTCTTCTATAGTAAGGTAGTTAAAGTTCATATTAAGAAGATATTCCGAACCAACCTCAGGAGTTAATTGTCCGTATAAACGGTAAGCAACAACGTTCTTAGACGCAGCTACCGCTTGTGCAAGGGATATCATTCCCGAATAAGACTTTCCTGAATTCTCAGGCATCTGTCCCTCTTCAAAATCCGTATCATCAACTACAGTAGAAGGCGTATAACCTCTCTCTAACTGTGGTGTATATACAATAAGCGGTTTAATCGTACTACCAGGCTGTCTCGCACTCTGGTATGCTCGATTTAAGCTGTAACCTTCAATCTCTCTTTGAGTTCTTCCGCCGACCATGGCAACAACTCGTCCGGTCGAATTGTCTATACATGTAGATGCACCTTGAAGATTGTATATTCCCGTATCAGGATTCTTCTCTTCATCCATTGAAAGAACTTCATCAATTGTATTCTGAAGCATATTCTGTTTAGAAGGTTCAAACGATGTATATATTCTGTAACCACCGGTATAAAGTGATGAGTAATACTGATCATAAGCTTCTCTGTAACGCGCGTTATACTCGTGCTGCTCATCTATATTTTTAAACTTATATTGGAACTGAAAACCGTCAGCTTCCATAAGCGCCTCGGTTGCACAGAAATTAGTATACGTCTCAATATAATCGTGACTTACTTTCTTTTCAGGAGCAAGTTCAATCTTCTCCTCAAGAGCCATCTCAAGTTCAAGATCATTAAGATAGCCAAGTTCATGCATATCATTTAAAATCTTGTCTCGACGCTCTATTGTGTGATCATAATAAACTCTTGGATCATAATACGACGGACTGTTTGGTATTGCACACAAAAATGCCGCTTCCGAAACAGTTACTTCATCAAGTTCCTTGTTAAAATATCCTTTTGCCGCCGCACCTATTCCATAGTATCCGTTAGCGAAGAAAATGTTGTTAAGATAATACTCCAATATTTGTTGCTTGGTGTATTTCTTCTCCATTTCCATGGCAACAAACATCTCTTTAATTTTTCTTAAATACTTAAGTTTCTTGCTTTCATTTTCTTCCTTAACCTCTTTTGTAAGGAATATTCCTCTTGCAAGCTGCTGAGTAATTGTACTCGCACCCTGTGTGATTGCACCGCCATGCTTATACAATATGTATGCCGCTCTTACAACACCCTCAGGGTCAACACCGTTATGTTCATAGAAACGTCTGTCCTCAACAGATACCATTGCCTCAACAAAGTATGCAGGGATTTCATCATAAGTCTTGTAATATACTTCCTTCTCACCGGTAACTTCTCTAAGTTTCTTACCATCTGCATCATATACTATAGAAGTCTCATCCTGACGGAAGGTTTCAGGAGACGAATCGGCAACAATTTCAACCGCCTCATCTCTGTATACCAACAAATCCTTACCAAACTTCTCATACGCATAGTATCCGCCTATTACAAACACAAGTGTAAACACCACAAGTAAGTAACTAAGAATAATTCTTCTTACGCGTTTTCTTTTCTTTCTTCGTTCTCTTTTGGCCCTTTTCTTTTTGGCTAATTCCTCTGATGTAGGTTTCTTGTTATCAGCCATAATTTACCTCATTTCCAGCTATTAGCTTTTGACAATTCTAGAGATTGATTGAATAATTCGGTACTCCCAAAGAGTTGAATATATCCTGTATCTTAGAATTGGTTGTAAATATTATAATTTGACGATTCAAATATTCACCGATACAACTTAATGTATCACGCAATCTATCCTCATCGTATGTTACAAAAATATCATCAATAATAATTGGCATGTCTTCACTAACAAGAACATTTGCCAAAGACAATCTTAATGCAAGATAAATCTGCTCAACCGTTCCTGTACTTAAGTAATCCATGCTAATAAATGAACTTCCACTCTTGACCATAACTCTTAATTGATCGTCAATTCTAACCTCTTCGTACTTGCCATGAGTTATAGTAGAAACAATCTCTGATACCTGGGTATTGAGTACGGCACCAAAAGAATCGTATATCTCTTCAGAAAGTTCCTGAATTGTGCTTATCGCAAGATCAATAGCTTCAAGTTCCGTTACATTAGCAGTTGATTTAGACTTAAGCTCGGTAATCTGGTTCATATAGAGTTCCTGCTCGCCTCTTTCCTTAAGAAGCATCTCCTGCTTAACCTTAAGTTCGGCAAGACGATCAATCATTTCACCACGTCTGCTATCAGAAACTGATGACTTAACATCACTTTTAGCCTCTTCAAAGCCACGTTCGATTTCTAATTCATCAAGGAGTTTGTATAATGCACTTCTTCTTGCAAATATCTGTATTGTCATAAGCAAAGAAAGTGCAACACCAAATCCCATTATACCCATCTTAACAACCGGTGAAGCTACAGGTACTACATACGCAATTCCAACAAACGCCGCAACTATAATAAGTGCAAAAAGGAAAATCACAAACGAATTGTCCAAAAAGCTCTTAGGACCCATCGCTCTTAACATTTTGATATCCTTCTCTCGCTTTGAAAGAGGCTCACGTTCTTCACGTTGTCTTTCCTCTTCTTCACGAATTTTTCTCTGGCGTTCTTCTTCCTCTTGTGTTGCTGCATTCTTAATAGGTGTGAATTGTATTTTCTCCTCACCCTTGTTAAGTGTAGCATCTAACTCTCTGTACTCTGCACGAACAGCCTCTAATTCTGCGTCAAAATCTCTGTCTAACTGAAGTTTTGCCGTAATTTCCGCTATCTTCTCTTCAGCATCTTTATCAACAAACTCGCGTCTTTTCTTCTTAAGTTCAGTAATTGCATTAATCGCATCAATGTCTCCTGCTTTTGTAGAAGCCATGTTAACAATATAATGATTAAGTTTTTCCGCAATATTCTTATCGGTTGCCGTCTCTAACTGGCCAACACAAAGAGTATTCAAATAAGTGCTCTTGTCTGTTTCTAACACCGTTCCTAAAATATCATGGTCACCTTTAAGTGGAACCTCACGGCCGGTATCTAATTGTCTTAAAGTCGTTCTTTTTTCATTCTTTGCAAAATTTCTCTCTAAGATATATTCGCCATTTTCGGTAGAGAACTCCATAGAGCCTGAGTATGCCATACCATTAATAGGGCGTCTTTTTTCATAGTGGTCAAATCTGGCCCCTACTCCTCTTGCCTTATCAATTCCATAAAGCATGTCAATTATGAAATCCTTTGCCGTAGTCTTACCGGCTTCATTGCCTCCCAAAATGATATTAACACCGGGAGTGAGTGTAATGTCTTTGTCATGAAATTTACCGTAATTCTGTAAATGCAGCTTGTCAATTTTCATATTACTTATCTCCCGTCTTTAATAGTACATCCAAACCATAATGGATTGCTTTCCTGCATACTTCGTCATTGTAATAATTGTCAGAAAGCTGATTGATAAACTTACCAATCAGATTGTCCTGATTTTCCTGATAGAGCTGATTAAGATCATACTCATCTCTGCTCTCTTCAGTTACAACTTCATAAATGTTATATTTAGCTACAAGACTTGAAAAATCAAAAACATCATGATTGTGATTGTGGCCTTTTACAAGGATTCTGTATATATTTTGTTCGCCTATATTGCGAATCTGTCTGTCCACAAGGTCAAGTATCATAGCAGGAGAATGATCAGGTTTGATGTTGATAAGAAGATTCATATATGCTCTCTTCGCAACCGGAACAAACTGTGTCTTAACTATTCCGTCAACAACCTCACCATAAATATATCCTCTGGCACCTGTATCCGTATGATCAATCGGCTCAAGGGATCCACAATTAATAACCTGATTCTCTTTGATAACCTCTGGCTTATGTATATGACCGAGTGCAACATAATCAAAGTTCGATTCTTTTAAATTCTTTTTATTAAAAGGTAAATGCTTAGCATCTCCACCATGTGCTAATAATATGTTAAAGGCACCCTGTTTAGCAGGTTTGATATGATTAAGAATATCCTCTGTGTTTTCCTTATTATTATAAGAGAAACCGGTAACACAGGTATTGATATCCTTCATATATACATTATTTATTTTTTCAGCAGACAAACAAATAGTCTTTGATGAAAAACGATAATTAGCCATCGGACTATCCGGTTTCATATAATCATGGTTACCTGCGATAATGATTGTCTTTGTTGCAGTAAGTCTTGATAATATGTAATCCACATCTCTTAACATTCCCTCTGAAGGGGGCATATGGAATAAATCTCCGGCGATAAGCAGTAAGTCAACCTGCTTTCTCTCCGCATCATCTATAACCTTGACAAAGGTATCCTTTATCTCCTGTTCTCTGTCCTTGCTCCAAGGTTTGCCCTTGTCCGGCTGTATCCCCAGATGGACATCTGCCATATGAATAAATTTCATGTCTGCACCTGCCTCTTTTCTATTAAAACTTATCTTTACCTAAAAAATCACATACATTGCTATTATAGTAGATTTTCCAAATAAAGGCAAATATTTCTTATTTTTTTCAATTATCCTGCAAATAGAATGCCGTCAAAAAGATTTTCTATATCCTCACCATCTATCGTCTGCGGCCAATCATCACTCTTAACCGATACTCGATATATCGTTCCGTCCTCAGCTTCAATATCCACAACATTATTAGGGCCTGTGCCAAATATTGATATCTTTGTTCCCGAAGGAATTGTGGCATTTTCTTCTGTAACCTCCAAACTGTCTTTATCAACTATCATAGCCGCAATATCAGTTTTGGTTGTTATGCTTTTTTCCGAATTATACTTAAGTGCATAATAATAGTTATCAGAAAGCATCAATTCACCATTTTCATTTATATATGCTTTTGCAATACCCGTGTGTGTACAGAATATTTGAACAGTATCACCAAGGTATATGTCATCCGGCGAAACAAATGCACTTCTCCAATATGATGTCCACTCACTTCCATAATCAGGTTCCGGCAGAACATCTGTTATATATCCGTTATACTCGCCAACCTTTTCCACGACGTTTCCGTTAATACGGTATGATGCGGTCATTCTGTAATCATTTTCTTCAAGCATTTCCACAAAAACAAATGTATTTCCGCCTACTTTCACAAGGTAAGGCTTTATCTCATAACCGTACGCTTCCACCAAATTGGAATTACCGTTAATCACAAAATCCACTTTGTTAATCCATTCACCCTCATCATACTCCGGTTTTATTTCAAGTTTATCTACCGTTCCATCACCATCCAAATCGCTTGAAAGTCCATCCCATACATTTATAGTTTCTGCATAATTACCTTCAACCTTGCAAAAACCATCCGCAAACAGTTCCGGATTTTCATCATACATAATGCTTACTGTCTGTGTTCCTGCAGCATATGAGCCGAGCATGTATATTCCAAAATACACATCTATTCCATCCGGTGTTATAAACCATGAGCAGCCTTGATCAGCTTTGCCTGTCAAATATTCGGATATGCTTGCATCAAGATCAGTAAACTCCTCTGCATATTCTCCATACTTTTCAAATAGTTTATCCTTAACAACGGTTCTTAATCCGTCAATATCCGTTATAACATCCAAAAGCTCAAGTTCCTTACCGCTTTTCACATCGAAATTGTAACCGCCGCTGCCATAGGTTCCATGCGCACCGCCCATATAATCTTCAAAGTTCACCCTCACGCTCAGGTAATGTTTATCGGCTCTTAATACTTCGATATTTTCTTCCTGATAACACTCATAGAAGGTCGACTTATCATCAGCACTATCATACCACTCCCTTGCATCACTTTGTATCTGACTAAATGATTCCTTAGAATCCTCTTCCTGCTTTTTGTTAAAAGCATCTAATGCATCGGAAAGCGCAGGATATGCTGCCTTTGCTTCATCACTAAGATGTATAAGCTCATACGAATCATGACATAAAGGATCGTACGAATCTTCTTCCTTATATATGTAACAAGATTTATTCTGAATCAGAAACTTAAGATCTACATTCGAAGATTCATTAACATCTTCATGCTCATCCTCATTTGACGCATTAGAATCCTCATCGGTTACATTCTCTACTTCGTCAATTGTCGTATCAGCCTTATCCGCTTTATTGACATCTTTATTACCATCCTTATTAGTACATCCCACACAAGCAATTACCAAAGCCAAACTTAAAGGTAGCATTTTCATAATATTCTTTTTCATATAGGCAACTCCCTTCCGAACATGTTTGTAAAATACTCAAACATTATAACATCCGCAAAATCATTATTCAAATTACGAATTTCTTAATAATTATTGTATTTTTGAAAAAACATCTTGCAGGTTACGTAACGTCACCCTTTACAATCGAACCATAAACTTATTTTAGGACATTACATATATGACAACATATGAAGAATAATACTAACAGGAGGTATATTACATGAAGGGAATAATCCTTGCCGGCGGTTCCGGCACAAGACTTTACCCGTTGACAATGGTAACCTCAAAGCAGTTGTTACCTATCTATGACAAGCCGATGATTTATTATCCAATGTCAGTTTTGATGAACGCAGGAATCAGAGACATACTTATAATATCAACTCCACAGGACACCCCTAGATTTAAAGAACTTTTAGGTGACGGTCATCAGTTTGGTGTATCACTTTCTTATGAAGTTCAGCCAAGCCCGGATGGACTTGCTCAAGCCTTTATCATAGGAGAGAAGTTTATCGGAGACGACACTGTAGCAATGGTGCTTGGAGATAACATTTTTGCAGGACACGGACTTAAGAAGCGTCTTAAGGCTGCTGTTGAAAATGCAGAGAATGGTCAGGGCGCAACAGTATTTGGTTACTACGTTGATGATCCTGAAAGATTCGGTATCGTTGAGTTCAACGCAGAGGGCAAGGCAATATCTATAGAAGAAAAACCTGCTCAGCCAAAGAGTAACTACTGCGTTACAGGACTTTATTTCTACGACAACAAGGTTGTTGAATATGCAAAGAACTTAAAGCCAAGTGCTCGTGGCGAGTTAGAGATTACAGATCTTAACCGCATTTATCTTGAGAACGGAACTTTAAATGTTGAGCTTCTCGGTCAGGGCTTTACATGGCTTGATACAGGAACACACGAAAGCCTTGTTGAAGCAACCAACTTTGTTAAAACACTTGAGACACATCAGCACAGAAAAATCGCATGTCTTGAGGAGATTGCTTACCACAACAATTGGATTAGCAAGGAAGATGTATTGGAAGTGTATGAACTTCTTAAGAAAAACCAGTACGGACAGTACTTAAAGGATGTATTAGACGGAAAGTATCTTGATATACTTCATGACAAATAAAAATCATTTATAAAAAGGAGAAAAATTATGACTATTATTGTAACCGGAGGAGCCGGATTTATCGGAAGTAACTTTGTATTTCACATGCTTGACAAATATCCTGACTACAGAATCATTTGTCTTGACTGCTTAACATACGCAGGTAACCTTTCTACATTAGAGCCTGTTATGGACAACCCTAATTTCCGTTTTGTTAAGGAAAGCATTACAGACAGAGATGCTGTTTACAAACTCTTCGAGGAAGAAAAGCCAGACATGGTTGTTAACTTTGCAGCAGAGAGCCACGTTGACCGTTCAATCGAGAACCCTGAGGTATTCTTAGATACAAACATCAAAGGTACTGCTGTTCTTATGGACGCATGTAGAAAATACGGAATTAAGCGTTACCATCAGGTATCAACCGACGAGGTATACGGTGACCTTCCGCTTGACAGACCTGACCTTTTCTTCACAGAGGAAACACCTATTCATACAAGCAGCCCATACAGCTCATCAAAAGCAGGCGCAGACCTTCTCGTTCTTGCATACCACAGAACTTATGGACTTCCTGTAACTATCAGCCGTTGTTCAAACAACTACGGACCTTATCATTTCCCGGAGAAACTTATTCCGCTTATGATTGCCAACGCGTTAAATGATAAGCCACTTCCTGTATACGGTAAGGGTGAAAATGTTCGTGACTGGTTATATGTTGAAGATCACTGCCGCGCGATTGACTTAATTATCCACAAGGGTAAGGTTGGAGAAGTTTACAACGTCGGAGGACACAACGAGATGAAGAATATCGATATCGTTAAGATTATTTGTAAAGAGCTCGGTAAGCCTGAAAGCCTTATCACATATGTAACAGACCGTAAGGGACATGATATGAGATACGCTATCGACCCTACAAAGATACACAACGAGCTTGGTTGGCTTCCTGAAACAAAGTTTGAAGACGGAATCAAGAAGACTATTAAATGGTACCTTGACAATAAGGAGTGGTGGGAGACTATCATTTCCGGTGAGTATCAGAATTACTACGAGAAGATGTACAAAGACAGATAAACAGTTAGAAAGGAAATAATATGAAGGTTTTAGTTACCGGTGTGGCAGGACAACTTGGCCACGACGTAATGAATGAATTGGATAAACGCGGACTTACCGGAATCGGCAGCGATATTGCTCCTAAGTATAGCGGAGCTGATGACGGAACTGCAGTAACAACAATGCGTTACATTCCAATAGACTTAACAGATTCAGAGACTGTTGAGGCCAGAATCATTTTTGAGCAGCCTGACGCTGTTATTCACTGTGCAGCATGGACTGCCGTTGATGCTGCAGAGGATGATGAGAACCGCGCTAAGGTTAAAGGCATCAACTTTGGTGGAACAAAAAATATCGCCAAGGTTTGTGCAGAACTTGATATTCCAATGATGTATATTTCTACAGATTATGTATTTGACGGTCAGGGAACGGAACCCTGGAAACCTGATTGCAAAGATTACAAGCCTTTAAACCATTATGGTAATACCAAACTTATGGGTGAGAATGCAGTAACTGCTAATCTTGAAAAATACTTTATCGTACGTATTGCATGGGTATTTGGATTAAACGGCAACAACTTTATCAAGACAATGTTAAAGGTGGGGCAGAACCATACAGAACTTAAGGTTGTCAACGACCAGATAGGTACACCGACATACACTTATGATTTGGCAAGACTTTTGGTTGATATGATTCAAACTGACAAATACGGTTATTATCATGCAACCAACGAAGGCGGATATATTAGTTGGTATGATTTCACCAAGGAAATCTTCCGTCAGGCTACAGAGCTTGGACATGACGAGTATAGCGAAGACCGTATAACCGTTAATCCTGTAACGACTGAGGAATACGGTATTTCCAAGGCAGCAAGACCATTTAACAGTCGTCTTGACAAAAGCAAGTTGGTTGAAAACGGATTCACTCCGCTTCCGACATGGCAGGATGCACTTGCTCGTTATCTCAAAAAACTTGGTTATTAAAAAATAAGAATAAGGAGAAATCGAATAATGGGTCAGATTAAAGTTACGAAATGTGATATAGAAGGACTCTATGTTATAGAGCCGACGGTTCACGGTGATTCACGCGGATATTTCATGGAGACATACAATCAGAATGATATGACTGAGGCAGGTCTTGATATGGTATTTGTACAGGATAATCAGTCATGCTCTACTAAGGGAGTACTTAGAGGACTTCATTTCCAGAAGGAATTTCCTCAGGGAAAATTAGTACGTGTTATTAAAGGAAGCGTATTTGATGTTGCGGTTGACCTTAGAAGTGACAGTAAGACTTACGGGCAGTGGTTCGGTGTTGAGCTTACAGAGGAGAACAAGAAGCAGTTCTACATCTCACCGGGATTTGCACATGGTTTCCTTGTGCTTTCAGATGTAGCTGAGTTCTGCTACAAATGTACAGACTTCTATCATCCGGGCGATGAGGGCGGTCTTGCATGGAACGATCCTGAAATAGGAATTGAGTGGCCACAGCTTGTCGGCGAATACAAGGGCAGTGCTTCAGCACAAGGGTATACACTTGAGGATGGAAGCGCGCTTAATCTTTCGGACAAAGATCAGAAGTGGGCAGGGCTTAAGGATACATTTAAATTCTAAATACAAATTTAACAGATGCGCGATTATATAGTTTCGTCACAGAAATCCTATATAATCGCGCATCTTTATAAGTTATCCAAGATTAAAATTTCTTATTCTTTCTTTCAACCTGTTAATGGTTTCTTACATCCCAACAAAATTAAACCTTAAAACGTGTCCTTATCCCTCCAAATCAGAGGTGCAGTGTGGACACTTGGTTGCAGCGATATCGATTTCGCTCTTACAATATGGGCACTTCTTGGTTGTTGGTGCAGCTTCTTCTTTCTTCTTTCCGATAGATGTTGCCTTATTCATTGCTTTGATAACAACGAAAAGAACAATAGCCATAAGCAAGAAGTTGATAATTGCTGTAATTAATGCACCGAGGTTAATCTCCTGTCCCTTGATAAGAGGAATTACAAATCCTGTTACTTCAGGGTTGCCGATACAACCGATAAGCGGATTGATAACATTTTCTGTCAAAGCAGTAATGATGTTACCAAATGCAGCACCGATGATAACGCCGACTGCCATATCCATAACATTACCTTTGAGAGCAAACTCTTTAAACTCTTCAATAAACTTCTTCATAAGTATATCCCCTTTCCTACAATAAGTTCTTTCTAAGTTCAGCACCGTCTAATGCAGAAAGATATGCAGGTGCTATATCAAATACAGTCTTACATCCTGTCTGACCTTCTTTAGACATCTTATATGCTGCTCTTGCATAAGCAACGATTACTGATGATGTAAACTCAGGGTTTGAATCAAGCTTCAAGCTATACTCGATAACATGATTATTCTCGCCATTCCAGCCTGTCTTTCCGGTTCTTATTACAAATCCACCATGAGGGATTCCGCTGTGATCACGAAGAAGTTCCTCCTCACTGATGAAATGAACGGTTGTATCATAATCAGAGAAGTAGTTAGGCATTGTCTTAATCTCTTCCTCAACCTTAGCTGCATCTGCACCTTCCTCAAGAACAACAAAACACTCTCTTGTATGCTTCTGTCTTGTTGTAAGTTCAGGATTCTTTCCTGCACGAACCTGCTCTAACGCACTGTCAACAGGAATAGTATACTGCTTAGCATTCTTAACGCCCTCTATTCTTCTGATAGCATCTGAATGTCCCTGGCTTACGCCCTTACCCCAGAAAGTATAGTCTTTTCCATCAGGAAGAATTGCATTTGCATACATTCTATTTAACGAGAACATTCCCGGATCCCAACCTACTGAAATAATACCAACAGTACCAGCAGCCTTAGCAGCAGCATCAACATTGGCAAAATGCTCAGGGATCTTTGCGTGAGTATCGAAACTGTCAACTACGTTGAAAAGCTTAGCATACTCAGGTGTCTGCTTTGGAAGGTCTGTTGCACTACCACCACAAAGAATCAAAACATCTATCTTATCCTTCCATGCCTCAACATCATTTACACTACAAACAGAAACTCCATCTGTTAAAATAGATACTGTTGCAGGATCTCTTCTTGTAAATACCGCTACAAGCTCTGTGTCTGGATTCTGACGAATCGCACACTCAATTCCTTTACCGAGATTACCATAGCCCATAATACCAATTCTAATACTCATGCCTTATGTCCTCCTAATTTACGTTTCATAATAATTCTTATACCGGCAATATATCTTTGCTCTTGTCGGCACAAAATATATGTTACTCACATATTATATAAATGTCAATAAAAAAACCGCCATATCCTTAAGATACAGCGGTTTAAAAATCTCGTAATGTCGATTACTAATTAAGCAAGCTTAACTGTGTTAATCTTAACACCAGGGCCCATTGTAGAAGTAAGTGTTACACTTCTGAAATACTGACCCTTTGCAGCAGCCGGCTTAACCTTGATAATCTCATCTATTAACGCTTGGAAGTTGTCTGCTAACTGCTCCTCAGAGAAAGAAGCTTTACCAACCGGCACGTGAATAATGTTGTTCTTATCAAGTCTGTATTCAATCTTACCTGCTTTGATATCATTTACTGCCTTAGTAACGTCAGGAGTAACTGTACCAGCCTTAGGGTTTGGCATAAGTCCCTTAGGTCCGAGAACACGACCAAGACGTCCTACAACACCCATCATATCAGGAGTTGCAACTACAACGTCGAAATCTAACCATCCATCGTTCTGGATCTTTGGAATTAACTCCTCGCCACCAACATAATCTGCACCTGCAGCTGTTGCCTCATCTACCTTATCTCCCTTAGCGAAAACAAGTACTTTAACGGTCTTACCTGTTCCATGAGGAAGTACAACAGCACCACGAATCTGCTGGTCTGCATGACGTCCGTCAAGTCCCATTCTTAAATGAGCCTCAACAGTCTCATCAAACTTAGCGCTTGCTGCCTTCTTAACCAATGCAACTGCTTCAGGGATATCATAAACCTGTGTCTTGTCTACAAGCTTACTAGCTTCAACATATCTTTTACCTTTTTTCATAATATATAACCTCCTGTGGTATTATCGGGAGCGACCCTCCCACTTTAAAAATTACTAAGTTCTCTATCAATGCCCCTCTCTAAACTCAACCTTCACTTCGTTCGGTTTCGTTAAGTTCGGTGCATGATTACGACTAAGTTCAAGCTTCGCCTTGCGGCTTGCTTTCACTAAGTTCTCTATCAATCTTCAACAACGATTCCCATTGAACGAGCTGTTCCTGAAATCATGCTTATTGCTGCTTCGATGCTACCTGCATTTAAGTCAGGCATCTTAAGCTCTGCGATTTTCTGAACCTCAGCTTTAGATATAGTAGCAACTTTAGTTTTATTAGGAACTGATGAAGCCTTCTGAAGCTTACATGCCTTCTTTAATAAAACTGCAGCCGGTGGAGTCTTAGTAATAAAACTGAAACTTCTATCAGCATATACTGTGATAACAACAGGGATAATCATATCACCCTGATCTGCTGTCTTAGCATTAAACTGCTTTGTGAACTCTACGATATTAACACCATGCTGACCAAGAGCAGGTCCAACCGGTGGTGCAGGAGTTGCCTTACCTGCAGGAATCTGTAATTTGATATAACCTTCTACTTTCTTTGCCATTTCTAATTTCCTCCTAATTCATGTGGTCAAACGGGATATACCCTCCCACTGTTATGACATTTTTCTCTCTGTCAATGCCCCTCTCTAAACTCAACCTTCGCTTCGCTTGGTTTCGTTAAGTTCGGTGCATGACTACGACTAAGTTCTCTGTCAATCCCATGGTTCGCTGTTTCCAATCACACTTCACTTCGTTCGTGTTCTTGGACAGCTATCTACTCTACTGCCTGTCACTAAACTTGAACTTCGCCTTACGGCTTGTTCTCGTTAAGTTCCATGCATGACTACGACTAAGTTCAAGCTTCGTCTTTCGACTCGCTTTCACTAAGTTCTCTGTCAATCCATCTTAACAACATCCATAAAACTGATTTCCACGGATGTGGCACGACCAAAGATATCCACTTCAATAGTAACTGCCTGTTTGCCTTCGTTAACCTCTGTGATAACGCCGACTGTTCCTTCCCATGCACCGGAAACAACCTTAACAGTATCACCCTTAGCAACGTCGATTTCCATCTCCGGAACTCTGATTCCGAGATTCTTCATCTCAGCCTCTGTAAGGGGTACCGGCTTAGATCCGGGACCAACGAAACCTGTTACGCCTCTTGTGTTTCTGACAACGTACCACGTTGCGTCGTTCATGATCATATTGATCAACACATAGCCAGGGAACATCTTCTTTGAAACAGACTTTCTTGTACCATTTTTAAGTTCCATAACATCCTGAACCGGTACGGATACCTCAAAGATCTGGTCCTGAAGTTTTCTGTTTTCGATTGTCTTCTCAATATCAGCTTTGACCTTATTCTCATATCCTGAATAAGTGTGTGCAACATACCATCTTGCTTCGCCGTTTCTTTCAACATCTGCCATAATATGTCACCACCTTACCCGATAATAAATGACAAGCCAACCTGCATTACCCAATCGATTGCAGCAATCATACATCCGATTACTACAGCAGCAAGAATAACTGCAACAGACTGCTTTCCTAACAGTTTCTTTTCTGGCCAAACAATTTTACGGAATTCACCTTTGAGCTCAGTGAAAAAGCTTCTTTTTAAAGTTGCGTTTTCATTTTCCTTTGCCACTTCAATTCACCTCCGTATTATTTGGTCTCTTTGTGTAAGGTGTGTGCCTTACAGAATGGACAATACTTCTTAGTTTCCATACGCTCAGTGTGGACTCTCTTGTCCTTAGTCAGATTGTAATTACGCTGTTTACACTCTGTACATGCCAATGTGATTTTAACTCGCACAACTTCCACCTCCATCTTAATTTGTATATAACCGAAAACCTCGATTATATATCGGTTCTGCCGCTTTTGGCGCATCCAAGCGTTATAAAAAATGCGCACAATAAAAAAGCCCGGCATTCGCCGACTAGGGTAGAATATCAGAACGCATAGAAAAAGTCAAGAAAAAATATGCATTTTCTTGACTTTTCTTTCTATATATATGCGTTAATTAAAACACTTGTGATTGCGAGCTTAAAAGCACACTATATGTTGTGATAATTAATTACTCCTCAAGCGAGAACTTCTTCTGAACAGTAACCGTCTCGTCATAGCAAGTAAATATCTCATCAACAAACTTAGAATCAAGCTTAGGTGTGATTGCACTGACAAGAGGAACGATGATAAGTCCTGCAAGCATTGTAACAGCACCTGCATTAATCGGTGAAGGAATAATCTTAACAAACATGTTAACTACAGTAAAGCATACACCGACAATGTAACTTACCCATACGGAAGCCTTGGTAACCTTCTTTGAGTAAAGACCATACATAAATGGTGCAAGGAACGAACCTGCAAGTGCTCCCCATGAGTATCCCATAAGCTGTGCAATAAATGTAGGCGGATTAAGTGCAAGTACAACCGAAAGCACAATGAAGAATGCGATGAGCACACGCATGATAATAAGCTGCTTCTTCTCGTCCATATTCTTAGCACATGTTTCCTTAAGGAAATCAAGTGTAACTGTAGAGCTTGATGTAAGTACCAATGATGAAAGTGTTGACATTGAAGCCGAAAGCACAAGCACTACTACTATACCTATAAGAATATCAGGAAGTGTAGAGAGCATCTGTGGAATGATTGAATCAAATGCAACCGTTCCATCCGGCTTATATATTCCAGGTACATCGAAAAGTCTTCCGAAACCACCGAGGAAGTAACAACCACCTGCAATAACAATAGCAAAGAATGTCGATACAATTGTTCCTGTCTTGATTGAATGCTCATCCTTGATTGCATAGAACTTATGCACCATCTGAGGAAGTCCCCATGTACCAAGTGATGTAAGCACGATAACACCAAGAAGGTTAAGTGGATCAGGTCCAAAGAAACTTGCGAATAATCCCTGGCTTCCCTGTAATGCAGGAACAGTAACTGTCTCATCCATTGGAATCTCTGAAAGTTTCTTGACTGCTGTTAAAAATCCACCCTGTCCTTTAAGAACAGCAACGATAACCGCACTGATACCAAATAACATAATGATTCCCTGTACGAAATCATTTAACGCCGTAGCCATGTAACCACCAACGATAACATATACACCTGTAAGCACTGCCATAACAATAATACAAACTTTGTAGTCAATGTTGAAGGCCATTCCGAAAAGTCTTGAAAGACCGTTATATACTGATGATGTATATGGAACAAGGAATATAAATGAAACAAGTGAGCCGAATATTCTAAGCGACTTTGAGTCAAAACGCTTACCGAAGTATTCCGGCATTGTCTTAGCATCAAGCTTCTGTGTCATGACACGAGTTCTACGTCCAAGAACAAGCCACGCAAGCAAACTTCCTATAAATGCATTACCAAGTCCTACCCATGTTGTTGAAAGACCGTATTTCCAACCAAACTGTCCGGCATATCCAACGAATACTACTGCCGAGAAATAAGATGTTCCGAATGCAAATGCTGATACCCAAGGGCCAACACCTCTTCCTCCTAATACGAAGTCATTCACGTTAGTTGCACTCTTTCTTGAATAGATACCGATTCCAATCATCAACGCAAAGAATACAACAAGCATAATTACTTTAATAATCATTTTCTTTTCTCCTCACTACTTTGCTGTTTTAATGTTTTAACGCTTTAACGTCATAAAGTGAATTATAATAAATAACCACGTATCTGTCAAGCAGTAAATGCCCTAAAAAGTCTTGATTTTCGCAGAAAAAATTGATATAAAGAATAACAAAGATACAAGGAGGATTATGGGAATGGCAGAAGAAACAATGAAGGATTTCGAGAAGGAGTTAAATGATTCCTTTCGTGTTATACGTGAAGGTGATGTTTTAGAGGGTATGATAGTGGATATCAACGACGAAGTTGTAACACTTGATATAGGTTATTATGTTCCGGGCGTTGTGCCTCTTAACGATATATCCGCAGATCCGGATTTTTCGCCTATGAGAGATTTAAAAATCGGCGACAAAACGCAGGCGGTTGTAATCGAGAAAGATGACGGCAAGGGCAACGTATTGCTTTCAATGAAAGAAGCCGGCGAGGCTGCTGCATGGGATAAGCTTCGTGCTTTGTTGGAAAGTCAGGATATTGTAAATGTACGCGTCAAAGAGGAGGTTCCGTCAGGCGTTGTTACTTACCTTGAAGGAATACGTGCATTTATTCCCGCATCACAGCTTTCACTTTCATTTGTTGAGGATACATCAGAATATATTGGAAAGCAGCTTGAGGTAAGAGTTATCACCGCCGACGAGCGTGCAAACAAGCTTGTTCTTTCCGCAAAGTCTGTTCTTCGAGAAAAGGAAGATGACAACAACAGACGCAAGATGTCTGCAATTGCACCGGGTGCAATCTTTAACGGTACGGTAGAAACACTTCAGCCTTATGGTGCGTTTGTGCAGTTAGAGAACGGTCTTACCGGACTTGTCCATATATCAAAGATATCAATGAAAAGAATTAAGAAACCTTCAGAGGTATTAAAGGTTGGTCAGGAAGTAAGAGTTAAAGTATTAAAGATTGAAGATGGCAAGTTGTCACTTTCAATTAAGGATGTCGATATGAATACATCAGACATTACAGAAAGCAGTAATAATGATGTCGATGATACTCCTGCTCTAGAGTATAAATCAGAGGAGATTCCAAACAATCCGTTCGCTGCTTTGCTTGCAGGTGTAAAGGTTGATTAAAAGAAATATTTAAAACACAACAGGGAATCTATTATGATAGTTTTATCATATTGGATTCCCTATTTTTGTTAGTTTATTTTTCATCCCCTGCAAAGTTTGTACATTTCCTCAGTTGCAAGACGCGCCTTTGCAACGACATCACCGGCGTCCTTCGGAAAACAATAGTATTGAACATGAATATCTCCAATACTCATGACATCGCCTATCTCGTACCAATAGTAATCTGAATTAAGGCAATATGTTGCCGACGGCTTCTGCTCATATGTCAGTTTTCCATCACAACCGTTTAAATGAAATCCTTCATTATCATGAACAAGCCTTCCTTCCCCAAGATGGCATAAGCTTTTTGTATCTATTAGCGCATAAATATCCACTGCGACATCAAGCTTATATGTGCCCTCGCTGATATCCTTTGCAACACATTCCCGCTGCCAACGATACCAATCAGGAATATGCGGATACTCTGTTTCTCCCTCAAAAGCCTTCATCTGTCCGTTCTCTGTAAGTTCATACTTCTTTCCGCATTTATCACATTCAAGGTAAATGCCCAAGCCATGCATATGTCCTTCCGCGCCGCATGCCGGACATTTATACAACACGCGATTGAGACAATCCGCACGAAACGGTTCATCGATTATTATCCCATTGTCCCGCTGCCAGGCAAAATTATCAAACTCGAACTGCTTCTCTATCAGTGCCTGGATTTCTTTTGTACTCTTCTTCTCAATCTCTTCAGCCGACAATAACAAGTTAACTTCTGCCGTTACCGCAACATTTCTAAGCTGTAAATTATTGTATAACGGATCTCTGTGAAACGCACCATACGTCCTTACCATAACAACCGGAATCCCCAGCACCTTAACACATTTACCCAAACTCTTAGGAAGTGTCGTTGCCGTGCCGTCAAAACTATATCCCGCTTCCGGATACATCAGAATGGAATTACCCAGCTTCTTTGCCGCATACGCCATGTCTTTGACAAGTCCGACATCCGTAACAAACTTGTGCGTAGGTATGCAGCCGATAGATCGCATAAGCGATTCCTTACCGACAAATCCATCATAGGTACATACTATCTGAAATGGTCTGTCAGCAAAAATGTATTCAGCAATTTCCAAATCTATAAAACTTGAATGATTCATAAGGATAAGACATGGCTCTTTTTTTCCAAGTTTTTCCATGCCTACTTTTTCGTAAGTAAATCCAACCTTTTTAAGATCATTATGAGACAATGTCTTAACAAGTTTTCTAAGAACAGGATTAGGCGTTTTTGGTCTTTTTCTTGGTGCAGATAGTGCTTTTTGTTGCCGTTCCAAAAACTCTTCAAATGTTACATCTTCAACTTTTATCTTCATCTCAAAACCCTTTATAAATCAAAATAATAAAATCTCGAAAGCTAATTTTCATTAATTTGAATTATATCTTATTTCAAGCGGAAGTTCAAATAATGATTAGGGAGTCGTCAGCTTCTCAGGGCAGGACGGCTATTTCTTAGTTTTCACGTTTAGAATTTTTATTTCTTCTTAATCTTAACACCCTTAGGAATACCGGCTGCTTTGATCCACTTCTTGTAATTCTTATACTGTTTCTTCGGAACAGTAATTGTTGCTTTCTTGCTTATACCCTTAAATGCATTCTTGCCAAATGATTTCTTGGTAAGTTTTGTACTTTTGATGGTGATGGTCTTCAAGTTCTTGCAGCCGGAAAAGGCGTTCTTTCCAATCTTGGTAATATTCTTGCCAACAACAACCTGCTTAAGCTTCTTGCAATTTATAAATGCATTCGGTGCTATCTCTGTTACTATGTATGTAGCACCATTTAATGTTACGGTTTCCGGAATTAAAACCTGCTTGCCATTTGCATTTATCGTTGCTGTATACTCTACTGTTGTATTACTTAACACCTTATATTTTGATTTATCTGCTGTATTATCAACTTCTGTTCCAACAGCAAAGCCCTGCGCTGACTTTTCTACAACAGGAACTATAACCGGAGTGCTTACACTACCATCCTGACTTGCAGTTCCCCCAGCATCTGGATTCACATCACCCGGTTTTTCTGAAGGATTAGAAGTGTTATTACCATTACTGGTTCCGTTACCGTTTCCACCATTCCCGCCGCATTCTTCACTACTTTCTTCCGGCTCACTTTTTCTTTCTTTAACCTCGTATCTAATTGGAATAACCAATGTGTTTTCACTTGAAATAATGGTTATCTCATCCTCATAAACACCTACAGGCAAATCCGCTCTTGGAGTAATAGTTATCGCTATACTTCCACCTGCCGCTATTGTGTCTGATACCTGTACACTTAAAGCATCTCCATTTTTCATTGACGCACTTACATCTGTTATATCCGTATCTGTATTATTGTACAAGGTTATTGTTGATGGTGCAGGTGTCTGCGTAGCATCACTGCTTTCAACCGAATCAAAGCTCGCATCCATCGTGTCAGCCGAAAGATTTGTCGGCTCAGTTACAGTAACGGTACATGATGCCGTTTTCGCCCCATCTTCCGTCTTAACAATAATTACCGTTGTACCTACACTAACACCAGTTACTTCGCCATTATCAACGGTAGCCACAGCAGGATTACTGCTAATCCATGTTACATTTTTGTTGGTGGCATTTTCCGGAGCAATAATTGCTATAAGCTTCTTCTTTTCGCGCAACTGTATTGTAGTTTTCTTTTCATTGAGTGTTACTCCCGTTACGTCAATTCCTTTGACGGTTATCGTACAGGTTGAAGTCCTATTCATATCCTTGGTGGTTACGGTTATCTTAGCCGTACCATAACTGCCCAATGTCACGAGCCCGGTTTCATCAACAGAAGCAACTTTATCATTATCTGAAGACCATATGATGTCCTTATAGGTCGCATCGCTAGGATAAATGGTGGCAGTAAGTTTCAACTTCTCACCCGTTGTTCCTGTATATGATGACTTGTCAAGATATACAGAACTTACAGGCTCGTATACCGTAACCTCACAAATCTGAATGACATCACCTGACATAGCAATAATTGATGCCTGCCCTCCGGCAACAGCTTTGACCTTTCCGGCAGCATCTACTGTCACAACATCTTCATCCGTAGAAGTCCATGTGAACTGGTCTGCCGAATCCTCCGGTGTAATTGCAGCCGTCAAAACCGCTGTATATCCTCGTCCTAACTCAAGAGTTGTCTTATTAAGCTTAATAGCTGTTGTACTTGCTCCAAGCACTGTGAACTTAATATTATTATCGTTTGCAAATGTTTCTGCATAAGTACCTGACACTCCATGAATGGAAAGCTTTGCAGGATATGAAAATGCATTAACTGCAGCACTTGTCACATTACGATTCATTGTTACATCAGTAAACTTTGTACAGTTACCAAATGCAAACTCATCCACCTTTGTAATCTGTTGTGGCAATACAACTGAAACAAGTTCAGGATCCTCGTAGAAGCAATACTTTGGAACAGTTTTAAGTCCTGCACCAAGATGCACCTCACCAAGCACATCACAACAGCGGAATGCATATTCTCCTAGTGTCTGCAAAGAATCAGGAAGTGTCACCTTTGCAAGTGATTTGTTGTATTCAAATGCATTAGAATAAATGGTGGTTACACCCTCGGATATTGTCAAATCGGTTAAGGCTTCACAGTGAGAAAAAGCATTACCATATATCGTCTTTACACTTGATGGTATTGTGACCTTTTCAAGAGAAGTACAGCCATTAAAGGCACTACTATTGATTGTGTTTACCTTCTCCGGCAAATTAACTTCCTTTAGTGATGTACAGTTATAAAATGCCGATTGTCCTATCGTTTCCAGCGTGTCCGGGAAATTAACCTCGGTTAAGGATGCACATCCGGAGAAAGTTCCATCCATTACATTTACTCTTACGTTAGGTAAATGTACTTTTTCCAGTGATGTACAATTAGAGAATACACTTCCCCCCATTGAAGTAACTGTATTTGGTATATCTACCGAAACCAAATTATCACACTGATAAAACGCATTCTCGCCAATTGTCGTCACACTATCAGGTATCGTTATCTCTTCAAGTCCATTACAATTTTTAAACAAATATCCTACTATTCTTGTTACACCAGTCTCAAACTTTACCGTCTTTAGTTCTGAACAATTATTAAATGGACCTTCAGCAATTCCGTCATATGCCCACTCTAAACTTTTTGGTATTGTTATTTGTGTGATCGGAGTATTATAAAATACTAATCCACCTATTCTTACAAGTTTATTTGGCAAATCAACATCCACTAATTTACTACATCCATAGAATGCCCTAGAATTAATCTCTGTCACACTATTTGGTATATCTACCGAAACCAAATTATCACACTGATAAAACGCATCCCCGCCAATTGTCGTCACACTATCAGGTATCGTTATCTCTTCAAGTCCATTACAATTTTTAAACAAATATCCTACTATTCTTGTTACACCAGTCTCAAACTTTACCGTCTTTAGTTCTGAACAATTATTAAATGGACCTTCAGCAATTCCGTCATATGCCCACTCTAAACTTTTTGGTATTGTTATTTGTGTGATCGGAGTATTATAAAATACTAATCCACCTATTCTTACAAGTTTATTTGGCAAATCAACATCCACTAATTTACTACATCCATAGAATGCCCTAGAATTAATCTCTGTCACACTATTTGGTATATCTACCGAAACCAAATTGCTGCACTGATAAAACGCACTACTTCCGATTGTTGCTACCCCATCAGGTATACTTACAGACTTAATATAAGTATTCTTCTGAAATGCCTGGCTTCCAATAGCCACCACTTTATGACCATCGATGTATTCCGGAATGGCCAAATAGTGTGCGTATCCATTATACTTTGTAATCGTTGCATTACCATCATCATCTACAGTGTAATCATATGCTGGTTTATATACAACATTCGAACCCGAACCTGCACCGGAACTACTTGCATCAATAACATATCCTGTATCCCAATATGTACTCACCGTCCTTTTACCGGTTCGACTTTTTGGTGTTGTAATATATATCTCTTTTCCTCCTGACGATGTTTTTAATCCTCGCGAGCAGGCATTTACGACAACTCCATCTTCAAAATGCTTTGCAAAACGAACAGGAGAATTATTTTTATTCCATATTACATAACTATCATTCCATTTTAAATTTGTTTTCTTAAATCCGAAGTCATAACCAATCACAGCACTTGCATATCCGCCCACATCCAGACACTGATCAGGTTTTTTCATGTCTGCAAAAGCATGTAGATGTCCATAACATTTCAGTCCTACATCGGCATATAATGTACCATAAGGAGTAGCAGGAATTCCCCAGTTAGGACCAATCTTTAATGCAGCTCTCAATCCGATATATGCATCAATATTGGCCTGATAATCCAAGTCTCCCTTAGTTATTTTCTTTATGTAATTCATTCCATTTCTATCACTATACTTAAATCCAATCTGAAAATTAGACGAATATGATGCCTTAATATTACCTGTAATATCAACATTTATGTACAATCCAATAGTTCCAATCCCGGGTATTCCAACCTCGCCCAAAGGAACCGAGCCACTCAATTTTACATTATGTTCCGCAGCAACATAAATATCCCCTTTTATTACGATATTTCTTACACGATTCGATATTAGTCCGGAAAACTGATAGTCAGCACGAATATTTTTTATTTCACCTGTTACCTTTACGCCTGCAACAACAGTTTCAAAATGAATGCTTTTTTTTGCAGAAACACTTCCACCTAATTTCTTTAAAGAGCGAGTTGATTGCTGTAATACAGGTTCCTCAACAACTGAAATATCAACACCATCTGCCGCTTCTACCGAATCATAATCTGCCTCTATACTACCGGAAGCATTTATAGAAACAATACCGTTTTCATCAAGTTCAGCATTAACAACTAAATAATCCCCATCCTCAAATACCGACAACGCCTTATAAACACATGGAAAGCCCTCATTAAATGCCACAAATTCATCGCCGACATTTATATCAGAATCCAAATTACCTAGAACGATTTTGAATTTTTCGTCGTCTAGAGATTCAATACTAATCGTCTGTGTTTCTTCTAACACAATAACATTCTCAGCATATTCAATACTAAAATTTGTCACTTGATTATCCGTCAAGATGGCTTTATTGTCTGATATATATTCAACAATTGACGCAAGTTCATCATTAGTAATAACTCTGTCAGGTTTAAATTCACCATTAATAAGTTCAAACCAGCCCTCATCTATTGCTACAAAATCGTCATCTTGATATTGTAAATCGTCAACGTCTGATACTACAGTTGTTGAATCTATCTTTTTTCCGATTACACAATTTAATGTGTGCGCAACAAACTCTCTTGATGCGGCATTATCAGGTTCAAAATCCTCTCCTGCTTCCAAGTTGATTATGCCGTAATTAATTGCAATTAAAATGTCATCATAATATTCTGATTCAGTTATATCGGGATAATAATCATCAGGATATATACCGTCATCTATCGACAACTCCATCTCAGTAACAAGAGTATGTATCCATTCGCCTCTTGTAATTGTATCTGCGGCTTCGACAGTCTTTCCCGAAGCACAGCCCATCCCATTAAAAAACATAATATTTAATATTGTAATAACCACCATTTTAAAAGCTTTTTTTTTTTTCTCTCATCTATTGCCATGCCCCCTATTTTTCAAACTGATATATTATTCCTTTTCAAATTTCTTAATCTTCAAAAAAAGTACCGTCTTCTTCGCATATACAATCTCCCACCAGACCAAACCAAAAATAGTTAACAAAAGAAAACCTACAATCCAGCACTCGTATTATTTCACTTTAACCTTCTTAGTCTTACTATATGCTCCATGCATTATACTTATAAAAGCGGACACATTTGATAAATAGATATATTATTATTCTAGACACCAAAAGGAGGTATCATTTATGTCCACTGGAAAACGTTATGATGAGGATTTCAAACGACCCCTCGTTGACCTTTACCATAATGGTAAAACCCAAGCCTCACTCATCAAAGAGTACGGCGTATCTCAAACTGCTCTTACCAAATGGATTAAGCAGTATTCAACTGTTGAAACTGATGACGGAGAAGTTCTTACTGCCAAACAAGTCAAAGAACCTCAAAAACGTATGGCTAAACTCGAAGAAGAAAACCAAATATTAAAAAAAACGATTGCCATATTCACGCCACACTCAAACAACGATTAGAAGCTGTTTATAAACTGCGCAATCAGTACGATATCAAAACACTCTGCAGGGTCCTTGCGTTAATCACCTTAATCAACAGTTTAATCCATCTGCTCCCAACTCTGTCTGGGCAAGCGATTTTACATACATTAAGGTAAACGGAACTTTCCATTACCTTTGTATTGTAATTGATTTATTTTCAAGGAAAGTCGTAGGTTGGAGTGTCTCTAACCGTCATGATGTCGACTTAACCTTAAAAGCATTTACCAAGGCTTACTCTGATAGAGGTGAGCCTGATTATGTACTGTTCCATTCGGATCAGGGCTCTGAATACAAAGCCTTTACATTTAGGCAAACATTAGAAAAATGTAATGCCGTTCAGTCCTTTTCAAAGAAAGGCTATCCCTACGATAATGCATGTTGTGAAAGTTTCTTCCGCCATATGAAGCGTAAATGTATTGACCGAAAATCGTTCCGTAACCAAGAGGAACTACGCCTCTGTTGCTTTGAATATATAAACAGATACAACACTAAACGTCCTCACTCATCATTGGGAGATTACACTCCGGATGAAGTAGAGACCTTTTACATGGAAAGGCAGACATAATTCTGTCTTTCCGAAAAAAACATTTAAAAAATGTGTCTATTTACTTGACTATGCTGCACCCCTTAATATATGTTATTTTACCTTAATAGTCTTCACATTACTGTACTTGCCATAATGTCTATTCCCATCATAATCAAGATAAGCTCTCATTCTAACATAGTATTTCTTCTTTCTCTTTAATTTCTTAAATACACAAGTATCTTTTCCCGAACCAACAACGATTTTCTTAAGATTCTTTGTAAATTTCTTATTTGTTGCTATTGCAATTTCATATCCATTTACACCCTCAAGCGATTTCCATTTTATCTGTATCTTTTTCTTTGACGGAGAAAAAAGATTATTTATTTTTGCCTTTGAAACTTTAGGAATGTAATCAGACACTGTTAAAGAATACTGTTCCTGTTCCACATATCCATCCCAATCATAAGGTCGCATCACGATATAATATTTCCCCATTTCAATGTATCCGACCTCTTTTTCCAACAAGTATTTTCCATAACTTAACCGTTCTAAATATTTTTTAATAAGCATTTTTTCTTCATTATAAACACATATCTCCCAAAAGGCACTTGGACATGATGTGTAAGTTCCCGCAGGCAAATCAAAGCTTTCCATTTTAATTGACAATTTCATATATCTGTCACTATCCGCAGAAAATGAATAACAATCAATATCGTTTTCACTCATAAATGCGTTTTTTGTAACATTACCAACAATGTTGTCAGCTAATGACAAATCGTTGTTAGATTCAGTTTCTACTGTTATATCATTTTCCACATAGTTAACATTAAGTATGTAATCCTCTCTATCTTTTCTACCTGTTGACACGATTAAATAATATGTCCCCGCCTTAATACCTACGCTCGGGCTGTTACACCTGTCGGTTTTGCATTCTCTGTTCAAATCATATAAGAAATTTTTTTCCGAATCATACAACTCTAGGCTAAAATCATTTACATTGCTTACATCTTTCATATTTAAATTAAAACTTACACTACCGGGTTTATCTATTGTAAATTTGTAATAATCCGGATCATATATTTTTAAAATACTAATACCGGAACCATGAACAGGCACACCCATCTTTAGTTCCGTTGCTTCATCTTCTTTGTTATTCGGTTCTTTTTCCCATCCATCAGACTGACTATAATTAAACCTCATAATACAATTTTTTTCATCACCACGACACAATCCACATGCCTTTACATATAAATAATAAGTTCCTGCCTTTATGCCCCATCTTCCTCCTGTATCAACATCTCTGGTGTTGGAATCCCTTGTGTAAAACGATTCCCTTTGTTTTTTTTCTAACCAAATTGTTGTAGGATGATTCCTATTATCACTTACATAATTATAGTCTATATCTATTATTCCATCTTCAGGTATAACAATCCTATACCATTTATGAAACGAAATAGACACATCTTCATTAACATTCACAACAGGTGCATTATCATCCCAGTCATCGTATATCGTGCCTTCAGCACATGCAGATATACCATTCCACATAACAATCAAAAAGATGATACCAAACACAAGCATAAACTTTTTGCTCACTCCCACAAAACTCATAATTACACCCCCTTAATAAACATAATGACCTAGGTCAAGATTAGATCATCCTGACCTAGGTAGAAATTATAGTTTCTTACTTCTTCTTATAATTCGCCGTCTTTGGAGCACCCGCCTTCTTAATCCACTTCTTATAGTTCTTATAAACCTTCTTAGGAATGTGGAAAGTCACTTTCTTATTAACACCTTTGAATGCATTCTTACCAAAAGACTTCTTAGTAAGTTTTTTACTCTTAATTATTATAGTCTTTAGATTCTTACATCCATCGAATGCTCTTGCCCCAATTTTTTCAACATCGCTTCCTATAGTTACACTCTTAAGATTTTTGTTGCCTGCAAACGCCTTGTCATCTATAGAAGTTACCTTGTATGTTATATTATCGACTACAACTGTTTGAGGTATTGTTATATTTTTCGCTTTTTTGTTAGTGCTTTCAGAGTATGCCACTGTCGGCGTTGTTGGGTCAGATGAAGTTACTTTAAATGTTGCTTTTGCATTTTCAGCCTTTAATTCCAATCCAACTTCTGCCGGTTTTAACTCTTCCGTAGAAGGAGTTGTTCCCTTCAAATCTTTAGAAGGGTCTACAGGATTAATCTGACTTGTATTATCATTGTTAACCGGCATTTTTTCAAACATTGCAACAATATTAGTTTCAGCCATAACAGTAAGCACATATTCTGTTTTATCAGAAAGCAATGCTCCCTTTGTATCAAACCAACCAACGAACTTTCCACCATCGTTAACGGTTGCCTTTAATTGTGCTGACGAACCAATCAGATATTTTCCCGAACCGCTTGCAGATCCATATTCAGGATTTTTAACATCGATTGTTACTTCGACTTTTCCGGCTATTACATCTTCCAGTTTTTCGATATCGTTACTATCAACGATTCCATCTTGAGTCATGTCCGCCGCCATATAAACAGCCGTGCCGACATCTTCCTCATCATATCCCATATACACTATGTTTTCTATGAATTCGATATCTTCATCATCGATAGTTTTATCTTCGTTCAAATCACCCAGAACTACGATTGACAATCTATCGTCAACATTTGTTCCATTGACTGAACAATTGGTTGAAAGTATATCTTCATCATCCAGTTCTGTATCATTACTATCAAATGCTTGAATTGTATTAACAAATTCTTCTTTGATACTTGATACCATAGCCGGAGAGTTTAATGTAATTACATTCTTCTCTCTATTGACCGTCAACTGCGAAATCTGTTTTAATAACAACTCATAATCTTCATCACCAACAACAGTGACATCGCACGTGACACGTTCTCCTGTAGACAATTTAGCTGTAATCTTTGTTGTTCCTGCATGTTTTCCTGTAACAACGCCATCATCAACCGAAGCAATATTGTCATTTGCCGATGACCACTCTACGTCTGTAACCGAATCTTCACCATCCACAGAAGCAGTAAGTATAAATGAGCTCTGTGTAAATACAGATTTTTTAGCCAAATTAAGAGATAATTTTCTGGCTTCTGCTGCCACAATGTAATTTGCATGGAAATCAGTGTCTTGTTTAATATTGGTCAATTCTTTGTCCCAACCAATAAATACATAGCCTTCCACTACAGGCGGTTCAATATCTTCTGCATCCTCGCCGTAATAAATTTCTTTTTCAGTAATTAACTCATCATTGAAGCCATAATAGCGTAAGTTACAAACTATCTTCTCCTTGTCAAGATAAAGTATCGTATCTCCACTGATTACATCCTCATCCAACATCCATTGATCGGTGAAATCATCATTACGATATAATCCCTTAAATACTTCTCCTTCTCTCAAATAATCTGAAGGATTGATATCAAGTTTTTCACCACTATACACAAACAATGTCCTATCATCTTCACCATACGCAGAAATTGTCAACAAACACTGTTTTGGAGAATGATATCTATATACCGTTTCTGTTTCGTAATTTGCAACATTTGGTACATCCAATTGCCATGCAGAATATCCTCTGTATGTCCATATTGCATATCTGTATCGATACTGTTTTTGTCCTTCATCATCTGTTTTTTCATCAATCTCAGCTTCACCGATACCTTCAGGAAGTTCATCCATATAATCAGTCCACGCTGTATATGCAGTGCTTCCAACCTGTGTCCAGCCTGATTGAGCCAAAGCGGTTGCTTCCTCATCTGACATAACCTGTTTCGTAATACTGTATCGATATCCTGTTTTGCTTTCCAAACGATATCTCTCCTGATTATTAACTACTTCTTCAGGAAGTTCTTCATACTTGCACCAGTCACTACCAGTGTCTTCTGCTTTGTTAATCACATAATAATATGTAGATTCATAACTATCATTTGCGCCATCGCGCTTTGCATATACCCTGATTTTGGTTGTCTTTTCAACACTAATCGGATAATTAAACAATATACCATTCTCTTTCGGATCAGATCCGTCTACCGTGTAATAAATATCATCGTCAACATTATCTGCCCCAAAGGTGATACTCTGTTTTTCGTTATACGAACCGGATGGAACATTTACACTCGGTGAAACAACACTGTCATAATACATATAGTCAGGATACAAATTCACATCTTTTGTAACCTTGTTAAGTTGAGTTTCATCATCTGTCTTCCAACCAACAACAATCATTGTGTCTGTAGAAAGAGAGCTGGCATCCGGGAGGATAATTTTATCACCATATGTCACGTTTTCACTTGCAATCACTTCATTTGCCAAATCATAGTACGTTACTTTGAATTTTTTGGTATTCTCTTCACAAGTAACAATCATGTCCTTTGTAACAAATACATTGCCATCAAAAGAAGCGCTCCACTTCTTTTCATAACCCTCTTTTGATGAGTCAACATCTATTGTTTCCGGAGCAGTTAACGCTGAACCATGTTCAAAAGTTCTGGTTTCAACTTGATTTGATGACCAATCTATGTAGATTACGTCGTACTTGTTAATTTCATACTCTGCTCTAATCGGGTTTCCTGCATCAACAGTATAGTCTGATTTAATATTTGCAACATTGGTATTCCAACCGACAAATGTATAACCCTCCACTTCAGGAATTTCTTCAGGAAGTATTGCCGCCTCGCCTTCCTTAACCTTCTGTGTTGTCAACAAATTGCCATCCTTATCAACGAACTCTACTGTAAATTCTGACATAGGAGCTTTAAATTGATCAGGATCGTCATAATTACTTTCATCTAATTGGAAAACGACATCTGTTCCCTCAATTCCAAGAGTTGCACTGAAATCTCCTGTTTCTTTAGAAGGCTCCTCTCTGGTCATGAACTCAAAACGGAAACCACCATCAGTTCCGATTTTTGTCTGTCCGATGTACTCCGTTGTATAGTCTGAAGCATCACTATTCTTATAAACAAACAAAATAGCTTCTCTTCCGGCAAACTCTTCAGGTACATTGCCACTAACAATTTTGGTCTTACCATCTATTACATCGCCTGTCGTAATTTCTTCTCTTGTCTTCCATCTATAGACAGTTCTTGTCTGCACATCGGTACTAGAGTTAGCTGTTATAGCCTCATCCTGCCATGCACCCCAATTACCATACACTTTATTAGATTCTGACACACTTGAACTATCGTATGTATATCCACTTCTTGCAACTCCGGTAGGATTATTATCATAGAAAGCAACTGCATCTTTGTATGCATATACTGTTCGCGTATTTACCTGACGGGTTGATGACGCACTAACAGCAGCGTCCTGCCATGCACTATACGAACCCCATGCTCTTGTTTTGTACTTATAAGTGGTAACTGACTTATCAAAATACCATAGTTTCCAACCCGGATTTCCGCAATTTCCACTATGCGATGTTACTCCACTAAGCTGTGAACATCCCGTAGAAACAATATATTGCGTCTTTCCACCGATATCTCCATAATTAGCAGTAGATGTTAATGCCGAACTTCTTTTGTATACGCACTTTCCATAGTTCTTCTTTATCGTATCTCCGTTACCGGAGCCTGAAGCTACGGAATCAACACCTGCGCTGCCATTCGCATACACATTACAATAATGATAATAATAATATGCCGTACTGCTTCCTGTAATTGTAAGCAATGTACTTTCCGTCGGTTTTGTTGTCGTTGATTGCTCGCTTCCCCATGCACCAACGTCTCTGTATTGATACTGTTTCTTTGACGTTACTTTTCTGGTACTACTAGCGGTAAGCACCGTCGTTGTATAACTACTCCAACTATTAGGGTAGTAAATATGTTTATACTTTACAGAGTTTGTAATTGATCTTGAACTATATTGTTTCTTCTGCTCCACGCCTACTGCATCTGCAGGTGGTTTTTCTGTCGACCACTCTGAAACAGCAAGCGAATTTTCGTATCTCTCACATGCAACAGAAACCTTCTGAGAAATAGGGATAGTACCTACTTCAAAATTATTAGAAGTATATTGATAACCATTTACAATGTATATCTCCGCTCTTGTCGCCTGTCCGGTATATGGTACTGTTACTGAAATCGCCGAATCCACACCATTTTTCACAGTAAAGGCATTCGACTCTGTTGCTGTCAGCAAGTTTCCATCACTTGTCTTTAATGCAACTATTGCTCGACCTGTTGTGTCTTCGGTATTAATATTTCTCAATTTCATATCTACCTTATAAGAAGAAACAACCGTATCCTCAACTTGCTGCAAGGCTGTTGCACCATCAAGTATTTTTATAGGAAGATTAGGATTCTCCCATGTAGTAACTGCATAAACGTTTGTATTTTGGGTAATCTTATCAAACTGCTTATCCCATTTCACAAAAGTATATCCACTTTTTACTGCAACATTTTCATTTGCAGGAGCTATTGCAGTTTTGCCATGCTCAATTGTCTGTGTATTTCCAATCTGTTTACCGTTACCGTCATAGAAACGCACACTGTACTTATTAATATCGTACAAGGCTGTTATGACTGTATTCGATTTTACATTTTGATAACTCTTATCCCAGCCTCTAAATGTATATCCGACTCTTCCTGAAGGAGTAACCGGTTGTTTTGCATTACCACCATACGAAATTGTTTGTTCCGAAAGTATTTTTCCATCATAATCTTTAAATGTTACTTTTACATTCTGGTAAGCCTGAACACTTACTGCATTAGAAACGCCACTCCAGAACACATCATTCTTTGCCTGTACCGTAAATGAATATGTGCCTACCGAATTCAGAGCACAACTCCATGATGTACCTGAAATAGTTTTTGTTGAGATAACATTATTACCCTGTTTTAGTGTTACTGTATATTTATCAGCGTTTGCAACACTGCCCCACTTGAACGACACGGTTTTACCTACTGCAACTGCTTTATCAGAAGAAACAGACACAACAGGGGCAGATGTGATTGCTTTTGGTGTAATGTCATTTGCGCTGACAAAATCTAAAGCCTGTTTGTTTGCTTTTGCTGCAATCCACATATAACCCGTATATGGCTTGTTATTAAGCTTGTACTCAACTTTTGCCCAATTGTCATTCGGATATGTTTCTTTCACATATACCAATGTGTTAGCTGCACAGTTTGCAAGGATTTTTGATTTGTCATTCTTAGCTTCACGTACAACACGTCCTTCTGTCATACCTGCAAATGTCGGGCCTACTTTGTAGGTTCCGGTTTTGTGTTGAACAACCGGGGTTGGAGTAGGATTAGGTCCTGGTCCTCCCAAATAATAACTGACGCGATATTTCCCATATTTAGCATTAATTCTCATTTCTTTAAGATCAGTTGTAACCGCTTTGCCTTCTCTAAAATGGTTACTATACGCTGCTACAGATTCAATAATCATAAGATTATTTAATGTCATTTTGTTTTTGTCTGTAACATTAATATACCCATAAACGCAAACAAAATGTTCAGAGCCCGTAAGTTGAGTAACATAAATAATACATGGTCTTCCCCTATCAATCTCATCATGTACAAATGCAAGTGCTTGAACTGGAGTATTAAACCACTTATCCCCATAATTTGACACTCCTGGCGTTCCTAACCCCTTTGGTGTAAGAAAATTATGAACATTCTGTTTTTTCCCAGTATTAATAGCATGACAATAGGCGTAAGAATAACCCATACACCATCCATTATTACCTTGCCAACCTGTATCCTGAATTATTTTTTTTTCAAAACTTATTCTTTTTGTTTGTCCTCCCGCACTCGCCTTCTCCGGCATCGCTACAATTCCACCAAACACCATTACAAGTGCCATGATAAGCATCATTATACTTTTCCCTTTACTACTACTCCTCATACCTCATCTCTCCTTTCATCCCCTATACACTTTTGCAGAAATACAACAAAAACGCCACATATGTGACGTTTACTCATAGTCTGTTTTCCTCGCAACTGGCTGCCATTTCACAGGCCCTATAGCTTTGCGTCACTAAGTTTCCTTAGGTTTGCCGACAATATTTACATAAGCGGAGTATATCACAATTGATGTCGCTTGTGTTATGAACGGGAATATACAACAAAGCACTTGTTCCATACACCAACTTTTATTTACTCAAAACAACATAAAAAGACCGACTCATTCAAGTCGGTCTTCTCCTTCATTATCAACTATTACATCTTCAGGTGTTTCCGCCACACATCATTTCTCAACTCTTACTATCTCACAACTATGACTCTTTGTCTTATCATCATAATTGATCCCAACAAGAACAATTTCCCCACCATAATCTTCTAACGCTGTAGGATATTTCTTCTCTTTTATCTGTGATATGGCTGCACCTTCTGATTTGTTCCATTTAAGTTCTACAACAATTGCAGGGTCAGGTCTGTTTCTCTTTGGAATATATACAACATCCGCTATTCCACATCCCGACGGAAGTTCTTCTACCTTCATGTATCTGTCAACACAGACAATGTATGCGAACTTGATGACATATCTAAGTGCCTGCTCGTTATTGTAAAAAGTCGGCGCGTAGTTGGACTCTCTTATACGTTCTATTGCTGCTACAACTGCATCTGAATTACCGGATAGGGTGTCATTTAACAGTTTCTCTGATGATTTAATGAGAGTTGCAAGACTGTTGGAATCAGCATTTCTTATAAGCCCGGCAAACTCGCTGTATATCTCTTTGTTAGGAATCCTCACGCATCCGGTTTCTGCATCATATGCAAGATAACCAAGATGAATCATCAGTGTCAGCACATCATCCTTTGTAGCGAATCTTTCAAAATCATTTTGAAAATCATTCGTATAGACCTCTAGTTCCTCACCGGTCATTAATCTGATAACATCTTCCTTGAGTCCTTCATAGTTCATATTAATGTAGGTCGCAAGAGAATCTGCAGCAGATGTCTTCTTCCAGTATGATTGATATTTACCCGCATCCATCGCCTGCATAAGTGAATAAGGATTATATATTGCTCCCACTTCACCCACACGGTATCCATCGTACCATTTTTTCGCTTCTTCAAAATCCATATTATAATCCAGACATATTTTTTTCACTTCTTCCTCGTTAAAGCCTGTGTATTTATCAAATCTTCTTGGATCAATCATTGAATACTCTCTAAAATCCGATATTGCGGACTGGGAGCCATCCTTCTTGATTGGAAGAATGCCGGTCATATAACACGCTGCCACCGCATAGGGTGTAAAACTATTATTTTTGAACAGACTTCGAAGAAAATTCAGATATCTATCCTGAATCACATTGTCATTACTCGCCTCACGAATTAATGCATCCCATTCATCAATAACAAAGACAATCTTACGTCCGGATAATTCCACATATCTTCGCAGTACTTCTGACAGACTTTCTATGTGTTCCAACTCAGGATATTCCGCTATAATATCACGTTTCAACGCAGCTTCAATAATATCCGGAATATCCCTGACATTCTTTCTGTCACCTTTTTTTACCTCAGAAATAAAGCCTGTAATATCTAACGCAATTACATTATATTGATTTATATGTTTCTCGTAACTTGCACATTTACTAATTTCATAATCATTAAACAATTCATGTGAATCGCAACTGCAATCATAATAGGCAACAAGCATACTTGCAGCAAATGATTTACCAAACCGTCTCGGTCTGCTGATACATGTTAATTTACTCGGTTTATTGAGCGTTGAATTAATCACATCTATCAAACCTGTCTTATCAACATAATCTCCATTTACTATTCCGGCAAATGCTTCATTACCGGGATTTACATACATACCCATGCCTACACCTTCTTTTATTTCATATATTATAATTGCATATTCTGTTCTGGGAAACCAAACACATAAAATGTTTTCTCAATTATTGTAATTATACCCAATTCCATATCTATGTGCAATGATAAAAGCCTAAACAAAAAGAGAATCTATTATCACGCTTATTTGTCATAATAGATTCTCTACAACCGACTATTTATTCTTAATCTTAACTCCCGTAGGGATTCCAGCTGCTTTGAGCCACTTCTTATCTCTTTGCCCTCACGACAACCTCTTTTCCATAGCACCTTGTTCCGCCCTGTTTTCCAAAAGCACGAACCTTATAATAATATTTTTTCCCTTTTGCTTTTTGGTCCGTATATTTCTTTTTATTTTTTATCCGTGCTATTACTTTGTATTTACCATTTTTCTTTGTGGAACGTTTTATCTCATATCCTGATGCACCTTTGACAGCATTCCATGAAAGAATTGTTTTGTCACCTTTTATTTTGGCGGAAAATTTTGTAACACTATCAGGAACTATCAAAAAATCTTTTGTAATGATTCCGTTATAATTACCATAGAATCTGTAGGTAATGGTTGCCGTTCCGATTTTTAAATTATTCGAATATGAAACAGTATAATCTTTACCCTCTTTGGGTGACAAGCGCTGCTCTACCCCATCAACAGTTATCGGAAGTCGAAATGCTGTCTTGGGTTTTATTCGTTTTCCGGTATATACCGTTTTATAAATTTTGCCATCCTTACCTTTTAGAATTGTATTCAGTCCGTCAATAACCCTGGGTTGGATTGCAAATGCATAACTTACGGTTCCGCTGTAATTACCTATACCGGTTACGTTAGCATATGCTATGCCGGAATTAGTATTATTGGTATAAGTTAGTGTATAATCAATACCTTTAACAAGCATTCCGTTATTATATCGCAATATTATATCGGGATTCAACTCGGATCCGGTATAAATCTGCTCGGCTATTTTAACAAGCGATGCATCCTTAATATCGATTGTTTTTCCGGATCTATTTACTGCGTCAACTTTTCCACCAGTATTTTCTGTGCTATCACTTTTTTCCCCTATAATATCATCCTTATTTTCCTTGTCGATGTTACCGTTCTCATCTCCTGTGTCACCGCTTTCTCCGGTATTGCCGCTATTTCCTCCTGTGTTCCCACCTTCATTTTCCGATGGATCATCATCTTCAACATCCGTATATAGTGGAAGATCATAACTATCTATTGTTGTAATTTCCGTCTCTCCAACCTTATGATACACGCCTGAATCGGTGCGCTCCACATACATTACCGGGCATACCCCAAGACATACTGCGGAACCGACAACTCCGCAAACATCAGCACATGGATTTTCTTCTACTTTGTATTCCGCAACAAACTGATAAGATCCGTCATTACTGCTTGCAGTTTCAATCCAATACGTAAGTCCACTGTATCCGAAATCTATATCTTTTTTGTAATTCCTATACGAATATGGCGTCGGATATCGCCAGATTACCGCCGTCCGTTCATCTTTTGTTAACGTATTTTTTTCTTCCTGACGCCATGTATAGATGCAATCATATGACGGTAGCATTATTCTATCAGTGACCTTGCCTGAATAAACGGTAGTTAAATACTTACTTCCGGTTTCATGTGTTGTTTCTAATATCTTTTCCTTTTCCTGCTGTGAAAAAGCAAATTCATAGAAATTCTCATTAAGCCATTTTCTTATATCAGAAGAGCCCCAATAGATACCGTTACGGTCCTCACTTTCATTATACCGTCTGTAATCCAGAATCGAATCCGCCATCAGCATAACCTTGGTTTCTGTCACATCCATCACGCGCCAATTAATAGGGTCTGTACTTTTGCCAAGAGGGTCACTTTGTGGATAGGTTCCCATTTCAACCACGTCATAAGTGACCTTATACGAACCATCATCCTGCTTCTCATATCTTGGATTTGAAACATCATCATCAACCCAGACCGTATCCTTATACGGAGGTTCATATTCATCATATGGTATCGCATCATATGTCTCTACAGCAGAAAGTGTCTGCTCCAGATATCTTTTAGACACATACACCATCGGACATATACCAAGCTCAATTGCCGACGTATCTATCGAAGAATTATACCATAAGCTTTCCCACGAAAAAGCACCATGGTTTTCCTGTTTTACATACTGATATACTCCTTTTTGATTTCCTGATGTCCTAAGCCAATATCCATCCAGATTGGCAGGGTCGCGTCCCGCTTTGATATAAGCCAGATGAGCATATGCTGTCGCATATCTCCAATACAGAAAACTGCGGTTTTCCTTTGTCCATTGTTCTCCCGCATAATTAAAAGTATATAATTCGTCCATATCAGGAAGAAAAACCGTATCAGATACAGTGACATATTTATTCTCAGTTTCAGGATACTCAACTACGTGATTAACATGAGAAATTGCCATTCTCTCATCTACCGTAAATGCTTCCTGCGCAAAATCATTCATCAGCCAGGTTCTCACATCACAAGTATCCCACCATTTTCTGTCAGCGTCTTTATTATTAATCCTACGGTAATCAAGTATTGAATCCGCCCATAGCAAAACCCTATCACCATCAATCTCCATAACACGCCATTTAATAGGATCCTTCGTGTCCCCGGAAGGGTCTGTCTGCGGATAGCTGCCAAATGTGACAATATCATAATGCATATAATCTGTTCCATCTTCACCCGCAATAAAGTACGGCTCATGAAGAACAACCGCATCTGATGTTGCTTTAACATCAGTACGGTAGAATCCGGAAACAATAATGCTTATCACAAGAATACATGATAGCAATCTATATTTTCGGTTGTGTTTTATCTTCATCATCTCACCCCAAAAAAAGAATGTACCTGCTACATTTTTTAACAACTATATTTTATCATACGAAAATAAGAAAACCAACAATAAAAAAAAAGAGTATTTTCGATCTAAAACACTCTTTTCTGAACATATGAATAATATGCCGTCTCAAATGCGGCTTTGTAGGTTTTGCTTACCGGTATAATGACGCCGGATTCCATCTTTAGTTCCTGTCCATCATACCTATCGACTTTTGCAATATTAACAATATAACTTCCGTGGCACCTCTTAAACAACGAATTAAGATTGGCATCCATTTCTCTTATTGACGAATATATCTCATAATTTTTCCCGTCAGCATGAATCTCCAACACCCGTCCTTCTCGTACTATGTACTCAATATCAGTTTGTTCAATGGCTATTTTCCGGCGACGTGAAATTATATTTAAAAAGTTTTTACTTATATTCCTGTTGTAATCAAAAATAAAACTTACAATAAAATGATTAAGCCACTTGTCTATCTCTTTTTTCTTTAAAAGTGCAATATGTTTAACATCATACACTCGTGGTATCACATCATAATTATCGACAACATATATTATACTGCAAAAAGGAAATTGCTCATTAATCTTTCTCCCGAGCAATACCCCATCCAAACTTTCATTACAATAATTGAAGTCTAGCATAATCAACTCATAGTCGAAATCAAAGCACTCTATTTTATGCATCAATTCCTGCGAATCTAATTTATCCGTTTCTATTTCAGATTGCAGGCACAAACCATCAATAATACTGTTTATACTTTCGATACATGCAATATCATCGAAACACAACGCAAGCTTCATCTTTTGACATTCTCTTCCTATTTTTCGTAATACATAAGCGGTACAACGTTTCCGCTTTGCACATTTTATCACACATACGAAAAAAAAGTTTGTAAATGTTCCATACAACGATACACTTGTACTAGAATGCAATTTTACTATTTGTTGATTTTCTTCATAACTCTCTCAACAGAATCGGCAAGTCCTTCCTCTAAGGTTATTGCCACTTCCTTTGCCGGTTTATCCTCTTCCTTATCATCAGTATTGTCTACTGTCTTATCATATACTGCACAATGCGGGCACGATGCAAACTTATCCGCATCATAGTAATGCTTCTTCCTGCATTGAACTAATTTCAAAATAATCCCCTCCTTATCCCAGTTCAAATCTTTGAATGCTTCCTTCAACATTGAAGAAATCTCCACTTCTCACATTGACAGATTCACCCAAGTATATTTTTTCTTTATCATTTACAACAACTGCAGCCGACGCGACATTGTGTATTGTATATGTCTTATTCTGTTGATGAAATACAAGCACACCCTGTTTCCCGTCAACATGGTCATCATTTATCACAATATCAGAATACACAGCATCTCTTCCAAAAACTATCTCTGCCTCCGGTTTTATTCGAAATATTACTCCATCAAATGAAGAACCCACGCCAATAATCGCACCGTACCTGCTCCATTTTCTGAGACTTTTCCATATACTGCCATCACTCTGTTGATAGTATTCTCTCCCAACTGAAACACGCTCACCTCTTATAATCAAATACTCTCTATGCACTTCATCGACATATTTAGCATTTACAACAAACGAGCGGTGACATCTCACAAAACCCTTTGATGATAATTCTCTCTCCAAATCCTCTAATTTTTTATAAAAATGCATATCCACATTATTTCCATGAGGATATATTATCCTTTTCCTGCTTTCAAAATAATACACATCATCGAGATTAATCTTATGTGGTTCTCTGTTCACGGTAACTGTGTATATACGGCTATTATCAATATCTTTATCAAAATAATTGTTTAAAATCGGTTTAATAATTTCCCATTTTATCGGACTTCTCACATATCCATATGCCCTAAACAGCGGTCCTTCCAATAGGTGTTCATCATCTTTTTGAATTATTATAATGTCAACACTACTGTTTATCCGCCTTACGTTTCTCAATGCCTCGTATGAATCATCTTCCACATCTAAATCGTAGAATAACAGGTTAGGTATATCTGCATGATTCTCCAATGAGTCCAACAATTCTTTCCTGTTTTTATAATCACAGTAATTAAAAAGCAGCGTATTGTTCCATTCATCATTTATCCATTTTTTTATCTGTTCAGCTGTATCAGAATCTGTACACATACCAATTGTTATCATATATACATGCTCCCATAATCATTTCATGATAATTCAGATCAACAATATCCCTATTCCATCTCTACCAATATTAAGAACGGTATTATGATTGCATTCTACCTGCACCCCATTCGGTAGACGATTACTATCGGTGTAAAATGTTCCATGTCTTGATTGGTCAGTCACGAGATATTTCTTTCCATCGTATCTTATTCTTAGATGAACACGGCTGACCCATGCAGACTCTATTACAAACTGACACTGATGGACATCACGTCCAATAACTAATTCCTGTTCTGTATCCATTGCAATTTCCGCCCCTTCATATCTGCCATTTAAAATTCTTATTCCATCCAATGTACATGTCGCCCCCTAGTCCTCTATAAATATCTCTTCTTCTGTAATCTGTTCTGTATTTTCTACATTTTTTGTTGTCTTTTCTTCAGTATTCTTTTTCTTTGTTTTCTTCTTTTCCGTTGTTTTTTCTTCCGTCAACTTCTTTTTAACGTCTTTTTCTACTGTATTCTTTTCTGTAATTCTTTCTGTTGTAATTATTATCTTATCCTGATCTGTAACATCTTTGGGTTGTTCTGTAGTAATATATTGTGTCGTTACTACATACTCCGATGTAAGGTCTTCTGTCGTTCTCGCAATCTCTTTTGTATGTCTCTCTATCTTATCTTCAGCTGTTGTAGATATTTCTTTTAGTGTTTTTTTGTTATTATCAGACGACTTTCTTAACATCATAGAAGATAGTGTCAAAGAAACAACCCACAAAAGCAGGCAGCAGACAGCATATATCCGCCATCCCATCGGTTTCCATTCAATGATCTTATTTCCAACATGCAGTTCTTCCATAAAATCCGACATTGTCAGAGTTCTCTTGGTAATATCCATGGACAATGCATGCATAATTGCATCATCTATACAATCATCAATCTCTATTCCATATTCCGAAGGACGTTTCAATGTATCGTGCTTCGAGCGCAAAATTGATTCTTCCGGTGTAACACCCGTTATACATTTGTATATCGTAGCCGCAAATGCATATACATCCGTCCATGCACCCTGATTACCGGAACTTAGATATTGTTCTTCGGGTGTAAAACCCGGTTCTATCATGACCGACAGTGTCTTTGTATTTGTGGCCGAAGTATGTCTTGCTGCTCCAAAGTCTATAAGTCTTGCTTGACCATCTTTTTCAATAACAATTGTTTCAGGACATATATTTCTGTGTATTACGCCTTCAGAGTGGACTTTAATCAGAGTTTCGGCAATAGGCTCCAACATTACCAGTGTTTCCTTTATTGAAAGCCTACCTTTTTTTGAGATAATGTCCGAAAGCCTGTTCCCATCAACATAATCAACAATCTGATAAGCAGTTCCGTTCTTTTCAAAGATATCAAGAATTCTCACAATCCCTTTATTATCGCGAAACTTTGCTAATCTCTTTGCTTCTGTAATAAATCTTCTTAATCCTTCATTAAAAACATTCTCAAACTCGTTTATGTATAATCCGACGGTATGTCCGTCATCCTTTCTTACAGCATATTCAAGAGGAAAGTATTCTTTCACGGATACCCTTTGTCTTAACACATTATCATAACCCGCATATATTATGCTTTCACCCCTGTATTCTATGCTTACACCAACAAAATACCTGTCATTAAGCGAACTGCCTGCTGTTATATGATAAGGTTCTGTTTTCTCAACATACACATTCCTATTGCATGCAGGGCATACTTCCTGACCTTTATACAATTCTTCCATACAGTATAAACAGCGTTCCATAAAAGTTCTCTTATTCCCTATCTATAGCTTATCCACCACGAAAAAAACACTATCATTAACGGCATTATCATTAACAATGCCGCAAAGATTTTTTTCACAATCAATTTTCTTCTGTTCTTTTCTCTTGATGTAATAAGAGGAACAATCTTTTTTCTTTTCATTACATCAAGAAATTCACCAGCATCACTAAATCTATCCTCCGGCTCAATCATCAATAACTTCATTATCGCATTGTTATAGTAGTCCGGTATATCTTTGCAGTTCTTAACATTACACTCCTTGGGCGACTTCATATAATCATCTTTTAATCTGGTCAATGATTCGACCGGAACAATACCGGTCAACGCTCTGTAAAATGATGCACCCAACGCATACATATCAGTCCATGAACCCTGTTGTTCATTGCCTCTATATTGTTCAGGCGGTGCATAACCAACCTTAACGACAACCTTCCCTGTTGATTCAGCCGGGCCAAGCAATCTCGCCGCTCCAAAATCTATAAGTTTTACCCTACCATCTCTGCACAAAAAAATGTTATCAGGACTAACATCTCTATGTAATATTCCTGATTCATGAAGAGAACCAAGAGCCTTTGCAGTTGATTTGATAACCCACATACTATCATTCACGGACATAACACCATCATTGTTATCAAGAAATAATTTCAACGTCAGTCCATCCAAAAACTCCATTACAATATATGCAGTTTGGTTTTTCTCATAATAATTATAAACATTTACAATATTGTCATGCTTTGAAAACTTTGCCAAAGTTCTTGCTTCCGCCAAGAAACGTCTTTTTCCCAAACGATATTCTCTTTCGTCTTCTTTAATGCCAACTTCAACACTTACACCATCTTCCAAACGGCGAACCATACCTTGCGGATAGTACTCCTTGACAGCAACAATAACATCCAATGTCATATCATATGCCTTGTATGTTATTCCGAAGCCTCCGCATCCTAAGACAATTCCTATATAATACCGATCTAATAAAACTGTTCCCTCTTGTAGAAAATAGCCTTTCTCACGACTCTTTTGGTCACAGATATACCCGCAATACGGACACACTTCATATTCATCTGAAAACTCTTTCATACAGCGAAAGCAACGCAATTTTCAAACCTCTCTTTGGGATAAACATCATATATAAATATATCACAGATACACCTTAATTTCTATGTTAAAAATGCAATCTAGAGGGTGACTTTTGACATGTTGGAGTGACTTTATATATTATTAGTATTCAATCCCTTCTTCATAGCAACTAAAAAAGGAATCTATTATGCAGCATTTTAAACATAATAGATTCCTTCTAATCATTAATAACTACCTATCTCTTACCCTAACTGTGACAATCTCTCTTTTACCGTCTCAAGCATTCCCATGTACTTCTCAAGCTTTGCCTTTTCCTCATCAATCTTTGCCTGAGGTGCTTTACCTACGAAGTTTGGATTATTAAGCATGCCTTCACATCTCTTAATCTCACCTGTGAGACGCTTCTCTTCTTTTTCAAGACGCTCTTTTTCCTTTGCGATATCCACAAGGTCTGCAAGAGGGATATACACAACTGCATCATGGATTACAGCAGATACAGCATCATCAGCAATACCTGACTTGTCAGCCTGAACGACAACCTCCGAAGCAAATCCGAGTGTTGCGAAGAATACTTTTGCATCCTCAAATATCTTTCTGATATTTTCCTTCTCGGAAACAACATAAACTGCTGCTTTCTTTGAGTTAGGAACATTCATATCTTTTCTTAAGTTACGGATTCCACGAACCGCATCCTTGATAGTATCAACAGCCGTCTCATCAGCCTCGAAGTTCCACTCATCCTTAAATACAGGCCATGATACTATCATTATAGACTCTTCCATAGAAGCGGCATCCACACCGGCCTCAATCAATACATCACGAAGGTTAACGTATATTTCCTCTGTAATAAATGGCATGTATGGGTGAAGCATCTTAAGCGCCTGGATAAGAACGGTCTTAAGTGTCCAAAGTGCTGCTGCCTTGGTAGTATCATCATCATTGTAAAGACGAGGCTTAACCATCTCGATATACCAGTCGCAGAACTCTTCCCAAATAAAGTCATATACTTTAGAAGCAGCAATACCAAGCTCGTACTTATCAAGGTTCTCTGTCATATCCTTAGCAAGTCTGTTAACCTTTGAAAGTATCCATCTGTCCGCAAGTGTAAGGTCGGAAGGTGCAACCTCTGAAATTGTTGCTTTTTCCATATTCATCATTATGAAACGTGAGGCATTCCATACCTTGTTTGCAAAGTTACGGCTTGCTTCAACTCTCTCCCAATAGAAACGCATATCGTTACCCGGAGCATTACCTGTAATAAGTGTAAATCTAAGTGCGTCTGCACCATACTTGTCAATAACCTCAAGCGGATCGATACCATTGCCAAGTGACTTACTCATCTTTCTACCCTGGTCATCACGAACAAGACCATGGAAGAGTACTGTATGGAACGGAAGTTCTCCTGTCTGCTCGATAGATGAGAATACCATTCTTATTACCCAGAAGAAAATGATATCGTAACCGGTAACAAGTACATCTGTCGGGAAGAAGTAATCAAGCTCTTCCGTCTTATCCGGCCAGCCAAGAGTTGAGAATGGCCAAAGTGCTGATGAGAACCATGTATCAAGAGTATCCGGATCCTGCTTCATGTTTGTGCTTCCACATTTAGGACATGTATGAACCTCATCCTTAGAAACAACGATCTCACCACAATCCTGACAGTAATATGCCGGGATTCTGTGACCCCACCAAAGCTGTCTGGATACGCACCAGTCACGAATGTTCTCTAACCAGTTATAGTAATTCTTATTCATACGCTCAGGAATGAGTTTAAGCTTTCCTGACTTAACAGCCTCAAGTGCAGGACGAGCCATATCCTCCATCTTAACAAACCACTGTGGCTTGATAAGTGGCTCAACTGTAGTCTTACAACGGTCATGAATACCAACCGCATGCTCATGAGGAACAGTCTTAACCAAAAGACCTTCTGCCTCAAGATCAGCAAGCATTGCTTTTCTTGCCTCATATCTGTCCATACCTGCATACTTGCCACCCATCTGATTGATAGTAGCATCATCATTCATTATATTAATCTCTTCGAGATTATGACGCTTTCCAACCTCGAAATCGTTAGGGTCGTGAGCAGGTGTAATCTTAACGCAACCTGTTCCGAACTCCTTATCAACATACTCATCTGCAATAACAGGAATCTCTCTGTCTGTAAGAGGAAGCTTAAGCATCTTACCGATAATATCCTGATATCTCTCATCCTCAGGATTAACAGCAACGGCAGTATCACCAAGAAGTGTCTCCGGACGCGTTGTTGCAATCTCAACGAAACGACCTTCCTCACCAACGATTGGATAATTGATGTGCCAGAAGTTTCCCTGCTGATCCTCATGCTCTACCTCTGCATCGGAAATGGTAGTCTGACATACAGGACACCAGTTAACGATTCTTGAGCCCTTGTATATCCAACCCTTTTCATAGAGCTTGCAAAATACTTCATTAACGGCATCATTGTTACCGTCATCCATTGTGAAACGCTCTCTATCCCAGTCAGCAGACGAACCAAGTTTCTTTAACTGATTAATGATTCTTCCACCGTACTCTGCTTTCCACTCCCAGGCTTTCTCAAGGAAACCGTCTCTTCCAAGGTCTTCTTTATCAATTCCTTTTTCCTTCAAAGACTCGATAATCTTAACCTCTGTAGCAATAGCTGCATGGTCAGTTCCCGGCTGCCACAAAGCATTGTAGCCTTCCATTCTCTTGTAACGAATGAGGATATCCTGCATTGTGTTATCAAGAGCATGTCCCATATGAAGCTGTCCTGTAATATTTGGAGGTGGCATTACAATAGTAAATGGTTTCTTACTCTTGTCCACCTCTGCATGAAAGTACTTTTTGTCCAACCAATTCTTGTAGATTCTGTCCTCAATCTCGGACGGATTGTAGTTCTTTTCAAGTTCCTTTGCCATATCAATCTCTCCTTTTTAATATTCCTTACAACCTTGATTTCGCACGTCTCTTTGCTTTCTTAACAATAAGAAAGCCCTTACATCTGATAAACAGACGTAAGGGCGTTATACGCGGTACCACCTTATCTTATAACTCATCATATCCTATAACGGGGACGATTCCGGCGTGACCTACTAAATCCAATAAATGATTCCCATTCAGCCACACGGTTCAGAAGCTACCTTCAAAGCATTCTTCTTGAAATGACCTCTCAGCGCATCAGTCATTCTCTCTGACAAGGAACTGCTTCTACTCCTCTTCATCACAACCTTTTCAACTTTTTAATAATATAATGTATGAATCAATAAATGTCAAGCAATGCTATCAATCCTTAATATCAACGATTGCAAACATTGTGAGCATCTGGTGTCCCTGTGCATTCGTAAGCTGTTCAACCTTAACATCAACCAAAGCTGCATTAGGGTTCTGCGCAAGCCATTTATTAAGCTCATCTGTAATACGAACTGCTGCACTCTCCATGTTCTTAAACGGATCTGTAAAACATCTAACCTGTCGCATCTTATATCCTCCTTATCATGAGTTTTCCCCGCCATACATTTATTTCACTCATAATATATTTAACTTTATTTTGCAAGAGAACGATAGATTCCTACATGGTCATATATACATCTCCAAGAACTGTAGGTATCTCCTGTTACGCACACATATTCCTTACCGGAATTGCTCTTATAATAACTTGCGCAACAAAAGCCTGCTGCATTGACGAATCCGGTCTTGGCACCAAGAACCTCACCACCGGTATCCTTATCTTCAATTCTTCTCATAAACCAGTTGGATATCTGAACTCCCTCTGTTGCAATCTGCAAAACTCCCGGGTCGATTTCTTCTGTTGTTGAATCATCACCCGCTTGTTCTGACGAACCATCTGTTGTGGCCTCTGTAGCTGCTTCTGTTGTACCCTCAGTTGCTGTTTCGCTTGAAGCATCCTCACCTTCAGTACTCTCGGACGATTCCGTATTGTTAAGATACTTATCCTTCAAGTCGTCCGGAAGGAACGAAGGATCAGGAGCTGTCTGATATATTCTTGTGGTAAGTACATCTCTTAACAAATCATTCTGCATTGCTGTAGAAATGATAACTGCCATATCTTCCATTGTACAATGAAGGTTCTCATCATACACACCAACAACATTTGTAAAATGTGCTGTCTCACTTATTCCGAGTTCTTCAGCTTTCGCATTCATTTTCTCAACAAATGCTTCCTGACTTCCGCAACAGTACTCTGCAAGCGAAACCGCTGCATCCGCTCCCGAGCACACGATTGTTCCATATATGAGATCCTTAACAGGAACCGTCTCACCTGCCAAAAATCCCACTGCACTACAATCATGCTCTGCAGCATACGAAACAGCATTTTGCGAAACCTTAAATGTATCATCAAGACTATCTATCATATCAACCGCAGTTAATACGGTTAGAATCTTTGTCATCGACGCAGGGTTAACTACCAAATCACTGTCACGTTTGGCAACAATGGAATCATCCGACAAATCCACAAGCACCATGTATCTGCTTGTCATTTGCTGTGTTTCTCCCGGATTGGTCGGGTCAGGGTTTGTCGAATTAAGTGAACCCTCAACAGGGGTTAAGGTAATTGCCGGATATCTTTCTTCCTGAGTGGCATCTCTTACCTCGCCGTTATCATCCCTGAAAATCGGTCTGTCTTCTACTGGATATTTAAGACTAAATGCATTACTGTCAAACACTATTGTGTTCTCCGTGGCATGCGGTTTATGTAATGTATAATTGACCGTTGCGTAAGGTTTGGCCGGCTCTTCCGTAACTTCTTCTGTCGTTGTTACCGCTTCCGTCGTTGTTGGAGCTTCCGTCTTTTCCTCACCGTTTTTCCAGTTCTTAAAGCCATCCGTATAATGATACACCGCATATCCGCCGGCACCACCGATAAGAAATATAAGCAAAACAGTAATCACTACCGACATTACGCCGGTATCCTCTTTGTAAGGATCTTTTTCCTTGCGTCTTTTTTGCTTCTTGTTCTTCTTCGGTTCCTTGTATCTTAACGTGTCCACATAAGGCTCATCATCAAGTAACGAAACCTCTAACGGACTTACATCATCAGGATATACCGTCTTTTCTCTCTTCGGCTCGCTATAGCCTGTGCTAACCTCTTCTATATGGTCGAGATATTCATCAAGCTCGCTGTTATTTTCAAAATCAAGATTATCCATATAAGCGTTAAGTGCCTGCTGGTCACTTGCATTAAGTCCGCCTACATAGTCATCAAATTCATTATCGCTTCCCATAAAGCTTTGTCCTTTCGTGCATTAAAATCTATATGTTACTATATACAATCATCAAAAAACGACAAAAAGTTACCGAACCATTCACTATAGAAAAAACGGCCGTAACAATGTAAGATTATACATTATTACGGCCTTATCGTCAAATCAACAACGCTTCAATTTCACGTTTGTATTCAAGGAACTGTTCTGTAAGAGTAAATGCGTGATTTCTCTGTTTGTCTGTTTTTATGACTATCTCTCCACCTATAGAGGCCGGACATCCCTTCATAATATAGATTCTATCAGAAAGAAGTATCGCCTCGTCAACATCATGCGTAATTAGAAGTGTCGACAAACCTGCATTTCCCATAACCTCCAAGTACCACTCGTAAATGGATTTTCTTGTAAGAGCATCTAATGCACTAAACGGTTCGTCTAACAGCATCACCTTTTTCCCACACAAGTAAGTTCTTAAAAATGCGGCACGCTGTCTCATACCACCCGATAACTGATTAGGGTACTTTTTCTCCGTCCCTTCAAGTCCAAACCTTGCAAAATGTTCTCTTGCCCGCGTGCGTGCTTCTTTCTTAGAAACACCGCCTAATATAAGTGGTAACGCAACATTATCGATAACTGTCTTATGTGGAAGTAGCATATCCTTTTGCAGCATATAACTTAAATATCCGGTTTGTCCGGTTATATCTGTTTTTTCAGATTCCGTACTCATCTCATAAGCATCATCATTTTCCTTAATGTCTTTTGGCGAAAAGTTGTCCGGATTATAAGAAATATCACCATACAACGAAACACTTCCCATATCAGGCTTGGTAAGTCCTGACAATATATTAAATAGTGTAGTCTTGCCAACTCCGCTCACGCCAAGAATACTAACCAGTTCGCCTTCGCCAAGGCAAACATTTATATTCTCAAGAACTTTTTTATCTTCAAATGTTTTGTCAATATTAACCGCAGTCAAAATTTCTCTCATATCATTTAACCTTTTTATTCAGGAAGGTACTTGTTGGTAAATCCGTAACCCTCCGGTATTTCTTCTGAAAGTCCGTTGTCCGAAAGCCATTTATAAAATGAATCCCATCTTGTCTGATCAATGTAGCCCCACTGTTCTACCTCTGCCTTGTACTGTGGTGACAACCATTCCTGGCTCTCCTTAACAAGATCAAGACTAAGTTCCGGAACCTGTTTAACCAATATCTCTGCTGCCTTGTCAGGATTGTCAATCGAAAACTCATAACCCTTCTTAACTGCACGAAGGAACGCCTTAGCAGTGTCTTCATTTTCCGCAAGCCAGTCGGAATTAGAAACAATTACAGGGCTGTAGAAATCAAACTCAGGTGTTATATCCTTAAAGTAAATCATATTTGTGTCAAGTCCAGCCTGCTTTGTGGATATTCCTGCCCATGCATAGTAAACCCATATAGCGTCTATGTCCTGTTGAAGTGCTGCCGCTTCATTCTCAACATATTCAGGTATAAGATTAACCTTACTAAAATCTCCGCCGTCAGCCTCAACAATGTTTTGCATCATTGCTTTTTCTATCGGCAAATCCCATGTTGCATAATTCTTACCCTCAAGATCCTTTGGCGAATTAATATTATCTTCCTTAAGAGAAATGATTCCCGAAGTATTATGCTGAATAAGAGCCGCAACAACCTCTACCGGAATCTTTTCTTCCGACGTAAATACGGGTGGAAGATAATCCTGGAAATCTATACCAAACTCTGCCTGACCACTTGCAACCATTGTTGTTGCACCGTCCTCAGGTGGCTGAACGATATTTACCTTAAGACCTTCCTCTTCAAAATATCCCTCATTTTGTGCTACATAAAAACCTGTGTGGTTTGTGTTTGGAGTCCAATCAAGCACAAGTGTTATCTCCTTAAGATCTTCGTTACCTTTCTCTGCCTTATTATCTACAGCAGCTTCCTCTTTCTTACCACAACCTACAAGTGCCATAACCATTGCACCTGCTAATATTATTCCTGCTAATTTCTTCATAATTCTATCCTTTCAAATTTATTGCTGTTTAGTTACATTTTAAGACCGAAACTTTATATGTCTTTAATGCGTCTCATATGATTGCAGTTCCAACGCAGGCACGCTTTCGCTACTCTGCGCTCGCAGCGGTACTAAACTCACACTTCGTGTTCGTTACCAAGTAGGTGCATGACACTACAACTCACGTAGTTCGTTAAGTGTCATTGGAAGTGCCGGCGGCTTAGAAGTACCTGCTCATGGATACTGCAACATAATTCGACGCATGATATACGCTATGAAGTTTCGCATGAAAATGTCCCTAAACGGACGCCGGACGCGACTCGCCGCAAGCGGCTCGCATCATCGCACACGTCACGTGGTGGCTGTTTACGTACATTTTGAACCAACAGACAGCATAATGAATTGTTGTGTATTACATTCTGGGTGACATTCAGGAGGATATTAGAGTTTCTTGGTATTACGTTGAATATACAGCGGATGCCGAACATGGATGTTCGGCATGTTCCATTGAGACAGGATGTCGAATTGGAACAGTGCCGCGTAATATAAGAAAACTGTTCCGTAATACCTAGAAACTCTTATGTCCGTATGTCTCGTCACACAGAATGTAATATATCGACAATTTATTATGCGTCCGTTTTAAAATGTAACTAAACAGCAATTTATCACGTACGAGTCCATGGCATTAGTTTACGCTGCAAGGCTGAAACGCCAGCCATCAGCAGCAGACTTATTGCCGAAACGAAGAAGATGACTGCAAACATTTTGTCGTAAGCCATCGACTTCTTAACTCTTGTCATATACACTCCAAGTCCCGAAAAACCACCGAGCCATTCAGAAATCACTGCTCCGATAACCGAGTAGGATACTGCAATCCTTAACCCCGAAAAAAACTGAGGCAAAGCAGCCGGAAACTTCACATGGCAAAAAATCTGTATTTGCGATGCCCTCATAGAACGCATGAGTTTTATCATATCCGGATCCACCGATTGAAAACCTTCATACAATCCAACTGCCATCGGGAAAAATGAAACCAGCACCACAAGTACAACCTTAGGTGCCATTCCATATGAAAACCATAAAACCAATAATGGCGCGATCGCTACCGGCGGTATTGTCTGGCTTATTACCAAAAGCGGATAAAGCCCCTTTCTCGCAATAGGAAATGCATCCATGATAACTGCACAAGAAAATCCCAGCAGTACACCAAACAACAGTCCCAACAAAGCTTCTAGCAATGTTACTTTTGCATGACTCATAAGCAGCGGAAAATCGTTAACAAATGCCTTTACCACCTGCACCGGTGATGGTAGCATATATCCCGGAACCCAGCCAAATCTGCATGCAGCCTGCCACATCAAAAGCAGCACCGCAATTACAACAACCGGTATGAAATTAAGTTTTTTAAAACCATTATCTCTCATATAATAATCTCTTTGCATTTGATTAATCATTTAAATGATGCTTCGCAGTTTTTCTTTCAATCGTAAGCGTCTCACCATCAGGTTTATAGGTGATTTTTACATAACTCATAACACTCGGTGCACCTGCCTTAACCGCAATATACTGACACTGTTTGACTATCTCCATCAACTGCTCATAATCACCCTCCATTGCAGTTTCACAAGGGCCCACATAATATGTTACGCCAGTACTCTTGATGTAATCGATTACTTCATCAACTACTCTTACAACTTCTTCATCGCCCTGCACTGACGGCAGAACCTGAATTGCAACATTTGCATTCATGCAACTTCCTCCTTTTGATTATATTTTTGGAGTTTCAAAAGAAAAAGCCCACCTCTTATCGAAGTGAGCTTTGTAATGTACACTCAAGCCACAACTCATTGCTAAGTCACAGCAATCCTGCATTCAATATCAACTCCCTCCGCCGGCATTATCCGGATCAGGTTTTGGGGATTATCCCCATAGGATTGATGACAGGAATATGTCACCTCTCAGCCTAATTCCTTAAGCACTCCTGTTTGTTTCGCAGTCATTATATAGTTTGAAGTTAGCCTTGTCAAGATGCAACCAAAATGATTTCTACTGTGTAACGTTATTCTCATACTCATAGTTATCTACCTGACTTGTAACACAGTTGTTAAACAACGCATCCAAACTCTCATAGCCGCCATATCTGTGCTCATATTTTTCAAAGCCGGTACCATTAATATAACTAAATGCTGAATAGTAATAATTTGAAGTGTCAACCGTGCATGTTCCATCCTTTAATATCATTATATCATCAAATCTTGTGTAGTAATAATAATCAAAATCCGGTTTTCCGTCCACACAGGCAGTTATCTTATATACGAGATATACCATATTTGTATTATCTGTCCAAGTATCCGGTTTTGCTTTAAGAAAATAATTACCTATATATGTCATTCCCTTGAAAGAAGCATCAGCAGCCCAGGACTCTGCAACATCCGCATTAAATTGGTCTTCGGCCTGCTTTTTCATACTGTTCATTACATCTTCAGAAATCTGTGAAGCCGAATCAATATATGCATCCGCATTTTCACATACAAACTCTTTTGTTTCCTCTGCTGCACAAACACCTTTTTCTAATAAGCTTTCTTCATATGCATTAAGACTAACTACTACCTTATCTCCAATACTTAACCCATCATATTGGCCTTCAATACCCGGATAAATATAGTCACTCCATTCATTATCTTTTTCTACGACTTTTGCAGTCAAGTTTGGTGATACTCCCTCAAACTCAACTGTTATGTAGCTAAAGAAATCAATTTCCTTTGCTTCCGGAAGATCTTTTATCTCCACCTTCTTACAATCTCCGGCAAGTTTAATCTTATAATCCTTCCAAAGTTCCTTGTCATAGTCAATGTGTATCTCATAGGAATCACCATTACTTAAAGAGTCCATATAATCATTATCAATATCTATTGTATAAACACTACGGGAAATAAATGTGAGCCAACTATAATCTCCATCCGCATAGTTTTTTAGTTGTCCTTTTTTCATCAGCTCCTCAAGGCATTGTGCTCTGTCCTGTTTCTTTCTTTTCGCCTTTTTTAATTCTTTTTGCCATTGTCTCATTTCTTTGTTTACCGGCTTTGCGTTCATTATTACATCTGCCATCAGCAGATCTACATCCAAATATGCTGATGAATCGGCATGATGATTATAGCCATCACACTCAACTGTTATATAATCCTCAACATTGAGAGTTGTATTATGAAGACTCTTAAATGTTGCAAATCCTATGATTAATATAATTGCAGCAATCGCAACAACAGCCACTGGGATAATTCTTTTGTTTGACAAATTATCGATACTTTTTCGTCCTTTTACCGAAACCTTTTCAGCAGGAACTTCATATGGCTTATCCCAAGTCATATCTAAATTCATGTTTTTTTCTTCTTTTTTCTTGTCGGCCCCCTCCGGCATTACAACCGGAGTGCCGCACTTACCGCAAAAGCGTTCACCCTCGCTTAATTTATTACCACATCCTGTACAAAACATATATTCTTCCTCCTTGGTTTTGCTTTGTTATGGTAGTATATTATCAATTATGAATGCTTCTTATTTCAGGCAAAGTTTACATGTAAGATTTATTTTAGCACTTTTACCTTAGACCACTTTCCATCATAATCATCATTAACTCCTCTTACACGTACATAGTATTTTTTATTTTTCTTGAGCTTTCTTATTGTGTATGAAGTCTTTGTTGTAGAATAATACTTAACACCCTTTGTAAAACTTTTATTAGTTGCAACTTCTATCTCATATTCATCCGCATATAATGCTCCAAATATGATTTTAACTTTACCCTTTTTGATTTTTCCTTTTACCTTCAACGATGCTTTGTTAACACTATGATAATAATTATCGGTATCTTCGTTGAACGAATAAGAAGTATTATAATAATTAATCTTAGGACTTGGTACAACAACTTCTCCTTGTTGTATCATATTTTGAGTGTTTGCGTTTTGTGGAATAACATTACCATTTTCGTCGTAAAAAACAATATTGTTCTCTTGTGTATCCGTATTATTGTTATATTCAGGTTCTTGAATCTTATCCTCAACGAAAACACACAAATTAATGTATATCTTTTTGTTATTCTCCGGTCTGATCTTCACAGTAGAATAACCGCTTCCCACCGTCTCAACAACACCTTCTTCTGATACTTTCACAACAGTCTCATCGCTCGATTCAAAAATCAACTTCTGTTTTTCGGGCACCGTTTTTATTCCGTCAATTTTGTATGTATCCCCTACCGTCAAATCTATTGTTTTACTTTCTGTGTCATCTTCCCATTTAATCGATGAGCATATCTCTTTAACATTAATCCAGTATTCATATGAATAAGTCTTTCCACCGGTAATTTGCTCATCACAAAATGTTGCTGTTATAAGTGTGCTTCCAAAATCTTTTATCACCAATTTGTCATCAGCAACCTCTAAGACATTATTATCACTTAATGTGATTTGCGACTTCACACTAACGCCATCTAGTTTAGAATTAAACTTGATATACCCATTAGGCTTTCCCGTTAAGGAATCTCTCTCCAAGCCGATGAACCAAAATTTTTTATTTACATCCTTTATTCTTACCTCGTTTTGTAAATCAAAACTTGTGTTTTCTAATAATTCAAATGAATACTCTGCATTCTCTTTTGCAATAACATTTATTATGTATTCTCCTACAAGATTGCCATACTCATCATATCCTTTATACTGCGTCTGACCAAAGGATGAACATGTAATTTTCGCGGTGTTCAAACAACAGTATGAATTGTTCGAATTGTATACTCGCCACTGCGTAACCTTTTCCTTGCAAATCTTGTCAAGATCAACAGTTTCACCTATTGTTGCATTAATTGTTTTTCTCTCATATGTCTCTTCATCCTTCGGGACAATCTCCATGGCATTTACCCAATCACCGTAACAATCATTGTAGTATGAAATCCACATATATCCCGTACCTGTGGTTTCATAGATTCCTTCATATTTATCCCAATCTATACCAATAGCCTTACAATTTGTACCTACACCCCAACTATTTTTCACCAACCATGCACCATTTCCCGGAGGGGTATTTATAAAGTTTGAGGCCGCATAATTATCATCCCATCCTACAACTTCAACCGCATGATTTGTTGTATATTTAGTAGGACAATAGTAATTAGTGTCGGTGGTACTGTTTGTAGCACCTTTCATGTATTGAGTTGCCTGTGCATAACACCACGTTGCACCGCCGAATTCTGCTATAAGATGCTTAACCTTTTTAATTGTATCTTGTGAAGGCTCATAATCATTAATCTTATACACTCTGCTTACCTTATATTTATAATTGTCTAACTGTTCATCACTAAGCGAATATGAATCCTTAATCTCGGACGGCATCGGAAAAACTGACTCTAACGCAAACTTTCCAATATAGTCGTCATTAATCTTTGTATTAAAACTGTGTGCGTTGTTTCCATCATTGCAGAAATCAACAAAACCTTTTGTAGACTTCTGATTCTTATATGTGGCATAAGCAAAGTATATCTCAGAAAGATCCACTGTATTCTTCTCAAGACCCTGATAAATGAGTGCCGACTCACAAGCTGAGTTTGCTGCGTAGTCCCAGCACAATCCATACTCTCCCTGGTCCTTGACACTTGTTACTCTTCCTAGTGGTCGCGGATCATAAGAAGCATCATTTTCATTAATAGGAAAAATCGACTGAACTATGCTTTCATTATCTAATCTTGCTGTGCTTTTTGATATATCAACAACCTCAATATCATCAGACTCTTCAAACAAATCCACGATATCTACAGGTTCTTCACTCGCTTTGGCATTTGTAACTACCGGCACTAATCCAACTGACGTGACCGTCATCAACATCGCCATAACTGCCGCATATAATCTTGTTTTTATACTCTTCTTTCTCATCTTCCTCTCCTCCTTAACTCTTTGACGTATCTACAATTCTTTTTTAATGATAACTTATGATGTAATTATATATCGATTATTATGTAGGTTTTTCAGGTAAGGTTTACACACTGACACGATTGAAAATATCATTTTTGTGTGATAGTATAGACTATAATAAATGCAGAATTTGCTTTAAGGAGGAATTTGTTGTGGGCTTATATCTTAATCCGGGCAACGATGGGTTTCGTGCCATAAGAAAACAGACATATGTTGATAAATCCGGAATGATATCCATTATTAACAACGGAATCAACACAAAAAACAACTTAATAGCCATAAGCAGACCTCGAAGATTCGGAAAATCATATGCCGCACAGATGTTATGTGCATACTATGACTCCAGTTGCGATTCACGTAGATTATTTGATGATTTAAACATCGCCTCTGATGCTTCATATAATGATCATTTAAATAAATACAATGTCATCTACCTTGATATGTCCGGTGTTCTTTCTGATGCCAAAAGTGCTGACGATATTATTCCTCTTATCAAAAGGCAAATAACAAAAGAAATTGTGGAAACTTTTCCCGATGTTATAGAAAGTGAAATTTTTTCAGAAACACTGATTAATGCGGTCACCCAAAGCAAACGAAAGTTCATTGCCATAATCGACGAATGGGATGTTATCATCAGAGATCGCACTATATCTGATGATATTCAAAAAGACTATTTTGAATTCTTACGTATGCTATTTAAAAACAGTGGAACCACGGATAAGATATTTGCTGCCGCATATATGACCGGAATCCTACCAATTAAGAAAGATGGCACTCAATCTGCAATTACCAATTTTAAAGAATTTACCATGCTACGATCATGGAAGTTCTCAGAATATGTTGGTTTTACAGAAAAAGAGGTCAAAAAGTTATGCGAAGATAACAACATGGATTTCCGTATTATGAAACAATGGTATGACGGATATACATTATCAGATAATGACTCAATTTATAATCCAAACTCTGTAATGGATGCAATCACATACAAAAAATACGATTCATATTGGCAGAATACTTCCGAGGCTGACTCTCTTCTCCAATATATCAACATGGATTTTGACGGCTTATCATCTTCAGTTGCAAAACTGTTAGGTGGAATAAATGTGGAAATCAATGTCAGTCGTTTTAAAAATGACATTGTTGGCATACGATCAAAAGATGATGTATTGACAATGCTTGCACACTTCGGATATCTCTCGTATAACGAAAACTCCAAAACTGTTTGCATTCCTAATGAAGAAATCAGAATGGAGTTCATTGATTCCGTGCACCACATATCTCTCCCGGAGACTATATCTCGTGTTAAAGCAAGCCAGCTTCTTATAAAAAAGGTTATTGAGTATGATTCGGAATATGTTGCCGAACAAATTGAAAAGATTCACAACGAAGAAACCGACCCTCTTCATTACAACAACGAAGAGGCTTTAAGAAGTGTAATTAAACTCGCATTCTTCTGCTATAAGGATTATTACGTCAGGTTTGACGAATTACCATGCGGAAAAGGATATGCGGATGTGGTTTATCTACCCAAAAAAGATGCTAACGTACCCGCATTGCTTATAGAACTTAAATGGAACAAAACTTCCGACGCTGCCATATCTCAAATAAAAAACAAAAACTACCCAAGTTCCATATCCGATTATGGTGGGGAAGTAATTCTTATAGGAATTAATTATGACGAAGCAGACAAAAAACACACATGTACAATAGAAAAAATATGAAAAAACTCGCTCTTTGTAGAGCGAGTTTTTCGTTATTCTCATCCATTCTTCAAATCCATACGCATTTCGCATACTATCTATAATCAAACATCATATGAACCTTATTTGAGCCGAAACTCTTAAACTTTGCAATATCAATATCTAATTCATCTGATAAATCCGATATCACATCCTCTTCTGTGTTACTAATTGTATGATTGTCATATTCTTGATTTGCTACTTCAACATACTTCTTTTTTTCGGTATCATATTTATATACAGTGTACACTCCGGCCATTCCATAAAATCTCAATCGGCATAGAATGTATTTTCTTCCCATTCCATAACTAATTAGATCGCCGTTACAGTTAAGAATCTTTTTGTATTTATTATTCTTTTTTTCGTATATGGTAGCACATCCCCCTGCTGTTCCGCCATAACCAAATCTTACAACGCGCATTGTTTTCTTTTTTGCCTTACTTCCTGACAAAAGTTTTACATTATACCAATAGCAATAACCAGAGCCTTGACTGTTTTTAATATATTCTTTTTTTATCTTATTGAATGGATCTTTTGTCTTTGCCTCAGTCTTGGTCACAATCATGCACATTCCAAACATCAAGCCTATAATAGCAAACAGCACAAATTTTCTAATATTAAAAACTCTTCTTTCGTCAATTATCTTTTCTCTCATAACGCTCTCTCCTCTATATTCAATTTAACTTTATGTACTTCTTATCTTTATATACATACTTGTAAAATCCACCGTTAAAGACCTTACAATACTTTGTATTGGCATAATTCAGAATAATTCCCGAATAACTAGGATCTTTTTGTTTAAGAGTTGCAAGTTTTTTCTTACCCTTTCCATTTACCTTAACAGAATATATATTCATTTGACTCATACTTAATTTTTTTGGATAATATGAATATAGAATTCTTTTGTTTTTTCCTTTGCCGATCATTTTTACATATCGACTTCTTTTTGTTAGAGTTTTTACTTTTTTCATTCCATTTGATGTAAGTTTATAAATACTGACAGGGTATGGGTTCATTCCACTATCATATTTATCCTGCGACACAGCATATCCATCTGTTACATTTATAAGTGCACAATTATATGTACTAATAATTCTTCGTTCTGCAATATTGTAAACATACGTTTTTAATGTTTCGTTTCCATCAATATACATATCACCGGACCCAGTAATATAGACATTACCTGCATATACCGCAGACACACTCTTTGTTAAATAAGATTCTCCTGCAACACTTACAAGTTCCTCTGTCTCTCCGGTAGCATCCGTATGATACAGTTTTTCGTTAACGATGTAATACCCATCAAGAACCGAATAAGCACCCAAACACGGTACGTTCTGCGTCTTATAATTGGCGTTAGCAGCAAACGAAACCGAACTTGATATAATCACCAAAAATAATGTTGCAATAAATGTGTAAATAATACTCCTCATTTTTTTCATTTTAAGCATCCTCCCTTTTTATTATGTTTTTGTGATAGTCATATAATAAATGTATTTTACCAAAGCCATTTCAGTTAAAGTTTACACCATCTTTTTTATGCTAACAGGCTTGATATATGATTAATAAAACCAATAATAATTGCTACAACAATATATATATCATACACAGAAACATATCAATAAGAAATATCAAAGCAATTGCATCTAAAATAATATTCCCTAACGTTAATTTTTGCCTAATATCAATTGTCACTAGGTTATTCCCCTGGTAATCAACGCCATCGTCATCATTCACATAGTCAATCTCCGTTTTAACTCCCTCGCCGCAATATGGGCAGAACGTCGCTTCATCCGGTATATTACTATTACAATGTGCACATATCATATATATCGCCTCCTCAATTAAATCTAACTTCCCTTAAATACTTTACGTAATAGTACATCGTTGTTATTGGATAAAGCATATGTGATACTAAAAAATACACTGATATTAAAAATAATCCCCAAAAAAGTTTAAACGCAAATAGCATTCCCCAACCTACACCAAGTTTGGATCCAAGTATCATATAAAAAATGGTTCCTCCGACAAACTCTGCATTTTTACTATTAAAAATAATTGTAAATGTGTCTAGTACATTAGCTATAGCCCATGTCAAAATAACCATAATAAAAAAAGCAGCCATACCATTTTCTTTAACAGCATTTTTAAACATTGACAAAATAAAGATCATCGCACCCACATCGGGCTTGGTGTATTTGTAATATGCGAAATAAAATAATCCAATAAGCAATATTCCTACCAAAGGTGAAAGTAATATTTGTAATCTTCTTCTCTTCCATACCGTTGTGTACATAATTTAATTCCTCCCATTTCTTTCGTCTTGTTTTTGATTGTGTATGTTTTAAACAAATCATTTTCTTGTTATGTATATAGTAAACGAATTATCTTCAAATGTTTTCAACATAAGTTTACACATTCACATTATCATTTGGTATAGAGCCTAAGAATTACATGTATATGAGAAAATATGGTATGAGCTTACCGAAACAGAAAAAACAATCTTTACTCTACTTATAGAAAATGGGGCACATACGAACCCGAATGTACCCCATCATAAAGTATCAATACCCTTCAGGAATGAAACTATCTCTACAGTTTACTTCCACAACTGAAACAAAATGCTGATCCTTCGTTATTCTTGGCACCACAAGTCGGGCAGAAACGTCCCGCAACTTCCGGCTTTTTGTCTGGTTTTGTTCCGTTAACCTTTTCCATGATTACGTCCATCGGCAGTACTGTCGTCTTGTCATCATCTTCAACCGGTGTTTTTATGTCATTCTTATAAGCAACCGTTTCGTCCAAATCTTCTTTAGGATAAGAAATCGGTTTGTCGATATCATGCATCTGTTTTTCAGGAATGCTCTCTGCTATTTTTTGTGCCGTTTTCTTGACAGCAGCCGCACCTTGGTTTTTTGCATTTATTAACATTTTATCCATGCCATTTTCAATAGAATCAAGTCTGCGTTGAAGTTCTCTTTCCGCTGCAGTTTGACCAACCACTTTTGCACTCAAATTATTAACAGCCTCTGAAATCTCAACAAAAGTTCCTAACAAACAACAAAAAATTAAGGTCGCGATTACACCACTTATAAAAATAGGGATTCCGCTAACCCATGGGTTATCTACCGTTATTGCGAGCAATAACGATCCGATTACTCCTAAAACCGCCTGTACACGTAAATAAATCTTTGTAACTTTAGTCCAAAACATAAAAAATCGTCCTCCTCAATTGATATTATCTTTTGATGTCACCTAACATCTGAAATAATAATATCACTTGATAAGAGAACGATTTTCAGAGAAAGTTTACACTTTTTAGTCAACCTCTTCCCATATAATATCTCCGCTCTTTTTCTTGCCACTAGAATTACCGGACGACTTTGATGTAGTATTATAATTTGTAACCGGCTGTTTTCCGTTGCTCTTAACAATCTTGACAACAGTTTCCAAATCCACACTACTATTTGCTTCAAGGTCTTGTCGTATAATTTTACCTTCCTCAACCGTATCACTGTATTCTTCGGACAATTCCACCAACAATCCGGCAGCCTTTATTTTCTTCTCTGCCTCTTCAGCAGCAAGTCCTTCTACATTAGGCACAACCGCCATTTCTTTGCCTTTACTAACTGTTACTGTAACAATCGAACCTTCTTCAAGTTCTGCGCCTTCAGCATAGTCCTGTGATATCACATCACCCTCCGGAACCGTATCGGAAAATGCTTCTTCGTTTTCCTTATATTGAAGTCCTACCCCTTCAACTGCTTTTTGAGCATTTTCGCGTTCAAGCCCAACAAGTTGCGGAACCTTACACAATCTTCCCTTGCTGACAACAACGCTCAACTGAGTTCCTTTCTTTGCAGTCTCCCCATCATTTATACTCTGAGATATAATGTGTCCTTTAGGAATCTCATCTGAGTATTCCTCCTTAGATGAAATTACTGTTATTTTGTACTTATCAGTTGATAATAAATACGTTGCTTCATCAACAGTCATATCTATAACTTTAGGCACTTTACATTCTTGCGATGATTTATACATTTTCACGCCAAAGAAACCTGTTAACGCAAGTACTATTATCGTCAAAAAAATAACAAATACTTTTTTCGAATTAGATTTGCCTTGTTGAGTGTTAGATACTTTTATTGCACCTTTATTCTTAGGTGCAGAAACAACTTCTTCTGTTGGATTATCTGTTTTTTCCAAAGAGCCGTTCTTTTCTATCGGCTCACTCTTTAATTGTTTTTCTTCTACAGAATCATTTGTCCTATCATCATTGAGAATTGACAATAAATCTCTCTTCATTTCCTCTGCATTCTGATACCTATCCTTTGCGTCAAAAGCACAGGCTTTAAGAATAATTGCTGCCAATTTCCCATTTGCATTGCAAGGTGGTGCTATTTCATTGCCTGCCATTCTCATAATATTGGCCTTCTCCTTGTCATTATAGAGAAGCGGTTGTGGGTATGGCGGAAGAAATGGCATACGGTTATTATTAAGGAACCTGTAAAGAACCAATCCCAAAGAATAAATGTCCACCGTTGCATCATATTTTTCACCCTTATATACCTCAGGTGCCATGTAATTAATTGTTCCCTTTTTGGACATATTTCCGGATGACTTTTCTAACTGTCTGGCTATCCCAAAATCACCCAATTTGTAGTTGCCAATATCAGAAACAAATATATTCTCCGGCTTAACGTCTCTGTGTATTATGTTATATCTTCTACAAAGTTCCAAGGCCTGACACATATCAATACCAAGTTTGACGATACTTCTTATAGATAAAGGATTATTATTGAAATACTCAGGCAACGGAGTAAGTAACTCCATACGTATATAAATATCCCATCCTATTTCTTCCTTATCTGAAACAACCGAATGATCCTCATAACTTACAATATTGGTGTTACCTCTAAGTTTGGACATAAATGTGAATTCTTCTACAATTTCTTTTACCACACTATAAAAATATGTCTTGGCACTTTCTTCATCCATCCCCTCTGCTATAGCAGAGCGTATTTCCGTTTTGGACTGTGGAACAGAAATAACTTTGAGTGCTGACTCATACACATGTCCAAATTCTTCTCGTTTAATTCGATACACTTTTCCGTACGATCCCTCGCCGAGAACACCGTCTATTACCCAGCCGTTCCACACACTATTTAAGCGTTCCTGTAATTTATCCTCTTGCATAATCAATTCCCTCTAAATATTTTTATATAACTTCCACAAGTATAATTGTTATATTATCTTTTCCTCCGGCTTCAAGTGCTTGTTCCAAAAGCAATTGCGCTTTTTCCTTAGTCGGACAATCCTTCATAAAAATATCTTTTATGCAGTCATCAGGTACCATTTCCGTCAAACCATCCGTACAAAGCAAAATGATATCGCCCTCTTTTGCCGCTACCATTTCAACCTTGTGACAATCCGGTTTTATCAAATTACCATTCTCTTTCATTCCCAAAAACTGACTTATCGAATTTCTCTGAGGATGTCTGTCAGCCTGTTCCTTAGTCAACACGCCTTCCTGTTGCATTCTCCTCACCAGATTATGGTCAAGTGTCATCTGACTAAGTTTACCCGCTCTGTAAAGATATCCTCTACTATCTCCCACATTATAGAATTGATACTTACCATTCTTTTCAAAAAAAGCAACAAATGTTGTTCCCATATTATGCTCTTTGTCAAACATAGCAATGTCCGCGTTCGTCTTTTCAATATAAAAATCAACATTTTTAGAAAAATCTTTTCCTATAAACTCCAGCATATTTTTTGCAGCCATTTCAGAAGCAATTTCACCATTTGCCTCGCCGCCCATACCGTCAAACACAGCCGCAAGTATGATTTCATTTTCATTACTCTCGTGTCCCCACGAAAGACAATTTCCATTTTTGCCATAGTATCCGTTAATAAAGGCATTATCTTCATTAACTTCTCGGACATTCCCCTTATGACTTACCACAACTGCATTGTATTTCATAATCAAATTATTCCTTTCTTAATGCTATTTCCAATAATCATAAACAATTGAAGATATACTCTTGATACTTTCCCTTCCGGAAGATACATCGGATAATTGACTTAACATGACACATATAATGTAATTGACGTTATCCCCATACACAATTGCAACATCGTGTTCTACATCTTCAAGTTCTCCTGTCTTATTAGCGCAAACAACTCCATTCGGTAGTCCTGAAGGAATCTTCGATGTTCTTTCCTGCGCTTTCATATAACATAATATTTTGTCAGAACCGCTTATTTCCCCATTATATAATTTTTCAAGAAAAGAAGCTGCATCCGTCACCGTAGTATAATTTTCTTTTTCCGAATCAAAATCCAGCATAAGTCTTCCCATAGTTGTTTCAGTACAACCAAGCATATGTGCATAATCAGAAACCATTGTCATTCCACGTTCTTCATCCCCACTTCCAAGCATTCTGACAAGAGTATTTGCAGAATCGTTATCACTGGCACTTATCATCTCCCCAACAAGTGTATCTATATCCGATTCCGATGTGTTTAAAACGTTGATATTGTTATAAACACACCCTGCAATAAATAACTTGATAATACTTGCACTTCTATGTGTTGCTGTCGAAAGATTTACATATTCCCCGGTATTTAAGTTCTTAACATATGCTGACGCAACCGCACCCTTATCTCTCTCCTTTGCAAGCACTTCATCTATTTTAGCCTTTAAAACCTCATCCTCTAATGATGTATCACCAGTACACGAATTGCCAATTTCAAAACCATAATATTTTTCAATACCCTCAACTATTCCGGCAACCATCTTACTTTGGTAATCTTTATCTTCCATATTTCGGTCATCAGCCTCATTGCTCATAAAGCCCATTTCCAATATCATAACCGGTATCTGACTCCAATTGATTCCTGTCATGGTGTCAGTTTCCGTCACGCCAAGATTAGTCATTCCTGTAGAATTACAATACTCACTAAGAACACTGTCGGCTAATCTGTAACTTTCATCATATAAATGACCAACATACGGATTGTCCTTAGAACCAACCATTGCCAGTGCACCATTCATACTACTGTCTTCACTTCCGTTTGCATGGATTCTTATCGAAATATCGGCTCCGGACTCATTAGCAAGAACTGCTCGTTCCTTGTTACTGATTGCAGTATCATTGTCCTGCCTTGTCATAATAACCTTATAACCTTTTGCAACCAGTTCATCACGTAGTTTAAGCGAGATATCAAGATTAAGCTGATACTCCGGAACCCCGGTATATCTTCCGGTAGTTCCGCCTGTCGCTTTCACCTTCATCTCGCTTGAACCGGGAGCATTAGGTTCCTTATCGCTCATATCTACCCGTTCACTCTGATGTCCGGGATCTATTGCTATCAATACATCTTCTCTAGGATTTTTTTCTTCCGTATTTTTTTCTGTCAACGGCACATTTTTTACAACATCTTTTGATGTTTGCTCTGTCGTATTCTCATCAACAGTTGACATGCTTTCTATCGGACCATCCGTCTGCTCTTTAGTCTTATCATCTCTTTGTTCTATACAGCCGGCACAGCACATAAGCACCACACCAAGCAAAAGAATTGTTATACGTTTCATGAACCCACCTACTGATCTAATTGATATCCATTAGGAGAAATCGAAAACTCCTTATTCTTAAGTAATGTCACATTATCTCTTTCTATCCCTGATAACATATTATCAGAAAAATCGGAGGGGTCAATAGTTCCTTTGTACCATGATTTTGATTCAAAATATGCTCTTAGTTCGGCCGAGTCAAACTTTCGACCATGCCTTGCGTAAATCTCATTCTTTGCATAGTTAAGCTCCTGAAGGGATAATTCGCTTATATCACTCGAAGTAAGTTTTCTTGTATCACTGTCAGGAATAATGTAATCTTTTGAAGCGCCGGTTGCCGAAGCTAAATCTATCCCATCACTTCCCCTAACAGTTTTACCTTTTATAATAAACTTCCCATTCTCTATAAATCCCTCGCCATCAATAGTCACTTTTTCACCATCAGTCACACTATTTTTTATATCGTAGCCTATTCCTTCCAGATTCAACTCTACCATATCAATATCACAAAGAGCGTTGTTTCCATCAGTAACCATAATTTTATTTTCCAATTTCAATGTCGAATTGTTTGATCCAACACCATTTATAATACCAGAAATAGTAATGTTGTTATTTGGGCTAAGGTTATAATCTGCATCGTCCGCAGTTAACGGTACATAGTCCGGTCCCTTTGGGGTTCTTTCACCTACTGTTGTATCATCGCTATTGATATCTGTATCCTTTTCGACAACCATTTCAGTATTATCAGATTCTTCACTCGTGTCATTACTTTCAACAACCTTGTCGTTCTTCTTTTCTGTGTTATCCTTTAACTTTGGCACCGCAAAAAATGCTCCTACACCGATTGCTGCAACAACGATTACGCCTGCTACAATTGCACCAATCTTCTTGCCTGAGATTGTCATTGTATTCACTGGTTTTTGAGAGTGTACGTTTTTTGTTTCCACCGGGCGAGCAGGCTGCTGTGATCTTGTATCAGTTTTTATATTATTGATTTCTTTATTATCATTTCCTGAAAGTTTTGCACCGCAAGATGTACAAAATCTATTGCCTGCTGTAAGTTTTGCCCCACAGGATGTACAAAATCTAATCTGACCATCCCAAGAATTGTTCGTAGATTCACTACTCATTGATTTTTTCCTCCATATCACAAATATTGAATTGCTTCTTTATCTTTGTTTAGTATATATCCTTTTTTGATAACATATTTCAGATAAAGTTTACACACAAAAAGGATGTATTCATAAGAATACACCCTCTTTATCAACCGCATTTAATTATTTGACTTTGACGCGCTTTGTCTTACTCCATTTGCCGTAATAAGTCTTCTTACCTATCTTGGACACAGCCCTCACTCTTATATAGAAACTTCTTCCGCTGGCACTGACACCTGAAGTTTTGGGGGCAAGTTTTACCGAAGTTCCTTTGGTGGAATACTTCTTGGCATTCTTAAATTTCTTGTTTCCGCTTACACAGAACTGATACTTAGATACTCCCTCCATTTTCTTCCAACTAAAGTATATCTGTGAACTTTTCGGTGATGTAACTTTCTTAAATTCTATTGCACCCGGAAGAACAGTTATCGTAACAGTTCGTGATGCCGCTTCAAACCCATCTGTTTCCGGTACCTCTATTATAATATCTGTCTTTCCGCAGCCGGTAATAGAAACCTTTCCATCCGCCGAGATTTTTGCAACCTTATTATTGGAACTGGTATACTTAAGAACCCCATCACTATTAGACTGTACACCGATATTGAATGCTTTTACGCCATAAGTCTTGGTATACGACTTGGCTGTGATTGTTGTTTGCTGTCTAATAACCGATTCAGGTTGTTTACCCGTAGGTTGCTCAGATGAAGATGTATCCTTCTTATCCTCTGTCGGATCCGGCGTGACAGGAACAGGTTCAGCAGGTTCTCCATCCTTCTTCCACTGCGCTACAAAAGTGACATCACCTGTAGGCACATAATCGTATATCTCATGCTCTACTGAGTACGCATCTTCGATTTCATCATAATCTGCATGTTCATATAGCGTGTCATCCCCCTCTATTTTCCAGCCAAGAAACTTATACCCGTCACATGTCAAATTATATGGATACGCAGCCTCTAAATCACTATTTATTTTTTGACCTTTTGCAACCCAATAACTTTCATTTCTGATTTCTTCATCTTCATGTATATATCCTACATCCGTGCGATAAGTCACTTTCCATGCATCTTCCCAAAATGCTACAAACGTGGTACCGTTTTCGGGATAATAGTCCCATATATTATCAGCGCCGTCACGTGACATATAATAGACTTTTTTTGTCTCATCGCCTTTTACCGTCCATCCGACTAAAACTTTTCCGTTCATATATGTATTCATTTCATTACAAACGGTATAGCCCAATTCAAAAACAGCAGAACCACCCTTAATTGAATACTCTTTGCTCTTTGTATTATCTAAAAATGAACCTTCACCGGAATTAAAGGTTACTGTCTTATCAGATTCCCATTGTGCCTCAAATGTAACATCACCTGTGACAACATAATCCGTTATGTTTTTTCCCGATGATGCATATGTCGAATAAGGTCTGTATAATGTATCATCGCCCTCAGTTTTCCATCCGGAAAGACCATAATCTTCGCAACCGTTTACAAAAAAATTACCTTGTGAATAATATCCAACAGGAGCATCTCCAATCTTGTATCCATCCGCAACCTGTATGGTCTTTTCTGTTGTATTGGGATTACCGTCTATATACCCCTTTGAAGACTTAAATGTAACTGCTTGTGCAACTTTCCAAACAGCAATGAATTTCACATTCTTAGTCGGCTTAAATCCTCCAAGACAAGTATCACTAATTTGGGTAGGTGTAGGGTTGATATTGGCATCAAGATACACTGTTCCGTTGGCATATATCGTGTCATCACCGCCGTCCAGTTTCCAGCCAATCAGAAAATATCCCGGTCTACTAATAGATAAATTTGCTGTTATGCCGTCTCCCTTTACAACATTTAAATTATAATCTGTTGAACTTGCCCCCATTCCACCGGGCATATAACCTTCATCTGAGTGAAACCTGACGGTAACTGCTTCTTTCCAAACATCCACAAATGTAGTATCACCACTCGGATAATATTCATAAAGTGTCGGTCTTCCACTACCATCATAAGAAGAAGCATATATAGTATCATTACCGTCTTTGACTTTCCATCCGATAAACACGTACCCTGCACGATTTGAAATACTAGGAGATCCCGATACGTTGTTACCTTTTTTTACATTAAAAACCTGTGTCGTTGAACTTTCATTTCCTGAAATATACCCTCCACTTGATTCAAAGGTTATTGTATAAGCCTCAACCCATTCAGCAACGAAAGTGACATCACTATCGGGTGTATAATTACCGATACCATCATAAAACATAGCATTAGCATTGCTGTATAATGTATCTCCTAATGTACCATCACTATTTTTGATTCTCCATCCATTAAACGCAACTTTATCATGATTACCCATCGAGGGGTAATTATAGTTAATTGTACTGCCTTTGAGCACCTTCTTAACGCACGAGGTTGTCTTCTTATCTTGATTAATATATCCGCTTGCAGACTCATAAGTAACATTACACGACTCTGCCCATTGTGCTATAAACACGGTATCGCCAGTTGGGTGATAAGAATACAAATTTACACTGTTTGAGCCCGCGTAATTATTGCGCCCATCCGTATAAACGGTATCATCACCGCCTTGAATCTTCCATCCCGTAATTAAGTATCCGGGTCTGTAACCTTCAGAATTAAGAGAAAGCGTACTTGGATAAGAAACATAAGATCCCGCATTAATATAATCAACCACCTGAACAGAGTCCTCACTCTCCGATGTAAGGTAGCCCTCTACAGATGCAAATGTTATTTTATACTGTTCCTGACCATCTGCTTTAACATGTATAAAAAAAATATTAGTCATCACGACTGTCATCACAACAAAAAATAACATGGTTAGCATTTTTTTAGTTGGTGCTTCATAGATATTTTGGTAACTGTACTTTCCCTTCATTTTCCCCTCCGTATATGTTATTCATATAATAATTGTCACTTAACCTTTATCGTTTTGGTCTCACTCCATTTTCCATAATATGTCTTCTTTCCGACTTTTGCATAAGCTCTTACTCTGATATAAAACCGGCAACCGCTTACATCATATTTCTTCTTGTTATTGTCTGGTTCCAACTTTTTATATGTTGCTTTTGTTGTATAAGTTCTAACCTTCTTAAAGCTTTTCATCTTACTTATGTTATACTGATAACCCGAAGCACCCGAAACCTTTTTCCAACTAAAATATATCCGTGATCTCTTAAGTGCCTTCACCTTTTTAAATGACACGCGTGCAAGAGTCTTCTTACTATTTTTTGAGGATGATTTACCTCCTACTTCATTGGTATCATTTATTAAGTTATCTTTACTTGCGTCTTGCTCTGCAGGTTCTTGTTTTGTATTCTTATAAGTATTTTCCGATTGAGCGCTCTCGTTTTTTCCATTTTCGTTAGATCCAAAAGGGGGTTGTTCATTAATCAATCCCTTAACATAATTTGTACCATGAACATTAATTCCTTCCAGTTTAAGTATATAACATCCGGGAGTTTTCGGAACTCCTTTAATATAATCCAAGTGAGCATAATCTTCGTCATTTGATTGCAAATATTTTGCATAACCTATGCAACTAAAATTCGTTCCATATGTTATTACTCTTTGGTCTATCTGATCTTTATTATAATACATACAGCAATCGGACAAATCCATCTCTTGACCCGTGTAATCTTTCACCCACAGCGGCTCCGTTGAATAATTACTAAGATATTCATAAGGTTTGGGATTGATAAACACAAGTTCTTTTGAATCAATATTGTAATCTATTGTACCGCCCCATGAATTATAATCCGTATATATACCGGGATATTGGGTTGTCTCCGTCTCTTTTGAGAAGTTGTATAAAAGTCCGTCATATGACAGTGTTGACACATCTAAATTATCAAAAGCATTATTCCAGCAATATAATAGCGACAACTTCGAATCATTACTCAGCTTAATATTACTAATGTTATTATTATAACAGAAAAGTTTTTCGAGTAGTTTGTTGCCACGTAAATCCAATTCTTTTATATCGTTATTACGACAGTCTAATATTTTTAGATTACAAAAATATTCAATACCTGACAAGTCCGTCAAATCTTTTCTTGAAGTCTTTATCTCCGTAATATCGTCACGCTCATTTTTTGTAAGACATCCGTCTGAATCTGCATCAAACGATGAGATAATATTTCTAAACTTCTCGTCAGGAAAAGAATAATCTCTAATCAACACCGGACCTTGCCTACTAATCTTGTCCATGTCTTCCTTGGACATTATACTGTAATCATAATATCCTTCGTTCTTAAAATACTCTTCCATAGGTGAATCTTTCTCAACATAGAATCCCGGATTCAGATAGTATCGGTATATAGCATTACTATAGATTTCGCTGACACTCCCCGGTATAATACAATTTTTTAAATTACCACAATTAATCGATGACTCTCTCAGTTCTCTTACGCTTGTTGGTATGATTAATTTCTTTAGCACAGAAGAATGAATTGCGTAACTCCCTATAATTCTTACACCCTGAGGAATTGCATACTCTTCCTGATTTTTCTCAGGTGGATAACACAGTAGCGTATCATACTGATACGAAAATAAAACACCGTCTATGTCATAAAAAAATTGATTACCGTCATTAACATCAATATATTGCAACCGTGTACAATCTACGAATACATTACTTCCATTTAGCTGTGCCAAACTTTGAGGAATCACAAGTCTTTGTAACCTTGCACCACCAAATGAATGTAATGTTTCAACCCCCTCGGGTATTATATAATCTACATCCTTCTTTCCTTCCGGATAACCACATAATTCTTTCATATTTTTTGTGTATAGCACACCATCTTTAGAACAATACTTTCTGTTTCCGGAATCTACTGCTATTGCTTCTAAAGAATCACAACCTGAAAAAACGTAATCCTGAACTTTTATCACACTTTCAGGTATTGTAAAACTTGATAAGTCTTTACACTCCCGAAAGGCATCATACCCAATTTCTTCAAGTCCATTTTCAACATACACGTTTGTTAATTTGGAACAATATGAAAAGGCATAATTTCCTATACTGCCAACACTTCTGGGAATGGTAATTTCTAACAATTTACTACAATCTCTAAAAGCATCTTCACATATCTCCTCGACGTTTTCCGGAATATCTATTGATTTAAGATTATCACATGAAATAAACGCTTTTTTTTCAATAATTTTAGCATTGTCATCTATACTATATTTCCCACCGCTTTTATTCTCCGGGTATTTATATATTATTGTCATATCTTTCGAATATAAAACCCCATCCTTGTCACAATATTTCCTATTGTTTTTATCCACATGTATATTTTTTAGCGAAGAACACCTAAGATTACTAATTACCGTAACACTTGCAGGAATATATATATCTGTCAGAACGTTATAACTCAAAAAATCAGCATCCTCTATAAGTGTAACGCCATCGGGAATATATATCTTTTTTGCATTCCATTCAATATATGCACAATAATCTCCCTCTTTTTTTCCTATAGCTGAAACACTATACCCATCAATGGTATCAGGAATGTACAGTTCATCCTGATATTCACCCATATAATCGACTATTTTTGCCTTTCCGTTGATTAACACCTCGTACTCGTAGTCGCCACTGACTATTGATTCTGCACACACGTTATCCTTACATATTACTAACAACGTCAGCACAGATATTAAAAATAAACAAACCTTACGTGTATTCATTATCAGTAGCCCCCATTTAACCGAAAAAATAATTTCCCGCACTTAAAATGTTTAATCAGCATCCTTCCATATGACCTCATCGTCATCATTTGACTTTTTGGTTTTAGAACCGGTTGTAGAACTCTTTGTGACGGGTTTATTGCCCAAACTCTTAACAAGTATAATTGTAACTCCTTTATCTACCATTGTTCCGGCTTTGTAATTCTGGCTGATTACCACATTTTTTTCTGTGTTTTCATTATATTCCTCCGTTATCTCACATTCAAGCCCATTATCACTTATAATTTGTTCTGCTTCCGCAATGTCCAAACCGGTCACATCAGGGATTTTTACCTGTTCTTTTCCTTTACTTACAACTAAGTTAATAACCGTTCCTTCTTCAACAACGCTTTCTGCCGAGATGCTTTGTGATATAACACGGTTAACGGGCACAGTATCCGAATAGTCCTCAGTCACATTATATACCAATCCGGTTTCATCAAGAATTAGACTTGCATCTTTCTTATCGATTCCGGCAACATCAGGAACCTTAATTATTGCACCCCTACTTATAATAACCTGTATGCTATCACCTTTTTTGACAGTTGTTCCATCCGGAACAGATTGTGAGATTATCTTTCCTTTTGCATACGAATCCGAATACTCTTCTCCCGTATAATCAATAGTAAGCCTGTATTGTTTTTCCTGCACTATCTTATTGGCTTCATCAAGTGAAAGACCAATAAAATTCGGAACTTTTGTAGTGCTTGAAAACACCAAAGCGGACAACAAAACTATTGTTGCCACAACGACTAACGAAGCAAAACCTATCACAAAGCGCTTTCTTTTGTTTCCATCAGGCACGTTCTTATCATTTACAATTTCATTGTTTTCATCTTCGATAATCGTAGAATAACTTCCCTCAATATACGTTGCTGTGGCTGTACCTTCAATACCATCTCCGGGATTAACCACTTCTACTTTATCCTTATTTGTGTGTGGTTTTGTTAGACTGTCTCCCTCCGGATAGATTAATTCGGTCTCATCTACAGTATATAAAATACTACTAAGTGCCTGCTTCATATCTGCAGCACTATCATATCGGTCCTTTGAATTATAAGAACACGCTTTAACAACTATTTCTCCAAGTCGTCCACGCGCATTACACGGTGTCGGAACCGCAGTTCCACTCATACGTTTAATTATTGCTTCCTCTTTGTCGGTATGACTTAATTGATTTGTTGTCGGCAAAAAAGGCAACCGATTATTATTAAGAAATCTATAGAGGACCAATCCCAAAGAATATATATCAACTGTTGAACCATACGACTCCCCTTTATAAACCTCAGGTGCCATATAATTGGTTGTTCCTCTTCGCGACATATTTCCTGTCGTTTTCTCCATCTGTTTTGCAATTCCAAAATCTCCAAGTTTGAAGTTGCCAAGTTTTGTAACAAATATATTCTCAGGTTTAACGTCACGATGAATAATATTATATTTTTGACAAACTTCAAGCGATGAACATATATCTATACCCATCTGTATTACTTTGCGAATTGACATTGTATTGTCAATAAAATAGTCCAATAACGGCATAAGAAGTTCCATGCGGATATATATATTCCAACCAAACTTTCCCTCAATCGGAACGATCGCATGATCCTCATAACTTACAATATTAGTATTTCCTTTAAGTCTGGACATAAGAGTCAATTCATCCACAATTTGTTCGACAACGCTATAAAAATAAGCAGCGGCGCTCTCTTCGTCCATCCCTTCATTAAGCACCGCTTTATATTCCGAAACAGATTGGGGTATGGTTATGACTTTTAACGCTGATTCATATATGTGTCCGAATTCTTCACGGTGAATTCTATATACAAATCCATACGAGCCCTCACCAATCAGGTCATCAACCACCCAACCTTTCCATACGCTATCCAATTGTGTCTGTATTTCCTCATATGTCATGACATTATAATCTCCAATATTAATTATTCAAAATCAAATATCATTTATAAGTCGTGCCTCTCCCAACAGATAAGTTATATTACCCATATAAATCGCTATTCCCTGCTCCTGCTCAATCACGGTTCCTTTAACAGGGTTTTCGCATCTGGTTACATTATTTCCATCAGATATCACAATAATCCCTTTATCCGCAGTCTCTACTACACTCCAATTTGAACTGTAGTATCGTGTTGAAAACATCGACCATATAGTTCTACTGTTAATGGCAGCATGTTCCCCGCCTCCAAATATCAACACATCTCCGTCAGAAAGCATTATCGGCTTAATTCGTCCATTTCTCCCGGCATCTATATGCCTGTCATTATACACAGTACCATTTTTCCCATTGTTGTCAAGATAAAACCATATTCCATCCATATTTTCAAAACGGCCGTGTCTACGGCTTACCGTTCCGGAATGGCATGGGATATCCGGCTTAGTATCCTTTGTCGGACGGCCAACCTCCCATACGTTCTTGTTATCGAGCAAGTATGTATTAAGTTTTCCATTTTCAATTACTATCAAATTATTAAATGCTTTACCATTCATCATCAATCTCCTCCAATTCCGAAATAAAAGCCTCGATCTCCGGTATCTCCATATCAGTCATAACCTGCTTTGCATAACGGCAAAGTTCATCAGGGTCATATTCCTCCGCATCAACATCAAGCATATTATTAATACTTGCGTCCTCTAAAATATACATCACAACTGTCTCAAATATATTCTTTGCGCAAAGCGGCTCCATATGAGCAAGTGCTAACATTTCATCTATCTGGTCGTGATCCATTGATAAATGTAGCCCCAACGAAATAATCTTGTTCCTTGTCGGGTACCATTTATTTTGTCTTATGGCAGATACGCATTGCTTAAGCGAAGATGACCAGCCTTGTCCTTCCGCCATATCAAATACACTTGAAGCAAACTCTCTGTAATTAGCATTGATACACATCTTCACATATGCATAAAATCTGTGATAAGCATACGAAAAGAGTGCACTGTTATTATATATAAACTCATCCAACTCATTTTCATCAGACACCTTGAGTAACTGCTCGTTGAAATCATCAGTATTAACATTTGTCTTGTCATCATTGTCAGGATTGATGATATTATCCTTGATTTTCTCAAGAATATACTGATATTTGCTACTTGCCTCATCTCCGTATCCATTATTTAATACGAACATGCAAACACAGTCCTCCAAACTCTTCACATACAAACCCGGATACTGTCCGTATCTCATAAGCAACTGATTCATATCCGCTATATCATAATGTGCAGCCATTCCTATTCTAAGAAATGTCTCACGACTTTTCGGTATCGAGCCTTTGCACCATTTGTCTACAGTAACTCGACTAACTCCACATTTGGTAGCAAAATCTTTCTTTGTGTACCCGTTGTCTGCAATAATGGAATTAATCTTGTTAGACCATTGTTCCTGTTGAGATTTTAGCATCGGAATAATTTGTGTTTTTAAATCCTCGATATCATCGCACATTATTACGGCATCTTTTAAAAACACCGTTTTGTTCTCGTTGGGTTCTTCTTTTTTCAAAGTCATATGCGTTCACCTTCACAATTCATACTTATCGGTTTGATAATCAAATACTACCATAGTATTAATTACATTTTTTCAGACAAAGTTTACACCTAAAAAAGGGAGTTACCTCCCTTTTTTTGATAGCAATTATTTCTACAATTCAAAATCCAAATATCTCTCATACAATGTTACCAACGCCTTGTTGTCGCGTCTGATTTTGGCTACGTCACCGGAATCTGCCGCAAGTTCAAGTTCTCTTGCAAGACTTCCAAGAACATTGGCTCCGACAATATTGGCAGAACTCTTAATTGCATGAACACATACGCCATACTGGTTCCAGTCTTTTTTGTCGTATGCATCCTGTAATACCTGAAGTCTTTCCTTAATGTCGTCCTTAAATGCCTCAAACACTGTCTTATATATTTCTTCCGAACCGCAATTCTTAATTCCCCGCTTCGTATCAAGAGATACTGCCTTCCAGTCCGTCAAGTCTACTCCGTCTTGAGGCGGAATGTAATTGGTACTGTCCATAACACTTCCACTACCGCTTCTCTTAATCTTGTCACCCGGAAGATACATAAGAAGAAGATTCTCTAACTTCTCGCCATCGATAGGTTTTGTCATGTAATCATCAAAACCTTCCTTTATAAACTTCTCGCGCGCACCCGATATTGCATTGGCAGTAAGTGCAACAACCGGTGTGTTCTCGTTTGGATTATTCTCAATTTCTCGCATTGCCTTAAGAGTCTCGATACCATCCATAACCGGCATTCTGTAATCAAGGAATATAAGATCATAGTGTTTTTCACTAACCATATTGATACATTCCATACCGCTCATTGCTTCTTCTACCTGAAGTTTTGTTTTCTTGAGAAGTTCCCTTACAACGACGAGGTTCATTTCCGTATCATCAACAACAAGTATTGTTGCATCTGGTGCCTGGAAGCTCTCCTTGTATTTTGAAATGTATTCATTATTCTTATTAAACTTTCTTCTGAAATCGCCCACAGTTTCAAGTGCGACTACCTTCTGCGGTATTGTAACCGTGAACTTTGAACCATTACCGTAGGTACTCTCAACATCAATATCTCCGTCCATAAGTTCAAGAAGATTATGAACAATCGCAAGTCCAAGTCCGCTTCCCTCAACCGTTCGGTTAATCCTCTGATCAAGTCTTTGGAACTTGCTAAACAGTTTACTAAGGTCTTCCTCTTTAATTCCGATACCCGTATCTCTGATCGCAATTATTAATTTAATATTATCCTTGTCTATTCTTTCATAAGAAAGTTGCAAAGATACGGTACCGCGGTTGGTATATTTAACCGCATTGTTAAGAATATTGAGCATAATCTGGCGAAGACGCATTTCATCACCAAGCAGTCTTTCTGGTATCTGCGAGTCAACATCCACCAAAAGTTTGAGCTCCTTCTGATCTGCCTTAACCTGTATCATGTTAACTACATCATTAAGCACAGCCGAAAGTTCATACTCACTTTCAATAATGCTCATGTTGCCCGCCTCAATCTTAGAGAAGTCAAGGATATCATTTATAAGCGAAAGCAACGTACGTCCTGCTCCCTCAATTGTTCTTGCATATTCAAGTATTCGTTCATCATCGCTTTCACGAATAATCATCTCGTCCATACCAAGTACGGCATTAATAGGAGTTCTAATCTCATGAGACATATTAGCAAGGAAATTACTCATAGCCTCATTAGCGGCAATAGCACGCTGCTCCTCAACACGAGCAAGCTTGGTTGCTTTGAGGACACCGATAAACTCGTTTTGCGAGATTGGATTAGAGAAATAAAATCCTTGCAGATAATCAACACCAAACTCACTTGCAAGTTCAATCTGTGCCTGGCTTTCAACACCGGAAATAAGAATCTTCTTACCCATACGTTTTATCATGCTGGTACTGCTCTCCATGATAATACGACCTATATCCGTCTGCTCTGCCTCCCAAAGAATTGTTCTGTCAATCTTAATAACATCCACATCAAGAGAGAATATCGAGTGAACATTGGAATAACCTATTCCGTAATCATCCACCGAGAAATTAAATCCCTTGGCTCTTAATTTTTTAACAAACGACTCAAGACCATCAAACTCTGTTGTTGCGGCAGATTCCGTAATCTCAAAAGTAATTCTGCACGGCTCAATATCATATCTTGAAACTATTTGCATTATTCTCTCGGCATAACTTGGCTGGATACACTGTACTACCGACAGGTTAACATTTAACGTCTCAACTCCCATCTCAACAGGAATACCGCTGTTAATAAACTTACAAACTTCATCAAGAACGAAATCACCTATATCAAATATAAGTCCGTTTCTCTCTGCAATCGGTAAAAACTCATCAGGGTAAATCTCACCGATTTCCGAATCATGAAGACGAAGAAGCGCCTCACCGGCATGAATTGTCATTCCGTTTGCATCATATATCGGTTGATAGAAAACCTCAAAACTATGGTTATCAAGGCCTGACATTATCGCCTTCTCAACCCTGCTTCTTCTAAGAATATAATTAAGGTCGCTGCCATGGTACACATCCGGCTTGCGGCTCCTATCCGGTATCATCGGACTCATGACAAGGGCCATAATCTGGTCCTGACTCTTAAGGTCTTTAGGCACCTCAACGCAGAATACCGCCGCGTGGAAAATGGTCTCTCGGCCAAGGAAATGCCACTCATGTTTGAAACGCTCATTAACTTCCATAGCCTTCTGGAGACTGACATTGCCGTCGGCTCCTTCTTCAATTACAACAAATGTTCCCGGACTCATATAGTAAAGATTCTGACCCGGCATTACAGATTTTAAATAACCACCGGTTACCATTGTCAGTTTCTCAATGTTCATAGGACCTGCTATCTGCATAACGTTTTGCGGATTAAGCATTTTAAGGCATATCATGTTAAACGGCCTTTTCGCAGCGATAAATGTTCTAATATCCTCCACAAGTGCGACCTGATTATATATTCCGGTTCTGGGATTCCTACGATCATCCTCATTCTCAATAGTCACCATAACTCCTGTCATGGCAATTGCTTCCATGAATAGTTCCGTGTGAATACTTGGATAAAGAAATTGAATAAGTACACCAACCGTCACGAATATAAAAAAGAATACAAGCGTTTTCTTCTTCCTTGCATTGATTGCTCTCCATGAAATCATGCTTATAACAACTGTTGCAATAAAATACCCCATTCCTACAGCATATATAATCATCTCTCCCCAAACTCTGACGAAATTTTCTTCATCATCAAAATAATATACAAAATGGGTAAGCGGGTTGATTATTGCAAGAAACTCTGTGAAATACATCGGGAGCTCAAAAAGAAATTTCTTACGCTTATTAAGATGATAAGCCATTCCTGTTACTAGGGAAAAATATAGACAAAATGAAGGTGCAAGTAGCGTGTGGAACAGAAAATATACATATTGATTGACATCACGAATAAGGCGTGCCGCTTTACTTACCTCAACATAAGGCATCGCCATAACAATACTCATGTCAACAAGTGATGAAACAAGTATATTAAACAATATAAAAAGAAACATCCTGTTCTGCGTCTTTTCAGGTCTTGAACGCATAAATGTGTAATACATACATGCAAGACACACAGTCGCAGCACAAATGTGAAATCCGCCGGCATTAACCTGACGCACCAATGTAGCTATGTCCATACGCACCCTCCCATACTACAATTTTACTAATATTTTACATCATATTCCGTTATTTTCCCACAAAAAGATACTTTCATACAAAAAATTATTGTGGTATACTTGTGTGGTTTTCAGATAGGAGGTTTTTTATGTCAGATAATACACAGACAGAGAACAAGATGGGCGTTATGCCTGTTAAGTCACTCATCATTTCAATGTCGCTCCCAATGATGATATCAATGCTCGTGCAGGCTCTATATAATATTGTTGACAGTATATTCGTTGCAAGGGTATCGGAGGACGCACTAACCGCGGTAACTCTGGCATTCCCACTTCAAAGTCTCATGATAGCATTAGGTTCAGGTACCGGCGTTGGTATCAACGCACTTTTGTCACGTTCACTTGGAAAGAAAGAGTTTGATAAGGCAAATGATGCCGCTAACACAGGAATACTCCTTAATATTATCAATTACCTCGCATTCCTTATTATCGGAATCTTTGTTGTTAAACCGTTTTTGGCTTCACAAACCGACAGTGCATCAATAATAGCATACGGTAACACATACCTTACTTATGTTTGTACTTTATCCTTTGGATTGTTTTTCCAGATGACTTTTGAGAGATTATTACAATCTACAGGACTTACATTTCAAAGTATGATATCACAGCTTACAGGTGCTATTATCAATTTGATATTTGACCCGTTGCTTATCTTTGGTATTGGTTTCTTCCCAAAACTTGGAGTTGCCGGAGCAGCACTTGCAACAGTATTTGGTCAGATGTGTGCAGCATTTATCGGATTGTTCCTTAACATATCAACCAACCATGAGATTAAGCTTAGTATTAAAGGAATTTTCCATCCAAACGCATACACCGTCAGTCAGATATATCTTGTAGGTGTTCCTTCAATACTTATGATGTCGATTGGTTCGGTAATGACATACTTAATGAACAAGATTCTTGGTGTGTTCTCGACAACTGCTGTTGCCGTATTTGGTGTATACTTTAAGTTACAGAGTTTCTTCTTCATGCCGCTTTTTGGTCTTAACAACGGAATCATTCCCGTATTGTCCTACAATTACGGTGCCAAAAGAAGAGACCGTATTATTGAGGCACTTCGCTTTTCAATAATATTTGCATTTGTAATAATGAGCTTCGGAACTGTTGTTTTTGAAATTATACCGGCAACACTTCTTAAATTGTTTGATGCATCAGACCACATGATTTCAATCGGTGTTCCCGCACTTAGAATTATCGCAATTCATTTTCCGGTTGCATCACTTTGTATCATATTAGGTTCGATGTTCCAGGCATTTGCCAAGAGTTACTACTCACTTGTAGTTTCCCTCGGACGACAACTCGTGGTTTTAATACCGGTCGCATGGTTACTTGCTCAGCTTGGCAATGTTAATTACGTGTGGTTTGCATTTCCGATTGCAGAAGTAATGTCTTTTACAATCACAATGTTATTCTTTAGACGAATCAAACGAAATGTAATTGATACTTTATAAAAAAAATTAACTCCGGCTAAAATAGGGCCGGAGCATTTTTTTTGAGTCTTTTTTCCTGACACTCTATCCACTCATCAAGTGTAAGCGGCTCATAATCCGAATACATACAAAAACAATTAATCATATTGCATGGTATATACATTTCTTTTTCACCATCAGGGGTTAGTGCTGTCTTGCTTGTACTTCTTGTTTTTTCCTGAAACATTTCCAGAAGACGCTGGTCTGTCGTATCGTGCACATGACCATAAAGCATATAAGTTAATGCCTTACCCTTTTTGTCTAATCTGTATTGTCCGTTATAACACATAATCGGATAATGGCTCAATATCACCTTACGCTTCCTGTCATGTATCTCTGCATAATCCTTGACCCACACAAATCTGCTTGCATCAAACTTGGCGTTGTTAAGATAGTGATCATGATTTCCCTTTATAAGATAGAGCGTGCCGTTTAACTGTTTTAAAATCTCATTGGTAGGTTCTGCCTTACCCCACGAGAAATCCCCAAGAATAACTACCTCATCATTAGTTCTTACTTTATTGTTCCATTTTTCTATCATGTAATTATTCATTACTTCCACGTCAGCAAATCCACGTTTATCCATCCTATCCAACATTGCTTTATGAAAGAAATGACAATCTGCAATATAATATCTCACTTGTGTGTTCTCCTGCTGTAGTTTAATTACTGCCTCACATTTACTGAAGTTCTTTTTTTGAACACCTATCACAATATCGCTTAATAATCCTGCCACTTTCCTTCTCAGTTGTAGGCATATTCGACAAATCAATCCAGTGGTGACCTAGCGCCTCTTTTGTTGTCTTCTGCTCTGTTTGATCACATCCAGGATTAGTACATTTTCTTTCCTGTACTTCTGACGTCTCACAGCCTTGCGGAATTATTATTGTCCATTCGCCAAAATTATGTCCTGTTGCAGGAATTGTTTCTGTTTCCACCTCACCGCAAGAACATTTTCTTTGTTTGCTACCGTCAACTGTACACGTGGCTGCTTTTGTAACTTCCCAGGCGCCAAAACTATGAGTATGCTCTGTATCTTCGTCCGACTTATCACTTTTCTTTTTTGTTGTTTTCTTCTCGGATTTTTCAGTAGTCTTTTCAGTTGCTTTCTCAGTAGTCTTCTCCGTAGCTTTTTGCGTTGATTCTGTCTTTTCTTCGGAATCATTTTCACTACTTGCTTTATCTTTATCGTCAGTCTTCTCGACCTTAGTATCCTCCTCTTCTAGGTTGTCTTTTTCACTTTCATCATCTAATTCTTCATCCTCAAGCAATGCTATCAGTCTTTCAACACTGTCCTCCGGCAAGTTATCATAATCCAGATGTCTGATAATCTCACCCTCATCATCCGTCACAAACTCTGAAAATTCATCATTGCCCCTTATAAGTGCACTTTCTCCTGCCTTAAACTCTTTCTCAACACCGTTATAGGTGCCATCAATCGTCTTGAGTCTGGCAAGCACCACACCTTCTTCAACTTCAAGCAAAGTATAAACCATGCCATCCTCTCCGGTATATACCGTAACACGGAAGGTTGTCCCCCTTACTGACATTGTAGAATTAGGCGTATCTACTTCATAGGAATCATTCGGATTAAGCTTTGACTTAAGGACATTAAGTTCAGAGCCGGCATCAAGAACTATCTTTATTTTACTGTCTTCTCTAGGAGAGCTTGCCACCAACGAAAAATGTGTATTTGCATCAGCATATACATACTTGTCATTATCCATACACATGGTAAGTGACGAGGCATCATTAACACTAACATCATCACCGCTATAAAGACGCTGTCCCGCATAGGCTTCTCCATTGTTGCTCTCACCAACAACACTTACCGTACCTTCAACCTGCTCAACCAAAATACTACGGTAAGTTGGTTTTCTTAGTAATATGATGGCAAGAATTACTATTGCCACAGCAAGTGCTGCTATAACAGTTATAATCTTCCCCTTTTTACTTCCAAAGAAATCCGACATATTATCCCTCCAATTTGTCCCGCTGCTTCAAACAGTAGTACAGGTACTCGACATATTTACCGTCGATATTACCTTTTTCTGCCATGTCTCTCATTATCTCAAATGCTTTCTCCATCGGTACAGGTTTCTTATATGGTCTGTCAGTTGCAAGCAATGCGTCGCAAATATCCGCCACCGCCATTATACGTGCACCGGAAGAAAGTTCTTTTGCAGTAAGTCCATCCGGATAACCCTTGCCGTTAAGGAACTCATGGTGCTGACCTGCAAGCTCGACCGTATTCCTAAACTGCCTGTTAAAATGAACCTTTGAAAGAATACGTTTTGTTATAACAACGTGACTTTCCATTACCTTACGTTCTGCTTCCGTAAGCGTACCTTTGACTATTCTTAAGCAGTCTTTCTCTTCATCGGTAAAGAACGGCTCGCCCTCATATTCATATTGCATAACTTTTTCAAGTTCATTTCTTGTTTCTTCTTCTATAAATCCGACAGCATTTACTCTGCAAATCAAATCCCAAGCTTCGAAAGTTTTGTTGGAAATATCCGCACACCAATCCTTGGATTTGCCCTGTTCATACATCGCAACTCTTGCCTGCAAACGGAACTTTTCAAATCGCTTTTCTATATCCTTTTCACGACCGCCCAGTCTTGTCGACTTGTTCATAACCGCAAGAGGAACCGCCATTTTACCGATATCGTGAAGAAGCGCCGCAAATACAAGTTGTTCCTTCTTACTTTGAGAATAGTATTCTTTCTCAAGACCCTTGGCGTTAAGCGAATTAATATAATCCACAACCATTCCACAGTATCTTGCAACATTTCTTGTGTGGCTGGCATTGTAAGGTGTTCTTTCATCGACCGCGGCCGCCATAGCCTCGGTAAATGACCACATCTGCTCCTTCAGCTCTTTTTGATAGTTATCAACCACAAAATAGAAATCTATAATCGCAATCATTATAAGCATATACACACACGGTATGCACAAGCCTGCCACAGCAATAAGTCTGCCGACAAACAGATAACCACCGGCAAAAACAAGCGAGCTACCCATTCTTATCGGAAGTTTATATCCATGAGCAAGCATAAAGAACAACTCAAGCAAAACGACCGTCATAAACGCCATGATAAATCTGTTGGCAACCACCATCGTTTTCCCTTGCATGTATGCCTGAATAATATTCGCATGAATCTCCACGCCATACATGGTGCTTCCTCTATCGGAAGCCGGCTGATACGAATCCTGAAATCCCGGCGCATACGCACCCACCAAAACAATCGCATCCTTAAATGCTGTCGAAGGAACACGGTTGTCCAAAATCGCTTCCAATGACAACTTCGAAAATTCCCCGGTCTGTCCCGAATATCGGAACTGGAATTGACTGTTTGAATTCTTACCCGGAATGTTTATCTTCTCACCCACAACACTGTAATACTGTTTGTACACAGCGCATGCGAAACTATCCTGAAAACCTTTACCGATATCTTCAGGCAGATTAATCGCATTCATTGCATATCTGACATAACCGTCCTTGGCAATACACTCATTAGTAAAACCCGGCGTAACAACCTCGGAAAGACCATCAAACGGCATCTCGATCTTTTCGATATGCTCCGTATTGTAATAAACGCCACCCTTACTATCGTGCTCAACTCTTCCTCTGTACACAATGTTTGTACCGGCAACAACGTTAGCCTTATTATCCTTGATTGCATCGACAAGCATTTTGTCACTGGACTCATAATAATCGTCAGCAAAAATGAAATCCAGTCCGACAACCGCCGGTGCATTCTCCGGATTCTCATACATTTTGTTGATGAGTGCCGCCATTTTTTCTCTGGACCACACATTAAAATTACCATATGCCGCAAGCGTCTCCTCATCCACTCCGACTATGATTATCTTACTGTCTGTTCCCGATAATTTGGTGTAGAGATGATCCGTGATAAATGAATCAACTCCGTAAAGCGGATTGAAAATTACCAGTACCGAAGCAAGTACGGCAATGAATACAACCATCGCTTTTCTGAAGTTTTCGCTCATAGGTGCAATCCCCCATATACATCTAATCGTTAGTAGTTACTGATATAAATACGGCAACGGGTCAACCGGCTCGCCGTTTATTCTTATCTCAAAATGAAGGTGCGGACCGGTACTTCTTCCCGTATTGCCGGAAAGTGCTATCTGTTCGCCCTGTTCAACATACTGCCCAACACTTACAAGCACCTGACTTAAATGACCATATCTTGTCTGCACTCCGTCACCATGATCGATTATTACGCAGTTACCGTAACCGCCAATCCAGCCTGCACTGGTAACCTGGCCGGCTCTTGAAGCACGAACCGTTGTGCCGACATCCGCTTTGACGTCAGTACCTGCATGAAGTCTTCCCCAGCGGTATCCGAAGTTGGAAGTCACCTCCCAATTGGTAAGAGGGAACATATAAGTCGGCTGAGACTTGGTTCCACGAAGCACTATCTCTGCAACAGCAGCAACCTCAACAACCTCATCAAGTTGCTGTCTTGAACTTTCATTCTCTCCCTTGTAGGTTACCATGTCTGTAACCGTATGTACGCCCGGTGAGCCTTCCTGAATTACAGATGTCTCCCCGATATACATGCTGTCATCATCCTGGTATTCTACATCGGCATAATACTTCTCATTATAAGTTTCCTTCTTTTCAACCAACACCTCAACAGGCGGTGTCGGAACTACTATATTGAGACGATCATCATAATAAATGTCGTCGTCATTCTCTATACCATCATTAAGCGCTTTGATGTCATCAACCGACATTCCCACCTTCTCCGCAATAATAGATAAGCAGTCTCCCGGCACAACCACATAGATTCCCGGTTCATTTACGGGACTTGTAAGTTCAGTAAATGCTGTAGCTCTATCCTTGATTATTGCGTCGTCAACGTAAGTCTCCACTACTTCTATCTTATCGGAAAATCCAACATATTTAATACCGTCATCAACACTTAACTTTGCAAATGCTTCCTGAACTTCTGGATTCTCCTCAATATTTTCTTCGGTAGTTGCTTCTTCTGAACTATCGCCTTCTTCTGTTTCCTCGCTTTCAGAACCGGCACCCTCTTCTGCATTTTCGGACTCGTCACCTTCTGTATCATTTGAGACTTCTGAACCTTCTGCCTCCGGTTCTCCCGCTGTCTGAGGCTTAGTTTCGTCCTCCGGAATTGCCGTTGTCTCTGATGCCTCGGTCTGCTCCTTAATTACCTCTTCGGTTTGTTCTTGGGTTGCTGCTTCTGTATCGTCTGCCTCTTTGTCCTCAGCCTTCTTGTCTACCTCGACCTCATACATCGCAACGTTCTTACTGGCAGGCGTTTTGAGCTTAACCTGAAACTCATCATTAGTATCATAGGCACTCTGCGTCTGCTCTAAAACAGAAACGACATCTTCAAAGCTATTTACCGTAATCGTTGTATCATCAATACGCATCACATAGGCAAGACTTTTGTTGCTGTTTGTGCTTTCATATCGGCCAAGCAACTCTTCGACAAGTTTGTCTTTTTTGAGAGTTTTAAACTTCTTAACAAGTTCTTTGTCCTTCTCGTTTTCAGTATCGACCGTCTCATAAGATATATCACAAAAGAGCGGTTTGATTCCGTCTTTGTTATGCAAAAGACCGGCTTTCTTAACTGCCTCTTCTGCCTCATCTTTATTTCTTGCAACGGCAAAAACCTCACCGTCAATTAACACCTTAACTTTGTCGCCACCGACAAACAAATCTGTAACAGACATCGCACAATCAGCAACTTTATCCTTGATGCTTACGTGCGTGCCATCCTCATAACCTCTAATAATATCCGAAACTCCGGGTGCAATGAGCATTCCGATAGCAAGCCCTACAAAAGCTGACTTAAAATATCCCCACTGTGCACGCAGTTTCCAATCCTGTTTATTCAAAACAATTCCTCTTTTCAATAATTATCAACATTTATGCATTTCTGACCTTGTCTGCCTGCTTTTTAACAGAATAGCCAAACGTACCAAGCATATTGCCAAGTTCATAGTATCTGCCGTGCGAGTACGCCACAAGTTCTGTATCCTCAAGATGAAATGCACCCTTCTCGTCCATGTACTCTTCTGAAACCTGTACATTAACGACCTCTGCGATAAACATATCATGACTACCAAGTTCTAACACCTGCTTAACAACACATTCAATGTTAACAGGGCTTTCCATAACAATAGGTGCATTAACCTTAACCGCCTCGCCCTTGGTAAGATGAGCAGTCTCAAACTTATCCTCATCACGTCCGCTCTTAACACCGCAATAATCTGTTGCTTTCACAAGGTCTTTTGTTGTCAGATTAACAACAAACTCTCCGCTTTCCTTAATCATCGGATAGGAATGTCTTTCCTTTCTTACAGATATTGAAAGCATTGCCGGGTCGGAACAAATGGTACCTGCCCACGCAACGGTTAACACGTTGTCATTACCATTCTTGTCTCTGCAGCTTACCAAAACAGCAGGAACAGGATAAAGCATGTTGCCGGGTTTCCATGATTGTTTACTCATAATATATGTCCTCCGTCAAACAGTGTATGTCTTATATTTTAAAAAATGTATAAATATTTTGCCTGCTAAACAAAATAATCCCATATATTCTAACATATTTTTGACGTTTGCGAAACTCATTTTCTTCCAACAATGTAAAAAAATACATGTTTTTTTTAAAAAATATTGCATATTCTATAAATGAGATGTATTATACGTATATAGATGATGTAGTTTTCATTACTACATCATGAATTATTTAATAACTCATTAACCATTTTATCTTCAATCTATTACATTTTCAGAAAGGACGTGATCATATGGAAAGAAGATTTCACGTAAAAGATCCGGGAAGTGCATTGACACACTTCATCGCAATGATTGGTGCAATTCTTGCGACAGCACCTCTAATATTTAAAGCATATCATGGTATCAACCACTCATATCTTGCAGCATTTGTAATATTTATTGTAAGTATGATTGCACTATATGCCGCAAGTACGATATACCACACCTTTGATATATCCGAGAAGGTCAACAAAATGTTAAGAAAACTCGACCACGCAATGATATTTGTTCTTATTGCAGGCTCTTACACACCGGTTTGTATTATCGTACTTCCAAGAAATGTGGGCGTACCGCTTCTTGCTACCGTGTGGGCTGTCACAATACTTGGTACAATATTTAACTTATGCTGGATTACATGCCCACGCTGGTTATCTTCAACTCTTTATATAGGCATGGGCTGGCTTGTAGTGTTTGCATTCTCTTCAATTATGAAGAACCTTTCACACGCAGCATTTATGTGGTTGCTCGTTGGAGGAATCATTTATACAATAGGGGGAATTATATACGCTTTAAAGCTTCCGTTATTCAAGAAGTTTAACTGGAAAAACTTCGGTAATCACGAGCTTTTCCACTGTTTTGTAATGGTTGGAAGTTTTTGCCATTTTATAATGGTTTATAACTATCTTGCGTAATACTTAAGATTTTCTTTATAAATTAAACACTTTTTGGTCACACTTTTACTTTATAGTATGTATTGTAAGCTTTTCATATCGGGTACACGAGCATATCGTGCCATGTGCCCCCTCCCCCCTTATACAAGAAGAGAAGGACAATTGCCCTTCTCTTCTTTGCATTTATCTGATTGGTATCGTAATCATGAACATTTTCTCATATTGGCTAACTTGCTTATATCTTGCAATGTCCGGCTGCTGAATAAGTTTTATCCTGTAACCGTGCATTTCCACAATCTTTTTGGCAATAGAAAGTCCCAGTCCCGAACCACCACGGCTGTTTCTGGATTCATCTCCCATTGTAAATGGTTCAAATAAATGAACTGCTTTCTCGTCAGGAATTCTTTTACCTGTATCGGCAACCATCACAAGAATCCTGTCTTCCTCACCTACTACAAACAGGCCTATCTTGTCGCCACTGTCGTTGTGTTTAATAGCATTGGTGATTAGATTAGTGATTACTCTTGAAAGCTGAAGCTTGTCAGCATTTATCTTCATGTAAGTTTCCGGAATATCTACGTCAAACTCCATACCCGCATCTTCGATATCCGGATACATCATAGCACCGCACTCTCTAACAAGTTCGCATATATCAAGCGTCTGCCGACTTAGTGTGAATCCTTCGCTGTCTAATTTTACATAGTCAAACAAAAGTTGAATCAAATCATTCATACGAACAGACTTTGCCATAATAGAATCTAGGTATTCCTGCTTCTTATCTTCAGATACCATCCCGTCAGACAATGCCTTGGAATATCCTGCAACCGTTGTAATCGGTGTCCGTAGGTCATGTGCTATATCCGAAAGCATAAGGTTACGGCGTCTTTCGTATTCCTTCCTTGCTGCCACTCGACTAGCCGCAATTTTCCTAAACTCCCTCATCGTAACCCTTGTATAATACAAAACACCAAGTGCATACGGCAGAGCAAGCATTAATACAACGCCGACAAGAATTAAGAAAAGTTCTGTCTGCTGAAGACGGTTCAAATTATTAAGAACTTCCTCACCACCCGAGCCAACTATCGTATCTCCACTGCTTTTTTGAAGAAACTGCGAAAGCCAGCTTATAGGTGTCCTTACCGGTTCAGGTATTATTATTTCGATAAGACCGACAATCGTTGCCGCTATTATCGTAAATAACAAAATCAAGACCGTTGTCATATTTATAAGTTCCGGCCTGTCATATCCCGGAAAAAAATGCTCAAGCACTCTCGGAACTATGTGGTGGTTAACTATCCACAACGCACCGCTTTCAACAATTCCGACAACAAGCATAACTATTATGAACTTTTTGATAAGAAAAATCTGCAGCTTTTTTTCCTGTTCCATGAAATCTCTCCAAAACTAAAAATCATCCCTCAAGACGATAACCAAGACCACGAAGTGTCTTAATATATGCCGACTGATCGTCGTCTAATTTGCTTCTAAGCTTACTGATACAAACCATTATATTGTTATCCGCAATTATGTACTCATCGCCCCAACCGTGCTCGTATATCTGCTGTTTGGTAAATACCTTGCCCGGATGCGTCATAAAAAGTTCCATAATCTTGTACTCAACAGAAGTAAGTTCTATGGTTGTATCGCCTTTTTTCAAAATACATGATTCCGGGTCAAGAGTTAAATCCCTAACCTTAATCACTTCTCTTTTGACTTCGTTGGCACCAAGGCTGTAGAATCTTCTGATATTGGAATTGACTCTTGCCACCGCCTCAAGCGGATTAAACGGCTTTGAGAGGTAGTCGTCCGCTCCCAGATTAAGACCTAAAATCTTTTCGGAATCCGCGTCTTTGGCAGATAATATAATTACAGGAACATTGCTCTCTTTTCTCATTTCTTTAAGAACATTGTAACCGTCCATCTCCGGCATCATAATATCCAAAACACACAAATCGGGATTCTCTTTTCTAAACAGCGAAAGGGCAGCCCTTCCATCTGCTGCCTCAATCACTGTATATTGTTCGTTTTCCAGATAAAGCCGAAGCAGGTCTCGAATCTCCGGCTCATCATCTGCAATTAATATTTTATAACCCATTCATTTCTCCTAATCGTATTAGAATGATGCTGTTTCATCAGGTGTTGCTGTAGGCTGTCCGTATCTTAATGCATCATAGAGTGCTGCCTGTGCAGAACGCTTATATGGTGCTACGAAGAAGATTGAGAGAAGGCCTGCTGTAAACAATGCTGACAAGAGATCCCATCCGATAAATGATAAGTCTAACACGAATGCTCTCCACTTCTGGCCGTCCATCATACGCTTACTCTCTGCAAAAGCCTCTTCCTTAGTCATCTCAGGATTGTCTGCCAAAAGGTAAGGAATCATTTTGTACTCGTATCCCTTAACAATACCGGGGATGATGAAGAGTAATGACCAAAGGAATGTATAAACATCTCTCCAAAGCATAATCTTAACGTTGTTCTTGTAACCGTAGTCAAAACCACATGTAACATTTGATACGTTAGCAGGTTCATTTAAGTTCTTGTAGAAGAACTTAGCACATCCGATTTCAATCGGGTTGATTAAGAATGCATCAAAGAGTATTCCGATTGCAACAGCTATTAATACTATTATAGTCACTATGATAACAATTACAACTACGAGTGCAACCATTGCTGACTTATCAGCATCTTTTAACTTGTTGGCAATATCATTAACTTCCTTGTTAGCCTTGTCAGCGTCATCGATTGCATCCCTGATGTCCTTGCCAATTTCGCTGTCATAAGCTGCTTTGACCTTTGCATCATCCGGATCGTCTTCATCGAACAACTCTGCATCATCTTTGTCTTTCTTGTCATTGGTTGTTTCAGTAACGCTGTGGTTACCAAAATTGCTAAAATTGTAATTGCCGTGGTATCCACCGTAGCCTGCACCTCCCATTATGAATGAAAAGAGCAATGCCACCAACACACACTTCCAATAATTTGCCTGGAACTTTTCCTTTGCTACCGCTTTTAATTTCTTTCTATCCCACATAATCTTTCCCTCCTTATTATTCTATATATTCTATGGGTTTTTTGTTGTTTGTTGAAGTATCTCGTTCAACCTTATGTGCTTATAATAACAGGCAAACCTTATCCGTAAAATCGACAAACCTTAACGTTACCTTAATTACAAATTATAAAACCTAAATCCCAAGTATTAACAAAAAATACTTACAAACCTCCTTACGTTTCTCATAAAAATAGCGTAGCAGTCACAAAAACCGCTACGCTTCATTACATGTTTATATTTACTCCTGAGGAAGCTTAACCTCTATGCAAAGTTCCTCTAACTGCTTCTTATCAACTCCTGACGGTGCATCAGAAAGTAAGCAGCTTGCATCCTTAATTTTAGGGAATGCGATAACGTCACGAATTGACTCTGCTCCTGTCATAAGCATTATCATTCTGTCAAGACCAAACGCAAGTCCTGCGTGAGGCGGTACGCCATACTTAAATGCTGTAAGCATGAAACCGAATCTGTCATTAGCGTCCTCTTCACTGATTCCAAGAAGTTTAAACATCTTCTCCTGAATGTCGTCCTGATGAATACGGACAGAACCGCCACCAAGTTCGACACCATTTAATACTATATCATAAGCCTTAGCTCTTGCCTTACCCATATCTGTATCAAGAAGGTCGATATCTTCCTCCATAGGCATTGTAAATGGATGGTGCATTGCCTGATATCTTTCTTCCTCATCAGACCACTCAAATACAGGGAACTCTGTTACCCACAAGAATCTGTAATCGTCCTTGCTTACAAGCTCAAGCTGCGAAGCCATCTCGCAACGAAGTGCACCAAGTACAGAAAATACAATCTTATCTCTGTCGGCTGCAAAGAGAAGAAGGTCTCCGTTCTCACCGTCAAGCGCTTTAACAAGGTTATTCATTTCTTCATCTGTCATGAACTTAGCAAATGATGACTTAAATGATCCGTCTTCGCCGATTGCAATATAAGCAAGACCCTTTGCACCATAGCCCTTTGCGAAATCAACAAGTGCGTCAATCTTCTTACGAGGCATTGCGCCCTGGCCCTTAACATTGATACCACGTACAGAACCACCGTTTTCGATTGCTCCGGTAAATACTCCGAAACCACAACCCTTAACAACGTCTGTAACATTTTTAAGCTCCATGCCAAATCTTATATCCGGCTTATCCGAACCAAAACGCTCCATAGCCTCTGCCCATGTCATTCTCTGAATCGGAAGTGGAACATCAACGCCGATTGCCTCTTTGAATACTCTTGCAAGCAAACGCTCATTTACATCAAGTACGTCATCTATATCAACAAATGATAACTCCATATCTATCTGAGTAAACTCCGGCTGACGGTCAGCACGAAGGTCCTCGTCACGGAAACATTTTGCTACCTGATAATAACGGTCATATCCTGATGCCATCAAAAGCTGCTTGAAAATCTGCGGTGACTGTGGCAATGCGTAGAACGAACCCGGGTGAACACGGCTTGGTACAAGGTAATCTCTTGCTCCCTCCGGTGTTGACTTGTTAAGGATTGGTGTCTCAATCTCCAAGAATCCTTCTTCCGCTAAGAAGTTTCTTATAATGCTTACAACCTTACTTCTTAAGATAAGATTCCTCTGAAGGTCAGGACGACGAAGGTCAAGTGTTCTATACTTAAGTCTGATTTCTTCCTTAGTCTTTGAGTTCTCCTCAATAGGGAACGGAGGTGTCTCTGACTCTGAAAGGATTCTTATATCCTTTGCGATTATCTCTATATCGCCTGTTGCAAGGTTCTTGTTAATTCCACCTGCACGAAGTGCAACCTCACCTGTGATTGCAACGACAAACTCACTTCTTAACTTCTCTGCCTTAGCAAAACTCTCTGCTCCGCATTTATCCTCTTCAAAAATAACCTGAAGCAAACCGCTTCTGTCGCGAAGATCTACGAAAATGATACCACCCTTGTTACGGCTTTTCTGCACCCAGCCCATAACGGTAACATTTTCTCCAACATTCTTGTTACTTACCTCTGTACATCTGTGGGTCCTCTTAAGACCCTTCATTGATTCTGCCATTTCGTGTTTCTCCTTATATTTTGTATCTCAATAATATCTATCTACGAACAATTCCTAGTTATATTACTTCTTTTTGCATAAAATATCAAGATATTATTATAACTCTATCAACATTCCTGCATGGAACTGCTCCACTCTGTCGCCAAGCTCATTTTTTAACACTTCATATGCATGGTCTCCCGTGCAGTGTCCGGTAATAAATCTCTCGCATTCAACCTCTTTTAGAGTATTCGCAAGTTTTATGATTTCCTCATCAGAAGATTTGAATAAATGAAACCCGCCGATATAAGCATACACACTTCTCTTTTGTGAATAGCCGTCATATTCTTTCCTGACCTCATTGATTATATTCTCAACTCCTCCATGCGAACAACTGTTAATAATAATCAGGCCCTTTCCGTTATCTATACACAACGTCTGCTCATGAGAAAAATCATCCGGAACATAATCCTCTCCGACTTTCTTATATAATTTTGCGTTTTCTCCAAGGCTCGAAAGGCCATGCGTACTATGTGGCAGCAGTGCTATCGTATATGAACTCTTTCCTATATAAGTCAAATCTTCTTCAACATACACAATACGGTCCTTGTATTTTTCAAGCATTCCCTTCTTTGGCCCGATATATTTCATGCCGTCATCATGCATAGAATAATAGCACTCACCGGCTTCTTTTCGCATGTATACCTTTGCAGTATCATTTACTTTGAAGAACTCATCAAGTCCGTCTGCATGATCATAATGGGAATGTGATAAAACAGCGATGTCAACCTCTGATAAATCAATTCCAAGTTTCTTTGCATTTTCAAGAAAAAGACCGCTTCTTCCTGCATCTAACAATATCTTATCCGGCCCATATTCTATGTAAAGAGAAAGTCCATGCTCACCCTTATAATCTTCAAACTCGGTATTATCGGAAAGAACAGTAATACGATACTTATACTTATTTTTATTAGGTTTTAATTCTACTATTATCGTGTATATCACCGCATAAAATGAAACATCAAAAAGCATTCCACAAAACCAGATTCTTCTTGTCAGCGGAAATGCTGCAAGTGCCAAGCAGAAAAATATACCCGCCATTAACAGTACGCCTGACACATGCCTGCCTTTGCGATTTGCGAGAATCGTTCCAATATATGCAATTTCAAAGAACAAACCCACACAAAGAAGAATCAGGGCAAGTGCTCCGTAACCGTTCATCCAATTTAAAATCATTCTATGCTCACCACCTTCGTGAATAATATAGCCAAAATTAGCCCGATTATATCATTTTCGATGAAATCTTTCAATTCCTCCGGCCTTTTCGTATGTGTCAAATATGTGGAATATCCTGCTGGTATATGGTATAATTTTGATTGTATAGAGCCTTGTACTGATCTGATATCAGTATATAATCCGGCGTCTTAATCCGGATAAAAAATAAAATAAAAAGGAGAAAACAATGAGGAACGGAAGAAGAAAAAAAACGCGTTTGCTTTGCAGCATCATGGCTGCAACATTTGCAGTAACGGAAATTCTTACGTTTGCACCGCCAATCAGGGTGCAGGCAGCGGAAAGCACCTCGGTTAATGCACTGAAAGCCATCGGTATTAATTCGGATGCAGAGCCGGAAGGGTTTGATGAGGATGATACGGAGAATAACCCTTATGGGTCAAAGACTGTGATCGCCAATATGGCAGATGAGGTCTTTTGCGCCACCATGGGGCAGGACGGCAGTGCGATTATCGGTAATAATGTCACAAATGATTTAGGAAACATTTCTTATAAAAATAATGCATCAGGTACAGTTTCCGGCGATACAAACGGTAAGCAGTTTCAGAATAACTTTATGAATAAGACCGCTGGAGGCAATTTTGATGGTAACACAGAGGGAAAAAAATCGCAGTTTGCCATGGTAAGTTTTGATGACAGGGACAGTTCGAATCTTAAACTGCTACTTAGCGTAAATGATGCTGTAAATACGGGGAAATCTTCTGACTCTGCGATTGAACTTGGTTTCAGGTTTTCAGAAGATATGGAGCAGTTTAAGAACAATGTAAATTATTATCATACAGAATCGATTCCAGATTCCAAAACCAAACAACTACAGGCAATCGCCTATATGAACATAGTAACAGGGGATTTTGACGGTAATGGAATCGATGAGATTGCTGTCTATAATCCGTATTCCGCTAACATAAATGGAGCAAGGGTTGAAATCTACGGATTAAAAACACTTCCGGAAAAATGTGATATCTATAATATGAGCAGTTGGGAGATTAAGCGGACCATACAAACAGATGGAGACAATTTTGTCTCTCTGGCTGTGGGAGATCTGGATCAAGACGGTATCGATGATCTGGCTATCGGATGCAACACATCGGTTACGGTTTATTTTGGAAACCTGAAAAATATGCTGGATGAGAAAGGGCACAAAACGATTACTTATGTCACGGAGACAGGCTTTGAAGCGTATAATTATACAGATCCTTCCGTGGTTATATTCCGCGAGAAAAAAGGGGATGATACTGAAACCTATCTTGCCTATTTAAGCGCTGTCAGCAATGCTAATGCTAAGTATTTAGCCGTTTATCAATGGGCAGAGGTCGACGGAGACTTTGATTTTGTAAAACTAGCATCCAGACACATGAATCCCAATAAGGCTGGTCCGACGTGTGAGTGTTTTCAATATAAAATGACTATCACGTCACTTCGGATGCCACAGGAATTGTATTACGCAAATCATCATTTTTGGTCTCCTTATTTCGTTGCAGAAGATGCTACCACCACCAAGTTTTCTTATGAGATTAGTTTTAACACGGAAAATAATGAGATTTTATGTCAAAAGATACAAATTGATCAAACTTATAATAAAGATTTTATATATGCGGTGCATATTTCGTGTTCAGATATTAATTACACGAAAGGATTTATCCCCTATGACTTTCAGGTAGCGGATTTGAACGGAAATGGAGTTGACACTGTCTTTTGCAAGGCAATGGTAGGAACAACTGCTTCATATGATATTTATGAATATTCTCGGATTTCGGTTGATTTAAAAGCAGATTATCATTATATGATGGCGTTTACGCCGGGAGCCAGTGGTCCGCTGATGCCGCCGGACCAGGTTGAAAGCGTGAATTGTCCTGTTTATGCCGTGGTCAATACGGATGATGATTCCACCTATATGTCCTATACCGGTAGGCATTCATTCACCTATACGGACCCGGAGGTACTTGCGGTACTTTCCTCACCGCCTTATTTCAAAGATTTGTTGGCCAATGATGAGCTGAGTGGAAACTATGCGGAGTCAACAACCTCTTACGGTAAGAGCAGCGGAAGCGGACAAAGTGCTTCTGCATCGGCAACCATTTCGGCGGGAGCCTTTACCAGAGTGGAACAGGAAATCAGTATCTTAGGTCTTGGCAATGTGGCACAGGTCGAGGGGGAAGTTGCATGGAATGCCAGCTTTACCACGGAATATGAACAGGAAAGTCAGATCAACTTCTCAACGGAATACAGTACCAGTTCCGGCGCGGATGCGGTTGTATTCTATTCCATTCCCATGGAGATTTACGAGTACGATACCGCAGTTTACAATAAAGATACCGGAAAAACAACCAAATACAAAAAGTATCTATATTTCCCTAAAACGCCTTGTACATCCACGATTGAACTTGATAAATACAATGCCATTGCGAAGAACTATAGCGAGCTTCCTGTCATTGAAGGGGATGTATTAAAGCACACGTTGGGATATCCCGAAACCTATCCAACAAGCAGTGCCGGCTATAAAAATGTCAAGGAATATAAAGGTAACTGGCTCGGAGTTGATTATACTAGTGCAGGCGGCGGTATCACCCAGACACAGTCCATAGAGATGAGCAAAGAGCATGAGACCAGTTTCTCATCTGCTATCGAGATGTCCATATCCTCAGGTGCAGGTGCCGGCGGCGTAACAGTCGGCGTATCCGCAGGAGCCGGCGTCGAGGCGGGCTATGCCATGATCTCGACATCAGGAAATACCTATACCGCAACCATGCAGAACATGCCTCAGGAGGCGGAAGAATATGGTTACGGCATGTCATGGAAGATGTTCGCCCATGAAGGATCCTATACCAATAAAAACGGTGATACGGTCAAGTTCCCTGTAGTTGATTATATGGTCAGAGATGTGATGGCACCTCCGGTCGTTCCTCAAGGACTCAGACAAAACTATTACGATTCCTCCACCGACAGCATTGCTCTCGATTGGGACTACGAAGATCCTGCAGGGATTGAGAGTTTCAATATATACAGGGTTACCACGATCGACGGAGCAGAATCTGAAATCCTTGCCGCATCTATTAAAGGTAACAGTGGCGTACAGAATGATGACGGAAGTTATACCTATTCTTATAAGGATGACGGCACCAATGTGGACGGAAGCAAGGTTACGCTTTTGCCCGGAATAGAATACGAATACTTTGTTGAGGCAAAAAGAGACAGGTTTAATCCGCCCTCTTTATCCATGCCGAGTGAACGTATCCAGGCATACACAAGGTCAGATGTCGAATATCCGGATATCACAGTCAGAGGCGTTTCCAACAACATGCTTACGGTATACCCTGACAGAACATATGATATCAGGCTCAATATCAACAACAGCGATGCCTTTTTACAACTTACTTATCAATGGCAGAAATATGATAAAAAACAGGGTTGGAGCGATATCAAAGGCGCCAGAAAATCATCCTATACTATAGAAGACGCAACCGTGGACGTAAACGGTGAATATCGTTGTCGGATTGATGCGTTGGCCTATGATTCAAAGCTTTTGAGACAGACCTCTGTAAGAACCTATACGGATGTCTTTACAGTTTCCTATAAGATGCGTTCTGTTGCTATTGATTCCATGGAGGTCACAAGCAATGACAATAAACCTGAGGTTTTGGTAACATTTAAACCGAAGGAAGCTAACTGTATGGAAGCACCAACCGGCAAGATTAAGTATGTGATTGAGAATGACTCAACACAAAAGATCTGCTATGCAACGCTTCAGCAGGATGGCACGAATAAGGCATCTTCCAAACTGTCGGATGCAGGACAGCTTCCGACACTAAATGATGGACGCTATAAGATCACTGTATATTATGAAGGAGATGAACTGTTTGGCTCCTTCACAAGTGATACCCAGTATCTTGTGATTGGAAATCAGAATATTTATCCGGTTCTGAGAAAAAGTGACGGCACTGTAACCAATACCTTTGATTACGGTGATGAAATGTGTATCGATTTTTACCGTTATACCAAGGATGCGAACGGAAAAACAACTGAAGAAAAAATTGTGACCACAACCTATCCAGATGGATACAAAGAAACGATCACGGATGATCCGGGACGCTATAATGACAAGACAATTACCGTAACAATCGACGGCGAGAGCAAAACCTTTAACTATAATTATACGGTAAACAAGCGGCCTGTTGAAATCGGATTGTCTACCGATACGCTTAAGAAAGGTGAAATAGAGGATCATCTTCCTACACCGATCCTTATACCGGGAAGCAGCATGATGACCGGTGATTCCATTTCGGATTTCGTGAATCTGACATTTTGGAATGAGAATAAGACTAGTCAGATTACCTTAAGCAATACGACTGACGTGGGACGTTATCACGGTGTATTGGAATTGAAAAACAACAATCCAAAACTGAAGTGCTATGATATCACCCTGTATTCTTCGCAGATCAACGTTATATCGAATACATATGACGTTCATATCAAGGCCGATGAATGTGATGGACAAAAAGTTGGAACCATTAACCTTTCCAAACCTGAAAAGAGGCAGGGCCTGACAGATGAAACTCTATTTGTAGAAACTAATACGGAATTTAAGTTGACGGCAGTACCTATACAGGGCTATAAACTTGATCATTGGGAGATTACCGAAGGAAGCGATAAGAAATCAGTATCGGATCAGACGTTGACCATGAAAAATACTCCGGTTGCCACATCCATCAAGGCTTGCTTTGTTGCAAATACAAGCAAAGTCACCATTGATGATTCTTTAAGCAAAGGTGGCACATTTACTATTCCTGACGGTTTTGTGAGCGGAAATGAGTATCCGGTAGGCAGTCAGCTTTCCTTTAGCGCACTGGCAAACGATGATGTAGAACCGGATTACTGGATCAGAAAAGAAGGAAGGAAGTCATATTATACATATGCTGCTTCCTTGACATTAACGGTTCCCGAAGATGATGTTATCCTTTATCCTGTATTTATGAATAAGCTCTGTAAAATCGAGCTTGGGGACGGAATAACCGCAACCTATACCTTTGAGGATGAGAATCAGGATACTGTAACTCAGACCCTTAAAAATGGATATAAGGTACCAAAGGGTTCTGAAATCTCTCTACATACAGACGACTATCAGCATTATTTGTGGTACGTCAATGACGCAGAAGTCGGAAGAAATCAGGATACTGATTTTACCGTGACGGAAGACAGTAAGATTGAGCTTCGACCAATTGAGATTGCCAATCAGCCGGCTCCGAACATTTCAGTAAGCGAAAATACGGAAAAAGTAAGTGCTGTAGAGCTTCCCGAAAATTGGGAATGGGATACGAACGATGCTAATAAAGTCCTGAAACGTGGTGAGGACGTAGAAGCGACAGCTAACTATATCGGTGAGGATAAAGATCAATATGAGCATACGAGCATTGTGATCAAGATTAAGAGATCTGCCTGTGATCATAAAAACGTAACTGTTTTCAAGGCACAGGGAGCTACATGTGAGGAAGATGGTCATATTGAATATCGTATCTGCCAAAACTGCGGCAAGATATTCTCAGATGCCGAGTGCACAACTGAAATCAAGCTCGCCCAGACCATTACAGAGCATTCATTAGGACATACGCCTGTAACGGATAATGCCAGAGAGGCGACCTGCACACAGGATGGTCTTACGGAAGGCAGTCATTGTTCAAGATGTGATGCAGTGTTTAAAGCGCAGAAAACTATTCCCGCAAAAGGTCATCAGTGGGATGAGGGAACAGTGACGAAGGCACCTACAGAAACTGCAGCCGGAGTAAAGACCTATAAATGTAAAGTTTGCGGTGCAGAAAAGACAGAGGATATTGCTGCATTGAACAAACAGGATGGCTCTAATCCTTCAACAGGTAAGGATACCGTTTCGTCTAAAGATTCGGAAAAGGGCAATACCGATGCGAAAGATACGAACGATGCCAAGCTTAAAATATCCAAAGTAACAGCAAAGAAGAACACCAAAAAGATAACGGTAAAACTAAACCTTGAAGATGCTACCGTTAAGATTAAGGTGGGAATAGGTGCCTATAAGAAAGCAAAGGCAAAAGGTACTACCCACACGCTGAAGCTTGGATATAAACTGAAGAAAGGTACCAAGATCACAATTAAGGTTACAAAACATAAGTTCACTACCTTAAAGAAGACCTATAAGGTTAAGTGATTTCATAGCCTTTTAATAGAAATATAAAAAAAGTCAGGGGGATTTCCCTCCCTGACCTTTTCTATATTTAAAGAAAAATTAACTTACAATAGGCTCTTTCATCTCTTTAGGAGTAAAGACTGTTGATGTTTCATAAGTACCGCCTTTTATAACTTTTTATAACTTTTGTCAACAACTCCAATCGCAGATGTATTCATCAGCAATCCCCTGTTTTTCCAACATTTCTTTGGACGCATCACCGTATACGGCTACAATATGCCCTGCGCCTGCACGTTTTGCCGCAAGTATTCCGTTAAGCGAATCTTCATATACAATACACTCATCTGTATTAACGCCCAGTCTTTTTGCTGCCGCAAGCCACATATCGGGTGCCGGTTTTCCGGGCAGTGTTCCGTCATCGTATACGATTTGTTCCCAGCCAAACCACTTATCAAGACCAAACACCTCAAAGTAAAGTTCAATGTTTTCTTTCGTTGCCGCAGATACAATAGCAACCTTAATATTGTCACTCTTTAACTTGTCAAGATAATTAACAAGTCCCGGAGCAAGTTCTATAATTTCTAATTCCCTGCAAAGGTTACGATACATACTTTCTTTCTCACCGGCAATCTCCTTTGCAAGCTTTGCAATCTCGATATCCGCTTGTTCTGACTCCATTTTATCTATTCCGTACTTCTCCGAGAAGAAATGCCTGACGATATCCTTGTTATTGCACCCGTATATATATTTTCTAATCTCTTCATCAGAGATTTCTCTGCCAATCTTTTTTGATATAATTTCTCGCCACGCCTTATCATGAAGTCTGCCATCAAAAAACATTGTTCCGTTAAAATCAAAAAGACATGCTTTAATATTCATCATTTTCCGGAACCTCCTCCATGATTATGGTTTGACTGACCGGAAGTTATATTCTTCTCGTTACTATAGTGGCATATACATTCTTCAATTCTTTCATTATCAAGATTTTCTCCGATAACAATGATTACTTCCTGTCCTTTGTCTGTATAGGTTATCTCAACATTCTCTCTCGTAGCATTTATTTGAATATAATTACCGCAAGTGTCAGAAGGCTTATCACAAGAAACTTCCTCGCCTTCAGGCACAAAACCTTTGACACGATAAATGTTACCATACCCCGAATCATCAAAAAGCTTTGCTGCCATATCCTTTAATTCTTCTTCGCTCATTTTAGCATGATAAAAGAACAGCGACTTGTATCCGTTATCCTCTGCAACACGCATCTTAATATGGTCTTCAGGAACATATCCGCTGTTTTCTATTCTCTCAAAATCATCTGTGGTTAAATTCTCCCAGTCTTTAGCTACAACATCATCACCGTTTGTAGCATATCGTCTTTTACACTTAAACTTATCAAGTGCATGATTCATGTGAACAATGACCTTCTCAACATCATTAATCTCTTTTGACAAGCCGTCACCTTTCACTCCAGCATCCATTCCTAATTTGGAAAACACTACCACACCCGCCTCTGCGATCTGGGAAGTGAGCAGATAATCCGATTCTTTAGAAAGTTCTCCCGGAAGACCCGCATCAACAATTGCAATGACATTACCTATCTCATAGAAACGGTCAAGCGGTTCTTCGTAAAGAATATCAAAGAACTCATCCACATCGTATATTCCCGAGGGTTCTACGATTATTCTATCGTATTTTCCTTCATTTGCAGCATCCATTCCCATAGCAATAAGCTTAGTTTTAAAGCGTCTTCTGTGGCAATCGGCATCTGCCGCAACCACCATTTCCATTCCGCATTCATCACCAAACTCTTCATGCAAGAGCAACATGTCCACATTGATTGCGCCGTAATCGTTCTCAATAATACCAATTTTCTCACCCTTATCAAGCAAGTATCTTACATATTTTTTTATAAATGTCGTCTTTCCGGAACCCAAGAATCCTGTAATCAAGTCAACTTTAATCATTATTAACTCCTATCAAATAAGGTCATGGAACTATCTAAAACATCCATGACCTTATATTAAACACTTTGCAAATAAACTTTGCGTTATTCTTACATCCTATCCACAAAGAACTCCTTAAACTGGCTGTATCCCTCTTGCTCCATCTGCTCTTTCTGGAACTTCTTGTTCTTCTTCATGATTGCTATATTAACCTGTGTTCCGTTCTCACGCTGCTTTTTTGCTTCTTTGAGCACCTCTAACATCTTTTCTGTAGGCATGTTCTTCTCAACAAGGAAAGCTACCTTGTCACCGCCTGTCGGTACCTGATATTCTCTTTCAAGCAAGAGCATAACTATTCTCTCAAATCCAATTGAGAATCCACATGCAGGGGTATTCTGTCCGGTGAACTTACCGATCATTTCATCATAACGTCCGCCACCGCCGACAGATCCGCCGTACTCATCCATAGAGATTTCAAATATCGGTCCTGTATAATAACTCATACCACGAACAAGTGTCGGGTCAAATACGATTTTAAAGTCTGCAGACTTCACCGCATCAACACTAGTCATAATAGTCTCCAAATCCTCGGCAACTCCATCCTCCAAAAAGTCTCCGAGTGTATCCTTTAAGAAATTAACACCTGCTATATCCGGTGTCACCTTGTCAAATAATTCAAGATACTTATCAACAGACTCCTTCGAATAACCCTGTGCTACAAGCTCTTCATTTACACCCTCAAGACCAATCTTGTCCATCTTATCAAGTGTAATAAATACGCTGTCATAATCCTTCTCTTCAAATCCGCTGTATGCCGCCATTGCCTTAAGCATCTTTCTGTTGTTGAGTCTTATAGTAAACTTCTCAAAACCAATCTTGCCAAGAAGTGTTGTTGTTGCTGTTATGAGCTCAATCTCTGCAAGAATAGTAGGCTCGCCAAGTATATCGATATCGCACTGCATGAACTGACGGTATCTTCCTCTCTGTGGACGGTCTGCTCTCCATACATTACCCATCTGCAATGCTTTAAACGGACTTGGGAGTTCGTTGGCATTGTTCGCATAATAACGAGAGAGTGGAAGTGTAAGGTCGTAACGAAGTCCACTGTCAGTAAGTACACCTGCATCCGCATCATCAGCTCCTGCCTCTGCAATTTTGGACACAGCAGAAGTTAACTTATCTCCACGCTTTAATACCTTGAATATAAGCTTCTCGTTCTCTCCACCCTGATTAGATGAAAGATTCTCAATATGTTCAACGCACGGTGTCTCCATTGAAGAAAAACCGAATGTTTTGTAGGTCTCCTTAATCTGACCGATAACATAATCTCTAATCTCCATCTCCTTAGGTAATATATCCTTCATGCCTGTTACAGGCTTCTTCTTCATTGCCATTATTCCTTGTCCTTTCATATCTTAAAATGTCAATTTGTCAGGCACACCGCCTGCTTCCATCTTCTTTGCCAATTCCTTGGCCTGAATCTCTTCATGCACAATACTCTGGAACGGCAGAAAAACCTTCATGTCAAAATGTCTTACTTCCTCTATCAGCAATTCAACCGCAGTCTCGCTGTCAAATGCCTTACGGTATGGTCTGTCTGACGTAAGTGCTACAAAGACATCACACACGCGAAGTATTCTAGCACCAAGAGGAATCTCTTCTCCCACAAGATTGTCCGGATATCCTGTGCCGTCATAGTTCTCGTGATGATGAAGCACCATCTCGCATATTCTATCATCATAACCTTCCTCTTTGACGACCTCGTATCCAAGTCCCGCATGAAGACGAACGTAACGCATTTTCTCAACATTTAACGTGTCCTCTTCGCCGCCATACAAATATGTACTTGCGCGCAGTTTACCAATATCATGTAACATTCCTGCTACTTCTATATCATGGCAGAAATCAGGGTCAAGCTTAAGCTCCTTAGCAAGACGTCCCGCAAGACGGCTTACTTCTATACCATGTGCAATTTCAGTTTCCAAGTCTTCTGTCAGATATGCCGACATTTCATCGACTTCGAGATTGTCTTCTCCCACATCAATCATACGCTATCCTCCATACAACACAAAGTGTCCTTATTTGTATATTACTACATTTGACTTATTATCTCAAACATACGCTGTTTGCGTTCAATCATTTCATCAATCCGTTCAATGTAATGGTCAACATTCTTCACATTCTCAACTCGTTCAATGCGACCTTCCTTGCGAAAGACAAACTTTGATGATGCGCCCGCACCCATAGCTATAATATCCAACTTCTCTTCCATGATAAGCACATTGTAGGCACATTCTTTGTCCGGTGCCGCATATCCGATATTCTCCAACTTGCCCGGAATATTTTTCTGGCGGTAGAGATAGTATGGAACTAAACCAAGTCTCCTTGCGCACTCATCAACCGCCATCAGCATTTCGTTGGTGCTTCCCTTTATAAGCGACCTGTAGTTCTCCATCTCAATATTGAGATTAGCCGCTCTCTTAATAGCAAGCGAGTGAACCGTAAGACTGTCAGGTGCCATCTTCTCAATCTCTGATAAAGTGTGGCGCACATTCTCTATATCCTCGCCCGGAAGTCCGACAATCATATCCATATTGATATTGTCAAAACCTACCTTCCTTGCAAGTGCATACGCATCCTTCGTCTGACTGACAGTATGTGCTCTTCCGATAAGTTTAAGTGTCTCATCCGACATTGTCTGCGGATTAATACTGATTCTGTCAACACCAAGCTGTTTCAAAACTTCAAGCTTTTCTTCCGTTATACTGTCCGGTCTTCCGCACTCTACGCAGAACTCTCTGACATAACTTAAATCAAATACCGTCTTGAGATGCGTTATTAATTTGTGAAGCTTGTCCGCATCAATCGAACTCGGCGTTCCTCCGCCTATGTATATTGCAACCAATCTCTTGTTTTTGTATAAATCACTCGCCGCAACTGCATCCATCTCCTTACACAATGCAGCAATATAATCGTCAACCGTATAACCTGCATTATTAAGACCCGGAACACGTTTTTTTTCTTCCGGATCACCCGAATATGCAGCAATCGGAAACGACGTAAACGAGCAATACAGACATCTTGACGGACAAAACGGTATTCCAATATAGACGCAATACTCGTTCTCATAATCATAGCTTGCAAAAAGTTTCTGCTCGTTCTTTGCAACCTCTATACATATATCCGCCTTCTGCGAAGTTGCCAGATACACATCCGTATAAAGCTTATGTATCTCTTCCTCGTTCTTACCCTGTTCAATATACTCCGTCGCAATCTTGGTCGGACGCACACCCGTAAGACTTCCCCAGGGAAGCTCCTTTTTCGTGTATGTTGACAACATTTTATAAAGAGCACCCTTTATCGGATTCCTAGCCGTCTTTTTGTCCACGAAATCGATTACGACCGTCTTCTTATCAACATATCCGAACTCATCTGAAAGAGTAAATGTCACATAACCGCCACGCTGCACCTGCGACACTTCCACGTCAGTGTCGTATGTAAATACAGCTTCAAGGCTAAGCCATGTGTCCTCTTCTTCTGTAGTCACAACCTTCTCATTATCAAAGAAGGCCTGCAACATCACCCTTATATCATTGTTATATAATTCTACATTTTGGTACAGATAAATCATAGCATCTATTACTACTATGCCGGACAGGCATAGTTATGTTTCTTCTCCCACTCTATAGTTGTGGTATCCATGTGTCCCGGAAAAACCTTGGTATTATCCGGAAGCACATACAACTTCTCACGTATTGATCTTGCAAGTTCCGCACCGCTTCCTGTCGGGAAATCCGTTCTTCCCACGCTCTCACAAAACAGCGTATCTCCTGCAATAAGCGATTCCATTTCCGGAATGTAAAAACACATACCACCACTCGTATGTCCCGGCGTAAGTATGCATTTAATCTTCGCACCTATAATCTCTAATTCCTGTCCGTCCTCAAGTAGCTCGTCCGCATGAACAGTCACAGGAAATCCAAACATTGATGATAAATTAACCGAAGGATTAGAAAGTATCTTCTCATCCTCAACCCTTGACGCATACACCGGAACACCGTACTTTTCCTTAAGCCCGTTAACCGCACCTATATGGTCAAAATGTCCATGTGTAAGGAATATTGCTTTAAGATTAAATGTCGGATCAGAGAATATCTCTGTCAATGTTCCAAGCTCATCACCCGGGTCAAACACGATACACTCGCTTGTGTCGTGATTAACAAGTATATAACAGTTAACTCCCATGCTTCCGAGAGTTTTCCTAAAAATCTCTAAGTTTGCCATACTACCAATCCTATTCTACATATATCAGCTTATCCTAAACTTCTCTCAACATCGATAACTCCCGGTATTGCACGAAGCTTTGCGATTATGGAATTAAGCTGTTCAACCTTTCGAATCTGAAACTCAACAACAATTGTTGCCTTGTTGTTCTTATTATTCGTCTTACTGTTGATAGCGGTTACGTTAATATTCGCTTCCGTAAACAACTTGGTTATATCAAACAACATTCCTGTTCTGTCGGAAGTAAATATTCTTACCTCAGTTGTATATACGGAATCAGCATTTTCAGCAGTCTCCTGCCATTCGGCATCTATAAGACGTCCTCGGTCATGCTCACTCATTCCCATGATATTGACACAATCCGTTCTGTGAATTGATATACCTCTTCCACGAGTAATAAATCCCGTTATCTCATCACCCGGTACCGGTGAGCAGCATTTTGAAAAATGAACCGCAACATCATCTATTCCCTTGACTCTGATGCTACCCTTAGCAACCGATGTCTTTCTAAGCGCACCTGTGTGATTGAGCTGCTCAATAAGATCATCCTCTGTCATCTGAGCTTTCTCTTGACTGTTCTTCGCCTCCAAAAGACGGTTAACAACCTGACCTTCTTTGAGCGCACCGTGTCCGATTGCCGCAAGCACGGACTCCCAATCCAAGAAATTATATTTCTGCATAACTTCTTTTTGATATTCCGGCTTGCTAAGGTCAGTATAGTTGTGTCCCTTGCTCTTACAATAACCAAGAAGAAGCTCCTTACCTCTGTTTGTATTATCCTCTCTAAACTCCTGCTTAAACCACTGGTTAATCTTATTCCTTGCCTGTGCCGACTTAACAATTGTAAGCCAGTCTCTGGAAGGTCCCTTGGAATTCTGTGAGGTTACTATCTCAACGCGGTCACCATTTTGCAACTGATAGGTTACCGGAACAACACTTCCGTTAACTCTTGCACCCACCATCTTGTTACCAACTGCTGAGTGGATACTGTACGCAAAATCTATAGGAGTTGATCCCGAAGGAAGATTCTTGACATCACCGTTAGGAGTAAAGCAATACACCTGCTCTGCAAAAAGGTCAAGGTCGGTCTTAACCGCACTCATGAACTCCTTATTATCCTCTGTCTCTCTCTGCCAATCAAGAATCTGGCGAAGCCAGCTTAACTTCTCCTCTTCCTTGTCCTTGGTTGTACCCGAAAGATTTTCCTTATATTTCCAATGGGCAGCAATACCGTATTCAGCGATCCTATGCATCTCATAAGTTCTAATCTGTATCTCAAAAGGCTGTCCGTTCTTACTTATAAGCGTTGTGTGGAGCGACTGATACATGTTAGCCTTCGGCATCGCAATGTAGTCCTTGAAACGTCCGGGTATAGGCTTATACTTCTCGTGAATAATACCGAGTGCCGCGTAACAATCCTTAACACTGTCAACGATAATTCTTACTGCAAAAATATCATATATCTGATCAAGCGTCTTGTTCTGGTTCTTCATTTTCTTATAAATACTGAAGAAATGCTTGATACGTCCGTTAATCTCAGCCTTAATTCCGGCCTCCTCAACGCAGTCCTTAACCTCTCCAACTATACTTTCGATAAATGCTTCCCTCTCCTCGAGACGTTCATCAAGTTCGGTCTTGAGTTCTTTGAATTTCTCAGGTTCAAGGTACTGTAACGATATATCATCAAGCTCTATCTTAATCTTACTGATACCAAGTCTGTGTGCAATAGGAGAATAAATGTCAAGCGTCTCTCTCGACTTCTCTATCTGCTTAGCCGGCGACTGATACTTAAGTGTTCTTAAATTGTGAAGTCTGTCGGCAAGTTTAATAAGGACAACTCGAATATCCTTTGCCATTGCGATGAACATTTTACGAAGGTTCTCCGCCTGAAGTTCTATCTTGTCCTGTGAAAAATTGAGCTGTGTCAACTTGGTAACACCATCAACAAGAAGTAATATTTCCGAAGAAAATTCTTTCTCAATTTCTTCCGGTGTCATTATCGTATCTTCAATTACATCATGAAGTATTCCGGCAACAATTGTCTCCTTATCAAGCTCAAGCTCTGCCAAAATAATAGCAACACAAAGAGGGTGCATGATATATGGCTCGCCCGATTTACGGAGCTGTCCCTCATGCGCCTTATCTGCAATATGATAGGCTTTCTCAATCATAGAGATATCTGTATTGGGGTGGTACTTTAATACCTCCTCAATTAGTGTCTTATATAACTCCTCCGGAGGCGTAAAATCCTTGGGAGTGCTAAGTTTCTTATCCAGATTGACTATTCCTGCCATACTATCACCTTCTTACTCTATCAGGTATATTGTTCTCGTCTACTTTTCAAAAAATATAAAGTAATTATATCTTATATACTCTTTAATGTAACCAAAAAAATGAACCAAATCCACAAGTTTGTTATATTTTTACATAAATATACTAATCATTCCGATTATTATGGCAATTCTGCCCCTACAAAACTTCCCTTACAGCTGCCATCGAATACTCTTTAATCTGAAATTGTATGGTTCTGATTCCATTAAACTCGTTAACTGACGGGTAATATACAACATTAAGCATTACATTATTAAGCCAGCCGTGAAGAAGCTTATCATACTCCTCCTGACCGAACCATTCTACAATGCTGTCCGAAAACTCCGGTGCATTGAAATATATTGCCTCACCCTTATATCCGTCAGGTGTCTCGAAGGACATTTTGACAACATTCTGCTCCTTACCGAGAATCTTTGCCGATAACACATTGACATCCTTCTGTGCAAACTGTGGTTTAGGATTACCCTGGCCAAATGGTGCCAATGAATCAATCTCTTCAATAAGCTTCTCCGTAACATAAGATGTAGGCATTGCTATATCAATATATACTTTGGGGATAAAATCATCCTCTGTAAGTGTGCAGTTCTCATTAAGCCTTCTTCTAAGCTCATCAAGATCATCACGGTTTAACAAAAATCCTGCCGCACCGGAATGACCACCATAGGCAAGAAGAATATCCTCACACTCAAACAAAGCATTTCTCATATGATAGCCATCCATTGAACGTCCCGAGCCTTTGACAAGAGCCTCATCATCACAATCGGTTACTATCAATGTAGGTCTGTTATATTTCTCTCGTATTCTTCCTGCAATAATTCCGGCTATACTTTCGTGACAATCCGGGAGGTATATCACATAAACCTTATCCTGCTGCATAGTGTCAGCAATCTCACAAGCTTTATCAACTGCAACCGCAGTCATTTCTTTTCGCTCATCATTTATTTTCTTAAGGTTTTCAGCCTTAAGAAGCGCATCCTCCGCTTTCTCCTCAAGGAATAAATCCATTGCTTCCATCGCACTTTCAAGTCTTCCCGAAGCATTGATGCAAGGTCCGATTCTGAAACCTACATGATATGCTGTAACAGGAATATCACCAAGCTCATTAACACGAATAAGCGCGTTAAGACCGGTATTGTCCGTATACTTTATCTTGTTAAGTCCTTTGACTGCAAATATCCTGTTCTCACCGGTAAGTGACACGACATCACAAATAGTTGCTATTGCAACGAACTCCAAAAATCCTTCAAGCTCTTCTGCCGGAATCTCTCTGGTCTCGTAGAGGCACTGCACAAACTTAAATGCAACACCCGCACCACACAAATCCTTAAAAGGATACTTGCAACTTTCCTTCTTCGGGTCAATTACCGCGTCCGCCGGGGGCAGAATGAACTCTTTTTTCTCGTCAACAATAGTATAAGGAATATCGTGGTGATCCGTTATAACAACCGATATACCTGCCTCTTTGGCTTTCGCCACCATAGCATACTCAGATATGCCATTATCGCAGGTAATTATCGTGTTAACGCCATCATTTATTGCATTGTCTATAAGTTCTTCACTTATACCGTAACCGTCCTTGATGCGATGAGGAATAATGTAATCAACATCTGCACCAACTCGTTTTAAACCTTTGTATAATATATAATTGGACATAACTCCATCAACATCATAATCCGATATGATGCGAATCTTATGCCCCTCTTCTATACTATGAATTATAACTCTAACACCGCGATTCATATCCTCCATAAGATATGGATCGCAAAAATCACTCTCTTTTGGATGAAGAAAGCTCTCAAAATCCTCAAAGGCAATATCACGATTTACGAGAAGTCTCGCCGTAACAGGGTCTATATTATATTGTTGTGCAAGCATGTCGAAATCCGCACGCTTCGCTTTCAATATCCATTTTCTGTCCGTCATATATACTCTCCAATCAGAAACTACCACCTAATAATACGATAGGGACATGGTTAATTCCATGCCCCTATATGATTAAATGATTCCGTAATAATTACTTATTCTTCTTTGCGGCACTCTTAGAACCGGCGTTCTTTTCTTTCTTACCGCATTTTGTCTTAAACATATACCACAATGGTCCTGTGATACATACTGATGAATAAGCACCGCAGATAAGACCGCACATAAGAGTAAGCGCAAAGTCTTTAATCGATGTAACACCCATTAGATATAACATGAATATCATTACGAATGTAGTAAGTGTTGTATAAATGCTTCGTGTCAATGTCTGAGAAATCGAAGTATTAACAATGTTTTCATAAGTCTCACCCTTACCGTTCATAACAACAATGTTCTCACGGATACGGTCGAATATGATGATTGTCGCATTGATTGAGTAACCTACTATTGTAAGCATACATGCAATAAATGTGTTACCTACTGAAAGTCTTCCGATTGAGTAAACAGCAAATACAACAAGTACGTCGTGCATAAGTGCAAGAACCGCAGCCGCACCAAACTTAACATCAGAGAATCTGAATGCAATGTATATAAGCATAAGGATTGTAGCAATTACAACGGATACGATTGCATTTCTCTGCATCTCACTACTGATTGTTGAACTGATATTCTCTACGTTAATTTCCTTAACCTTGAAGTTGTCCTGAAGAGCAGTCTCTACTGCATCACGCTGGTCAACCTTCATTTCAGGAGTCTTAAATACGATTTCATTGCTGTCCTGTACGTTCTGTACCTGAACATCTGCATCAGATATTCCTGCTGCCTCACAAAGAACAGGAAGGATTTCCTTCTCAGCCTTAGTAAGATCATAATGATCCTCGAAGTCAACTGTCATCGATGTACCACCGGTAAACTCAAGGCTGTAGTTAAGTGTTGAACCGGTCTTTGACTTAAATATCGGAAGTGCAATAAGTCCTGCAAGTACAGCGATTATTGAAATTGTAAATGTTATCTTTGAAAGTTTAACGAACTTACCAACCTTAGGCTCTTTCTTAAATCCGTATAATTTAGGATTAGTAGCACCGAGATTGTATACTGCCTTCAAAAGGTGCTTTGTTACAAACAATGCAGTAAACATTGAAAGCACGATACCAATTCCGAGTGTAAGAGCAAATCCCTTAATTGAACCGATACCCATTATATAAAGTACAACAGCTGCAATAAGTGTTGTAATGTTACTGTCTAAGATTGCTGAAGCCGCCTTGTGGAAACCTGAGTCTATAGCAGACTTAACTGTTGCTCCGTTACCAAGTTCCTCCTTAATACGTGTGAAGATGATAACGTTAGCATCAACCGCCATACCGATTGAAAGCACGATACCGGCAAGACCCGGAAGTGTAAGGCTGGCATTGAAACCGTTAAGACAAAGAAGCATAAGTACTACGTATGCAACAAGTGCAAGCACTGATACAAAACCAGGTAATAAGTAAAGAACAATCATGATAATTGCTACAAGACCCATACCGATTGCACCGGCTTTAAGCGTAGTAGCAAGAGCATCCTGTCCAAGTGTAGCTCCAACCTCGTTAGAACGAAGTTCTTCAAGTGAAAGTGGAAGTGCACCGATACGGATTGTCTCGGCAAGTCTGTTAGCTTCCTCATCATCTTCCATACCGTTAATTACTGCAGCACCACCTGTGATAGCTGTCTGAACTGTAGGTGCCGAAGCAACCTCGCCATCATATATGATATAGATACGCTTACCAATATTAGCGGTTGTAGCATCTGCGAACTTCTTAGTTCCCTCATCAGTAAATGCTAACTGAACCACATATTCCTGAACTGCTCCGGAATTATCAATAGCTGCTGCCGCATTCTTAACGTCCGAACCTGTAAGTACTGTCTCGTACTCTTCTCCGGCTGTAAACTTCTGATAGTTATCTTCATCCATGAACTCCAATGCACCCGGCTTACCAAGATCCTGAAGAATCTTGTTAGCATCAGATACACCCGGAATCTCTATACTGAAACGATCTGTACCTTCCTGATATACACTACTGTCTGTAGAATACACATCAGCACGCTGCTGAAGACGTGTCTTTGTATCACTAATCTCCTGTGCTGTAGGATTCTCATCTGTAATTCGGTAGGTAATACTTACACCACCCGCAAGGTCCAAACCAAGAACAATGTTCTCAGCCTTTCCGATATGATGCTTTCCAAGACCCTGAATAGTAGTAAATGCTCCAAGAACCAATGCCACAAGGAACACGAGTATGGTAAGCAAACTGTTTCTCTTTGTCTTTCTCATTTCTTTTCTCTCCTTCTTTGACAAAGCATGGTCGTCCCCCGCCTTGTACTAATTATCTGCCAACGCAGCTTTTATCATGATCGCACATTCTACTCTCTTCTTCTCAAGCTCGCATCCCACCTCGTAGGCATCTGTAAGATTACCGTGGAAGTTATACGAGTTTGCGGCACATCCGCCACTACAGTAGAATCTCGCAAAACAGTCTCTGCATTTATCCTTTGCATATACGTTGCAAAGTTTAAACTCATCGACTACCTTTGTGTTAACGACTCCGTCATCAACGTTACCTAGCAAGAAGTCTTCCATACCAACAAACTGATGACATGGATACAAGTCGCCCCAAGGGGTAACCGCTAAATATTCCGTTCCGGAACCGCATCCGGACAATCTCTTGTAAACACAAGGTCCGCCCGTCAAATCTATCATAAAATGGAAGAAATTAAATCCTTTTCCTTCCTTTTCGCGTTTCACCATTTCACGTGCAAGTTCATCGTATTCCTCACAAAGAACTTTAACGTCATCGTCGGTTAATGCATAATCCATATCGGGACCTGCCACAACCGGCTCCATCGAAATCTGCTTAAAGCCCATGTCCGCAAGATGAAGCACGTCTTTTGAGAAATCAAGATTATGATGAGTAAATGTTCCTCTTACATAATAATTAGTTTGATTTCTAAGTTCGGCCATCTTCTTGAACTTATCTATTATGAGGTCGTAACTTCCTTTGCCATTTCTCGTTGGACGCATAGCATCGTGTACTTCTTTTCTTCCGTCTATGGAAAGCACGACGTTGGCCATCTCCTTATTGGCAAACTCCATAACCTCATCATCTAATAACACGCCGTTAGTTGTAAGCGTGAAACGAAACTTCTTATTATATTCTTTTTCTTTAGATCGTCCGTATGCAACCAAATCCTTGACCACCTGAAAGTTCATCAATGGCTCGCCACCAAAGAAATCAACCTCCAGATTAACCCTGTTACCTGAATTGGCAATCAGAAAATCAAGTGCTTTCTTACCGACCTCATAGCTCATAAGCGATCTGTCACCATGATACTCGCCTTCTCCCGCAAAACAATACTTGCAGGCAAGATTACAATCATGAGCAATATGAAGACAAAGTGCTTTGACAACAGTTTTTCTCTTCTTAAAATCAATAGCAGGTGCCTTGCCATCCTTTGGTATAAGTGCATCCTTGTATTCATCTTCAGTAAAGAGTTGACCCATTTTCTTGAGCTCTTCTATCTCTTCGCACGCTTCTAATATGTCTTCTTTCGAATACTTTGAAAGCTTATTTGCTATCTCTTCGGGACTGTTACTTTCATACAGAGCGATCACATCATATACCAAATCATCTACAACATGAACTGAACCGCTGCAAACATCTAGTACGATATTATAACCATTATTCTTATATTGATGTATCACTTGTTTTCCCTCTTAAATTGCACCGACTTTACGGCACAACGAATGAGCTGTCACGCTGACGTTCTTAAAAACAGTGTAACAGCCCTTTGATTCATAATTATTATACTGTTTCAAATCGAAATTACTTATTCTCGCAAGTCTGATTTCCTACAGTACAAGATGTCTTACATGCTGACTGGCATGAAGTCTGACACTCGCCGCATCCGCCTTTTTCCATTGTACTCTGAAGTGTCTTGTCTGTTAAAGTCTTGATATGTTTCATCTTATCTACCTCTCACTTTACAATAATGATTAAGTATAACACATGGTTTTTCATAGGTCAATGTTATTTTCGCCACCATTTACGCGATTTCTACGCTTTTTCTAGCTCAACATGCCTCCTAAGAGTCCTCCGCCGATACAAAGCAGTGCAGTTGTAATGTTGGCCGTATCCGTTACATGAAACGCTTTTGAAATCAAAAGGCCTACCGCAGTGATAATGAGTATATACATAGATCCAAGTATAAGTCCCCAAAGAAACCGTTTCTCTTTAACCTGTTTGCCTACTACAAATGCACCTATAAACGTAACTATTACGTATATTGCAATTATTATAAGGCTTGCGAATGCCTCTTCTAAATGAAACCTATATACCGCATATGCCAACGCAAGTAACAACACGCCCGTTACCGCATACGATACTATAAGTCCTTTGACAACTATACCTATTTTCTTTCCTATACTCATATATACCCTCCTTCACACACGGCTTAAAACTACATATCATAGTGCAATATATGAGCATACGTTTCGTATTATACCTCTAATTTGAGTCCTCCAACATAGATTGCAATATATCTTGAAGGCGTTGCAATTCTTCATTATCAGGGCTCTTCTTAAGTGCATTTTGCACACACTCAAGAATCAATCTCACAAATCCCTGAAACTGTTTATTTGTCATTCCAAATTCTTCCATCTTCCTTTCACCGCCCTTACAATATAATGAATACTATATATTATAAGGGTTATCTTTTGTCGTGTAAAGTTTCTAAGTAATCTCTTACTTCAAATAATGAATCACAAATCATATCCGCATTTTCCCTGGCAACATCGTTTGGTTTTATAAGGTCAACAACCATAATTGTGTATAGTCCCGCTGCATGTGATGATTTAAGTCCATTTATCGAATCCTCAACACCTATTGCCTCATTAGGCTTAACACCGATAAGCTCACATGCGTACTCATATATATCCGGTGCGGGCTTGCCATGTGGAACTATTCCCCCATACATTATGCCATCAAAATAGTCTATAACCCCCGCGCGTGTAAGATTGCCCTCTGCTCTTTCCTTTTGAGTCGAGGTAGCAAGCGCAATCTTATATCCGTTTTCTTTTAAATAATCCAATAATTCAAAAACACCCGGCTTTAGTTCCACACCATTGATGCGGATATCTTCATCCATTCGATTCATTGTAAGAGTACGAAATTTCATATAATCAAAATCTTCGCCAAAATGATCCTTCATAAGCCTTTCATTTCTCTCTTTTGTAGCACCTGCTATTTTATCAAGAAGGCCTTCCATTATATCCAACGGAAGATTATTCTCCTGTGCACTTATTCTCCAGTGTTTGCGGTAGAGTTTTTCCGAATCAAAAATAACACCGTCCATATCAAACACGACAGCCCTAACCATAGTAATATCTCCTTTTTCATGCTGGGATTTTTTTCCTCATCATTATATACTATTTCTTCTTCCTGTGCATCTTTTTGTTGTGTCGTGTCGTTTTCGCTATACGTTTCGTCTTTATTTTTTGATTCGCCCTCGGTACTATCTGCCATCTCATCATTTGGTACATCGCCTAATTTTTCATCAACCTTCTCTTTTTTCTCGATAGAAAATGTAGCCACACCTGATGACTTATGCCCCAATTCGTCCATCGCTTCTACATAGAGGTTATACCTTCCGCTTTCCGTAATTCTCGTCTTACCATCATACTCATAACCGTTAAGCATCATTTTGCTTTCAAGAAGTGTCAAATCCTTAAATATCGGTTTTCCGTAATCTACCAGACTAAAAGATTCGTATGTCTTGCCGGATATGTCGCTTATATCTGGTAACATCGGTGCCGTCTTATCTATAAGAAAATGAAGTTCTTTATCTGACGCATTACCTGCCACATCCGTTACTAAAACGCAAATACTATAGACTCCATCATCTTTTAACACCACCGACAATTTGCCACCTGTTTCCACTCTTTCAATTTGCGGAAAAGATAATAAATGTTCCTCTCCGTCAATATCCGTCCTTTTACCAAACCATTCAACTTTATCCGAACGATAATTAAATTCATTTATATCAACCACCAGACTAACATCACTGTCGTGCAATGTGTTATTAACTACACCCACATACTCAATAGCAGGTGCTTTTTTATCAATATGTATCCATCTTAAGATTGTTTCTGTCTTCCCTTTTATATCTGTAACATTAACCTTTAGCGGTACACCTCTTAAATCCATCGCCGAAGCCGATACCGAAACCTCCTCACTTACCTTTGATAATTCTTTTTTCTTTTCGGTTGTAGGTTCTTGCGTTGCCGTATTTTCTTCGGTAGGCTTCTCCGTTGTATTTTCTTGTGTTGTAACTTCCTCTGTTGTTAATTCTTGCGTTGTTGTTTCTTCTGTAGTTGCCGCTACTGTTTCACTTTCTTCCTGTGTGGTTGTTTCCTGCGTAGTTGCTGTTTCTGTCACCACCTCTTGCACAGTACCTTCTTGTGTGATTACTCCTTCTGCTGTTCCCTCTTGCGTAGTTGCCGTTTCCGTCGTTGCTTCTTCAGTGGTCACCTCTTGTGTTGTGACTTCTTCTGTTGTCACGACTTCCGTCGTACTTACTTCTGTAGTCTTCTCCTCCGTCGTCGTTTCTTCTGTAGTAACCTTTTCTGTCGTTTTCTTCTCCGTTGCTTTTTCAATGGTTTTCTCTTCCTCATGACTGTACTCTATAACAACCGGATTGCCGTCTCCCACAACATACTCAAGTTTTGCTATTTTTTCTTTCGAACTTGCACTTATTCTTATATTAATGTCTTTATTTGTCCACGTAAGCGGTTCTTCGTTTTCACCCGCCACAATATACTTTTGCATATCATTATCAATCGCATCAATACTTATATCAATGCTTTTTTCTTTTTTGCTGTATGCGTAACAAGGCAATATTCCAATACAAACCACAACTAAAGCACACACGATTTTATTCTTATATTTTCTCATTGTCCTTCCTCCTCTTTTTCTTCCTGTAGTATTTTTAGTTTTTGCGTAAGCCGTCTCCAACGGTAATCCTCTTTTATGTCCTCAACAGCTTCGCCTCTCTCGTAAATTTCCGTAAGTAATGCATAATCACGCATTCCGACATCACGCTCTTCATTTGCCATAATCAACAATTTCAAATAACCAACATAAGCCTCGACGCTTGCAGTTTTATATTTATCAACAACTTCCTGATAAATTAAAATCGCCTCATCATATTGTTTTAGTTTTGTTAGCAACGAAGCCTTTTGACAATATTTTGTTTCTAAAACAGTACCTCTTTTGATATTGTCATAACTATCTCTTTTGTCATCCAAAACGGCTTTTATTACATCATCACAGTTTGCAAGTGCTGTTTCGTAATACGCAAAAGCAACTTTTTTCTCTTCCGCCTCATCGCCTCTTTTCTCATTTATAAGAGAAAGATAATTATTAAATGTAACGATATATTGTTGCTTGTCTTTTTCACAAACGGCTAGCGACTCAAGTCCTTTCTCGGCGTTTTCTTCAAGCCTGTCAAGCGCTTTTGCGTTATCATAAATACAGACTGAATACGCCTTACATAGCACTTTATAATTATCTGTTATTCGGGGATATTTTTTTAAGATTGTTCTTCCTTTGACAGCGGATAGATTTCCGCACGGAGAATTGTTAATTATAAAAAATGATGCAGATATAAAACACAAAACCAATATAATAGCAAACACTGTGCCTATGCTTATTTTAGAACGTTTACACGACACCAATGCATCATGCAGTTCCTTACAATTCTTGTATCGCTTGTTACGATTTTGATTTGTACATTTGGAAATTATTTTTTTGAATTTCTTGGGAAATGGGGGATTCTTTATTCTTACGAGACCCGACTTATAGCCGGGCAGACAAGGATCTTCACCTGTCAGCAGGTAGAAAAGTGTTATCCCAAGGCTGTATATATCGACTCTTTTATCAATCTTAACAGATGGATTAAGTTGTTCGGGTGCCGCATAGCCTCTCGTACCGAAAACTGCGTTCTGCTTACTATTATATCCATTTTGTATAGTTGCCGTGCCAAAATCTATAAGTACAACTTTACCATCAGACTTTAACAGTATATTGGACGGTTTCATATCGCCATATATAACTGACAAACCATGCAAGTAACCAAGAACGTCACATAACTGCAAACCCCATCCAAGAACAATATCAAGTGGTTGCGGACCTGCTTCTTTTATGACTTTGCTTAATGGCCTGCCTTCAATATAATCCATAATCACATAGACAGTCTTTTCTTCATAAATCACATCAACAACTTTTGGAAGACCCGGATGATTTGCTTTTTTCAGAATAGTCATCTCGACTTTCAACGATTCTTTTAGCATTTCTCTGTTGCGTTGCAAACAAATATCCGTTTCTTTGATAGCCCACATTTTGTTATGCTTTAAGTCTTTTGCCAGGTAAACAACCGACATTCCGCCCTTGCCTATGACTTTAATTATTTTATATTTTCCGGCTAGAACTGTGCCAGACGCAATCAATAACACATCCCCCTCTAAAATTGAAGAAAAAAAAATAAAAGCCCCTTGTTGTAAGGAGCTTTTAAATATTAAAGTTTGAATATAAACTCTTCGTCACCGAGAACAATCTTAGCATTCTCCGTCAGCAACACCTGCTCATTCTCTGCTAAACTCTTGCCATCTACAAAAGTATGGTTAGTTGACTTATTATCCTTGATATAATACTCTCCGTCTTTGCAGGTTATAATCGCATGAATTCTGCTTATTGCCGCATTACCACGAACCGAATAATCAGCACCAACATTGGCTTTACCCAGCTTAAAAGTCTGCTTATTAATCATTATTCGTTCATCAGTATTAACTCGAATCAAGTATGGATTAACTTTCGGAACAGCTTTGGCCGCAGGCTTGTTAGGCTGTTTATTGTCATCAGGAGTATCCTGTACATTACCTGCCCCTTTGTTCTCCTCGCTGTCATTTACTTTTATATCGTTTAAATCTATCTCGACAGCCTTATGCTCTTCTTCGTTCGTCTTAATTATACTGGCTCTGTTAATCTTGAATCCCTTAGCCAACTTAACCGTACTTCGGTATTTCATCTGATCCGCTCTATCCTGTTCAGCAAGGAAAACATCTAATTCATCCGCTTCACGTTTGTTGTCTATCACTTTCTTGATTCGCGGCTTTTCTTTCTTCTCCTTACCCTTAAGAGAAAGCACAGTTTCTTCTTTCGGTTTTTCTTCTCGTTCAGGCAATTTTGCTTCTATAGTCTCATCCACATCCGTAATCGGCTGTTCCTCTATATCTTGTGCAGGTTCCTCTTGTAAAGGTTCTTCTTGTGAAGGTTCTTCTTGTAAAGGTTCTTCTTGTGAAGGTTCTTCTTGTAAAGGTTCTTCTTGTGAAGGTTCTTCTTCTGCAAATTCCTCTTCTGTAACTTCTTCGATTGGTTCTTCCTCTATAATTTCATCCGGAACACTCTCTTCATGAGTGTCCTCATCTATTTCAGTATACTCTGCAAATATCTCATTAGAGTCATCATCAGGAATATCCAAATCCATTCGACGCATAAGTTCTTCAACAAGTGCCAAAAGATTATGCAAGTTAGATGTTTCACGATCATTAATATAAGTCAAAAGTCGTGCTACATAGTCACCGCTTTCAGAAGGATCAAATCTAAGGCTGGCAATAAAGTTCCTTATAAAATGAACCAAATCAACCTCTTCCTTCATATCCTCAATCGGAATGCAAATAAACTCAACATTATATTCCGAATCTATATAAATATATTGACGATTAAGAACAAGGTATGATAGCGGAATTCTATATTCCGACATATTCATCAAATTAACAATAAGTCCACGGAGTACTTTCAATACCATCTCCGCATTAATAACCTGTTGTGAAAGTTCTCTCAAACGTATCTTGTCTGTTATGTCATAAGAAAAAGTATCAAATTCGTCCCCTTCTTCAAATATAACCGGAACAATACCTTGAGGCTCCTCTTCTTCAAGATAATCCAGTAATTCCTCATCCAATTCCGAATCATTATCGATATTAAAGGTGAGAAATGTTTCTTTATCAAATTGACGAACCCTGAAACTTATCTTTTTCATAAGAAATACCCCTTTGCATCTCGTGATTAACATAACTATTTTCATTATAGTAAATTCCCGAAAGATACGCAAGCAATTTCTTCTCCTTTATATTCCTCCTCTTGACGATTATAATTTCAGCTGATAAACCAATTGTACACACTGAAATTATAACTATCAATGAATATTCTTCGGGAAATTTTATGACTTTTAGTTAAAGTTTGTATTTTTGTACATAATTAGTTGTTTTCGTACATAAAGTTATGTCTTTTATTTCACATTTATTGTAGTAGCAGTTTTTTTGCCGTTAGCAGCTATAATATACACTGTACATGTTCCCCTGCTTACACCCTTAACTTTGCCTGTATCACTCACTTTTGCTACAGACGTATTTGAACTTATATAAATAAACTGCTTTCCATTTGTGTTTTTAACAATTTTCTTTTTGTATTTTTCTTTCGTAACCTTTGTCTTAATCTTGACAGTTTTGCCAACAGAAACACTATACTTACTCTTGCCCGGCTTAGCTTTCTTAACATTAGTGTATGTTTTGTTCTTTTTACCGCAAGCCACAAGTGTTCTGCTGTTTCCTATGTATTCTTTTGTCTTATTGACAACCCGATATGCCTTAACTTTGAAGTAATATGTCTTTGTCTTATCTACATTCTGACCATTTATAGTCTTAATATACGCCACATTATTCTGTCCAACTACGCTGCTTGAAGCACTTACAGAATCTATGCTCTTTGCTGATGTAGTCACATACACATCATATCCCGCTGCTTCCGGCACACTACTCCAACTAACCTTCCATGAATCACCGCTTGCAACCACTTTGGCAGAAAGGTCCATTTTCAAAGAATTGCTTGTCTTAACCTCATCGGTAATTGGTGTGACAACTATTTTGTCATCCGGCGTACTTACAGTGCCTGTTCCTGTAGCAGCATCCTTATAACATGCTTCCACAATTACATCCGAACCAATCATGGTAAATGATGTCTTGGCCGCACCGGAATTAACAAGCACAATAGAACCCTTCTTAACTTTCCAGCCTGTAAATGTCTTGCCGGTCAAACTATCAGCAGAAATAGCTACTGAAACTCCCGGAGTGTAACTGCCGCTTCCTGTTCCGTTAACTACACTCACATTATAATATGTTGTAGATACCGGTGTTGCAGGTGCAAGTGTAATTACCGTATCGTCCGTCGGTGTTCCGCAAACGACAATTTTCTTAGTACCGTATTTGAGAACTTTGATACCGTTGACTGAATCCACCTTGTAGTTTGTCGAAAACTCGTATCCTGCATCAGCGGTAAACTCAACATTCTGCATAGGTCCTGTAACACCTGTTTGCATCAGTTTGTCTGAACTTGTTGACAACACTGTAATATGTCCACCCTTAGGTGTAAAAATACTGACTGTATGTCCTTTTGAAGGGTCAACCGTATTCTTCTCCCTAACTGTTACCGTAGCTGTCTCGCCGGCGAAGTTCGCATCTGTAGCTTTAACCCGAACATACTTCACACCCGGCGTGGTTATAGTATAACCGTCATCACAGTCACGCCATGTGTCAGGCGATTCCGCACTCGCATACTGCATCTTGGCGGTTGTTCCAATAATCCTTTCCTCTCCTCCGGATACCGCAGGCGCTTCCGGTTTTTCTTTAAGTTCTGCAGCCTTTAATTCAATACATGTATTTGCTTCAGGAATACCTTCGATTTTCAGCTGTACCGGACTGATTTTCTTAACCTCAATTCCGTTAACCGCATCTACGTAATATCCGTCAGGGAAGCAGTAGTTGTCCTCTGCGTATATAATAACCGGCTCATAATTATCGGAAACATTCTCCTGTTTGGTAGCACCGGCATTAAGATTAACCTTCATATGACCGGCAGCATTTTTTCCGGTAGTTGCATCAAAATTAGTTCCAGCCGGTCCATATACAAGAACATAATACTTCGGCCCAACTGCAACAGTCTTTTCCGTTCCTGCTTTCTTTGTATCTGTTTCCTTGTATCTTACGCGCCACTTACCGGTAGCAACCGTTGTCTTATTAGCAGTACACTCTGTCCATGACGTACTGTTAGGTGCCGCATACTCCATAGCGGTTGTAGTACCATCTATAGAATCCGTCGAACCCGTCACACTAGGTGCAAATTGCTCATCCTTCTCTGTCGGAAAGGCAAGCGTGATAGTAGTATCAGCCGTAGGTGTTCCCGAAACGACCACATGAGAATAACCATTCCTTGATACCTTTACACCATTTGTTGTTCCGTATGAGGAATAACCCTCCGGAAAATAGTAGTTATGTGTATCACTCAAATCAAACTCAACGTCTTCCATTGCCCCCGTCACATTATTCTGTACAGCCTCACCACTATATACTTTAACAGGGGAATTGTATTTGATTTGTACCTTGTATCCTCCATCTGCTTTCGCCACGCTACCGGGCAATATCGGTAATACACCGCAAGCCATAACAAGCGAAAGCCCCCACGCTAATATCTTTTTGTATCCCATAAGTCATCCTCCTTCGCGATTTATCTATAACATCCTTTTCTTCTTAAGCCATAAAAGAACAATAATACATACTATAATTGTTGCTATTACGATTATACCAAAGCCGTATGGTGTACGGTAAAGCGGAACCCACTCACCCGCAACGTTCATACCGTAAAATCCCGACACTATGTTGGGAATCGCCATTACGATTGTAATAGCCGCAAGATATTTCATCACACTGTTAAGTCTTATATCAATCATGTTTGAGAGAAGCTCTCTCGTACCATGCATGATATCTCTGTAAATAATAGTCATCTCGATAGCCTGTCCGTTCTCGACCTTAACATCATCAAGCAAGTCCTTATCCTCCGCAAACTGCCTAACTCTGCTGTATCTTGACAATCTGTCAATTACGGCACCATTTGCACGAAGAGAAGTTGCAAAATATACGAGGTTGGATTCCAGCTCGTGAAGCATTACCAAATCCTCTTCCTTCACTTCTTGTTCCTGTGCACGCTGCTCTATCTCTGTCCTGTTATTATCAATCGTACGAAGGTATAACTGATAAACCATACAAGTTCTATAAAGTATCTGATACACGAATCTCATTTGCTTCTTGGTAGAAAAATCTCTCACCGTTGAATTAATGAAATATTGTAATACCGGCGTTTCTTCCGCACATATCGTTATCAATATGTCATCAAGCAATAATATACCAAGCGGAATCGCCGTATACGCTCTTTGTTCATTTCTTATCTCTATAACAGGAATATCAACAAGGATAAGCGTGTAATCATCCTCTATATCCACACGCGAACTCTCGTCCGCATCCATAGCGGCACGAACATCGGCTATATCAATTCCGAATCGTTCAGATATCATTGTCATCTCATCAAGGCTTGGATCCGTAAGCTGTATCCAACTCCCCTGTTCAAAGGTATGCAACTCACTTATTTTACTGTCATCAGTTCTATATATTTTGATCAATGTACATACCCTCCGTTTCACTGTTATTATCTGCATCCGTAAATGCTTACAAATATAAGAATAGTTTAATGTTTTTGCCCTTTGTTGTCAATTAAAACGCCCTTTCACAAAAAGACAAAAACTACCATTTATCAATCAGAATAATTTTAATCCTCCAAGCACTCCGAAACTAACCAAACCCATTATAATTCCGGCAAGTATAACACCAAGCAAAACCGCAATTACACTGTCCTTAAAATCCATATCCAGTATGCTTGCCGCAAGCGTTCCGGTCCAAGCTCCCGTTCCGGGAAGTGGAATGCCGACAAAGAGCAAAAGTGCCAGAAAAAGTCCTTTCCCCGCAGACGCTTTCAATTTCTCTCCACCCTTGTGTCCCTTTTCAAGACAAAATGTGAAAAATTTGCCGATTATCTTTTTATCTTTTCCCCATTCAAGCACCTTTCTTGCAAAAAGAAAAATGAACGGAACCGGAATCATATTGCCAACAATACATACAATATAAGCCTGCAAAGTCGGAAGTCCCATTGTAATAGAATATGGGACTGCACCTCTAAGTTCAATAAGCGGAACCATTGATATAAAAAAAGCTATTAAATATTTCTTAAACATGTATAATCTCCTTAACTAACAATCGTGGCAATAAATACCAAAACAGTATTATCCGCACTAATATTATATTATAACACATAAATTATTATCAATCCACAACAAAAAAAGCCACAAACCCATCAGGCTTGTGGCATAATTCTTTGTGCTATAACTTAAAGTGATTAATCTCATCAAATAACACATCTGTCATATCTTTACTTGAATCCGCTTCAGCACCTATTCTCTTAAGATGCTCTGACATATCAAGCGTCTTCTCTGTCGCAACAGCAACACCTTGAGCCGCTTCTTCAACGACCGTATTAACGTTATCTGTATGCTCTCTTATGTCATCCATATCTTTCTTAATCTCTGTACTAAACAAAGCACATTCACGCATAATCTCATCTATACGTTCAGCACTCTTCTTATAAGCCTCACTGGTTTCAACAAGATCGCCATACCCCTTCATCACATTCTCATTGATGAAATCAATCATGGCACCGGCTTCTTTTGCAAGCTCATTAACTGCTGAAATAACCTCTGCGGAAATTTTCCTAATCTCAGTTGCAACCGATGCAGAGTTAGTTGCAAGTTGACCGATTTCCGTAGCAACAACCGCAAATCCTCGTCCTGCCTCACCTGCTCTTGCAGCCTCTATAGAAGCATTTAGCGCAAGAAGATTGGTCTGGTCTGTAATATCTATAATATTATCTGTAAGCACTCTAATCTGGTCAACTGCCTTAGAACGTTCTATACGGCTCTTAACCGCAGCTTCCATATCACCCACACGTGCAGTGGCATTTTCTTGTTCTGTAATTGCATGCTTTCCAACACTTACAGCATCTGTTTTCATTTCTTCAGAATAGTCACTACCCTCTCTAATCTTGCTGTCTATGTTAGCAAACGCGTCTGTTATATCGTTCATCAAACCAACTATGTGATTCATCGAAGACGATGTTTCATGCATCGATGCGGAAAGTTCTTCCATCGCCGCACTCACTTCCGTCGCGTCAACTCTCGACTGCTCCATATCACCGGAAATGTTGCCTGCAGCCATCTGCAGCGAACCTGATTCATTTGAAATATTGACAAGTATTCCTCTGACAAACTCAAGAAGTTTATTGATATTATCAGCAATAACCTCAAACTCATCACCCGAATTAATATCCACGTTCTTGGTAAGATCTCCATCACCTTGAACCAAATCAACAATCTTGTTGTTAAGTGTAATAAATCCGGCTTTAAGCAACTGACTCATTATAACGAGAATAAATGCTCCCATTACAAGAATTAAAATACAAACAGCAATGATTGTTCTAAGTATTCCCTTGGTCTGCTGGTTAACCCAGTCTACCGAAAGATCTATAACCGCAACTCCTACAATCTGTCCGTTACTTTTTACAGGGCTGAATGCACTTATATGTGTTCCCCATTCATCTGTGTAAGGCTCTGCACTAACCGTTGTTGCACCGTTAAATGCCTGTCCTAATTCTTCTGACCAATCATACTCATCACCCGGAAGCCCCGGCTCCTCAGGATCAGAATCAACAAGGAATATTGCACTGTCAGAACCCGACTTTCCTACTGTATATACATATTCAACGCCGCTATTATCAAGGAAAAGTGTAAGTGCTTCCTTAATTGCAGCATACTCTTCTGTTTCTTCAGATCCGGCTTCTATCAATGCAAGTTTGTCTCCATCAACAGATGCCGCAACACATTTATCAATGTTCATGGCGTTGTCTTTAATCTGAGTTTCCATAGAAACCTTGACTTTTTTGTATATCATCACTCCTATCAATAAGTCGGAGAAAATGAGCAATGCTATTACTGCAAATATTATTCTCCATGATACACTGCTTCTTCTTACCTTCATGCTTCAAATCCTCCTGTTACTGATTAATTACTTAAATATACTCAAACGGTCAGTAAGCTCTGTTGCAACATCATTAAGTTCCTTTGCAGAACTTGTAAGTTCATCGATCGAACTGGTTATTCTAATTGTTGTCGCTGATGTTTCTTCAGATGCAGCTGCATTTTCCTCGGATATTGCTGAAAGACTTTCCATTGCACATCCTATAACCGTCTGTGCTTCAACGCATTGTTTTACATCATCCTCGATAACTGCCACATGACCAATCGTCTCATTGATTCTTTTAAGGAGTGCCTCAAGTGTATTGGTTGTCTCCTCGAGAACTTCCTGCTGTTTTATTGTAAGTTCCTTAACCTGCTCTGATTCCGCAACTGTTGATTGAGATGTAGCAAGAAGGTTATTCATCTCATCCTTAATTCCCGCTGCAGTCTCAGCCGAATTAACCGCAAGCTTACCAATCTCTTCTGCAACTACCGCAAAGCCGCGCCCCATTTCTCCGGCTCTTGCCGCCTCAATAGAAGCATTGAGTGAGAGCAAATTGGTTTGGGAGGCAATCTCTGTAATAGCAGCAACCTTGGCGTTGATAACATCTACCGCATTGCTTGTTTCTTTTATTTGATCAGAGATTCTGTTAATGCCATTTACCATTGTTTCAGTCGAAGCCTGAAGATTCTTAATCTGATCCTCTGACTCTATTGAAGACGTCTGCATATCTTTGGCAATTACATTAAGCTGTTTGGTAGTCTCAACAACCGTATCAATTACTCTTCCGATATTATCTACATTCTCTGTTGCCGAAACAACATCCTGCGCCTGTAATGTTACACCGTTGGCAATATCCTCCATCGTGGAAGATATTCCGTTCATTGCCTCTGATAATTCATCCGTAACACCAACAAGACCTTCCGAATGACCGGTAACAGTACTTGCCGCGTCTTTGAACTTTGGAATAAGATTGTCAAGTTCCTCCATAAGTCCGTTAACACCGTCAGCTATCTGACCAACTTCATCCTCGGAATCTATATCGATTCTTGCGGAAAGATCACCTTCGCTGTTCTGAATATCACGAACTATTTGAGAAAGCATACCGGTTATCTTCATTATCGGTTGGGTAATTCTCATACTCAATATCGAAACAACGACAACCGCAACTATACAGAATATTATTGTGAGCAGAACAAATATATTAATCATGCTATTGATTGGTGCATAATATGTACTCTTCGGTGTAACAAGCGCTACAAGCCATCCATTACAAGGAACTTCTTCTGCCGTAATATAACTTACAGTTCCGTCATAGTCCTTAAACTCATCATCCGTTTCCATAGCATTTTTATACTGACCATCTATAACATCAAATACGTTATAAACAGTTTCGCCCTGAAGAGCAAACTCCGAATTAGGGTGACTCACTATACTTCCCTTTGCTGTAGCAATCATTATATATCCATCTGACGATTCAGGAATATTCTTGGTAAGCTCGTTAAGATTAAGATCAATACCAACAACACCCTTATCAGTAGCAATACAAGCGCTTATACAAAGATCACCCGTAATCATATCAATGTAAGGCTCCGTATAATAAATACCGCTCGTCTTCTTTGCTTCCTGGTACCAATCTCTTTCAGTTACCACATAATCATCCGGTGCTTTAAACGAGCTAAATATAGCAGAATTATCATCCTTACCATAATAAATCTCATTTATGGAAGGGTGCGAGTCGGCATACTCTTTGAAAAACTCCTTCATACTTGCCGGCTTGCCCTCAAAATTCTTGGCATATGTCACAATCGAATCAAGTGCATCCTCATTGGTGAGGAACCAATTCTCCATCTGCTCGGTATAGTACTTAACTGTCATTACATATTTCTCATCTGATAACGAAATAAACTTATCCTTCGCATTTTTCGAGCTAACAGCCGCATTAATCACCAATAGAATAAGAGTCATCAAAGTAACCACTACCGTTAATCTTAATCTTAAGCTCTTCTTAAACATATCATTACCTCCAATCGATTATGCTATTACTTTCTCAAAATACTCTGTAAGCTTTTCCATAGGAATCGGCTTAGAATACTTGTAGCCCTGAAGATATCTTGCACACATATTCTTGCATTTCTCTTCATCCTCTATTGTTTCAACGCCCTCATAAAGAACCGAGTAGTCCATATCCGAGAACATTTTCGCAAGATGGTAAACCATCTTCTCTGATTTGTAATCACTTGCACACGCTATTACAAGTGACCTGTCAAACTTGATTATGTCAAACGGAAGCTCCATAATTCGCTCAAAATTAGAATATCCGGTTCCAAAATCATCCAGATAAAACTTGATTCCGCGACCTTTTAATTCATCAATTCTTTTCTTTAATAATTGGAAGTCCGCCTCTGATTGACTTTCCGTAATCTCAACCGCTATCTTCTCATAAGGTATTCCACTTTCTCCAATGATGTCGTCAATGTCCTTACAGAAGTTCTCATTTCTGACATCGGAAACAGTGAAATTAACCGATATTCTCTTAACATTATACGAACAATCCATCATAGACTTGATATGCATACAAGTCTTGTGAAGTATTATTTTACTAAGTACATGAATGTAATTGTTATCCTCAGCAATCGGGATGAACTTATCGGGATATACCATACCAATCTGCTCAAGGTTAAGCCTCATAAGAGCCTCAGCCGTATCGTACTTACCGTTCCTGATATTAAGTACCGGCTGGCAATATACCTCAACTCTCGGATCATCAAGATCATTCTTGACATTGATATCTTCAAGTTCCGATAAAATATACTTATACTCACTGTATTCCTCAACATCCTTGTCCGACACATACCGCACATCGTTCTCCGACATTTTCGATTCCATATACTTGATAAGATTTACGTAATCTATCGGGCTGGTAATCGAATCATCAGACATCGCAATGACTATTTTGAAATCTTTATGGAACTGTTCATATGCACCCTCAAAATTCTTGAGCATATCATTGACTATATTCTGATATGACGGATTCTTCGCCGTATCCATGACAAGAATCATTCGTCCCGTTGTAATCTGAAATAAAGTTGCGCTTTTGAAGAAATCCATGTAGAAATGCTTAATTGCCTGCTGTATCTCCACCGGATATTTCTTACCGGTTCCGTCAAAGTCATGCATGTACATACTCATCATGAGCAACTTATTATTACGTGCACGGTTATACTCTATTGTATCTTCAAATGCGGTCACGTTAACCGCGCCGATTTCCAAATCATACGGATTCGCGTGCACAAGATAAAGAAGCGTAATTACCGGGAACATAAATGTAGCTGTTGTATATGAAATCTGTTTGAAATACCCCTGAATAAGCATAATCAGAACCGACACGCCAAAACTTGCAAGAATACTGCAATATAGCGGCTTTATCAATCTCTTTCGGTTCCTTATGACAACGATAACTATATATAAGACAAAGAACGCATAACCATACACAAATACATCCACTCCTTTGTGTATAGTATTATCCTCCCTAATGTAGAAACCGAACCGGAACGTAGTCGTTACTATCTCATGAAGAATCAGACCGACATACACGATTGTAGGAAGGATATGATAATGCAGTGCATTCTTCCAATCCAATTGAAGTGGAAGAAGTACATAGCCTAAATACATGTATAGATTCGAATAAAGAGCCATTCGATATCCAATACGGAAAAAATATATAAGTGCATGCGGACACGAGTCCAACATGTTAAGTCCAATCCTGTAAAAAATACCAAGACATGCAGCAATAAGAATGGAACCAACCATCGTTTCAAATATCTTAAAGCTTCTTGTCTTGTTGATATAGGCTTCCTTGATAAGAATAATAATAACAAAACCCAAGGCAAGCACTATGATGTCCCCTACAGGAGAATAGTTTTCGAAATATGTAATAACGTCTCCCCTCATATACTACACCCCTCATTTCATCCATGAAATAGATGCTGGCACTTCCCCAAATTAAGCATCAACTTACATAAATTATAATAAAATTTTGACAATTTAGCAAGAAAGAATTGTATAATTTGTCATATTTTCACTCGTGTATTGCAGCATTCAAACCCACAAAAAAATCGCGAGGTATTAAACCTCGCGATTTGTATCTTAATTAAGTATTCTAATTAAAGCTTTGGACCAGCCTCAACGAGTGCCTTACCAGCATCATTTGTCTCATATTTCTTGAAGTTCTTGATGAATCTTCCTGCAAGATCTTTTGCTTTCTCTTCCCACTCAGAAGCATTAGCATATGTATCTCTAGGATCAAGAATCTCTGTGCTAACTCCAGGAAGCTCTGTAGGAACCTCGAAATCGAAGTAAGGAATCTTCTTTGTAGGAGCCTTCTTGATGTCTCCGTTTAAGATAGCATCAATAATTCCACGTGTATCAGGGATTGAAATACGCTTACCTGTTCCGTTCCATCCTGTGTTAACAAGATATGCCTTAGCGCCGTTCTTCTCCATTTTCTTAACAAGTTCCTCACCGTACTTTGTAGGATGAAGCTCTAAGAATGCCTGACCGAAGCATGCTGAGAATGTAGGTGTAGGCTCTGTGATTCCACGCTCTGTACCAGCAAGCTTAGCAGTAAATCCTGAAAGGAAGTAGTACTGTGTCTGCTCAGGTGTAAGGATTGATACAGGAGGAAGTACTCCGAATGCATCTGCTGACAAGAAGATAACATTCTCTGCATCAGGACCTGAAGACTTGCCATTTACCTTAAGAGCGATATTGTTGATGTGATCAATAGGATATGATACACGAGTATTCTCTGTAACTGACTTATCATCGAAATCAATCTTACCAGCATTATCAACTGTTACGTTCTCAAGAAGAGCATCTCTCTTGATAGCGTTGTAGATATCAGGCTCTGACTCTTTGTCAAGACCGATAACCTTAGCGTAGCATCCACCCTCGAAGTTGAATACGCCATTGTCATCCCAACCGTGCTCATCATCACCGATAAGAAGTCTCTTAGGATCTGTAGAAAGTGTAGTCTTACCTGTTCCTGAAAGACCGAAGAAGATTGCTGTGTTCTTACCTTCCATATCTGTGTTAGCTGAGCAATGCATTGAAGCAATACCCTTAAGAGGTAAGTAGTAGTTCATCATTGAGAACATACCCTTCTTCATCTCTCCACCATACCATGTGTTGATGATAACCTGCTCACGGCTTGTGATGTTGAATACTACAGCTGTCTCTGAGTTAAGACCAAGCTCCTTGTAGTTCTCAACTTTTGCCTTTGAAGCGTTATATACTACGAAATCAGGCTCGAACTTCTCAAGCTCTTCAGCTGTTGGCTGGATGAACATGTTCTTGATGAAATGTGCCTGCCAAGCAACCTCTACGATGAAACGAACTGCCATTCTTGTATCTTCGTTAGCACCACAGAAAGCATCTACTACGAAAAGCTTCTTATCAGAAAGCTCTTTCTTAGCGATTTCCTTAACTGCAGCCCATGCCTCTTCTGATGCCGGATGGTTGTCATTAGGATACTCATCTGATGTCCACCATACAGTGTCCTTAGAATTCTCATCCATAACGATGAATTTATCTTTAGGAGAACGACCTGTGTAAATACCTGTCATAACGTTAACAGCACCAAGCTCTGTCTCCTGACCTACTTCATAACCTGTAAGACCTTCTTTGGTCTCTTCCTTGTAGAGATCTTCAAATGAAGGATTGTGAACGATCTCTGTAGTACCTGTGATACCGTACTTTGTCAAATCAATGTTTGCCATCTTGAATTACCTCTCTTCTTTTTTATTTTTTCAAAGTCCATCAAATGATAAATGAATCAGATAAGACTTTGATTGTGTACGTATTACCGTGCTTTTCGCACGACACAACTAGTATAATTATTATTTATTCATAAGTCAAGAAAAAACTACTTTATAAAAGAAGGAATCCGCCCTCTATTTTACCCTGAATCTTAACAGTCTGTTTGACCATTTGTATTCTCCAACCCAAAGGTTCTTACCGTCAAAGCAAAGCTTGTTTGGCATATATAATGTATTATTATACAAAGTACCTACAGGTGCGTGATAATCATATATACCGTACAAATCATTCGTGTCATATGATTTTTCGGAATGACCGATTATTGTCGTTACCGAGTTTCCTTCAATTGCGTCGTCGATATCATTCCAAATTACTACGCGGTTATCACCCATATTGGTTATTACAAGCATGTTGTCAGGCGTAATAAGCATATCATACATACTGGTTATAGTTGTGCGCTCGTACATTGTCTTTGTGACATTGCCACCAACAGATGAATCGTAATACTCATAAGGATACAAGTTGAAATGCTGATTCTTGTTTGAACCTGAATAATCTATACCATATTTCTCGTTGTCAGGATCATTGGTTTCGTTAATCTCCTCGCCAACATTAACAGTATCTATCACATTTTCAGGGCCACTAGCATCACCATTACGGCTAGAAGAAAGTATCCTTGTCGTTTTACCTCCCTCAAACTGCGAAGTCCTATACACAAGAACCTTCGTACCGTTTGGATTGACAATCACATAGTTTCCGTTTGATGATACCTGTCCGTAATAAGTCGCACTAAAATCTTCTCCCGTAATCACAGCCACAGGTTCAGATTCCTTCGTCGGTATGCCTTTATATACCAGCACCTTGAGTCTTCCACTCTCCGATGAATGGGTGCCGGTAGTTAAGTAGAAGTATGTACCGTCATATTCAACATTTGTCACTTCTCCGGTAAGATACTCGGAACCAATTCTCTTTCCTATTGTCACATCCGGCATAGCACCGTCAAACTTATAATCATTCCATATATGAATAAGTCGCATAGTTCTCTCGGTAACTATCATGGTAACTTTACCCTTGTTGTCCTTATAAAGTTTCACATCGCCAAGCTCATGATTGAACTCGTACGAATAATCAGGAAGTGCTCCGGACGAGCAAGGAATGTCGTTATACACACGAAGTTGTCCGTCAAGGTCATCTAATACTACAAAATGTTTCCCGTCAGATTCAGGAACAGGGTTGTGCATAAATGCAATCTTTGATGATGCTTTGGTGCTGTTAATATTATATGTGTCTGCTCCTACCGTGATATCAGGAATCGGACATGCACGCACATCTGTCGCAAACTCTCCCGAAGCCTTCGTAGCTTTATCAAATAATTCTTTAGGCTTACTCCAGCCCACAAGCTGATTATCATTAAATGCACCATACCACAGAACATCTTTATCTGCCTCATAGAAAAGCTGTCCCATTCCACCGCCACACACGTAATATCCGACCTGCTTACCGTTATATCCTATGTATGCATTTTCATGAGTGTTCCACATGCGTAAATCTCCGGCATCGTCAGCATTATCAATCTCGCCGTCATTGTATATATATATACCACCATGGCATACAAGGTATAAGCGATTATTTATCATAGCGCCCTCACCGTAGGTGTCAGCGTATATGAAATCATCTATATATCCGGCAACCGTCTGTGAAAATGTGTACTGTGTTTGAGTTGTTCCGTCCGAAGCGACCTTGTATTCTGTCGTCGTCTCTTTGAACTTCTTTTCATCCTCTTCTAATGCCCCATTTTCAGCATTGTACCGGGCAACCTTTGCTTCCATCCCCTCAACTGTCGGGAAACCGTCAAACACTCTATAACATGAACGGTTACTACCATCCGCCGATTGGATATTCTCATCACCGACTATAAGCTGCTTTCCTGTCCATGTTATAGAACGAGGCGTTGCTCCCTGTTCGACAGTAAGGACAAGGTCAGGGTAATAATTCTCGGTGTAAATCCCTTTTTCTTTATTTTCAGAATTCTTAAACTCTTCCCAAGTTTCAGGAAGTTCATTCCATATAAGCAGGTTGTTTCTTCCGAGATTTCCAACAATCATCTTGGTTTTGCCATCGACTTTTTCTATGTTGACACCCCAAGGATTAACGATATGAGTCGAGTTACTCTTATGCTCTCCTGCAAACCAATTGATGACATACTTAGCTTCAATTCCTTTCTCGCCCTTATCAGCAATAACTGCAATATTATCAAACACAAGAAGTCTGTCATTATGAGAATCCGTCACAATAAGCGTACCCTTATCAGGATCAACAGCACAGTCCATCGGATAATTCATTTTATCAAGCGTGTATCCCGGTACGGATGACGTATAATCCTTTTGTCCAAGAACCGTAACAGGTCCTTTACTTGTGGCATCCTTTATCGAATTGCCTTTGTATATAAGAACTCTCGAGTTCCATACATCGCAAAGCGCATAATACACCGTATCGCCCTTCTTATAATACGCCATTCCGCTCACATGGTTAAATCCACCATAGTCTTCTTCAGAACCACTAACCGTTTTCTCCAAACCTGCACTTCCCAAAACACTTTGGGCTTCTTTGCCATACGACAAGCCCTCGTCTTCTTCTGTGCAATCTTCCAGTCTTGAATATTTATTTCCTTCGTTACGATTGACGCTTATATATTCGCCGTCTGTAACGGAATAAGCCATCAAATGATAAGCCTGCTCCACACCGTTATAAGAAGCTCTTATATACGTATCTCCTGCTTTAACAACGTCAACATATATATCACCATCCGAAATGGTGTTGTGAGATTCCTTCGCTTCCTTGCTGTATGGTTTGATTATTACCATGTCCTCATCATCAGCGGACCATTTAATCTTCGAGTGATCAATGTTAGCAGGAAGTCCGTTCTGCGCATTGCTCGAATCATTCCACGAAACCGAAGTTGCATATCCGACATATACATGTCCGTCACCCATTTCACATCTGACGTTACCACCGTCGCCGCCTTGTGACATCACGGCAGTAACATGACACATCAATGTTCTGCCCTCAACAGTAACCGTAACATCCGCCTCACCAACGCTATGTGCATAGAGTTCTATCACACCGCTTCCGATATATCTTGCATGGATTAATGACTCATTGCTACTTACTGCAGTCGCATTGTTTCCTGTATAATTCACAATGCTTATACTTGCTGTGTTGTCGCCAACATTTATAGTCTTGTTGGTATCGGATAATGTATAATTAACCTGTGCAGGGTCCGGTGTCACACTTCCTTTGACAACCGTCAGTTTACATGTGTTACTCACTTTATTCGAAGTCGCGGTTATCGTTGCCGTTCCTTCCTTCATACCGGTTATCACTCCGGCCGCATCCACCGTCGCAACAGAAGTATCACTACATGTAAATGTTACCTTTGAAGAACTCGTTGCCGTGAGCGTACACGTCTTACCTTCCTCAACGGAAAGCGATGTTGCAGAAAGTTTTGGCACAATTTTAAACTTCTTTTTAACCGTTCCATTGTAAGTGCCCTTACCTGTAACTTCAACCGTAGCAGTACCGACTTTCTTATTGTTCTTGTATTTGACGGTATAATTCTTTTTGTTCTTAAGTGTTTTTGTCTTGTTCTTCACAACCACCTTAGGCTTAATCGCCTTCTTGGTGTATGTGTAAGTAGTTTTTGCAAGTTTAATCTTGCATTTACTCATCTTTGTTGCCGCATTAACATTACCTGCAGGCATAAATGACAAAACAAGTGCAAAACACATTAACCATGCAATAATCTTTTTCATTCTTGTCATAGTGTAATCCCTCCTCATTATTACAAAAATAAACTAGGCTTATTATATCACAAATGTTGTTTGTACTGCAAAGCAGCATTTACCACTTTTTTCTTGACATATAACCCAACTTTATTTATGATGTGAACATATTCATTAAAATGTCTTATGTACTTTTAAATATCTAACGAGTCTTTTCTCTTATTGTGATTAATTCCAACAAATACAGTTTTTTATTAAAACAATAAATGAAAATATTAGTCTGGTTGACAATATAACTTATAGGTTATATAATTATTTCATTGAAACAAAAATAAAAGATTATAGCAAAGCAATCCAACAAGCCTTATCAAGAAAAACAGAAATATTATCTAAAGGAGGCGAATAATTATGACAAGCACTACAAAACTCGTTAAAGCACACTCTTTTTTTGACAATGAAAATCAAGAAATGTGCCATGAACTTAACAAATCCAACATGCTGGTCGACATTGCAAGTGAATTCATTAAATACAGAGCAGAACACAACCTAAAGCAACAAGATTTAGCAGAGAAACTCGGTGTCACGCAGGCAATGGTATCTAAATTAGAAAGTGGCGATTACAACCCTACAGTAACTTTCCTTTATGACATTGCTCAAAAAATGGATTGGACTTTTAACATAGTTTTCTCCTGCGAACCAGCACGCGAAAAACAAAAAAAATCAAAAATCAAGCAGGCTTAGTTTCGAATTCAAAAAGGGGGTATCCGCTTAGGATACCCCCTTTCATTGTTACATTATTTCTGTTTTTTGAACTTAAATTTCGCCTTCGATGCGCCTGCTTTCTTAAAGAGTTTCTTGACCTTATTATACTTTGTCTTATTCTTAGCACAGATTGTAAATACTGCGTTTTTCTTAATTCCGCCAAACGCTCCTTTTTCAGCCTTAGTAACGTAGTTACCATTAAATTTAAGTTTGCTAAGCTTCTTACATCCGTAAAATGCATTCTTTCCAAACTTCTTGATTTTACTCTTGCTAAAGTCTACACTTGCAAGAGATGTATCATTTTTAAATGCAGCCTCTTCAACAGTTGTAAGTTCCGTTCCATTTGTCTTAAAAGTCTTAAGTTTCTTACATCCGTTAAATGCATTCTTTCCGACTTTCTTAACTTTCTTACCAAGTTTAACTGTAGTTAAATTCGATGCATTTTGGAAAGCTCCGGTTCCAATCTCTTCAACGTTATCACCTACTGTTACTTCCGTTACTGATGTATTATTTTTAAGTGCTCCATCCTCAACTTTAGTAACCGCATATGTAACTCCGTCAGAACCTGTAAATGTATCCGGTATAGTCACCTTAGCAGCATTACTTCCGGCATTTTCACCTGTATAAGTAGCCTCACCAACGCCGTCTGTACCTGTTGCTTTTTCACTAACTACATATGAAGAATTGGAGTTGGTTTTATCTGTGACAGTTGTACCTACCTCTGAAGGAGTCGGTGTTACAGGTGCAGGCGTTACAGGTGCAGGTTTGTCTGCTTCTGCTTTTTTAGCAGCAATTGCCTTTTCTAATTCAAGAAGTTTATCAACACAGTCCTTATCAACTTTCGTCTGCTGTTCCGGAGTCAACTTATCAAATGCTGCTCTGGCTGTCTTAACCTTCGCCTCATCATCTGCTGTAATCTTCGTTGCATCAATCGGAAGAAGTGTTTCGCTTATAAGCACAGCAACTTTATTAACCTCGTCGTCAAATTGTCCAAGTGACCTCTTAACAATTACATACGTTGAGAATTTGTCCGTTGCAAATGAAACAGAGTTATCATCTTTATCATATGTCGTATCAAGGACTGTAATTTCAGGCTCTTGCTCGCCATCCTTGTAATGCACACGAGCAACATCATATGTTACATTTGCATTATTATCTGCCCCGTCTAACATTTCTAATGTAATATTAACAGGTGCATCCAATTCACTCTGCTTTGTTTCCCATGCCTGCTGGTCAGCAGCACCCTCAACATAATTCTGAACAACATATTCACTTAAAGATATATCAACAAACTGACTATCTATACAATCACCAATTTCGTTGAATACTTTTTGTTGCTCTTCTTCATCGCCTTTATATTTTTCGACTTCAAGCTTTGCATTACCATTCTTAATGGCTCCTTCTTCGGCATTAAGTTTTGCCCCAAGATCCAAATCGTCATTAACTTTAATCACGTCTTCTGTCTTAATAAATCCCGCACTGATATGTCCTGCACTCCTGATCATACTAAATGTATAATGTCCGACCTCATTACTTGGTGCAATACCCGTTATAACCGTACCATTAATGTTAAGTGTATTTCCAACATACTGATATCCTGCATCAGGCATCAAAACAACCGTGACTTCTTGATCCGCAGCAATCCATGCCTCGAATTTTCCATGCGAACCATCTTTGACATAATATCCTTTGGTAAAGTCCTTCATCTCTACCTGTCCGCAATTACCATTTGTAAGTTTTATTTCTTTATCGTTGCCTTGCTCATCTTTGTATTGTAGTGTTTTCTCATCAAGATTCTGATCGACTTTGTACATTACGGAATAAATAATTGGATCCGTAGATGTAATAGTTCTGATACTATCATCCTGATTCTTTTTAATTGTATAAAAGTGGTCATTGTCAGTTACTGATTCCGATGTCATATCTGCTTTTGCAATGGTTGTCAAATCAATTGTCTGAACAAACAATCCTTTTTCATCTTCCTCATCAAATGCAATTATTCCGGCATTTTTTGTCTCACCTTCAAAAGGCTTTGAATTATCAGGATAATGATCATAGTATCTGTCTATTATCTTTGCACCTTCTTGAATTGCAATATCCTTATTATATGTAAGCTGTGCCTCCTGAAATACCTCAAATGTTCCCTTTAATACTATTTCATTAGGGCCATCATAAGTAGTAACACTTCCCGAAAAAAGATTGATGGCCGTTATCTTTGTGTATGAGTAGTAACACTCAACGACACCTACATTAGCAAATGCATTAGTGGCATATATTTCATTATTATCATAATTACCATGTTTATGGAAATCATAATTATAAAGTTCAACGGTATTGATATCCTTAAAAGCGTCTTCTACTTTACCATCTTTGCCAATGATAAGTTTAACATCATCCCTTAATGCAAATCTGTCAGCAGTGCCACCCTCTGAATACACACCAACATTAAGTTTAACAGTTGTTGTCGGTTCATTTTGGTGTGCGTCCCAATCATATGGCTCTTGATTATTGTTCTCATTATCACTTGGAAGAGAACTGCCGGGTCGCACCTCCAAATTCGTCCTTTCACCAAGCACAATAGACTTAAACGAATTAGTACCTGCACTTTCTATTGACACTCCGTTGCCGTTAATAATTAATTCTGCATCAGCATCCTCAAATCCGTCAATAATCAAAACATAACCATGTTGACCCTGTTGTAAACCAATTCCTTCATAGGCCCTATTATATTTAGGAGAGAATGCTATTTTCGTAATTTCGTTCCCTTCCTCATCATATTCTCCTGTTCCAACCTCTGTCAAAAAGTATGCCTCACCTACGTTTTCTACAAGTTCACCATCATTTACAATTTCAGTTGTGACAGTGCCTTTCCTTATGGAAATATTGGTCTTTGTATCCGGTGCCGGTCCACCACCATTTCCATTCTCCCAGCCAAATTCCAACTGGTACGAAGCGTTAGCAGTATTAACTTTGCCATTAAACGTCAAATCTGTAAATGTATATCCATCCTTCGAGGTAAAAGAAGTTATATTGCTCCCATTCTGAGCATATTCAGATCCTCCATTCACCCTCAAAGTAATTCCTCTTGTATCGTCAAGTTTAAAACCGTTATTTGCAACAAACCTTAATGTAATGCTTGTAGCATTAGACAAATCTACATCTTCATAATTACTGTTATCCTGTGTAGGCGATACCTTAGTAAAGTCAGTCGCATCTCCTAATTTGTAATAAATATCTCCACCGGTTAATATAAAGCCCTGGCATAAAAATGACAATTTACCCGGGTTGTTTTGGTTGGGGTTATCATTGCCACCGCCATTGTTCTGGCCAAAAAACTGAACGGATATTACACCAGCACTACCCGCATTTTTAAATTGAAAATAACCGGAATTGTCAACAGATTCATCATAATTTGCTACCTTCATGCTGTAGTTTGCATTAGATGAATTGTCTATGTACAAATAATAATCTGTTACATTCTGACAGCTAACCTCATATCTGTCATTAACGTTTTTTCCGCCAAATGTTATCGGTTCAAATTGTCCATTATTATTCTTCTTTCCCAATTGAACCTTAATCTGCTTCCCGTCAATCGTAACAACGAGAGTTTTATTATCTGTATCTGACACATCTAAAACCGCATCATAAAACTCCACATTAGCGTCATTACTATCAGCCTTTGCAACCCCTCCCGGTATCACAACCACCGAGAGCACCATCAACAACGTCATAATCCACGCTGTTACAACACGTTTTGTCCTCTGTTTCATAAGCATAGTCCTCCTTCAAATACATCTTAGTTTCCCGTTACACAAATTCCCTTTCATATAACTGTACGACAAAAAGTCTCATTAATATATATCGTCAATTATACACTATTATCTGAAATATTGCATTGAAAAAATTTAGAAAAAAAGAGTGACGACAGTCGGGACTGCCGCCACTCGGGAGGGGGATATATATGAAACTAAGAAAATGTTATTTCTTAACAAGTTTGAGGTTTGATATTGTAATTGTTGACCCCGGTGTGTTATACCCTGCTATTTTACCCATAGATATTCCAAAATTAGCAGTATCATCACCATCTTCTGCAAATACGGTATATGTAACCGTTGCTTTTTCATTGGCTGTAAGTGCATAAGGTGGATTGTCTCCATATCCGCCATACCACTTTGAGTAATCCGCACTCATCATACATGCCTTTATACTTCTGGATTCTGTCGAAACAATATCAAATGATACTTGATATTCTACACCTGCTTCAAGTGTTATACCATCTTTAGCAAGTTTAACGTCCCAATCGTTTTCCCCTACATCAGAAATGACGATTGTTATTTCACCATTTGCAACACTGTATGTATTAGGAGCACTTACATTTACTCCCCATCCGGCTGTGCTATTTCCTGCAAAATCAGCATTTGTAAGCAAGTTATCAGGAATAATCTCTTTAAGAACAACATTGGTTATTGTAACACTGTGCGCATCATATGTTGTATTTGAAGAATTACCTAATGACAATGTAAATGATGCATCTGCCGCATGAGGCATTACAAATGTCTGTGATACAGATTTTTTCGTGTTTGCTTCAAGACTTACTGTTGCATTTTCCCAACCATTGTAAGCAGTTCCGCTATCTGCATTATCCTGGACTATTCCCTGAATTTTTCTGTCAACAGTTGATTCAACATCATAAGTAAGAGAATATGTCTTTCCGGACTTTAACAATACACCCTGCTTCATATGGATATTCCACTCTGCTGTACCTGCGTTTGTAATAGTATATTTCACACCACCTTCAACACCCGCAACGGTTGCCGAAGCAGCTCCATCAACATATGATGTCCAGTTATTTACACTACCATTTTCAACAGCTGGTGCTACCAAAATATTCGTATTTGCTTCAGGAAGTGCATCAATCTCTTCAAGACTTATATCATCAATACAAACTCTGTGCTGTTCATTAATTACTTCGCCAACCTTACCAAGGCAAATACTTAAAAATGCAGCCTCGTCTGTGTTCGCACTCATCTTAAACACATCTGTATATGTAATATAGTCTTTGCCTGCTGTAAGTGAAACAATATTGTCATTTGAGTATACAGGCCATCCGCGGCTTTCTCCGCCCTGCATAATTACTCTTATTTTTCTTGTTCTTGATGATTTTGCCTTAAATACAAGTTTATACCACTTATCCTTAACAAGCTTAACATTATTCTGCTTAAGCTGGATCTTGTAATCTTCATCAGCTGTTTTATTTACCGTGATATCAGCCGCATTTTTCTCAGACAACGAATCAACTACAAAATTTGCAGATGCCGTGGAGTCTGTATAGAACTCGTAGCCTGTTGTACCGGCATCAAACGAACCATTCTTAATAAGTTTATTCTCTTCAACTCTTACATTGTCTAGATATACTATACCCGCACCACCGAGTAAGAATTTTATATCAGAAAATTCTGTAGTATCTCCTGACGTAAATGTTGCCATATAATGAGTAAGTGATACCTCATCATCGTAAGCAGCTACGTTTACAGCCAATTCTTTACCATCAATAAGTACTTTAATTTCTTTTGCAACACTTGACGCTGCATCAAAACTTACGGCATACTCAATTCCGCCCTCTAATGCTATCTGCTTCTGTACCAATTTTACATCTTCTAAATCAGATTCGCCTACTACAGCTTTGAATTTTGTATCTGTACCCTTCTTTTCTACGCCTGTTGTTGCCTCAACATCATCTGCAACTTCAACATCCCAGTAGCCCATACGTCCTGTGCCCTCACGGAAAGCACCATTGTATACGCTATTTCCGTCAGCGAGTACTTCTTTAACTTCCGGCTGTGTAGGATCATAATTAGCAGTTTTTTCAACTTTAACATTATTTATATGAATTGCTGCTGTTGAACCTGCAGCTCCCATATTATACTCAAGTCTTCCGTTTGCATCCGAATCAGACTTCATTGTGAATTCATATGTATATGTATCCGGTGTAGTTCCAAGTGAAACCGTTGTCGATTTCATGTATTCCATGTAACCGCGATCAGGGGCTTTTACTGCAACGCCCATTGTTCTTGCCTCGTCCGCATAAGCATCAAATGTAACCTTATACTTTGCACCCTTTTCAAACGGTAAACCGGCTTGAACAAGCTGAACACTGTAATCAACTGTACCTGCATTAGTAGTATCAATCTCGATTTTTCCGTCAGCTATCGCTGCTGTTGCTTCTCCTCCGTTTGCAGTAAGGAACTTCCAATCAGCATTGTCTGTCAAATCTTCAACTGTTGCAAAATCACCATTGTTGATATAATTTCCATTTGTATCAGGGTCTCTTAAAACAACCTCTTTTACAGGTCGTGTAACATTCTCATCATAGCTGTCTTTCTGATATACCTTAACATAATCAACAACTAATGCATTTTCTTCTCCGTAACGAGTATTCTCATCAGGACGACCTGCCCACTCATTACCAACTGCAAGATTAAGTATCATGTAATATGGCTGGTCAAACGGTGCCGGATAAGAAACAGTTCCCTGACCCTCTGTTGCAGAATACCAATCACTTTCTTCGTGGTATTTGATTCCATCTACATACCATGTGATTTTTCCCGGCTCCCATTCACAAGTGAATGTATGGAACTCATCAGTGAAGTTTCCTTCTGAAAGCGTATAAGTTCCCTGGCTTTCAGCCTGTGGATTACCATAATGAATTGTTCCATATACTTTATTGTTTTCCTGACTCCATATTTCCATGGCATCTATCTCACCACATCTTGGCCATTGTCCGTACAAATTCTCATCTGTAGGCATCATCCAAAATGCAGGAAGATAACCCTTGCCAGCAGGAACTTTAACTCTTGCCTCAAACATACCATATGTATAGTCATGTTTTCCTTGAGTGTTAACTCTTCCTGATGTATAGGTCGCATCCTCTCCCTCACCACTCTTAATCGGAACAAGGTAGAGTTTGCCGTTTTTCACATATATATTATCATCTGAATCAACATACTGCTGCCACTCATCATTTACCCATCTTGCCGGGTGAAGTTCAACATTCCAATCATCTCTGTTTAATTCATCGCCATCAAAATCGTCGTGCCATTTCTCTGTATAACCCTCATAAGATAAATCTTTTTGCTGTTCCTCCTGCTTAGGATCTTCTTTTTTGGGTTCTTCCTTTTTAGGCTCATCCTTTTTAGGATTTGTCGGTTCAGGATTAACTGTAGGATTCTGTGCAGGAGCTGCTGCAACAGTCACCGTACAAGTAGCTTTCTTGCCACTTCCATCAAGAGCACGAACGTTAACTTTTGCTGTTCCCTCTGCTACGCAAGTAACATTTCCCTTTGAATCCACAGTTACTATCTTTTCATCGCTACTTTCATAAGACAAGTCCTTATAACTTGCTTTATTTGGATTAACTGTAGCTGTTATAGTCAACACATCGCCGACTTTACCGTTCAACTCTGTCTTATCAAGCGTAATCGATTTAACAGGTGTTCCTACCTGAACTACGAATGAACATTTTTTGTTCTTTTTAGCAACACTCTTTACTGTAATAGTAGCTGTTCCATTCTTCTTAGCTTTGATAACACCTTTTTTGCTTACACTTGCAATCTTTTTATTACTACTCTTATAGGTAAGTGTCTTATCAACCTTACCCACAGCAATTACCTTAGTTTTAATTTTAAATTTTTTGCCCTTTTTCAATACCAATTTTTTTCCGGCAACATTGGTAACTTTAACTGACTTTATTTTAGCCGCTGCCTGTGCATCAATAGAAGGTGCAAATACACCCATAGCAAGCGACGCCGACAATACAACAGCACAAATCTTTTTACCGATTAATCTATTTCTAGTCATTTTGATTCATCCTTTCCGAATTATATCTACACCAAAATGTAGATATTACTGGAATAAGGATATAATCTTAACTCTAGTTAACATTACTTCTTATTCCAGATGTTTAACAATTCATCACGGACACTATCATAATGTGAACCAGCTAAACCAAAGTCTTTCTCCTTGTAGTTCCAGATACAGAATCTAATCCCATACTTAGAGAATACTTCGTTAACGTCGTCAAACCATCTTTTAGTATCCTCAACGGGCGCTCTGTCAATAACACCGAACTCTCCACAATACAGACCTACGCCTGCATTCTTTGCAGCATTTATCGCATCCTGAACAAGGTCATCAATAAGCTGAACTCCTATTTTGTCCAAACCACACTCAACTACAGCTTTACCCTGGTCTCCGATTATCTTCGACTTGGCGATATAGTCATCAATATCTCCCGGATATTCTATATTCCAAGCAGGATCCATGGTAGGAACCCAATAAGCTTTCTGGTGTGTGAACAAAAGTGGCTCGTAGAAATGGAAGGTGAAAATAATCTTATCATCATTAGGCTTCTCAAGAAGCTTAAGAGTCTTAGCACTATTCCACTGAATGCCGCCGTAAATGATATATGAATCAGGGGCATTGCTTCTTATTGCCTTAACCGTCTGTGCAATAAGCTTGTTCCATGCTTCGGCATTATTTTCCTCGACAACTTCATTTAATAATTCAAATGAAACGTTGTCGTACCCGCAAAAACGAGAGGATATCTTGTCCCAGAGATTAACAAATCTAGCCTGAAGTTCTTCGCTTTGGAACAAATTGTTCTTTTCTGCGTCTCCGGCATCATTGAAATCATAGCCGAATGCCTTATGAAGGTCTAACACGATCGAGAGACCGAATTCTTCACACCATTTAACCGCGCGCTCTACAATGGCATATCCCTCTTCAATAGGTGTTCCGTCTTCCTGCTCTAATACTTCGTAATCGATTGGCAGTCTTACATGATCGAAACCCCATGTTGAAATCTTCTCGATGTCTGATCTGTTGATAAACTCCTCATAATGCTTTCTGCTATGCTCACATTGTGATAAATAACCTCCAAGATTGACCCCTCTCTCCAGTTTCATAACTTCCTCCTTTCCATGCAAACACATTACATTTTTCTCTTTGTTGTGAGACCAATATAATATATATGCGCAAGCCACTTTGTCTTTTTAATGTATATTTTGATATTTTAATGTTCTGTTTAAAAATTCTTTTGTGCAATTATTATATAGCAAAATGCCCGCCAAGAAAATTGGTGGGCATTTTTACTATTAAAAGCTATATATTGTTATACCATTTTGTCTATCATTGCTAACACTTCTTTGCCAAGCTCTTCAGAAAGTGCTTTTGCATCCTCTAACGAGCTTCCCTTAACACCATAGTAGAACTTAACTTTTGGCTCTGTTCCCGAAGGACGAACGCAAAGCCATGCGCCATCGTTCATGTCGTAATAAAGAACATTTGACGATGGAAGTCCGGTTGTTGTGGTCTCGCCTGTTTTGAGATCTTTAATTGTGTCTGCCTTGTAATCTCTTGCTGAAAGCACTTCATACTTACCAATCTTAACAGGTGGTTCATTTCTTAATGTATTCATTATGGACTGAATCTTCTCAAGTCCCTCTAATCCCTTGAATCCTACTGACTGTATAGCATCAAGGTAGAAGCCGTACTTATTGTACATGTCAAGCATTGCATCCCACAATGTCTTGCCCTGGCTCTTATAGTAGGCAGCAGCCTCACAAAGTGCCATTGTAGCAACAATCGCATCTTTGTCTCTTGCATGTGTTCCGATAAGACATCCGTAACTCTCCTCAAAACCGAAAAGATATGTACCCTTGCCGCTCTGCTCAAAACCAAGAATCTGCTGACCGATGTACTTAAATCCTGTAAGCACTTCGATAAGTCTTATGTCATATCCCTTTGCAATCTCATCTGCAAGGTTAGAAGTAACAATAGTCTTAATAAGCGCACCATCTGCAGGAAGTGATCCTTCGATAGCTTTCTTCTGGCTAATCTCATATTCAGCAAGAAGACAACCTGACATGTTACCTGTAAGAGTTATATATTCTCCACTCTTGCTATCCTTAACGTACACACCAAGTCTGTCTGCATCAGGGTCGGTTGCAAGTACAAGGTCTGCATCCTTTTCTTTTGCAAGTTTTAATGCGAGTTCAAATGCTTCCGCAGCCTCAGGGTTTGGATAGCTGACGGTTGGGAACTCTCCATCCGGAAGTTCCTGTTCAGGAACAACATATACATTCTCAAATCCTATTTCCTTAAGCACACGTCTTGCAGGAATATTACCTGTTCCATGAAGTGGTGTGTAAACTATCTTCAAATCTTTGCCATACTTATCTATGCAATCCTGATGAAGAACAAGCTTCTTAAGTTCTTCTATATATGTATCATCAACTTCCTTACCGATAGTAACAAAAAGTCCTGCCTTCTCGGCGTCCTCTCTGCTCATAGTCTTGCAAGTTGATAAATCCGAGATTGCCTTAACCTCAGACATAATTCCTGAATCGTGTGGTGGTGTAATCTGGGCACCGTCCTCCCAATATACTTTGTATCCGTTGTACTCCGGTGGATTATGACTTGCCGTAACATTTATTCCGGCAATACAACCAAGATGTCTTACCGCATATGAAAGCTCCGGTGTAGGTCTTAACGACTCAAAACGATAAGCCTTGATTCCGTTAGCTGCAAGACAAAGTGCAGCCTCCTCTGAAAACTCCGGTGACATTCTTCTTGAATCGTATGCGATAACAACTCCCTTTTCTTCGCCACCCATTTTCTTGATGTAGTTGGCAAGTCCTTGTGTTGCACGTCTTACAACGTATATGTTCATGCGGTTAACGCCCGCACCGATAATACCACGAAGTCCGGCTGTACCAAACTCAAGGTCCATTGAAAAACGTTCCTTAATCTCCTTGTCATCACCGCTTATAGCCTGAAGTTCTTTCTTCGTATCCTCATCAAAATACGGATTGCTAATCCACTCCTCATAAATCTTCTTATAGTCCATTGTAATCTCCTTTCTGATTGCAAAGTATATTATATTCGAGCGCTTCACTACTATGTAATTGTTGCTACTCAATAAGGCTTGATATGGTTACAAGCTCATCATATGTAAGTTCTTTGTCCTGGCCGTCATCAGTAAATGTTACCGTATAACTCTTAGACAAACAGCCCGTTTTGCTAAGTGTAATTATATGACTTCCCGTTACTTTTGTAAAGGAAATCGGAGCAATTCCTATATATTCTCCGTCAAAGTAAACGCTGGCACCATCAGGTGTTTTGACCGTTACTTTCTGCTTGGTTTTAGTACCCGTTTCCGTGTTAACGTCTTTTTCTGTAGAGTTTTCAGTCGTAGTTTCTGTCGAAGTTTCCGTTGTTGAAGAGCTTCTTGTACTTGACGATGTAGTCTTATCATTTTTTGACGAACTCTTGTCGTTATTATCCTCGTCCGTCTTCTTCATTGTAAACTCTTTTATCTTGTACGCTTCCTTGACACTTATCGTTCCGCTTATCGTGTCGTAACCGTCCTTGACGATATCTATTCTGTGTTTGCCGTATACAATATCTACGGCACCCTCTGTGTTAATTCTGACTTTGTCTATATAGACTGCCGCATCCGAAGGCGTAATCTTAAACAAGATTGACCCCACCTGCTTAGGTTCAACAACAAGGTCTGCAAGCGATATAGTCTGCTCCTTGTTCTTCTCAACCGTCACCTGCTTGCTTCCGGTATCTTTTCCTTTTGAAATGCGAAGCGTATATGTACCCTCTCTAACAGTTAGCAACATGTCTTCCGTTACCGGAACTATGACGTCATAGCCTATCTCCACCATGCCGCCCATATACGAAGCATAATCGGTAAGCTTGACATAGCCATGTCCAAGTTCAACATAAATTGAACAAACCATGTTGTTATAAAGCCACACACTAAGCTGATCCTCAGAACAGATTTCATCAAGTCCAATCTCCTTGTTGTCGGAAAAGACCGATGTGTTCTTACTCATTTGATAAGTCTTGCTTCCTATCGTGATTGTATTTTCAAGATAATCGATTCGCGCACCGGATATCCCCTCTAACTTCTCAACGGTTTCATCCTTGGTAAGATGAAGTGACATCAATTTGTCCCTGTTGCCGTCATAAGTCAAATTAACAATCGCTCCAAGCGGCACACTTTCCATGGCAATGTAATTGCCAAACTTGTCCTGAATATCAGCAGACCCCGTAAACGAGAACTCTTTGTCCGTGGTATAACCGATCGAACGAATACTAATCTTGCCGTTGACCTCATCTATACCACTTACCATTCCAAACATTTCTATCTCATCAACCGGATCAATCTCGTCATCATAAGTCGGAATCGTGGGTTTCTTTCCGCATGCCGACAGTGACAAAATCAAAAGTATGGGAAGAAGATATATTATTCTGTTTTTATTAAAAACCTTCATAAGTACTCTCCATTACCTTAAATTAAATGCCCGGGCATTTTTCAACTAATTGTACCATTAAACCTTATCAAACACAATATTTTTCAGCTTAGCAAGCATCTCCTGCTTCTCCTTCTCCGAAAGTATGACCGTCTCTAATTTTTCTAGGAATTTCGGCGACAAAAAAGCCTTGTTGGTATTGTAGTAACTGTTTGCGATCTTCCAGAATTTTTCAGGATACGAAAACAAAACATACAAATACTTATAATCATCCTTATCAAGTTCGACAACATTTCCATATTCTTCTAACAGAACTCTAAGAAGTCCAAAGTCAAAATGATTCTTCTCCATAACCTTTCTTGCAAACTGGTATAAATCATTTAATTGATTTCCTCTTGAAAATCTTTCAAAATGAACTATTGCTGTAAGGTCTTTACAAAGTATAACGTTGTGCTGGTTAAAGCTTCCGTGACAAATGCCGTAATGAGCTTTTGAAACCTTTTTTACGGTATCTGTTTTTTCGCAAAGCATCTGCGCACATGTAACGCCCTGTTCATAAAAATCGGGATATACCTTAAGATAGAGATTTTCGAATGCATTTTTTCTTTTAACGCCGCCGACAAATCTGCCTATCTTTCTTATCTGCGCGTTGTGTCTTGCAAACTTTCCGCAAACATCTTCCAACGAAGAATCTATATCCATAGACGCATTTTCTTCCTTTGAAAGAGCTTTTTCAAGCGCACTTCTGCTTATCTCATAAAGATAAGATATCCTCTCCATCTCTTCCCCGTCCTCCATAACCTGACGGATTTCCTCTACACGACGCTGTTCCTTTTTTCTGCAATTCTCATTCCATTTAACTTCAAAATCTCTTGAAATCTGCTTACCATACAAATGAAAGTCAGCCATTGCCTTAACCGCCCTTGACACATCTGCCGGCTCGTTCATATTGCACTCACCCCCGTCATAATGCATTTTCAATACATAGGGCTGTCTGTACTTGTCGCATGTAAGCAGCTGACCATCTTTGTTCGGAATTATGTAGTCGAGATTGTTCATGCCCTTTTCCTTAAGAAGTTCCTTTAACACATACTCCTGCTCTAATCGAACCATGCTTCCACGGAAAGGTTCAAGAATCCTCATACCAACATCAGTCCATAAAATGGTCGAACCTCTCCCCTTTTTTAAATCTGATATTTTCATTTCATACTGTTCATAAACCTCCGCTAGCTTCTCAGACATAAAACAATCCCCTCCCTCATATGACTTTGGTATCTAATACTCATTGTTCATCATATGAAGAAGAGGATAAAAATATCACTATTTTCTATTATTAAATATCTCAATTAATTTGTCCTTATCGTTAAGCGACGGATCATCTATAACCTTGTCAAGCAACCCGTTAAGAACCTCGCCAATTTCAGGACCCGGCTTTAAACCAAGGGCAATCAAATCACTTCCGGTTATCGCAAGTTCCTTTAGTGAGATGCACTGATTATTACTCATAACCTCATCATAATAACCCCTAAGCGCTTCAAGTTTTTCTAACTTCTCTTCACGCTTATAATCACTTTGTGCGAGAATATCCGCACGCTTGATATAGGTAAAATCCTCAAACAAGTCCGCGCCCATTTTGGAAAGAGAACGTCTGAATGTTTTAATCTTTGGAAGGTCGCCCATTCCGAAATCATGCCAGAGCACAAGTCTTTTAACCTTGCTTATGGTTGCATTGTCATACTTAAGTCTTTTAAGTATCTTACCTGCCATTTCCACTCCGGCTTCATTATGTCCGTAGAAATGATCCCACTCTCCGTCATTGGTTTTGGTTGCCGGCTTTGCAACATCATGCAAAAGTGCCGCAAGTCGAAGTGCTTTGTCCTTGGGAACATTTTCCACAACCTTGATTGTGTGGACACCGACATTATATGCGTGATGCTTGTTAACTTGCGGCGTCTCCATCATCACATCAAACTCAGGAAGAATTATCGCAGTAACCCCTAGTTCATATGCATCGATAAGTTTACTTGGATTATCAGACATAAGAAGTTTGGTGAGTTCTACCTGTATTCTTTCTGCACTAATATCCTTCAGGAACTTTGCCTGCTTGCGAATGCTTTCCTTTGTCTTATCTTCTATCTCAAAATTAAGCTGAGCAGAGAAACGAACAGCTCGAAGTATTCTAAGAGCATCCTCGTCAAATCTCTCCGACGGTTCACCGACGCATCTTATAATATGTGCCTCAAGATCCTTAACGCCGTCAAACTTATCGACAAGTCCATCGTCATCATTGTATGCCATCGCATTGATTGTAAAATCTCTGCGCTTCATATCTTCTACAAGTTCAGAGGTATAAGTAACCGTATTCGGTCTTCGGTGATCTGTATACTCGCCGTCCACACGATAGGTGGTAACCTCATAGCCCTCTTTGCCAAACATAACGGTAACCGTTCCATGAGCAATCCCGGTATCTATCGTTCTGTCAAAAAGCCTTTTTACATCCTCCGGTTTTGCAGAAGTTGTGATGTCCCAATCATCAGGCTCCTTGCCGAGTATTGCATCTCTGACACAGCCACCCACAATGTATGCCTCGTATCCGGCATCATTTAACGTGTGTATTATTCTGTTGGCATTTTCCGGCATGTTAATCTTCATTTAAACAAATCCTTCATATCATAACATCTTATATTAATCCACATCTGAGATATTCTTTCATTGGCTTCCTTGTCATAACACTTCATAACCGCACTTCGTTTGATTGTTTCCGGTGTCGGGTATTGCGCATACAACTGTCTGTGAAGCTGTTCCTCATCAACATATAATGTGTATTCTTCATCATCGACATAATCGAAGCCTTTGAAGAAATATCCAACCGGATATTCCACTGCATTTTCTTCGTCTTCGGCACCATAGCAATAATTAAGATACTGCCATACCGTATCGTCGTCGCCACCTGCTATTGCAGAAGTATATCCTATATAATACATATTCCTTACAACATTATCCGGTCTTGAAATAAAGTTGACAAATGCTTCTGCTGCCTGCTTCTTTCTCGAATCCTCTTTAAGGCCGTCTTTTAACATTACCCATGCATCAAACCAGAGGTTAGTACACTCATCAGGTACGGCATAGCAAAGCTCTGCTCCATCTTCTTCTGCCTGGTCCATAGTATACACTGCATCTCCCGACCATTGCATGTTGGCAACAACCTTGCCGGTTATCATGTCTGCTTTACCGCTATCCGTCTCAAGTGAGTATGCATTCTTTCTCATTTCAGACAAGATATCTTCGGCCTTAACAATTGTTTCATTGCTTGTATCATTCATTACGTCTGCAAGACGCTCACTGTAATCTTCCGCTTCAAGAAAATCCTTTGATTGAATTTTATCCGCGTTTAAAATTCCCAGTGCAATAAAATAGGAATCTCTGACTCCATCCTTCATCGTTACTCGTTTTGAATAGTCTGGGTTGAGCAATACATCCCAGTGTTTAAGAGCTTCCTCATCAACATACTCCGGGTTATACACAAGACCCATATTGCCCCACATATATCCTGCTCCGTATTTTGATACGGGCTCATCACCAAAACTTAGATCCTCAAAAACAGACTTGATATAAGGAGATACTCCCTTTGCATAGTAATTATTCTCTTTTTGGGCATCAAAGAAGTCTTCGGAATAAGGTGCAAGCCTGCCCTCCTCCATAAACTTCATAACCATATATTCTGAAGGACACACAAGGTCAAACTCATTACCGAGAACAAGCTGATTGTACAAGTCCTCATTAGTACCGTAAGTGGAATATTCAACCTCTATCTTCTCACCATATGTTTCCTCATACCATGTACAGAAATCGTCAACCAGACTGTTTTCTCCAATAATCTCTGCTCCGTTGTCAAGTTCTATAAGCTCGTCCTCACCCCAATCGCCCTCATCGATATATTCCTCGCAATTGGCAATACGAAGTACAAGCGTATCTTTTTTCTCACTGCCACAAGCAGTACAGGTCATTGTAATTCCCAAAAGGAACAATACAAGAAGACATTTCACGGCACTTGCGTGTTTTTTGTGTTCTCTTCTATATACTTTCCAGCTTCCTTTTTTGCCTATGCTGTCGATACCACCCGGTATTACGTTCATGGCAATTACGGAAACAATGACAACAACAAATATCACTGTAGATAAAGCCCATAACGCAGTCTTAATCTCTGTCTGCGCACCCTTTGTCGCATTGACAACATAAGTACTGATTGTGTCAAACACAGCAGGCTTTGTATATGTCGTAATGAAATAATCATCAAGTGTAAGTGTTATTGAAGTCATAAATCCCGAAAGGATTCCCGGGAACAACTCCGGAAGCACAACCTTACGAAGTGCTTTAAAAGGTGTACAACCAAGGTCGAGTGCAGCCTCGTACAAGTTAGGGTCCATTTGCTTAAGTCTCGGCATAACCGAAAGATATACAAACGGCGTGCACAATGATGTAAGTCCCACAACAAGAGGGATATATGTATCTTTATCCATATTAAAGAAAACGATAAGCAAAATACACACAGAAAAACCTGTCACAACATCAGCATTTATAACAGGAATCTGATTCATCATTTCCACGCCTGTCCTAACGTGCTTTTTGCTGTAGAACATACCAATCGCGCCTAACGTTCCAAGAAGCGTTGAGATCATCGACACCATAACCGCAAGTGAAATAGTTCCCCATATCATCGCACGCAAATCATCTGTCGTAAAAAGTGTTACGTAATTGTGCAAAGAGAAACCGCGAAGTGCGCCTATCGTCGTTGACTTCGTAAAACTATATACCATTAAAATGACAATCGGAAGATAAAGGAATGCCAATACAAAGGCAAGCCACAAACATTGAAGTTTCTTTTTCATATTGCAACATTACCCCGCTTTCCCTGATTATCTTTTGTAAGCCTTGAACTTATAGCCGTTATTATAACGATAAGCATAAGCAGGATTACGGAAATCATCGAACCGTTATGCCAATCGTAAGAACTGAAATAACTTCCGATAAGACTTCCCATAATAAATGTGCTGTTATATACCATATCAAGCACTACATAGTTGGTCATTGCCGGTAGAAATACCATCGTCACACCACTGATAATGCCGGGCATAGACATCGGAATGACCAGCTTAAAAAGAATCTGGATCGGTCTCGCGCCAAGGTCTGCCGCCGCCTCTATTACGTTATCATCAAGTTTTGACAACGAATTGTATAACGGCATAATCATAAAAGGCATAAAATCATACGTCATACAAAGTACTGTATTAAAAAACGGGTAATACGCAAGATTGCCTTCCAAAAGGCTCAAGACTTCCTTAAGAGCTGTGATTCTTAATGTGAAGTTAATCCACATAGGCATCACAAAAACAACCAGCAATACGTCCGAGCGCTTAAATGGTCCCTTTGCGAGAATATAAGCTGTCGGATATGCCAGTATAAGACAAAACACAGTTGTAGCAAATGCTATAACCACGCTGTAAAAAAGAGTTCCCATGGTTTTGCCGTTTGTGAAGAACAAACGAAAATTGTCCATGGTTAATTTGCCATCCTTGCCGGTAAATGCATAGTAGCACACAACAAGAAGTGGCAGTACCACAAACAATATCATGTATATAATGTATGGGATTGCCAGCTTGCTTCTTGTAAATTTCATATTGTTATCCTTTCCATGTCAGGGATATATTAGCCTATCAATTTGTACTCGATCTTATCTTCCGGTACTATTACACTGACATAATCTCCGATATTCCAAAGCCAATCATCATCAACATAATAGTCCTTATCATTCCTGCTTCGGACTATGTAACTGTAATGGTCACCCTTGTAGATAATCGAAATAATATGTCCTGCCACAATACCGTCTTCCGGTGAATCGGAAAGGTCCGCTATTTCCGGCTCAAAGTATGCATCTACCTTAACGCCCTCAGTATCAATAGCTTCGCCCTTATTATCGTAGAGCACTCCGTCCTTTTCTGTTGCCTGGTCGAACAGTTTTGCAACATCAATCTTAACCGAGAAGTCAACAAAACGAATCTTTAACTCATCATCAATAATACCGGTATAATGGTTCTTATTAATATTGTAAGGTACCACATGAATTCCGTCAGGGTCTATGGAAATACCAACTTCAGTCCCCGCAGGAATTTCCTTCTGGCTCTGCGCCGTGAACTCATTCTTTCCGTGCATTATAAGTATCTCGTAATATATTCCCTTGAAAATAGAAGAATAAACGTTACCCGTAAGCATACCTTCCGAAGGTGGTACAAGGTGAACATTCTCCGGACGCACCATCGCCTCAATCTTGGTGCCAACAGGATAATCATCTACGCACTCAAACTCCGTATCACAAAACTTAACCTTGCCGGAGCCTGTCATTTTACCATTGAAAATGTTGCTCTCACCGATGAAATCGGCTACGAACACATTAGAAGGTGTATCGTATATTTCTTCAGGAGTTCCCACCTGCTGAATCTTTCCGTCAGCCATTACCACAATTTTATCCGACATGGTAAGTGCTTCCTCCTGATCGTGAGTTACGAATATAAATGTTATTCCCAACTCTCTGTGCATCTCTTTAAGCTCAAGCTGCATCTCTTTGCGCATCTTGTAGTCAAGTGCACCGAGCGGCTCATCAAGAAGTAGTATCTCGGGCTCATTTACAATCGCTCTTGCAATTGCGATACGCTGCTGCTGTCCTCCTGAAAGAGTAGCAACTCCACGCTTCTCAAAGCCCTCAAGGTCAACTATCTCAAGAGCACGTTTCACCTTCTCATCTATTGTTTTCTTATCTAACTTTTTAATTTTTAGACCAAATGCGATATTGTCATATATATTCATACTTGGAAATAACGCATATTTCTGAAACACCGTATTAATCGGTCTCTTATTTGGAGGAAGTTTACTGATATCCTGTCCATCCAGAAAAATCTGTCCTTTTGTCGGAGTTTCAAAGCCACCGATCATTCGAAGAATTGTTGTTTTACCGCAACCTGACGGACCAAGAAGTGTTACAAACTCACCCTTCTTTATCTCAAGGTTCAAATTATCTATAACCATTGTTGTACCGTCAAAGGACTTGGATATACTTTTCAACTCTATAATTGTGTTATTTTCCGTCATTAACTTTCTCCTTCAATCAAACTTGCTGTTTAGTTACATTTTGAGAACGGACGCATACTTATTTTTAAATGTATCATGTTCATGTATGCCTGATTGTCCGGATATAAGAGTTTCTAGTTATTACGGAAAAGTTTTCTTATATTACGCGGCACTGTTCCTATTCGACATCCTGTCTCAAAGGAACATGCCGAACATCCATGTTCGGCAGCCACTGTATATTCATCGTAATACCAAGTAACTCTAATATCCTACCAAATGTCAAACATGAATCATAATACATTAAAACCAAGTATGCTGTCTGTTGGTTCAAAATGTGCATAAACAGTCAACACGTAGCGTTCGCGATGATGCGAGCCGCTTGCGGCGAGTCGCGTCTAGCGTCCGTTTAGGGACATTTTCATGCGAAACTTCATAGCGTATATCATGCGTCGAATTATGTTGCAGTATCCATAAGCAGGTCCTTTTTGACCGCCGGTACTTAATGAGCATGAAATGCGAGTTTAGTACCGTTGCGCTCAAAACGGGCGGAAGCGTGCCTGCGTTGGAACTGCAATCATATGAGACGCATTAAAGACACATAAAGTTTCGCTCTTAAAATGTAACTAAACAGCAATTTAATATGCCTTTCCGAAATACATCATTTTTGTTGCAGGCTTACCGCAGTGAACACATACATCACCGAGTTTTTCCTGTGCAAACGGCATACATCTTGTTGTGGCAGATGTTTCCTCCTTGATTGCCTCCTCACAAGAAGTCTCGCCACACCACATAGCTTTAACAAAGCCCTGCTTGTTCTCGATTATATCCTTAAACTCGTCCCAGTTGTTTGCAACGTGTGTATTCTCTTCTCTATGCTTAAGTGCACGCTCAAACATATCCTTCTGAATTGTTTCAAGAAGTTCTCCAATCTTAGCATCTATCTCATCTAATGATACCTCAATCTTTTCTCCTGTATCACGACGAACAACAAGTGCCTTACCTGCCTCGATATCTCTAGGTCCAATCTCTACACGAAGAGGGATTCCACGCATCTCCTGCTCAGCAAACTTCCAACCCGGATTCTTATCCGAATCATCAATCTTAACTCTGTACGAAGAAAGTTTATCCTTAAGTGCAGCGGCTGCCTCAAGCACCCCTTCCTTCTTCTGCATAATAGGTACTATCATAACCTGAGTAGGAGCAACTCTTGGTGGAAGCACAAGTCCTGAATTATCACCGTGAACCATAATAATTGCACCGATAAGTCTTGTTGTCATTCCCCATGAGGTCTGATGAACATACTCAAGCTTATTATCTTTGCTTGTATACTGAATGCCAAATGCTTTTGCAAATCCGTCTCCGAAGTTATGGCTTGTTCCTGACTGTAATGCCTTACCGTCATGCATAAGTGCCTCTATAGTATAAGTAGCTTCTGCACCCGCAAACTTCTCTTTCTCTGATTTCTGACCCTTAATTACAGGTATTGCAAGCACCTGCTCACAAAAGTCTGCATATACATTAAGCATCTGAACTGTTCTCTCTTCTGCTTCTTCGGCAGTTGCATGTGCAGTATGTCCTTCCTGCCACAAGAACTCTCTTGAACGAAGGAAAGGTCTTGTCTCTTTCTCCCATCTTACGACAGAACACCACTGGTTATATACTTTAGGAAGGTCTCTGTACGACTCTACCTCATTTTTATAGAAATCACAGAACAATGTCTCAGAAGTTGGTCTTACACAAAGTCTCTCCTGCAAAGGATTAAGTCCACCATGAGTCACCCACGCAACTTCAGGTGCAAAACCTTCAACATGATCCTTTTCCTTCTGGAGCAGGCTTTCAGGAATAAACATAGGAAGGTAAACATTCTCTACGCCTGTTTCCTTAAATCTTCTGTCAAGCTCCTGCTGTATTCTTTCCCATATAGCATAGCCTGCGGGTTTGATAACCATACAGCCCTTAACACTTGTATAATCAATGAGATCAGCCTTAAGCACAACATCCGTATACCATTGTGCAAAATCTTCCTCCATTGAAGTTATCTGCTCAACCATCTTCTTTTCATTAGCCATTGTCGTTCTCCTTTTTACATGTTTCTACATTACAAAGACAGAAAACCTAATCGCTGATTAAGTCTTCTGTCTTTTGTTTTTCCTAAAATCAGCAAGTGAATTCTAGCATTTTCACTGCCAACTTGCAATAAAAATATTATATTTTTGAAAAATTAAAACTCATCAAGTTCGATTACATCAAACACATCGCCTTCAGGCTCTCTCTTAAACACCAAATGCTCCTTCGTAGTAGGATGTTCAAACTCAAGTCTGGTTGCGTAAAGTGCTATCTGCTGATACTTCTTCTTAGTGTTGGTAAACTTCGGATTATACTTGGTATCTCCGTATATTCCGGCATTTCTGCTTGATGTCTGGACACGTATCTGATGATGTCTTCCCGTAATAAGCTGAATCAACACATAAGAAAGCACACCGTCATCTGTCTCCATAACATCCAACACTTCATAATCAAGTTCTGCTTTCTTAGCTCCTTTGGTGTCTTTGCTCACAACCTTAGACATATTGGTTTTGCCGTCCTTTAACAGGTAATCCGTAAGCGTTCCGCATTCATCCGGAAGTTCACCCGTAAGCACCGCCTGATAGAACTTTATCATAGTTCCTTCCTGAACCTGATCGGATAAATCTGCCGCTGCTTTCTGATTTTTGGCAAATACCATAACACCACCAACAGGTCTGTCTAATCTATGTATCAGCGCCAGATAAGGCTCCTCGTCTCTTTGCTCATTTTCAAAAATGTGATTTTTAAGATATGACATCATATCGGTATCACGGCTTTTATCCGCCTGCACCGGAACTCCCTGCGGCTTAACGCATACAAGAATGTCATCATCTTCATGTAATATAGGAATATTCATTGACATCTCCTCCTTGATTGCATTAAACCACAATTTTTAAAACATGGCAACAAGATATATTATCATGCCACAAAACGATACCCCACACCCCAAACAGTTTCTATGAATTGCGGGTTGTCATATTCATCTTCGATCTTTTTTCTTATTTTCTTAACATAGGTTGAAACGCAGTATAAATTATATTCCGTTCCCTTGTCATGCCACACACCGCTGTATATCTCTTCTCTCGAAATTATTCTGTTTGGGCGTTGTGCAAGGAAGACAAGCACATCAAATTCTTTTATCGTCAGGTTGATTTCACGCCCATTAAGAAAAACACGTCTGTTAATAATCTCTATAACCAAATCACGCACCCTTATATATCCAAACAGTCTGGTCAATCTTCTGAATTGTTCAATCCTCGTCTGGATTGTTGCAACCAGAATCATTTCCCTGTATGGAGTCGTTATATAATCATCCGCCCCCATCTGCAGCATCTTGATTCTTGTCCATTCATCATCCGAATCTGACACCACAATAATCGGAACCTCCGTACACTTTCTTAATTGCTCACACTTTTCAAAACAAACCGCCGAATCGTTACTCACTACAAGGACTACCGCCTTGCCGGGTAACAAATAAGCAATATCCTTCTCCACAGGACTTACTTCGGTCACCTTAAAATTGCTGATCTTAAGGTACTCCAAAACGCGACACTCATCCCAAGTATTGTCGCGAATCATCAGCACTTCGTCCAAACACTTGCCTCCTTTGTAAATAGATAGAATTGTAGAACATAAACTGTTCGTGAACAGGTTACTAATAAAGTTGGAAATAAAATGGATTAAATAGGAATTATGTGAAAAAATGAATTCGGCTGATACGGCAAGCACCCACTGAAATGCTTAAGAAACCGTCAATTATCAGCCGACTTTAAGTTTAAATTTCTGAATCTCTTTGTCTGTTTCAACTATCTCGATCTGACCACCAAGTGCACGAAGTTTTTCATCAAAAGCCTCGTAACCTCTCTGGATGTACTTGATATCCTCAACAACAGTGAAACCATCAGCAACTAATCCTGCAATAACGAGAGCTGCTCCCGCACGAAGATCAGGTGCAACAACACCGGCACCCGTAAAGCCCTCAACACCATCAATAATTGCAGTATTGCCTTCTACTTTGATCTGACCGCCCATACGGAACAACTCGTCAACATACTTAAATCTGTTTTCGAAAATGCTTTCCGTAATAATAGAAGTACCCTCAGAAAGAGCAAGTACTACAGCCATCTGAGGCTGCATATCCGTTGGAAATCCGGGATATGGCAAAGTCTTAATATTGGTAGAACCCAATCTGTGATTGCTCACTACTCTTACTGCGTCATCATATTCCATAACAACGGCACCAATCTCTTTAAGTTTTGATGAGATTGCCTCTAAATGCTTAGGAATAACGTTCTTAATAGTAATATCACCCTTAGTTGCAGCAGCCGCTACCATAAATGTTCCTGCTTCAATCTGGTCAGGGATAATTGAATATTCTGTACCTTTGAGCTTCTCAACACCACGAATTCTGATAACATCAGTACCGGCACCCTTAATATTGGCACCCATACTATTGAGGAAGTTGGCAACATCAACGATATGAGGCTCTTTTGCCGCATTCTCGATAGTTGTCTTACCCTCTGCAAGTACTGCTGCCATCATGACATTAATGGTCGCACCAACAGAAACCACATCCATATAAATGTGATTACCCGTTAACTTGTCCGCCTGAACATGTATCATACTGCTGTGGATATTGACTTTGGCACCAAGTGCCTTAAAGCCTTTGATATGCAAATCTATAGGACGGCTTCCAATGTTACAACCACCGGGAAGCGCCACAGAAGACTTCTTGTACTTGCCAAGCATGGCACCAAGAAGATAATAAGACGCACGAATCTTACGAATAAATTCGTCATCAACACAATTATCCGCTGCCGGATTAATTGTCCCTCCGCATATACGCACTGTATGCTCATCTATATAATTGACCCTTGCACCAATTCCTTCAATTGCCTGCAAAAGCACTCTTGTATCTCTTACGTTAGGAACGTTCTCAACTACAACCTCTTCATCAGTCATAATTGCTGCAGCAAGTATTCCAAGTGCTGCATTTTTAGCTCCTGCGATAGAAACCTCTCCCACCAGTGGGTTTCCACCTTTTATTACATATTGATCCATTATTGCACCTCTAAATATCGCTTATTGTGAGCATATTCCCACAACAAACTTCAAGACTCAATCTATCATATTATATCATGATTCATGGATTTGTAAATGTTTTTTGTGTTTTATCTTAAGAATTTTGTAAGATTAGTTATTTTATACGGCTACCAATGTATAACTTCACCTTGATTTTCGGCCTCGCAATACATACAACGATAAGTTCTCTTAGCACGGTCTGTAAGTTTGAAAATCTGTTTAATTCCCTGCTCCGTCGTTGTTATACATCTTGGGTTTTTGCACTTTACAATATTAACTATCTGATCAGGAAGGTCAACCTTCTTCTTTTCAACGGTATTACCATCTTTAATGAAACTGACTGAAATACCGGGATCAACATAACCTAACACATCGAGATTAATATCATAATCAGGATGGTCAATCTTAAGTATATCCTTACGTCCCATCTTGCGACTTGTAACATTTTTGATAATGGCAACCGAGCAATCGAGTTCATCAAGTCCCAAATACTTGTAAATGAGCATTGCTTTGCCAGCTGTGATATGATCTAAAACAATTCCGTTCTGTATACTATCTATATTCATTTGCCTGCCTCCTCAAGTAATTTCAATATAAGTGCCATACGCACGTATTTGCCGTTAAGTGCCTGTCTGAAATAACATGCTCTTGGATCATCATCAACCTCTACCGATATCTCGTTAACTCTCGGAAGCGGGTGAAGAATACTTAAGTCTGCCTTTGCCTTCTTGAGCTTCTTTGTATCCAAAATGTATGTATCCTTCAATCTTATGTAGTCGGCCTCATTGAAGAAACGCTCTCTCTGAACTCTTGTCATATATAAAACATCTAAACGGTCAATAACCTCATCTATTGTTCTTACCTGCTCATATTGAAGTTTGCCATCTGAGAATACTTCCTCAACAAGATAATCAGGAATCTCCAACTCCTGAGGTGAAATCATTATAAAATGAATGTTTGCGTATCTTGACATTGCCTTAATAAGAGAATGTACGGTACGTCCAAACTTAAGATCACCGCAACATCCGATTGTAAGATTATCAAGTCTGCCTTTCTCTCTTCTAATTGTAAGTAAGTCTGTAAGCGTCTGTGTCGGATGATTGTGTCCGCCATCTCCTGCATTTATTATAGGGGCATCCGCTTTCATGGATGCAAGACACGGTGCACCCTCCTTTGGATGTCTCATTGCTATGATATCTGCGTAGCAGGATACAACTTTAACCGTATCGGCAACGCTTTCACCCTTGGCAGCCGAAGATGAATCGGAAGAAGAAAATCCCAAAACATTACCGCCAAGCTCCATCATAGCTGCTTCAAAACTTAATCGTGTTCTTGTACTTGGTTCAAAAAACAGTGTTGCAAGCTTCTTGCCCTCGCACTTCTTGCTGTACTTTTCTCTGTTTTCAATGATGTCATCCGCAAGATCGAGAAGTTCATCTATCTCCTCTACTGTCAAATCCATTGGGTCAATTAAATGCTTCATTGTTTTCCTCCCTTTTTAGCTCAATTCCGTTTTCTATAAAAAGATGCTCTGCGTCTTTGCGCATTTCTTTATCGCATCTGATTACATACTGTTTCTTATTAGCATATACACGAATCTGTACCGTGCTAATCTCATCATTTATTATTCTGTATCCGGCAATCCTGTTCCACTCAAGATAATTAAATCCGATAAAAACTCCTCCGTGGCTTATCCCGCTGCTCATTCGGCTGTTGAAAAATATCAAAAGCACGAAGGCAATTATTGACGGAAGGAATCTGTAGTTTTGGAAATACAGCATAGCCGCAACCAACACAAGTGCCACATTAACGTACACTATCTCAAGCGGGCCGACCTGTCTTCCGTAACGGCTCGGTATCACTATCTCTTTCTGCTTGTCGAGCGTAGTAAATGCAATCACGCACGCCGTTCCGAAGCCCAGAAACAGAATAATCGCCAAGGCGTTAAGTATTACCTCTGTTTTCAATTCCATTCACTCCATATATCTACTCAATAAAAATCCTGTCAGGCTTTGGTGATTAACTTGTTCCTGACAGGATTGTTATTACATTGGTTATTTAAGTAGCGTTACCATGACCGCTTTCTCAGCGTGACGTCTATTCTCCGCCTGATCTAATATGAAATCAAGATTCTCGTCAACGATTTCCTGACTAATCTCGTATCCAACATGCATTGGCATATCATGCATTACCTTCGCGTTACCGCCACCAAGGAATTCCTTGTTAATCTGGTAAGGCATCATTTTGGCAAGTGTCTCTTCCTTCTGCTTCTGGTATGCAGGGTTGTTGAAGAACTCCATATCAACCCATGTATCTGTGTAAAGCACGTCCATTGTGGAAGCATATTTTCTTGCCTCCTCCATAGACATTGAAGGATCTAATTCAATATAATGACCGCTCGCTTTGGCCTTCTCATAGAAATCAGCCGAAACTGCTGTCTCATTAACAAGTGGTGTAAGACCGTAAATGGTTCCCTCTTCCATCTTTGAGAAGAACTCTACCAAAGAATTAAATACATTATTCTTAGCACCTATATATAACATCTTAACGTTAAGGCCACCGAAATGTTCCTTAAGTGTAAGTGCATCAGCAAGTATCTGACACGGATGATATGTAGAGTCACAACCGTTAATGAAAGGAACTGTTGAATGTTTGCTAAAGAGGTTAACTGTTTCATTCTTAATAAGACGTGCCATGATAATATCTACATTACGGCAAACATATTTGAGTTCTGAAACAGGCTCGCCCAATACAAAATTGGAATCCTCCCAAACCTGATTGTAATAGCTTCCGCCAAGCTCTGTAATACCTGTTGTAAATGACAAGAATGTTCTTGTAGATGTTTTCTCAAACAAGGTATATAACTTCTTGCCCTTAAGCGTCTCCGAATATTTGTCCGGATTCTTCTTCATATCATATGCAAGGTCAAGAATCTCATTAAGTTCTTCCTTGCTGAAGTTCTCAAAATTAATCATATGTTTCATCGTTTGTGACCTTCTTTCCGATTTCCTTACAAAATAATTCTAACATGTTACATTATATATAATCTGCTATGTTAAATGCAATACAAACTTTAATTTTTTTCAGCCGCAATTTCTTTTGTTTCTTCCTCCGTCACACATTCCTGATACTGCTGTTTTCCCTTTCTCTTCAGACGCTGCTGACGTCTTCTGTCTATCGGTCTTGTCGCAGCCGCCTCCTTTCTTGCAAGTTGAATCTCTCGAAGCGTCTGGTCAAGCTTACGAAATCTTTCTTCCTGTCGCTCCTCCTGCTCCTTGGTCATACCCTGGATTCTTGTAACAACTGCATCCGCCGCATGCTCCCCTGCCGAGCGCCCAATCAACTCGTTATTTTCCTTGATTGCATTTGACAAAATGCGGTTCATAACACGCTGAAACTGTGCGAGCTTCTCTTCATTCGACATGATGCCGCTGTTTGCCTTAACCGGAACGAGCTCATTTTTACTTTCTGCACAACGCTTGTCTATGTAGCTTCTTATTGCCTTAAGCTGCATCCCTTTATCCTTAAGTTTTCTGACCATGCAAAGCAAGTCCACATCATGTTCGGTATAGTATCTGTGGCCCATTTGATTGCGGTGGATTTCCATCTTAAGTTCTTCTTCCCAATAGCGCAGCACATGAGTTTCCACACCCACCTTTTCCGCCGCTTCCTTAATTGTATAATATGGTTCGTTCATGCCCATAGCCTCCCTATCAAAAATCATTTACTTTGATTATAGAAAGGAATGCGCAGACAGTATAGCCGTAATCCTCTTCTAAATTTCCCAAAAAAATTACAGAGGGCGACATCATTCGTCCTCTGTATCCTCTTCTTCTACATAATCTATAAACTTGCATCGCCCGGAAGCATCCGCCTTATATATCTTGCCGTCGTACTCAACTTCCTTGTTCTTCTGCATAACACCTTTAGAATTGAAATAGTACTTCGCACCCTGGATTTTCACGAGCTTGTTCTGTGCGCGAACACCCTTCTTATCAACGTAATAACGTTTCTTTCCTTTGGTAATCCACTGTTTTTTGTAAATGATTCCGTTAGCATTACAGTAATAATACTTCTTACCAAGTTTCTTAAAGCCTTGCGAACGCTTGCCCTTGGCATTGAACAGATAAGTGCTTCCATAGATTTTGACAAGCTCTGACTTGGCCATCGCGCAGTCAGACTTAACATACATCAAAGTTTTCCCTTTGTATATCCACTGTGAACTCAATGCATAACCGTAAGTTCCAATGTAATAATTCTTGCTATTATTGGTTATCCATTTATTCTTTTGAAGAACGCCCGAACCGTTAAAGTAATATAGTTTTTTGTTAATCTTGTAAAGCCCTGTTACCCTGTAACCGTCATTATCAACGTAGTATTCTTTTTTCTTGACGGTTATCCATTTCTTGGTCTGCTTAACGCCCTTTTTAAGATAAATGTAATGTCTTCCGTCTTCTGTTTCCTGCCAACCTGTATATGCTGGCTGTGCCTCAGTAGTTGTCTGTTGAGTTGTCGGTTGCTCTGTAGAAACAACTACAGGTGCAATTGTTCCCGCAACAATGCCGTCATAATTCTGAGCACGTTCGTAATACTCAATCGTTGTAGTTGTAAGGTCAATTGCTCGTCCCCATGCAATAAGGCATCCCTGACCGCTTGAGCGTGCAACATAATTACACTCACCTACTGTTATTTTATTGTCCGTTGTTTTAGAAATGACAAATGCTGAATGACCACTAATACGTACAATGTCGCCAACACGAATATTGGCAGCATAATTGGAATCACTTGCTGATGTTATTCTGCTCCATTTCGTGGAACCAAACATATCATAACCAAGCTTGTTGGCAAATCCCATACACTGTGATGCCGACAAATGCCACACTGCAGGATAAACCGCACTACTACTGCCTGCATCGGGATCACGGAAATGATTACATGTACAACCGTTAGTTCCGGCAACATGGTCTACGCCTGAAGCTCCGTGCAATGTACACGGACTATCAGTATAACCCTCGGAATTGTCCGTTGCCATACCGACATGGTTCCAATATTTACCTGCAGGATATTTCGCCTGCTCTGCAGTAAGCCATGCGTTGTAGTCAAAAGCATAGACATGCTGTGGCATTAAAGTACATACAAATATTAAAAACGTAAATGTATAACAAATTCTAATTAGTCTGCTTATAACTTTCTCTTTTTTTATCATTTGCATCTCCATAATCTTATCTATCTATGCTTATTCTAAAACCGTGTTGGTAATATTTCAACTACTACTTATCGCTGCTTTTCAACATCTTCTTAAGATACTGTCCGGTGTAACTCTTTTTCTTCTTTGCAATCTCCTCAGGAGTTCCCGCTGCAACAACAGTACCTCCCATATCGCCGCCCTCAGGCCCGATATCTATAATGTAGTCGGCAGTCTTGATTACCTCAAGGTTGTGCTCGATTACAATAACCGTGTTACCGCCATCCGAAAGTCTGTGAAGTATGTCTACAAGCTTGTGTACGTCTGCAAAATGAAGACCTGTCGTTGGTTCATCCAGTATATAAACCGTCTTACCTGTGCTTCTTCTTGAAAGCTCCGTTGCAAGCTTAACACGCTGTGCCTCACCACCGGATAACGTTGTTGACGGCTGACCAAGTCTGATATATCCAAGTCCGACTTCCTTAAGAGTCTCTATCTTCCTAAGTATTGAAGGCACATTCTCAAAGAACTCACATGCCTCATCAACTGTCATATCAAGCACATCATAAATGTTCTTTCCTTTGTAGGTAACCTCTAATGTCTCACGGTTGTAACGCTTACCGCCGCACACCTCACAAGGCACGTACACATCAGGAAGGAAGTGCATCTCTATCTTAAGTATTCCGTCACCTTTACATGCCTCGCATCGTCCACCCGACACATTAAATGAGAATCTTCCCTTCTTGTATCCTCTCGCCTTCGCATCCTTCGTTCCTGCAAACAAATCACGAATCATATCAAACACACCGCAGTATGTCGCAGGGTTTGAACGAGGCGTTCTTCCAATCGGCGACTGATCTATATTGATAACCTTATCAAGTTGCTCCATGCCCTCTATTCCATCATGGTCTCCCGGCTTTAATCTTGCACGGTTTAAGTCTCTTGCAAGATGTTTGTACATTATCTCATTTACAAGCGAGCTCTTACCCGAACCCGACACACCTGTCACACAAGTCATCACCCCAAGTGGAAATGCCACATCTATATTTTTCAAGTTGTTAACGCGAGCACCCTTAACGGTTATCCAGCCTGTCGGCTCTTTTCTTTCCTTTGGCACCGGAATCTTAATACGGCCGGACAGATACGCTCCGGTTATCGAATCGGGATTTGCCATTATCTCCTGCGCCGTACCCTGTGCAATAACCTCACCGCCATGCTCTCCCGCACCCGGACCGATATCTACTATATGGTCTGCTGCAAGCATAGTATCCTCGTCATGCTCAACAACAATCAGAGTATTGCCAAGATCACGCAGGTGCTTAAGCGTTGCGATTAATTTGTCATTATCTCTCTGATGAAGACCGATACTTGGCTCATCAAGAATGTATGCAACTCCGACAAGCCCCGAACCGATCTGCGTAGCAAGTCTGATTCTTTGTGCCTCACCACCCGAAAGTGTTCCTGTCGGTCTGTAAAGTGCAAGGTAATTAAGACCCACATCCAACAGGAAATGAAGCCTTGCCTTGATCTCCTTTAAAATGCCGCCACCGATAAACTTCTGTCTGTCAGTAAGTTCAATTTCCTCGAGGAACTCAACAAGTTTATCAATCGACATCTGAGTTATTTCATATATATTCTTGTCCGCAATTGTAACTGCGAGCGACTCTCTTTTAAGGCGTCTTCCGTCACACTCATCACAAGGCGTGATTGTCATGAAGCTCTCATAATCCTCCTTCATGGATTCTGAGCTTGCCTCGCGATAACGTCGCTGAACATTCTTAATAAGACCTTCAAACGCAACATCATAGACACCCTCACCACGCTGGCTCTTGTAGGTCACCTTCACCTCATGTCCGTCGGTTCCGTTAATAAGGATATCCTTCGCCTTGTCTGATAGCTTGTTAAATGGAGTACTTAATTTGAACTTATACTCCTTGGCAAGAGCATTTAATATCGCTCTTGTATAGGACTTCTCATCCGTACACGACTGCCATCCGGTAACAACAATTGCACCCTCATCAATGGAAAGACTCTTGTCAGGAATCATCAAATCTATATCAAACTCCATCTTATATCCAAGTCCGTAACAGGTCGGGCACGCACCGAAAGGATTGTTAAATGAGAAACTTCTCGGTTCTATCTCATCAATGCTGATTCCACAATCAGGACAAGCAAAACTGTTACTCATGTTAATTGCCTTGCCGCCAATTACATCAACTATCATAGTTCCTTCCGCAAGCTTCATAACTGCCTCTATGGAATCATTTAATCTTCTACGTATTCCCTCTTTGACAACAAGTCTGTCAACGATAATTGAAATGTCATGCTTCTTATTCTTATCAAGTTCAATCTCTTCCGACAAATCGTACTGCGAGCCGTCCACCATCACGCGCACATAGCCGCTTCGTTTTGCCTGCGCAAGCACCTTCTCATGACGTCCCTTTCTTCCGCGAACAACGGGGGCCAGAAGCTGAAACTTCGTGCCTTCAGGAAGTGCCATAACCGTATCAACCATTTGATCCACGGTCTGTCTGGAAATCTCTCGTCCACATTCCGGACAGTGTGGAACACCGATTCTTGCGTATAACAGACGGAAGTAATCATATATCTCTGTAACGGTTCCTACCGTCGAACGCGGATTACGGTTTGTCGATTTCTGATCTATTGATATTGCAGGAGAAAGACCTTCAATCTTGTCAACCTCCGGCTTTTCTGCCTGACCCAAAAACTGGCGTGCATAAGAAGAGAGGGACTCCATGTATCGTCGCTGACCTTCGGCATATATCGTATCAAAAGCAAGCGAGCTCTTACCCGAACCCGAAAGTCCTGTAAGAACTACCATCTCATTTCTCGGTATTTTAACATCTATATTTTTCAGGTTGTGCTCACGCGCACCCTTAATTGTGATGTACTGATTCATCCCAATCATCCTTTCAAAAAAACTGATAAACAAAAGACCTAATCAGTATAGCAGATAAGGTCTTAAATGTACAGAACAAACTTTCGATTGGAATAACATTCCATTATACCCATGACGAAGGGAATAACGAGTATAATTAAATTAGTAATTTCACATCTGCTATGTTATACTTATAAGCACAAATAATCGAAAGGACGGACAACTTATGGAAGCTTTAGAATGTATCAAGACAAGACGCAGTATTCGCAAATTTACAGACACACCTGTTTCAAAGGAAACATTGACAGCTATCGTAGAGGCTGCATCAATGGCTCCATCATGGAAAAACACGCAGATTGCACGTTATAACATCGTGGAAAATGCAGACATCAAAAACGACATTGCAACAAACGCAACTTTGGGCTTTGAGCATAACCGCGATATAATAAATGGTGCCCCACAGCTGGTAGTTGTCAGCATGATTGGCAAACGTTGCGGTTACGAAAAAGACGGAAGTTTCACAACCTCCAAAGAAGACCGTTGGGAAATGTTCGATGCAGGAATCGCAAGTCAGACCTTCTGTCTTGCAGCTCATGATATGGGTATCGGAAGTGTAATCATGGGAATCTTTGATGAGGACATTGTTTCCAAAGCAGTTTCTCTTCCGGAAGGAGAGAAGGTTGCCGCACTTATTGCAATCGGATATCCCGATCAGGAATGTGCTGCACCTAAGAGAAAGACAACAGAAGAGTTGATGAGAGTATTATAAATAACTATGTATTATTAAGGTCTCCTAAGGTAAAATATAAATACTTTAAGGAGACCTTTATTATGTGTAGATTCCTTTCTCCCTTTTGTTTGCTTCTACAACGCAACCAATTAGAATGGCTGTGGTGAATATCAGGATTAATGTTCCAAAGAGAAAGACAAAATAAATCATTCCAATCACAGTAGTAGTTCTGATACCGTCAACGTTTGCAAAGATTCTTCCATTCGCAAAGTATGCATCAGCAGGTTTTTGACTGTTTAAGTATGTATGATATTTGAGTGTTTCATTAGTCATGAGGTTTTCCACCTCATAATTCTTGCCATTGTATTCTACAACTACTTTATCTTTGTCAATCTTGGACAGAGGATTCGCGATATCAACACTGATAACATTCACTTGAACTACTTTGTATGATAGATGCTGATTATAACTCAGAACATAAAACACAACTGCCATCAGCAAAAATACTGCAAGCAGAATGCCAGAGACGATGCTAAGTTTTTTGAATTTTTTCTTGTTGTTAATATAAAAATCTTTTATTTCAGGATTTTTCATATTTTGTATTTCACACACTCCTCGTTAATCATCATAATCCCTAAGTGCCACCTTGAGTTCTTTCAACCTATCACGATATTCCGCTGCCATTTCAAAGTTAAGTTCAGCTGCGGCAGTTTCCATTTTCTTGGTGTACTTCTTAATCTCCTCTTTGAGTTCTTTCATGGACATTGACTCAACATCTTTCTCCTTAAGCCTTGCATTTAACGCATCTATATCATCATCCGTTTCTGTCGTAATCAAGTCACGAATAGATTTCTCAATTGTTGTCGGAGTAATACCATGCTCCTTGTTATATGCATCCTGAATCTCGCGTCGGCGGTTCGTCTCATCAATTGCCACACGCATAGAGCCGGTAATTGTGTCCGCATACATTATTACACGACCTTCGCTGTTACGCGCCGCACGACCTATCGTCTGAACAAGCGACGTCTCCGAACGCAGGAAGCCTTCCTTGTCGGCATCAAGAATTGCCACAAGCGTTATCTCCGGAATATCAAGTCCCTCTCGAAGAAGGTTGATTCCAACAAGAACATCAAACACGCCCATTCGAAGATCTCGTACTATCTCAATTCGTTCCAAAGTATCTATATCCGAATGAAGATATTTGACCTTCACATCATGCTCACGAAGATAGTCGGTAAGATCCTCCGCCATACGTTTGGTGAGCGTTGTGACAAGCACTTTGTGTCCGCCACCGACCTCTTTGTTAATTTCAGAAAGCAGGTCGTCCACCTGTCCGGCAACCGGTTTAACTTCAATCTTCGGATCAAGAAGTCCTGTCGGACGAATCAACTGCTCTGTCCTTAACAACTCATGCTCACTCTCGTAGTCGGAAGGTGTCGCAGATACGAAAAGCACCTGATCTAATTTGTCCTCAAACTCGTCAAACCTAAGTGGACGGTTATCCATGGCTGACGGAAGTCTGAAACCGAAATCAACAAGCGTCTGTTTTCTCGAACGGTCACCCGCATACATACCTCGAATCTGCGGAACCGTCATGTGCGACTCGTCTATTATCATAAGAAAATCGTCCTTGAAAAACTCAAGCAACGTATTAGGTGTCGCGCCCGGCTCAAGACCTGCCAACACTCTCGAATAATTCTCTATACCCGAACAGAACCCTGTTTCCTTCAACATTTCCATGTCAAAATGCGTACGCTCACTTATACGTTGAGCCTCGAGTAGCTTATCATTTTCCTTGAAATACTGAACTCTTTCTTCAAGCTCTGCCTCAATTTCCTTTGCTGCCGCCTCAATTCTTTCCTGCGGCACAACATAGTGAGATGCAGGGAAAATAAATGCACAGCTGATGCTTCGCTTAACCTCACCTGTAAGTGGGTCAAACTCAACAATTCTGTCAATCTCATCACCGAAGAACTCGATTCTTATAGCATCCTCAAAAGTTGAAACCGGAAGAATCTCGAGTACGTCTCCATGAACACGAAATGTTCCTCGTTTGAAGTCCATCTCGTTCCTCTCATACTGAATGTCTATCAGGTCACTAATCAAATCATCCCACTCGTAAGTCATGCCCGTCCTAATTGTGAGCATCATTTCCGCGTAGTTGTCCGGCGAACCGATATTGTAAATGCAGGACACCGACGAAATAACTATAACGTCGCGACGCTCTATAAGGGCAGCCGTAGCCGAGTGTCTTAATTTATCAATCTCATCATTTATCGAAGAGTCCTTCTCTATATAAGTGTCAGTCGAGGGCACGTACGCCTCCGGCTGGTAGTAGTCGTAGTACGATACAAAATACTCCACTGCATTCTCAGGGAAGAATTCCTTGAACTCACTGTATAACTGGGCCGCCAGCGTTTTATTGTGCGCTATTACTATAGTCGGCTTATTAAGCTTTGCGATGACATTCGCCATCGTAAATGTCTTACCGGAACCGGTAACACCCAGCAAAGTTTCAAATTGATTGCCTTCCTTAAAGCCCTTGACCAGTTCATCTATCGCCTGAGGCTGGTCACCTGTGGGTTCAAAGGGGGCATGAAGTTTGAATATACTTTGTTCAGATTGCATAAAAGCACCTCTCTCATTTCAAAATCAAACTAACCGAAACTGTCTAAATCTATACGAACAAGTCATAATGAATGTTATAATATTTCACGATTCATAATGAGAAAATAAGCGGTATCAGGTCTTCCCCAATGACCGCTTTCAATAGTATATATAATATACATAATCTCATTATTAAATTCAATAGAAATATACAAATCTCCACAGCAACATGATACACATTTATTCCCCATTGTCAAAGTATCCATTTGATATCTGAACACTGTCAGCGTAAGCATTAAGAACTAATGCCAATATCAGATAATAAATGGGCGCATTGAGCAAAGGTTTAAGACACATAAAATCATTATGTTTAATGCAGCTGTTAAAAATCATGCACACCCGTGTAGTGAAGTAAGCAAGATCCCATGCTGCCGCTTTACCTCCCACGCGCGCTCTTATCTCGTCTGCATTAAGAAGATACTTATGCTTATTATCATACCTATTTATATAAGTGTCCCATACATAGATCTCTTCTTCCGTTAATTCCGCCGTCTTGATCGTATCATACTTATAAGCCAGTTGGATCAATGTTCCGTACAGCTTCTTGAATTTTGAGGAAATATACTCCTTATCCTTAAGCTCCCAGTTAATATCAGCCTTGAGTACGAAAATATCATTCTCGCATTCTTTCTCCGGTTTTCTCTTTAACTCTCCAAAGGAATCATTGACCACAGCCTCCTCATCGTCTTTCTGCTCCCTCCTGCAATCCAACGGGAGACCAAGCTCAAGTTCTTCAACTCCTTCAATGATATAGTCGAGAGGAAAGATTAGTTTTCCCGAATCAGTGGACCTGAAAAGCTCATCAATTACAGGTGCCAGCTTCTCATATCGATCCCAAAAAAATGCTGCCTCAAATGGTAATTTTTTATTATCCATGAATAACCACCTCCTCATACTCCTTCGGATAATTAACCTTATACCACATCAAACGCAGAAGCAGTCCTGCATACTCTGTGTCATGTGCTTTTGGAAACAGGTATCGTATCTTCATCATTGATGATATATAATCATCCGAGATGCCTCTGGCTTTGAGGTATTCGATATCCTTCGAAGTAAGCTCCTTTGCAGCTTTACCTTTTCTCACTATCTCCATAATACGATATGCTTCCTTTCTTTCTATGCCATGCCCGATCAAAGTGTTCATCACATCTTCCCTGTGAGCTATGGTCTTCTCGCAGGCGGTTATATTTTTTTGATATTCCGTCTCCGCATTGTTTTTCCACACACTACTGTAACCCATAAGTCTTACAACGTCGGAGAACGAACAAACAAACACACTCTCTATCATTTCATCAGGTATATTTTTCGCGCATCCAAGAGGAATATCCTTGTGTTCACCTTTTTCAAAAAAGCTATGATAATCTATTTTATCAATAGAAATTGCATCCGGATCCACGGAAGTTTCAACCCACAATTCCTGCAATGTGTCAAGAACAGGATTACTGTTGATATGGAAATACATTCCTCTCTCCTTGAGCTCCCAGCATTCATAAGTTGTTGCCGCCCTATCCCACTCTGCATTTCTATAATATCTGCTGTAATATCTAACCGGTGCATAATCATATATCTCGTTATCCGCAGGAACGATGATCAATTCATCAGTCCGGCGGACCGGCATGGTAACCTGGCTGTCCCCACCGGCAAGCTCCTTACCTGCAGAGTAATACACCTTGTCCTTCCCGAATATCTCATCAAAATAATCCACTATTTCACTCTTTACACTCTCCGGAACATCCATCTCAAAATATGGTCGCTTACTTCCGTCAGCACCTGCAAATACCTCAAACGGTATGTCATGACCTTCACCTGCAAGCTCTCTTCCACATTTAGGGCAATGAACCTTTGACTGATAAATGCTAACCAGATCGTATCCTGAAGAAACCTCACCGTCAGAAAGAAATTCCGTATATCCACAGGAAGGACAGTAATAATGTGGCGGCAGCGGATTGGTATGGGTAATCCCTGACAAGTAAGCAACAAGTGACCCGCCGGCACATCCTCTTACAAGATGCTGAACATGAAGCTCCCTGCATTTATCCGCAACAAGAGATGCTAAGAGATAATAGGAAGCATGATCGTAAGCTTTAATCATAGATAATTCCTCTTCCAATCTGTTCAAATACTGCACCGGGGGTTCCTCTTCAAACAACTCATATATTTTTGAATAGCAGCGATTTTTCAATTCCTCATATGCATTCGGAATATGTATCCCCTTCTCGTTTTCAGGAAACGGATCAAAGTCTTCAACCTGACTTGCAAGGACTCTGATATTATCTGTCACTATCTCACCGGCCAGAGACTCCCCATAGAATTCATAATCCTTAAGATCCTCCTCAGATATTGTTGCCGTATTAAAATCAGCAATGAGGATAATCCCAAGCTTCTTAAGACTTTTCACGATTCTTATTGCCATGCTCTCCATCTCTCTGCATTCTTTTGCTGTGACGGATACAGTCTTATACTGCATTATTCCATCCTCCTCGCTTTCCGGTATCGGCTCACCATCATCATCCAGCTCAGGAATATTGTACATCAGCCTTTCTCCCCTTACCTGAACAAAATCTGCTTTACCATACTTTTGTTCAATTAGATAATCCAGTGTATCATCATCCGGCTCCATCATTGTCAGCTTTCTTATATATGCCCAGGTGAGAACCCTTCCCACCAGCAATCCGTCTCTGTTCTCAAGTATATGTTCCCAGCTGCAGGAAGGACCGGTAAAGACATCCGGATCCATCTCATGGTTCAGATAAGAAAAAGAAATTATCTTATTAATACTTCTAATTCCGGTTCTGTTCTTAGCCACCAATATTGAAAGGAAATTATTACATCCCATATCATCCGCAAGATACTCCTCGTTTACATCCGGCCAGATTCTGCAAATAGTACTTGCATACTTTACAAAAATCACCTTCTTTCCCTCTTCCATATATTTCTTTGCCGTATTAAAATCACCTGTAAAGCCCATTGTAATCTCTCTATCATCTACCTTATTAAACTTGTTATCCTTATTGTTTTTACCCATAATATTTTCTCCTTTCACCTAACTTAATTACCTAAACTTCTAACATGTAAATCCAAACTGAAATGTCTTTTTATCATTTTCTGACAGATCAAGTTCATCATATCCGGGAATATCACCTTCTTCTAAAGTAGTTACCATCTCTTCGGTTATCTCTTCTTCCGTCAAAGACGACAATCTTTCAGCAAGATTCAGCTCAGCCTTTTCAATCATTTTGCGAACGAATCGACCGTTTCCAAAGTCGTCCCTGCCGATCACCTTATCCAAGATATCCTCAATCTTTGCCACAGCCTCTTTTGCCAAAGTATAGCTTTTCTTAGAAAGCATCAGCTTTGTAATATCACAGAGTTCTTCTTTTGAATAATCATCAAAGTTGACCTGAAATGCGATTCTGGACTTCATACCGGGATTTCTGTCAAGGAACTCCTTCATAGGCTCCGGGTACCCCGCAAAGATCACAACTACTTTATCTCGTTGGTTTTCCATCTCCTGGACTATAGTGTTTATTGCTTCATCGCCAAAACTATTCTTGTGATAATCAACAAGGGAATAAGCTTCGTCGATGAAAAGGACACCGCCCTGAGCTTCCTTAAACTTTTCCTTTACCATAGGTGCCGTCTCACCCACATGAGAGCCAATAAGATCTGCCCTTCCTACTTCTACGAATTTACCAAGGTCAAGTATCTTCTCATCCTTCATGATCTCAGCAAAAAGTCTGGCTACTGTAGTCTTTGCTGTTCCGGGATTACCGCTAAATACCATATGCATAGAGGTCTTTTCTCTTTTTATACCCTTATCCATACAAATCTTATTAAGCCTTGCATTGGCAACAGCCTTGTGAATAATGTCCTTTACCGATTTTAATCCAATCATATTATCAAGCTCTTTAGCGGCATCTCCGGCTTTCCTTTCTTCAGCCGTTGATTTATCACTACTATTGGGTTTCTCGTCAAGCGCTGTAATATCTTCTTTTATTAAAGTGAAGAGAGCGGTTTTTTTAATATCAGAGACATCATTATATTTCAACATGAGTCTGGAAGCCTGATTAAGAATTGCCTGATCCATAAGATTCCTTACGTATCTTCCGTTTCCGAAATTCTCTATACAGCCTGCTTTTTTAAAGATATATTTAGCTTCCTGTAGGGCCTCATCTTTAACGGTAAAATTGCGTTCCTTTGCCATAAGAAGAAATATTTCCGTAAGTTCGTCTGCATTATAATCGGGAAAATCTATCCAATGCGGAATCCTGCTCTTTAAACCTTCGTTTCCTTTTAGAAAAGCTTCCATCCTTTTGTTATAGCCGGCCATAATCACTATCACTTCATCCCTGTGATTTTCCATCTCCTGGATAAATGTAGCTACTGATGATGGAAAGTCCAAGGAATACGCTTCATCAACAAAAAGTACGCCGCCTTTAGCCTCGTCAAATTTGTCACGCATAAATATTGGATGCATGAGATTCAGATCCATACCACCGACTTCTACAAAAACACCGCTTTTTATTATTCCTCTTTCCTTTGCTATACCGGCAAACAATCTTGCCACTGTTGTTTTTGCAGTTCCGGGATTACCTGCAAATATCATATGCAAAGCTCCGCTCTCATAGTCGTTTCCTTCATATTTTCTTCGCTGCATTTCAACCATATTTGAGGCTATCACACAGTCAATTTGCTGCTTAACCTTATTAAGACCAATCAGCTTTTGAAGCTTGTCATAAGAAGATATTTCATCAACGTCACGATCTAATAAGAAATTCTCTTCCTGATTAAAGCTATACATTCCCTTCATTTTACGGTTAAGACACCAAGTATCGAACCTGTCAAATGCGTCGAGTACATCGGTTTGGGAATACTGCTTCTTTGGAAATTGTTTCATGAACTCTTTTACAGAAGCTGCATCAGCTGATAATTCAGATTTTTTTACTATGTTTCTTAAGTATTTTTCTGCTGCTTTTTTATCTCCTTTACCTTCCTTAAGTTCTACGCATATAGCTTTTTTTCTTATTCCCGGCAACAGTTTATACGCAAAGCCTGTGTTGTTTTTTTCATAAGCAAAGACAAATACACATTTATTCCTATATTGCCTAAAGAGCTTGCTTATATACTGACAGTTCATTTCATAAGCACTTGAACCATGGCCCATCTTTTCTTTCAGATAGTAAACAACCATTCCTCCATAACTGTTCTCTATTATATTTTCAAAATTATTCCCCCTGGAATAAAGGTTGGGAACCATATCAGAAACAATGTTTATTCGCTTTGTGGTAATACGTCCTGCATTGTACAATTCTAAAGCAAGAGCACATATCATATCCTCTGCTGCATTATAACTGCCTGCAGATACAAAATAATGAGCCATCACTCCGCTATAGTCTTCCTCTACACTATGCTCCCTGATATTAATCAGCTCATTTTTTAAAGACTCATCATAAATATCCTGTATATCAGCCTTTCCATCTGATATAATTAATTCTTTATACTCAAAAGGACCTGGAAATCTATTATCATTTCTCAAATGAAAATCGTACAGCCACCCCAGCTTTGCATTATTATATACTGCATTAGTATTATGTATATTATATGCACGTCTCTTGCACTCCATAAAAGCATCTATGTATTCATTCATAGTTATCTCATACGGATCTGATGACATTCCTTTATATTCAAAGCAGTTATTTAAATTCTCTGAAAGCTCAGAAATTGCTGTGTCATAAGAAATCACCTGTTCATTGTAGGAAAAAACAGATAACACCGTATTATTTTCCTCTCGATACGCAAAGAAGTTAACATCATTTCGGATACAATGAAATACATAATTATTCATTGCGGCTATAGCACTATCAAAATCATAATCCTTAAGTCTTACTTTTTGAGTTTTATCAATCAGCTCGTTATTTGTTTTAAGTGTCATTGCATAATATCTCATAATCGTGTCCCTCTCTTCTTAAATTAAATGTCTCTAGTTAATAAATAATGCTCGTTTTATTTTCCTGTATCTCACACATGTATGAACAAATGCAGTGAAAAAACCGCAAAGAACATTGATAAAAATGTTTAAGCTTTCTCTATACATAACTGCAATAACCCACGAAGCAATAATAATAAAGCTGTTATCAAGCCACATAAACCCGAGCTTATTATTTCAGTCAGATACATTTTTTAATTGTTCTTCTTCCCGTTCTTTGATTCCCAGGAAAAATTCCTCAGGCTTCCTGCTTGAAATCACGGAAATCCCAATGCTGGAAAATGTTTGTGCTAAATGACAAGCAACTATTGCCGATATCAGCATCATCTTTTCAATATTCATAAATTTGTCCTCCTCATTAAAAAAATATTTTGCGTTTACGAAATTTTATTGTGTTGGTACAATAACATATTGAGATATGCTTTGTAAACAGTTTCTCGAATAAAAATCAAAAAAGTGTAAATCTGTGAAATATTCACTGATTTACACTTTTGTTTTTGTTTAATATAATTTTGTTTTTGCAGTATTAATAGATGCTCTTTATCTTCTTTCCATCAACTCTCGGTATCTGCATATATTCGACGACACTCTCCTGTTCTGTATCCACTAAAATTGCAGCCATATAGTTGTTTACCTTTACTCCTTTAAGAAACTCCCAAAAAGCATCATAATATTCCCTTTCAGTAAATACAAAATTCTGCATTATATCTTCCAGTGTGTCCGATTCCCACATATCACGCAGGAAAAACCCTTCATAATCACGAAATCTTGATGTATTAATCGCTTTACCACATTCCGGATCAGGAACAAAAATCTCATAATTATAATAGAAGGGATCTATTCCCTGAATCCGTAATGTAAATCTTCCCGGTATCCCAAACCCTCTGTTGCTTTTCTTTACCTGCTTAAGTCCCGAAACTTTCTCGGTGATATTAAGTTCACCCTGACCGAATTTCTCCATTGCAAGCAGCATATTCCCCAGTTCGAACAGCCTTCCGACAATGATATTTCTGACCTTTATCTCTGTATCTTTCGTTTTAGCAGAAAAGATTCGTCTTTCGCGACCGGTTTCGGATTCTCCGTTATCATTTTCAGGAACCATCCCATTGGCATACATCATATCCATATAGGAAAGCTTAGCCTTGGGATCCGCATTCCTTACGATGGACTGTATCACCTCGGCAGTAAGCGGTTTGCTCAAGTTACCGTGTATAATCCTTGAAAAAGAGGATGGCGTCAGAGTCCCGCAGCACTTGGCGAACTCGGCCATATTCCTATCCGTTCCCTTTGCTTCCTTTATATACATAGCCAGCATTGCCTTGTCCGGAACTCTGACATGAATATATTTTTGTTTGAATTGTTCTTCCATATCCACAAATAATGCCTCCGAATATTGTCTGAAGTAAAAAGGTTGAACAGAAACCAATCTGTTCAACCTAAAAATACCATACACGATTTTGTATTGTCAATTAAAATTTTGCGTTTTCAAAATTTCATTGTGTTTCTGTCTGAATCTATGCTTATTGATTTCTCTCCTTTTCAGTATGTCTCAGCATACGAAGGCCTTCTTCCTGTATTAACTTCACGACATCGGAAGTAAGTGATTTGCTCAAATTACCGTGTAAATAGTTTTAAATTCTTTTCTCCAATTGTTTCGCATAGCATTTCTTTTGAAATATTATATTCTCTTTTCCAGGAACTAAAATTACTATGGTTTTCTGATTCAGGAATAATAAACGGTATTATACAAAACTCATAATCATTTTGGTCTGATATTTTTCGCTTATATACAATATTTTCATTACTATATGCTTCTTTATATGCACCTTTGAGCGATTCTATATATTCATCATAATTAAAACTATCATCGTTTTTATCTTCAACCGGAAAAATCAGTTCTAGCAATTTTGATATTTCTTTCCTTTCAACAGGGAATACAACTCCTGTTTTTTTTGCACCAAACACGACCATATCTCGAATGCATTTATTGATATCTTCACCGTAATCATCCTGAAAATACTTAACATAATCAACCATCAATACTTTATACCATTTCGGTTTTGCTTTTGCATCCAAGATCATGCACACCTTCTCCGAATCATACTCTCTTATAACAAAATCCGGTCTTGACTCACAAAAACCATATTTACCGTCACGCTTGGATATAAAAGGAATTGTTTCCTGATCTGTGATAGAATAAATACCATCGCATTGATTTTTGATTGTTCGTTTTAATATATCTAGGCAACAGTTCTCCCACAAATCCGGCAAATAGTATACAAAACCACTTACATTGTCATTGCTTGTTTCAAAAATAGACACGCCTTCCGACCGAAGAATTTTCAGACATATCTTACGAACATCTTCATATTCATGATAATATGGATGAGAAATGGGCTTCATATTTCGGGATATGATCATCGATGTTGAGATATTGCCACCCTCAACTTCATTTTGAAGTTGATTAATCAGCCCTCTCAGTTCCAAATTATTATCAATTTTCTTTTCTATCAGTTCCGGATACTTTCGTTTTATATATTGGTATGTTTTTATCAGCAAAATATTCAAAAAGTTATTTGCAGTATTTTCCCGATATTTCGATGCAATTCTTCCATTTTTTAATCCGGCATTCAATTTAATATGTCTGGATACATCGATGCTTCCTTTAAGATTCTCATCATTACTCTCAAATTGTCGATACGTCCTGTAAATCCCTTTATACCTTGCCACATCCAGTTTTCTTGTCAAAAGATCGACAAGTAAAAAATCAAACAGATTATTATCATCACAATCTACATTGTTGTTGCTCAATGAACTGAATTCACCATATGTAAGAAGATTGGCTGCAAAATATAATTTTTCTCCATTCCTACTTTTATCTATATGTGATTCAAATTTCACTTTAACTTGGGTCCTTTTTACCAGTTGATATTTTTTATTATCATAATAAAGATCAAGTTTATCTATTTCACAAGATACTGCCCCTATCACTCCTGAAATTCTATTATTAGATTTTGGATCCGCAACATAAATCTTACCCTTATTCTTCTCTCTGGTTATTTCACTGCATCCTACAACTATTCCATTATTTTCTTCAATGCTCTTGTTGATTCTGTCCAAAACACTTGTCAAAAGATTCTCATACAGCGCATTTTTAATTTTAACTCTGCTTTCCTCATCACAATTCTTTAGACAGTTTGAAAGGTGCATATTACCCTGTTTAAATATATCTTCTGTATTTCCATGATATTCTATGTTTTCAGAAGTAATATCGCCATATGAGTAAACAGTATATTCCACTTGATTGATTGTATTATTCGCCATTAACAGCCACCTCGTTATCTTCGTGGTCCTCTGTTTCATCACCGGTTTTTTCAGATTCATTAACTCCCAGAGCTTCTTTACATGCTCTGATAAATTCATCCACCTTCTCTTTTGCTCTTCCTCTTACATATTCTCGCAAAATTGGCTCAATTTTCTCATCCCAAATAATAGATAAAGATACCTCTGAACCATCATAATTTCTAAAATATGCCGGACCAATATGATAGTTTTCATCAAGGCCGCATTCACTTCCTACACCTTTATCTATCACATTATTCATATTTTTAATTTTTGTAATAATGTCATTTAAATTCTCCATCGCTTCCGGTTTATCCCTCAAAACAGCGCTTAAAACCGGTTCTAGCATATTATTTGCCTTAATATCTTTCCATTGAAATCTTCTTCTTAGAGCAAAATCAAATGTTTCCACACTTCGGTCAATATTGTTCATGCTTCCGATTATATGAACATTTTCAGGAACATAAAATCCTTTTTTAAAGACATCTTCATCGTCTGATAATTCATGTGCTTTTTTATTTCTGATAACATATGTCGGCATATTCATATATTGAGTATCAAAAGCATTCTCTTCACCCCTGTATGTTTCCTCAAGTCCGAACATCAACTCTCCAAACACTTTTCCTATATCAGCTCTGTTTATTTCGTCTATAATAAAATAAAAGTGTGGCACCGGACAACCTTCATTAGTTTTACCATTTTTATAATCTTCTATAACCGAAGAGACTTCTTTGTTATTATGTACTTCTTTGTATTTTTTATTATATTCAACTACATTTCTGCAGAATTCCTTAAACACGCCATCCATTCTAACAAAAGTGGGTTCTTTTTTATTCTCCAGTTGAATCGGACGTATGCCTTCAACAAAATCAGAATAATCATATGATGAATGAAATTGAACGAATTTTTGCTGTTTCTTCTTCCAATCATTTATCATTTCATCAGTAACTGTTTCGTTACCTTTTTCCCTCAGCATTTTATCCTCAAGTATTTTTTTAATAACATCATCTTCCAGCGGATTCTCTAAACAGTTAATCTTTACATAATCTTTAATCCCATACGTTTTACCTGTTCCCGGGGCTCCTGTGTAAACAATTTGCCAATATTTGTCAATATCTTCAAATTCTTTTGCTTTGTCCAACTTCCACAACATTTCTGACAATCTTGATGTTGTATCATATGATACGCTCCTATCAAGTTCTAAGCATTTATACAGAAAATTGATAACAAATGCACCTTTTATGACCCAATTATTAGCACCTTTTTTTCTTGCATCCTCAAACTTTATTGACTCTCCGGATTTCTCGGAAACTAAATCAATAAGAATATTCTTATAATCATCTCCTTCTTTTTCTGCCAAATCACAGAAATCTTCAAACATCTGTTTACCGATTTCAGCTTTGAATGGCAATTTAAACTTTAAATCAGCTAGCGCATCTTCTGATAATGAAGCTAAAACCATTAATTTGTGTCTCGGGTAATTTAGAAACCTTCCTTTATTTTTCTCTATTTCCGCTAATTTATTAACGTCTTTGATATCGATAATTTCTTTAATCGCTTTTATGTCCTTATCCAATTCGTCTATTGCGTCTTCATCTTTTATATCATCATAATTAAATCCTCTTTCGCGTTTTTGATATACTTCATTTAATTCAAATTCACAACTTTCATTTATAAAAATAACCTCTCTATTTTTCAGTAATCCCAATACTTTATTCTGACCCGCACCAAAATATCCACTACTTCCTAATAACAAAAAATACCCAAATGAATTATAAAAATCATCGTTGCATTTTTTTAAATTTTCATCATAAAAAGACTTATAGGCCTCTTCATATTTATTCTTTTTCTCCTTACTCTCCCATTTTTTAATCTTTTTAGGCATATAAACCTTGTTTAACTGGTAATTATTAATATCTATCTTTTTCGAAGCATTGTCTCCCGAAGGATCCAGAATCGCCTTTTTCGAATCACCGTCTCCCGAAAAATCCTCAATCGCCTTTTTCGAATCACCGTCTCCCGAAAAATCCTCAATCGCCTTTTTCGAATCACCGTCTCCCGAAAAATCCTCAATCGCCTTTTTCGAATCACCGTCTCTCGAAAAACCCTCAATCGCCTTTTTCCATTCCTCCCATTTTTCAATGTGTGGATCTTTTCTATCTTCCTCACCTGGCTTTTTTTCATATTTTTTCCATATTTCTTTAAGTGTATCGATTGATTTAATCATAAGTTTTCCTCACTCCTTATAAATCTCTTTTGGTTTGGTTTATTATATACGAAACAAATGGTCTTGCACCTTCAAACTCGGGAACCACCTGCCGGAAAGTTTCAAAATCCAAATGATACAGTTCATAAGCCTTTTTTCCAATCCGGGAAATATCAAATGCCGAAGGACTCGGAATATCTCCCCTGCAATATTTCATAAATGCACACTCATAACCCCTCCATATTTATCAGAGTTTTATTTCTATTGTTTTACCACTTCCCTCAACTTCCTCAACACCTTCACCATCGCATAAGTATCAAGGCCACAGTACTTGAGGAGATTTTCTCTAAGCTCTGCAATCTCTTCCGGACTCTTCTGCGCCATTGTAAGGAACGCTTCAGATGCTTCGCCGCCGTTATGAACCTGATCGAGACTGTGATAGTCAAGTTCAGGATCATTTGGATACAAAGCAGGAAGCACATGCTTAATTGAATATGAGCCTTCCATATCATTGACGTAATATGCTTTCTTTTGGAATGGAATCATGAGATCGTGCATATTTTTATGTATGTCCATAAGGTGATCCTCTAGATCCGGAAATTGTTCAGCCAAATCCTTTATCCTTCCTTTTTCAAATCCCATGTTAAATGCCAGCGAACAAACTCCCATCGGAATATCCCTGCAAAGACTTTCAGCTATCGCTCTTCTTGGATCTGTTCCTTCTTTTGCAAGAAACTCTTTATGATCCAGATGCCCGTTTTCATATTCTATATGAAGTGAATACTGAAATGGTATCTGAGCATAAGGTTTTCCGCCTTCATATTCCGGAACAGCCTGCTGGAATGTCTCAAAATCCAAATGATAAATCGGATATGTTAATGTATCCAGGAATTCACAAGTTACTTTTTTATCAAAGACATCTTTATCTTCCAGATAACTCGTCACCTGATGCATCTGATTATCTGTCAGCTTTATTTTATTTTTTTCAATATCTTCAAAGCTTATAATTCCCTGATGATACAGTTCATAGGCCTTTTTACCGATTAGCAAAATATCAAATACGGAAGGACTTGGAAGGTCGCCCCTGCAATATTTCATAAAAGCACACTCATACGGTTCTTCGCAGAAAGTACCGATCTTCATCTCAGGTTCCTCGGACTTCTTAATATACTCTTTAAGCTCTGCGATCTTCTCTTGTATCTCCGCCTGTTTTTCAATAGCTTTCTCTGTATAGTTTTCAATGTGGAACAGCTGTTTAAGATCCAGCTCGCCGTGCCGGACGTATTGATTATTGATATATAATATATATACATTTTTTACATTGATTCCTGCACTTTTAAGAACATAATACTGAAAAGACATGTCATCAACATGAATAGGCTTTACGCCGGTTGAGCTTTTTACCTCAACGATATCCCATCCAGCCCCATTACGATGAAGGATATCCACTGCACAGTAAAGTCCGTCATATATAAATCCGGCTTCAGCAATATTCTCCGCTCCGGATTCCATAGCATTTTTCGTATCAGATACCATCTGTGCTTTATCTTCAGAATACTGTATAAGCGTGTATTCTCCAAAATAGTTTCTTGCAGCACGCCCAACTATGTTTCCGTTTTCAATTACCGCTCCATTCATGGAAACAAGTGCTTCTTCAGGCTTATTTCTCATCAGCCAGAGCATCTTGGGGCATTGTACCCCGTTGCAATATTTTGTTTTTGTCAAATGATAATCGCTCATTAAAACCTCCGAAGCATATATTATTACGACAAAATTAATACAAATCAAGAATAATTTTAACACATCCTCATATAATTAACAATTTTTTTATATGGATGTTTTTTACATCAGACAAAAATAATATCTATCTTATATATCTGCCCAATTCAGCTTTAGAACAGAAGTGTCAAGACTATGACATATACTTATCTCTCTTTAGATTAACAACATTTACATCTCTCATCTATCCATTTTAAAGAAAATTCTTTGTTTACCGAATCGTCAAATAATATGTTAACTCTTCTATTAATACCCGAACCTAAAACTCCTAAAATGACACCGGTACCGAATTGGGGGTGAATAATCTTATTGCCCTTGATGTATTTTTTACTTATCATCTCTATTTCCTCCAATAATGCCTCTTCTTTTCTATGCTTCTTTTTATAATATTCATCTTGGGCATCATTATATAATCGCTCCGGTCGTGCACCTACTATTCCACAACACATCTTCCATGTACGGCCATGTCCACAATTTCCATATAATACCACATCAAGATAATGCGCATATTCATGTCTTATAACATCCAAAGCACATTCTATTGACCATTCATCATCCTTGAAATAATAATTGGAAAAGGTAAATTCCATTTCTTTAGGCCAAAAACAGCCTAATTTTCTCTGACTGTTATCAAAATAAATCGGTAATTCGCTTCCACTTTTTCCTGTAATCTTATCAAGCCGCTGCATTTCTTCTCGGATTTCTTTCTCATTCCATATCATATTGCTCCACCTCCTCAATCGCAAACATAGCATTAGTAATTTTACTGCATATTTTTTCAATTGTAAGGTGTTAACTGAAAGATTTTATTATTTTTTTATTCTTATTAACCTATTAATGAAACTCCTATCCTTCCATTCCTTTTCATGCCTTTCTTGTATCTTGCATTCTTGTTCTCTTATAATCTCGTCATCTATATAATTCCAATCATCCTCACTTAGATAGATAGTGTCACCCTCATCCACTTCATACATAATCATTCCTTCCGGAATCGTGTTTCTATCTATTCTTATGTCACAGAACAGACATCTGACACCCTTCACTTCAACTATATCCCATTTTTCATCATTAAAATTGTACCTCATCTTTCATCACCTCTCTAAAACATAAAAAGGTGTTGGACTATAATAATCCAACACCCAAAATATACCAAACAATATTATTTTATATTTTCTTACAAATCAAGATCTTTTATGCTGCCTTCCATAACACAATCCCCTCATCTTGAATATTTTTATAAAACGGAAGTACATTTCCCCATTTTTCAAGATTATCTTTTTCAATATCAACTATCGAAAAGACCATTCCGTATTTCAAATCCATCTCTGCGTTCCAATGGATAAACCTGTTCTTTTCGTCTTCTTCCAGATCAGCATGTAATATTAGAGCAATATCAACATCACTCTCCTTTGTCGAGTCGCCTCGTGCAATAGAACCATATAATATTATTTTATCCAGTTTATTAATCATGATATCAATTAAACCGGCTATCAATTCTTCCTTAATATCATCTGAAAACATATTAATCCTCCCGAAATCCAACTATACAATAGTATTATAACACCATTCAATATTTATGTGTACTATAATACAAACATTTTGAGATTTTATTTTGAAAAGTCGTCTCCGTCATGTCATCTATTTCAGATATTGTCATTTGGCCATATATGTTCATCTATCATCCGAAACTGATTGATATCATATCATTTAAGTTTTTTTAGCATCTTCTTTCTTGAAACATACTTAAGGTCATCAATATCCTTTTCATTACTGTATTTCTTATCCAATTTCTTTTTAAGTTTATTGTATTCCTTCTTGCTTGCTTTCTTATGGTTAATAATATATGAAATAGTTTCGCCTTCCATTGTATAACTCCGATCATAAGTGAGACTATATATTTCCTTAAATCCAGCTTTTGTCATTTTATAATAAGTGTCATATTTAGAACCTGTGCCTGACGAGATGGAATGTGCGGCTATTACTCCTTTAGGTGGTACAGCTACTGTACCTCCCCTGTAACCACCAACTCCGGAAACGCCCGAAGACGCTATTAAGGTGTTAACTTTCTTCCCGTTGAAATGACATATTACATATCTATTTATATGGGTACCTTCTCTATCTTTATATAATGCTATTAACTCCTTAACTTTGTCACCATTAATATCTAAAAGTGCATACTCCGTATAATATATTTTACTGTATTCTTTTGTTTTTCTGTTATACACCTCTGTTTTGGCTTCATCGCTCTCCATCCATTTGTAATATGCCTTATAGGCTTTCTTTTTTGTAATCTTTCCGGCCGCCTCCGACGAGCATTTCGGTATAAAACAGAACAGCGCCGCCAAAACAATAAATACTGTAATTATTCTTTTTTTCATATTTTCTTCCTCCTATATAAAAAATAGTTTTTTATCAGAACCCTTTAAACAAACTTACATGCTTTGAAACATCTTTAAACCCGTTTTTATGATAATAATTGTAAGCCGGCTTGTCGCTATCTGTTTGCAAGAAAATACCTTTTACGTCACGTTTCTTAAGATCTTCTTCTATCAGTTCCATAAACCGTGTCCCAACTCCGTTTCCCTGCAAATCCGGTGACACGCACAACTCATCCAGAACATAATTGGTCCCTTCCCACCAGTGAGTAATCTGTCCTAATGATATTGCTACAAGAACACCATCTATTATCAATCCGTAATTGATAGCATGAAAACCTCCTGACTTTTCTTTTATGTATTCAGTCAATTGCTTCTCATCGCTCCAGTCATCATTCCAAGGCTCACCATAAAACGCAGACTTATATAATCTAACCATTTCCGGCAAATATGTGTCATTTAATACTATAAACTCCTCCAAAAAATACACCTCTCTTTATCTTGTAATACAAAAGTTTTATATCCTCGTAAACAATATCATCAATACTGTAATCGTAAACATCGACACAAGTGTTGTAACTGCGATTGCTTTTGACAAAAGTGTCGTATCCTCTCCCATTTTCTCCGACTGGATGAGTGGAAGATTACCGATTGGCATCATTGCCATTAGTGAAAATCCAAGTCGCATAATGTTATCACATCCCGCTGCTGCTTATTATAACCGGCGGCGTATAATTAAACCAGCAAACCAAAAGTGCAACAACCGCCATCACATTATAAAATCTTTTTTGGGATTTGAGGTTTGAATACAGGTTCTTCTGATTGCATGGATGTCACCTCCGATTTTTGGTAAAGTAATTATAGCATCCGGGGTGAGGATTTTTCAAGTTGGAGAATCAATACCCTAAATATCCTTTCGGTATATCATCAACCGGTTCAATCCAATCCCAAACAGCATATTCTTCTCCAGATACCGGATGGCTGTCGGATAATATTTACCAAACTGCTTATAATGATATGCACACCTTAATTTCGATATATTGTCCCAGACAATATCCCGACGATGTTTTGCAACAAAAAAATCATATGCATCCATTTTAATCATCCTCCTTGCATTTAGATACTCATCATTTATTACACTGATTTGCCACGATTAGTAATCCTACTTACAAGATATACTATGAAAAGTTAGAAAAATTTCATTATTCGACGCTCTTCTCTTGTTTCTTGTCCAACCTCATATGTTCTATTTATATCTATCATTAAATCTTTTATTGAGGATTCATTATCTATAATTTGTTGTTTGTCCTCATCGGTGAAACACTCAGGATTATCCTGTATATAAGCTGCTATCATAATCAGTCTATCTACTATTTTCCTGCTCCTCTTTAGATGCCTTATCTGATTCCATGATAATGCTCCAACATTCTCTTCGCGAGACTCATTATATATTTGATTCAAATGAGTCCTGTGTTGCTGTAGTAAAGATAAAACTTCCGACATAGTTTTTTCTACCATACTTCTTTCCTCCTTTTTCTCTTTTGTACTCTTATTATAGATATTTGATATGACATAATGTGTCACTGTGTAGTAACTTAAGGAATATTTTCCGTCTATATGTGAACACATAAAAAGAGAGGATACAGATTATCTTAATCTGAAAACCTCTCTTCGTAAGCTACTTCTTTTAATATTAACTATTCATCTCATTCTTATATTCTTCAAATATCTTATCTACATCGTAATCAGGCGAGAACTTAACAGCCACATCATACATCGGCTTGATAGTATCAACATCTTCTTCTAGGTCATCTGCTATCTCTTCAAGGGATTTGCCTTTGACAAGTTTTTTGCAGATTAATCTAAGAAGTTGTTCTGCTTTTCCTTCTTCTCTTCCAACACGAATTCCATCCGCTCTGTACGATGCAATAGTACGCTCATAATCCTGCCTTGCCTCACACTGCATGCGTATCTTCTCATCATCTGAAAGTTTCTTAAGACGTAACACCGTTCCTGCTATATACTCATTATTCTGTGCAAGCATCTTGATCTCCTCCCACGTTGTGGCTTTGAAAAACTTGGCCCACTCATACAATTCCTTATTTATCACGTTCAACTGTTCAGCGTCCAATCTCGCAAAACCAAAGGTTTTACTCGATGTGGCGTATCCGCCAAATAATTTCAAGAATAATAGCACTGTCGAATACGAGCACTCTCCGTCCTATTATTCTTGAAATTGCTTGACTCTGAACAGTTACAGTTTAACACACGTATAGACATCTTGTCACTATATATTTCATGATTCTTACGGTTCATGAACACGTACTCCGAGTAGAAATCATGAGCCTTATTTGGAAGCCAGAAATCAAGTATTCCTATGTGATACGTCGGCAACACTTTACCATATCCTTCACCTGCCGACAGATTATCAAAGATTCGGCATAGATATACAAGTGAACGGTCAATCCAGTCTTTAAAATATGACACCTGTAATTCAATGTTGATAATTCTGGAATTATTAAGCTTCAGTTTCAAATCTAGTATACACGTCTTATCGTCGACCGCCTGCCCAAGTTCTATTGGATTAAGCGTCTCTACATCAATTATACTGTCCACTGGCATTTCAAGAAGTGCCGCAAGCAGACCTCGTAGCGCATACTCGTTATCCTGTAACACGGCCTTAAACATATAGTCGTTACGCATCGTATAACGCAGTTCACCCGTAGGTAAAGTTTCTAACTCCTTCTTAATATCTATTAAATTTTCTCCTATCATTAAATGTTCCGTTCCTTGGTAGAATTATTTTCAACGTACGTTCAATACAATAATTCTAGGGCAGGAAATTATGAACATCAATGGAATTTCTTTGAAAAATTTAAGAGAATTTCGGAGAGTTTGTACATTTGCTTGCTAATTTTGAACAAAAATACATAATTTAAAATAAAAGTACATAAAGTTATGTACTTTTATCCACAAATAGAAAGAGCAACGTAAATTATATTGACTTTTACCCTTTGAAGTGTTAAAGAATAAAGTAATAGCCATGTTTATCTATCGGCTTGGAAAATATCATATTAGTATAGGAGTTTTTTATGAAAGCACAATTTAAGAAATTAGTAGCGATTTCGATTCTGCTAATCGCTATGGGTAGTGTACCTATCCAACCATTTACGCAGATATTTGAAAAAACATCATTTTTAGCAAAGGCTGCATCAGACCAGTCACCGGAATCCCAAAACACAAACCCTGTTGCAACTGTTGGAGATAAGAAATTTGATTCTCTAAAAGCGGCTATCGATGAGGCAAACAATAATGAATTGATTACATTATATGCTGACGTGGATGAACCCGAGGTAGATCTCGGCTCTGATCAGACCTGGGGTTGGTATAATAAAAACATTATAATTGATCTAAATGGTCATACAGCTACATTCCGCACATTTGCCACAAATTATAGTCTCACAATAAAGAACGGCACGCTTAATTGCGTTATTAATAATGAAAACAACTATTATGCTGCACTCACACTTGATAATGCGGTACTGAATACTCCGGAAGCGGAGGATGAATATAGTCAGGGTATTTCATGGATGGCAGATCATATTGAAATCAAAAACGGGAGTACAATGGTTCTCAACGGAAATGCATATTTCAACGGCTGGTATTCTGACCCTTTTGATTTTAGTATTGATGAAACATCATTTGTAATAATGAATAACGTACTGTTGTCAGGTAGCGATGAAGAAACTGTTTTAGCAGAGTTAAGCCAGTATCTCCCTACGGGTTATTCTTTTGGCAAACTAGAAGATGAATATTCGTATAGAATCTTTAATGCTGACGGAAATGTTATAAAAGATCCAGTTACACTTTCGGGATTACCTGCCACTCAGATCACCTATGTGACAGCAAATGGTCAGGCAAGCGAGAAAAACACAGCGATTTTACTCGATGAAAACACTGTAATAAATGAAAAATTCCTGTCACACCGTGTTTACTATGTTACAGGTAATGTTGATTTGAAAAAATTTATGTTTTTTAATAAGGACGGCGTCACTCTAATTCTTGCTGATGATGCTACCCTGAAGTCAACTTATGGTAAAGAAGACCTCACCGAAGAATCCAAAACTTGTGATATTACTATTACGAAACCTGTCGACGCAAACGGTACAGGAAAATTTATATCATCCGGCGAGATCTTTTGCAGTAACTATACACAGTATGCAGGACAGGTAGAAGGTGTGGTCAAAGCAACCGGCAAAACATCCGGTAAAAATGACGGAACAATAACGCTTGATTTTGCAGATGCTAATACAAAAGCAAATATAGTAACATACAACGAAAATGAGTACACATGTGGTTCGGTTGTTATCCCCGAGGGAAAAGCCCTGACAGACGGTCAAAAAATCTATTCGGGTTCCATTACAGGCGATGTTTTGAAAGAGATTTCCGGAAAGACGCTGAAATTGGCACAGCCAATTATCATCAACACAATTGACAATAACGGAAACAGCACTCAAACAACCGTCTATGCCGAAACCTACACAAGTGCAGATTATACTATTCCAAGTGCACCGAAAAAGGAAGGCTACGAGTTCTCAGGCTGGACTGTTAATGATACACTTTATAAAACAGTAGAGGCGGCTCAGAAAGCAGTCGATGATATTGTTGCAGCAAGATCCGAAACGGCTATCAATGTTACTGTAGTTTATAAGGAACAAGAAAACAAGGAAGATCCTAATAAACAACAGGAGAATCAAAACAATCAACAGAAACAGGAAACTCAAGACACAAAGACTAACGGAAACAACTCTCAGAAAAACGACGCCAGTCAGATAATCAGTGCTGAACCGACTGTAACTGTGACCGTAACATTAGCAGCACCTAAGAACCTAAAATTAACAAAAGGCAAAAAGTCCTTTAAAGCAACATGGAAAAAGTTAGATGGTGTAGACGGCTACGAATTGCAATACTCCTTAAAGAAAAACTTTAAGTCCGCAAGCAAAAAGAATCTTTCAGCCAACAAAAATGTTGCAACCGTATCTAAGCTAAAATCTCATAAGAAGTATTATGTACGTATGCGTGCTTATAAGAATGTAGATGACAAGACAGTTTATTCTAAGTGGTGCAATAAAAAGACAGTGAAGGTAAAATAAAATCTTAAAAACTACTCAAAGTCATATTACGTAAAAAGCCCCCTGAAAGTCAGACAAAATAATCTTACTTTCAGGGGGTATTAAAATTCTATCATCACCCAGTCTATGTTATATCCTCGTAAACAATATCATCAATACTGTAATCGTAAACATCGACAAAAGCGTTGTGACCGCAATTGCTTTTGACAGAAGTGTCGTATCCTCCCCCATTTTCTCCGACTGGATGAGTGGAAGATTACCGATTGGCATCATTGCCATTAGTGAAAATCCAAGTCCCATAATGTCATCACATCCCGCTGCCCGAAGTATCAAAAATACTGCAACAGGGAAAAGAACAAGTCGTAGTGCAATAAATGCCCAGATACGAAGTTCCAATAGTCCCGCTGCAACATTAGATCGCGCAATGGATGCTCCAAGCAACGCCATCGACAAAAATACCGTCGCATTACCAATATGCGTCACGCTGCTGCTTATTATAACCGGCGGCGTATAATTAAACCAGCAAACCAAAAGTGCAACAACCGCCATAATCGTGCCCGGACTAAATATTTTTTTCGGGCTCATTTTCTGCTGTCCGTTACTTAAGGTGACGATTCCATGCGTGTAGAAAAGCAGTGCATACATCACATTACATATCACAACATAAATGATAGCCTTTGGCGGAAGAATTGCCCTTGCCACCGGAATACCGATAAATCCGATATTCGTATAAACCGTCATCACATTATAAAATCTTTTTTGTGATTTGTCTGCCCTTAGAATTATGGGCATAAGAATACCCAGCACAACCAGTACCAGGTAAAATGTAAAACCGACAACTATAGCCTCTATCAGTTCCTCGTGACTTGCCTCTACCTTACCGGAAAGTATTGATGCAAGTATCATCGCAGGGTTACAAACATCCATTACTATCGCAGAAATTTTCTGCGAAGTTATCTTGTCTATCACCTGTTTCTTGCACAAATAAAATCCTATCGCCACAAGAATCATTATCACACACATCTGCTGCGCAACTATAGCTGTACTCATTTTATATTCCTCCAATATATGCCTTTAAATGAATGCCGTCCTCTAAGTATTCCTCGGATATTATCTCACCATTTTCCTTAATCTTAGCAATCCTGCTCATTTCGTCATATCCAAATACTTTCTCAATCAAAACTCTGTCCTGCCTTAATATCTCGTCAATAACCTTGGGCAGTTCGTCAAGCCCGATTCCCGTCTTTGCTGAAATAGTCAGATACTTATCGGCACGCGGATCAAAAAGTCCGATTCGCATATCATCATCCGTTATTTTATCAATCTTGTTAAACAATGTAATAATCTTTTTACCCGTTATTCCAAGCTCATCAAGCGTGTTGTAAGCAACCTTCATTTCCTCCACACGGTTATGAGTGGACGCATCTACAACGTGAATAATATAGTCTGCATAGCGTGCCTCCTCAAGAGTGCTCCTGAATGCATCTATAAGATTATGCGGAAGCTTCCTTATAAATCCAACTGTATCCGTAAGCAGTATTTTCTGCTTGCCTGTTTCCTTCTTATATTCAAAAACACGCGTTGTCGTATCCAGCGTTGCAAACAGCTTGTCCTCTGCCAAAATGCCTGCACCCGTGAGTGCGTTAAGAAGTGTTGATTTGCCGACATTAGTATAACCCACAATTGCAAAAACCGGAACACGACCGTTCTCTCTGCTCTTTCTCGTTATTTCTCTATGCGCTGTAATATCATTTATCTCATGCTTAAGCTGCGACACACGTTTCCTGATAACTCGTCTGTCCTGCTCCAACTTCTTCTCACCGGGACCTCTGGTTCCAATACCGCCACCCAGTCTCGACATTGATGTACCCTTACCGGTAAGCCTTGAGAGTCTGTATTCCAGTTGCGCCAATTCTACCTGCATTTTTCCCTCTGAAGATTTTGCATGAGACGCAAAAATGTCAAGGATGACCATAGTTCTGTCCATCACCTTGACATCCAGTTCTCTGGAAAGATTAGCCATTTGCGAGGGCGACAACTCATCATCGGTTATAATTCCGGTGGCTTTTGTCGCATAAATCATCGCCCTTAATTCTTCTATCTTACCGCTTCCGATATATGCAGCAGGGTTAAAATGTGGCAGCTTTTGAACAAGTCTTCCAACGACCACCGCACCTGCAGTATCAGCAAGTTCTGCAAGCTCATCAAGCGATGCGTCAGCATCATAGGAATACGAGTCCCCACTTGCGGTATCAACCGCCACCAAAATAACATATTCTATCTCTTGCTTGTTTTCATGAAACATATGTAATGGTTCATCTCCCTATTGTGTCACACTTTTTAACTGTTTTTTATCTTCATACATCTTATGGTCTGCCCTGTCAATTAATATATTAACATCCGTGTCTATAGACTGATCATAATCCGCTATTCCTATAGCTACAACCGGGCCATTACCCTTTTGTCGATTCTCCAAAGAGGTTTTATGAAGTTTTTCTGCAAGTTCTTGCCTTGCAACAAAATCATTTCCACTTAAAAATACAGCAAACTCATCACCGCCGATTCGAAATACCGGGCTGTGGTCAAATATATCACACAAAAGTTTTGCTGCACCAATAATATACTCATCACCTGCCTGATGACCTTTTGTGTCGTTTATCTTCTTAAGATCATTTAAATCACAGATAGCAATTGCAAACGGCAAATAATCCACACCCTTATCGATATTATTCTGAATAGACTGCTTAAGCTCATTAAAGGATGTCTTATTTCTTATACCGGTAAGTTCATCTTTTCTCGCCAACTCTTTTTCGGAGTTAAGCGCTCGAAGATGTTCTTTTTCTTTCGCAACTTCATCGTCAATATTCTCCACACCTATTATCATATGTATGCCATCACTCGATTTGCGTGCAACAAGTCTTGTGTGCTGCGACTTATCATCAACGATAAGTCGATATTGAAATTCAAATTGTTTTCTTTTGTCGAGCATCGAAAGAAGATAGTCCTTATCAATATAAGCAAGCATTTTGTCTCTGTCTTGAGGATGAATAAGAAGTGAAGCATTCTTAATTGAGTCCTCGTAGAAATTCTCTCCCGACTCTTCAATCTTGAGTTCTCCGTAAATATTCTTCGAGGTGTAACTTACATATTCACCCGATATTATATCTACATAATAAATATTATCGTAGTTTGACGCGAGACTTTCTGCTATCTGAGTAAATGTTACACTCATTTTTTGTTTTTCCTTAAGCGCGTTTTCTGCTGTTATTGTATCCTGAATATCCTTCACACAGAAAACGAAATGCTCCATATCTTCTGAAAGCATAACCTGGAAACGGAAAATTCTTGGTGTATTGGCAATCATAATCTTATATTGATATGAAAAAGAGCCACGTTCTTCAAGATTTTTCTTCATATCATCTCTAAAGTACATACTTTTTGCAAACAAGCGGTCATCAGGATGTACATTGTCATCAACATTTTCACGAGCCATTCTGAAGAAATCATCCCCACTTTGCGGTACTCGCAGCAATTGGAATAATTTACCTGATGATATCTCAATGTATTTTCCTGTTTCTATATTGATATAGTAAATTGCGTCATAATCTGCGGCAAGACTTGCCGATACCTGACTGTATCTTTCTTTATCCCTTTGAGCAGCCTCGGTTATTTTTGCCTTGGCTTTCTTTTCGTCCTCTTCAACAAAAACATGAAGCAAACAGTTTCCGACAAAACATCCGATAGTATATAACGGTGCGAACGGAAAAAACATCTGTAACGCAATAAAAACTGCCATAACTCCACCTGTCACACAAACAGTCTTATATTGCGATCTTTCCCGGCCTTCCGATCTGTACGCAACAAATGCTGAATAAAACATAATTATAATGAACAACAAAAACTGAACAATTAAAATAATGTTTCTTCCAAATGCCGGCTTATACTCCACGTCTTTTGTAAATGTAAAGACAATCGGTCTAAAGAAATTAATAATAAGCACAAGCATTACAAGGGCAAAAACAAATTGTCCTCCCAGCAAAAATATATTGGCTTTTGTTCCATCTTTATTCAAAAAGGCAACCACATATCTCGTCCACAAAAGCACGGAAACTGCCATTGAAGCAAAAAATAACACCGTATCAGCGTATACAATAATACGCACCCCTGAATCTGCAGCAAAGCCCCATAGCAGATCCGATAAATAAAATACCAATAACGCATTTAAAAACAATCTGTATCGGTAATGTGGGCCACGTGAAGACTCCTTCTTTCCATTTTTGATTACATCATGATTTAAAATAAGATGTAGTATAACTGCAAATATGCCATAACTTGCGTAAACCATATAATAATCGTCCCCTCACTTAATTGTTATTATATATCATTCGTATTGCTTGCTATCCAAGCGTTTTTCGAATTCCTCAAACGGAAGAGGCTTGTCAAAATAAAATCCCTGTGCTATGTCACAATGATTATCTTTTAGCAATTCAACCTGCTTAATCGTTTCCACGCCTTCAACAACACATTCCATTCCAATATCCAGTGCCATGGAAATAACATGATTAAACATTATATTGGTTATACTGTTTTCATCATCTTCATCCGTCGGAAGGAAACAACGGTCTATTTTTAATACATCCCACGGTATCTCCCTAATAAGATTAAGGGAAGAATAACCTATACCGAAATCGTCAACTGCGGTAAATACACCGGAATCTTTAAGACCGTAAACGATACGTTTCAAATCTCTAAACTCAACATCCGTCGTTGTCTCAGTAAGTTCTATTTCTATATACTTATGCGGAACATTGTTGTCATCAATCACTTTTAAGATATTCTCTAATAACTCAACATCCACAAGATGCTTCCTGGAGAAATTAACGGATACTCTGACAATTTCCTTGCCCGCATCTAATCTTCTTCTTATATCTCTACACACGCAATCAAGCATGTAAAAATCCAAATCACATATTTCCGTATTCTGCTCAAGAATCGGAATAAACTCTATCGGAGGAACAATCCTTCCGTTATCATTCCAACGGCATAATGCCTCCGCACCAACTATTTGTTTTGAATTAACATCAACTTTTGGTTGATAATACGCCATAAAATCCCTGTTTTTTAATGACTCATAGAATTTATTCTGTATCATCACAAGCCTGTCTTTCCTAAGCTTCATGCTTTCATCATAGTAGACAATAGCATTCTCGGAAGACTTTTTAGCCTCCTGTGCCGCCAACATAATCGTATCCATTATATCACCGGGGGAGTTCAAAACAAAAGAATTCGGTATTTCATATACACCAACTGCCGCTGAAACCTCAACCTTATGTTCGCCGTGTTCCCCATAACAAACCGGAACACCGGACAAAATTCCCAGCACTTCATCCATAGTATTTCTCGAAAAGATAGCAATAAACTTATCTCCTCCAAGTCTGCTTATACAACCTTCTTCGCCAATAGCATTTTTAATCATATTGAAATAATTGCGAATAACTATATCTCCGTTGCGTCGTCCTATTTCACGATTAATTATACCGTAGTTATGAAGATCAAAATGCACCGCTATCATTCCGGGAAGTTTCTTCTGCTCATTTAACATAAACAACTTTCTTGCGAAAAATCTGAAATTAGGATAGTCCAACTCATCATGAAAGCCCATTCTTTCAACAACAGCCTGAAGACGGAAACGCGATATAAAACCTGTAAGCACACGAAGCATTAGAAATAGATTGTCAATATCCTCTTTCGTCAGTGGCTCTGCATCCTTTTCAACATACAGCGCCCCTATTATTATCGCACCGGAATTGGTCTGGATACGATGCTTAATCATAAGCACGTCGCCTTTCCCATTATCATAATCACAGAACCATTCTCCCTCATTCTTTTTTTCCATTAACAAGTTCTGGTAAAAACCGGATTCACCTTTTGCAATATTATAAGTTTCACATATATCGTGAATTAATTGGACGTATTTCTCCCTGTCATAAGTTCCTGTCGAATGTGTGATATATACCAGTCTTTTCAAAAAATCAGCAGTTTTTTCCGCAGGAATCTTCGATGGTTCATCCTTGACTTGCGGATAAATATACACATCCATAATACCTTCTCTTTTTTCATACATATAACCACCTCACTTTGTCGGTTCCCATTTATATCAGCTTTCTGATTCTAAGAATATTTTGTCCATTCTTATATTCGTATTCAATATTATCCATGCTTTTTTTCACCATGAATATTCCCAGTCCACCAATTTGTCTTTCCTCTGCGGAAAGAGTTATATCCGGATCCTCCCTTGCAAGAGGGTCATAAGGAACGCCATTATCAATAAATGTTATCGTAACGGCAGGTGGCTCCTTCTCAACCTCAACCCTGACAGTTGCAGGTCCCGTTTCGGGATTGTATGCATAATGAGCAATATTGACAAACAGTTCCTCTACCGCAATATCAATCTGCGTCTGCACTTTAACCGAACAGTTAAGCGGTTCTATCTGCTCATCCACGAAAGCAAGAACATCATTTAGTTTTTCTACTGTAGCCTCAATATTTAATTCCTTCATACTCTTACCCCCCTATTTGCCAAAGTATGAAAATCCCAACATCGTAATATCATCAAACTGAGGTGCTTCTCCAACAAACTCAGAAATATCATCTTTAACCGTCTTTAATGCCTCCTCAGGAGAAGCATCAGGATTTCTGTTAAGTGCAGCAAGCATTCGGTCTGTACCATACATTTCTTCATTACTGTTAGTTGCCTCAGGTACACCATCCGTATAAACATACAAACTGTCACCCGGATTTAATTCAAACTCATGCTCGCGGAACTTAATTCCTTCCATTGTTGCAACAGCAGGTGAATGACGATACTTCACAAGCTCGTATTCTCCACCGGCACGACGGATAACAGGATGCTCATGACCTGCATTTGCAGCCAAACCTTTACCTGTAGATATCTGAATTATTCCAAGCCATACTGTAACAAACAGTTCAGCATCATTACCTTCACAAAGCTGCTCATTGGCATACGCAAGTACTTCTGAAGGCGAACCGCCTATCTGTGCACGGTTCTTGATAAGAGTCTTTGCAATGACCATGAAAAGTGCAGCCGGAACTCCCTTACCGGACACATCTGCCATAACAAGACCGATATGATCATCATCTATAAGGAAGAAATCGTAGAAGTCACCACCGACCTCTTTTGCAGGATCCATTGATGCGTACAAATCAAACTCCTTGCGTTCCGGAAACGCAGGGAAGATTCTTGGAAGCATGTCTGCCTGAATCTGTGTTGCGACATTTAACTCCGCACCTATACGCTCTTTTTCTGCAGTAACTTTCGTTAAGTTGTCAATGTATTCATTAATACCTATTTCCAGTTTAAGAAGATTCTCTGCCAACACCTGAATCTCATCATGTGTCTTTATCTCTGAAAGCTTATGTGTTATTACGGAGTTATCACTTGTAAATCTGTCCGCTTCCTGTGCCACATAAACAATATGTCTTATCATCAAACGAACGATTAAGAATATACTGATTATCAACAATATGACAGTTACAACTGCTGTCAAAATACCAAGCTGTGTAACGAACATCTTTTTGTTGGATTCCAATATTTTCATTGGTGTTTCAACATAACAAAATGCTATAGTTTTGTCATTCACAATAATAGGAAGAATCGCGGTAGTATTGTGTCCAAACTGGGTATCCGTCACAATAAACTCCGACGGTCTTTTACCCGCATCATTAGATTTAATCAATGTATCGAGATACTCCAGAACTACTGCACTGGCATCACCAAACATGAAATCCTCTTCTTCAGTATGATAGCAATCCATTATGTAATAAATCGGTGTCCATTCGCCCTTCTCATCCAACTCCTGGTCGTAGTTTTTGAGCATGTCCACATCATACACGCATATAAAAATATCATTTGCATCCATCTCTTTTCGAAGATTACGGATTAACTGCTTAACTTCAACATATCTTGGTTCCTGTGAAACCGCATCAAGTTCTTCTCTTTCTACCTCACCCTTTATGTATCTGTCAGCAAGGTCTGCGTATCGCTCTATTTCCTCATCAGTGAAAAAATCAACAGCGGTCTGTGCAACCTTGTAACCCTGATCCGTATAAAGGTGGATAATCGTATCCTCCATGAGATTGGTTCCCATCAAAACGAGCGCAACTGCGATACAGATACCAACAAATGAAACGATAAGACTGAACTTCAACCTGAGCCCCATACGATTAACTTTAGCTTTTTTTTCTTTTCCCATTTTTAAAAACTCCTTTCACAAAAACCCCTTGGTGCTATATGTCTTGGTTTGTTATGTCCTCCTCCCAAACCGTTTTCAGAAAGAAATACTTTATAGCTCTCTCTGTCAAACATGCATACTCTGATGCGGGAAAGATTACCCATATTACGCAAGTCGTTATATTCGAAATTACGTTGTCTTATGATATCATCAAGAATATCAGCTATTTCTTCTTCATCCGTTTTGGTACTGTCCTTGCCAATTACCAATGCTACAAGATATCTTCCGGGTATTGATTCAATCGACTCCCCGAAACAATACTCCTCCACATGTATGCCAAGTTCTTCCATGTCGGATATGGATTTCTCTAACTGTATAACTTCTGTTTTTTCTCCTGCTATGTTAAGATATTGACCTTTCCTGAATACAAACTCCATAACAGGACTTTCGCCAACGAAGTCTCTTACCTGTACAATGTCTCCCATTCTGTATCTATACAGTCCTGAAAATGTAGTACATACAACTTCGTATTTTTCACCAATCTTTGCTTCATGCGGAAGGCATGTCTTAGTTATGTCATCATTTTCCGAATACGGCAACAACTCGTAAAATGCATTACTTGGAATCATTACATATCCAAAATCATCTGCCACAACGGGATGTCCGATATGACACTCTGATGAACAGTAGAAAAGGTAATACTTATGAACCTTTGGCACATATCTTTCAAGTGCGGTTTCTTCCGTTGAAAATGCACGGTTACTTATACCACTTATTAATCGAAGATTCTTCCAGAGCCTTGTTCCTATGCCTTCAAATCCGGCCTTGCATTCATTTTCCACATAATCTATTCTGTCAATGTCAACCGGAATTGATAACAAATAATCCTTAAGACTGTCCGATAATCTTATTTCCTCCGGTATTATTTGCTTTCTGATGCAATCAATTACGCATTGCCAATGCTTCTCCATGTAACTGAAAAAATACAATGCATCATACATGTATATACATTCTACAATCGAAATATCTTTTTCAAGAAATGCTGCCCAAACCTTGGCAAAATTAAGTTCTCCGGGCTTAATATCAAATAGGAGTTTTTCTCCGCCTACATAAGAGTCAATGTCCAAAAGCCCTTTCTCCATCATGTGCTTATAGTATACTTCCGTAACAAGCACAGGTAGCTGTGGCTTTTTGCCAGGTATTACCCTAAATGTATTTACCATCAGTCTTTTTCCACCGTATTTTTCAACTACTGTTTTCTGGTAAGCTTCGGGATAATCCATACATCTGTCAAACGCCTCTGCAGTCGCGGGAAAAAGTTTACAGCCCCCGGTAGTTCCTGAAGTGTGACAATAGGCTATTATGTCTGACTTCGTCAAAACATTGTCTTCGCCTAACAACATTCTTCTTATGTATGGCTTATGTTCTTCGTAACCGGCTAAAGGAACCTTGTTTCTGAAATCCTCCACATCCTTCATATCCGAAAAACCATACTCTTTTCCAAATGCAGTATCGCTATTGTCCCCAATTATCTGCAGGCAATTATCTTTATTTAGCTTTATTGCTTCCCCGCATTGCGCCTCAATCCTTTTATCTATCACTCCGGCTCCCTCTCCTGCTTCTTCTCCTCGGTGTCTTTCTACGGCTTTTCCTCTGTTCTAATCTTTGCTTTCTTTTAAGCCTTTTCTTCTTTCTTTTATTTCTTCTCTTCAGGGTTTCTTTTCCCTGAACTTCATCTTTTGTTACGTCTTCATCTTTATCCTGTGGTTTCTCTTCTACTTCTTCTTTAGATTTATCTACTAATTTCTCTTCCTCTTTTTTCTTTACTTTGGCTCTTGCTTTCTCTTTCGCAGGCTCTTCACGATTTTGCTCAAACAATATCAAAAGATTATTCGTTCCAAGCAGGTAATTGTAGTTGATGACTTCCGACATTTTGCGTATCATAGTAACGCCCATAAGGAAATCATCCTCCTCTTCAACATCCTGCGCAAAAGGATTATAGCGAACCCCCGCACATCTTATTCTTATACCGATACTTCCCTGCAAAGCAAATGCACGCATATCCACACTGCTTAAAGAATGATTCTTACTCGCATATACATTAAGAATCTCCTCGATTGCAAGACTTAATTTCATCGCCTGCTTTCTGTCTAACTCATTACCCTCACAAAACTCTTTGATATTCTCACTTGCATAGCAGATGTTATCGGAATCGGGCACGATAGAAAAGTCCAAAACTTTATGCTCTCTTTCGAGATAATCATCTAACAGTAACACCCATGACAAGAAATGCTCGTCTTTTCTACTCTTAATACTTTTTGTAACCGTATAACCCGTCCCAACCAATAGTGTAAGAATCGCTCCTACCGGCAGGAAGAAAAACTCGTAGGTATTGGTCGATGCCAAAATTAAAGCAGCAAGTATCGGAAACGCAAACTTTCTGCAAACAATAAGAAAGTTTGACTCAAATATTCTTCCGACCGACTGAAAAAATGTAGTCCAAATGTTGCAAAGTAATTCAAGTACGCAATATACACCAAGACATACCATAGCAAGAGATAAGTCCTCATTTACCGCAAATACCATCTCTATCACGCTATGACCTGCAATAATTATAACGGCATATAACAATGCCAATACCCCACCGATACTAACCTGAAGGGCAACTAGTATTCTTAATCCGCTATTCTCCTTGGCAGAATGATAAGCACTCGTCATAGGAGCAGCCGCCTGTGGCACTCCCGAAATAATAAATACGGCAAATTCCGACAACGTATTAAGCACAGCCCATACAGCCATCATATATGCTCCACCAACATACAGAATAATACCGTTTAACGCCAAAAGCCTTATGGCATCAACAAGATTGGTAAGTGCCGCCGGACTTCCAAGTCTAAGTATCTCTTTAATCATTGCCTTATCAGGCTTGCATAATTTTAAATGATAACTTGAGTAACCATTCTCCAATAAAATGAATCCGTATATGGTTGCAGCCGCAGTAGAAAGAACACTTGCAAGTGCGGCTCCTCTCATTCCCATATCATACGAATACATAAGCAAATAATCCAAAATTATATCTGTACCTATTGCAATGTAGAACATAACCGCAATAGAATCAGCCTTACCGTCGAGCTGCAAATAATAACTTGGAAAATATAAAAGTACGGTAAATACCATACCTAAAATTATTACAATACAATACGAATAAACATAATCATACAATCCGCTGCTTCCGGCAAGCAAAAATGCTATCGGTCGGCAAAGTATTGCACAAATTACAGCAACACCCAAACTTACAGCCACAGAAAACACAAAAGACTGCTGATAAATCTCTTCTGCTTTTTCCATATCATCCTTACCACCTGCCTGTGCAGATGCTGTGGATGCACCGCCTGCAATAAGCGAACCCAGTGTACATATCAAAAGATAGACCGGCATGCTTACGTTGATTGCTGCCAGACCGTCACCACCAAGTTTCTGGGAAACAAACACACTGTCTATCAGTGCATTGATAGTACCACCCAACACAGAAAACATTACCGGAAATAAGTATTTAATAAATTGTTTTCTCAAAAAGCTTCTGTTTCTCTTCATAACAAAGTGGTAACCTTTCTCCTGCCACCGAAAACTTCATCAAGAATTTTCTTTGTGTCTTTGCCAAACAATGGACGTCCATTGCTCATTTGTACGTCATTTATTCCGCCGAGGGTTAGGTTTGCTTCTATCAAAACCGCCTCGTCATCATCATCGATTGCAACATCCCATGACACCAATCTAAAGTGTCCCATAAATGAGTGAGCCTCTTTGACAAGTTTGATTGCCTTATTAAGATGGGGAATCTTCTTCCCCGAAAAGCTGTAACCAAGTGTCGGGTGTTTGTATATCACCTCGCCCTTGTCCGAAATACCGTAGTCCATCAGACTTCCATCGGGCTTAACGCCGCAATATATTCCGCCATGACAACCATTGTCAATTCGTTCCTTACCGACACCTACTTTCAAACTGACAGCATATACTTTCACCTTATCTCCTGTAAGAAGAGAAACTATACGCATCGTATTCACTGACTCCGGATGAAATGCCACCATATCCTTATGCTGTCTTACTGGACGCTGTATTACAAAATCTTCTTTTGCACGTGCAATTTTGCCAAATAACACGTCAGCAAGTTTGGCTCCGTTTACAAACTTAACGCCATATCCACCCTCGGAATTAGTTGCCTGCTTAACAACTACTTCCTTCTCATTACGAAGTTTTTCGCGAATGGTTTTCGTTGACACAACCTTAAAATCACTGTCAAGCCATGTGTTACCTATCTTAAGCGCCACCGCTTCCGGGAGTTTGATATGAGAAAATAATTTGTAATAGTAACATTTATTATCGAGATATCTGGCTTCCTGTCTGTGGCAAAAATATCTGTCTATCCACATAAAAAACATTTCCTCAGGAATGTACTGCGGATAGAACTTACCCGTCTTGGCAGTATATAGCCTGTGATATCTGTCTGTCATAAATCGCACATAAGGGGAATAAAATGCCCTCATCTGCTTAAGCTGTTTTTTTGTAAGCTTCTTTTCATGTTTTGCAGAAGGTGTTATAGAAACGTGATCCAGTCTTAAGAGCGCAAGATTACACAAGGTGTTCAAATCAACATCGCCCACCTTATAATCTCCCACACAAATCGTGTTTATATTGTCTTTAATTATCTTGCCAAAATCAGAAAAATACGACGGAAGCAATTTCCTTATCCCCCTGCATTAATTTAGAAATTATTCTTCAATATTTAAAATATCGATAAATCCTGTAACCTCGAAAATCTCCATAACTTCTTCGTTAGCATTCTTAATAACCATACTGCCCTGCTTGTTCATTGTCTTCTGTGCAGAAAGAAGTACTCTAAGTCCTGCAGATGAAACATATGCAAGATCTACAAGGTCAAGCACGAGTTCTTTAACTCCATCAATGCTTGCATTAAGTTCTTCCTCTAATTGAGGCGCTGTAGTTGTATCAAGTCTTCCCTCAACTGCTACTGTTAATATGTCTGCTTCTCTGTTCTTTTGAATAGTCATAATAAACCTCCTAAAATGTTATCTCGAATTGGGGTCGTCCCCGCGAGATATTTTGATTGCTACTTTATTCTCATACATGCGCTCATCCGCAAGTTTTAAGAGTTCACTCAAATTGTATCCCTTTGTTCCGTAAGCAAGTCCGCAAGCAATTACACACTCAAGTGTCTTATCCTCTTCGTTAAGTTTTGCAAGAGCCTCGCGCCAATCTTCTAACAGGGTGTTTGCTTCCTCCTGTGATAAATCCCACGCAAGAAGCATAAACTCATCTCCACCCATTCTAAATCCGCGAACATTGTTTCTCTCAACCGCCAAAAGACTCTTGGCAGCCTTGACTATCAAGGCATCTCCCGCCTCGTGACCCAAGGTATCATTTACTCTCTTCAGATAGTTAACATCCATGTTATATATGGCAATATTGTCAAGGTTAGGGAAGAAATCCTCCATCATAGAAAGATACTTGCCCTTATTAGACAATCCCGTCAACTGATCATGCTCGCTCTCATATATAATCTTCTCACGAAGCAGGGCATTCTCAAGGAAAAGTCGAATAACGTTGTAATACATCTTAGACGATTCTTCGTTGACTCCCTCATCTGAATAAATGAATAAGCCATACTCAACGCCATTGACAGTGGCATCGTTGATATAACATGTCCACTCTCTTTCATCACCAACAAGCTTTGTAGTATTGCCATGTTCAACTTCAAACTGACTGTGTTCCTCAACTCTCGAGCATCTGATTTCCTCGTCGCCCTTCTCTATTACGTATTTCTCAACATACTTCTCACGTCCGATAAAAAGCGCCGTTGCCGATATCTTGAAAGACTTCAATATAATCGGAAGACAATCCATATAGTTAGCAGAAAGCTGCTGAAGTATCTTGCTTTGGAATGAACTTAACTCCTTCCAATCTCTGGAATATCTCGATACATCTCTAAGCAAATTAGCATATTCACTCGTATTAAAAACATGATGAAGTACATAATCTTTTCCATCATCAGATGCAGGCTCTGAATAAACCGAGTAAGCACTTCCCGCACGTCTATCGGAAATCTCCCATCTCTCACCCACGTTCATATTCTCCATATCGAGATTAAACATACTCCACGCATTCCATTGTTTATCGGTAAAATCTTCCGCGTGGTTTCTGTAGATAATTTCACCTTGTCTGCCAGTAACAATTATCTCTCCGGTCTTATCTGCAGCAAAGTTGGCAAGCAGTTGTTCGTACCCCATAGCGTTCCCCCTCATCTCCTTTGTTTGTTATATTTTTAACTGATATCTCTCACATCAGTTTCCATTTCAGCAATAAAATAGGCATCATATCTAGTATACCAAACAGATTGGCTTATTTCAAACATTATTATCGTATTTTTGACAAAATAATACAGTTTGAAATGTCATTGAAAATGTGCTAAAATAATGTACAATTTTCTTTTTTGTGGGGTGTATGGGGGCATGATTAAAAAAGTACAGAAATTTGTTCTAATGACAACTATATTCTTATACATAGTTTTTGTTGTTTCCACAATTGCCGAAGTTAATTTTGCAATCGAATTGTTCTCTACTCTTACGGCATTTTCGGCAGGAACAATAATTCTTTGTTGTCTTGATGATATGGACGACTTCTTTTGGCCTTCCATTCTATTAACGATGGGCATTTATTCATGGGCCTTTGCAGATCTCATTCGTTTCACAAACCATTACGTGTTGGGCGAAGATCCTTTAAGCCTCTTTGTTCGTACACTTTATCTCATGCCTAACTACTGTTTCGGACTTTCGCTTACCACATATATAGTAATGAAATTAAAAGGACGTCGTCGTGAATTGTCATATCTTTTGGCAAACGCTTTCTGCCTTTCAGGAATTGAGTTCGTTCTTACAAGGAAAATGCTTCACTACATCAGTAAGGATGTAACCTTGTCCTTTGCAACAGAAATACGAGTTCTCATGTATTTCTTTATTAACTTCTTCATTATAATACTTATAATTCATTTATTCCGACTTATTGGTGCATCAAATATAAGAACAGGAACAGCACTTGTACCGTTTGGAATACTTGCTTACATCGTATTTGACTTCCAATATAACTATCAGGAAGCAATCGGTAAGGAGCCTGAGAATATATTTACCAATCTCATTTACATGTTGTTTATGATATTAGTTGCCGTCGGAATAATGATCCAGAACAACAAAAAGCATCGATACTTCCTTGCGGTAAGCGATTTTTCATCCAAGGCAATCAAAACAAGATTCATAATAACATCTGTCGGACTTGCGATTAATATTTCTGCTTGCGCATTACATTTCTTAACCCTAGACGAAGCGTTGTATATTATCATTTTACTTATGGCTTACTTGATTATGTTATATATCTCAAGAACAGATATGTTAAATGAGCACCTTCTCGAACAGCAAATGAAAGAGACTGAGGCCTTAGAGGATATGGTTGAGGAGAAGACACATGAGCTTAAGGAAGCCAACAAGTACTTGGAAAGACTTTCTTCAACCGACTTGCTTACAGGTCTTTATAACAGACGTTTCGGTTATGAATATTTAGAGAAACTACATAAGGAATGTGAAGAGAACAACGGCGGTTATTCCGTATTGTGTATAGACTTAAATCAGTTCAAACCTATCAATGATACATACGGTCATGAAATGGGTGACAAGGTACTCAAGGAGTTCGGTGACCGAATGCTTGCTCTGCCTGACAAGTTTACGGCAGTTCGTACCGGCGGTGACGAGTTTATGCTTATTATACGTAATGACAACGACATTAATTCTCCGGACTACAAGTTATATATCGAGCAGGACGCATTTTCAATACAGCGTATGTTCCACACACCTGTAATTCTTGATACTTACGTGTTCCATCTTTCAGCAAGTATCGGTGTGGCAAGTTATCCTGAAGATTCAAAGGATATGGCAACACTCGTCCAGTACGCAGACAGTGCAATGTACACTATCAAACACAGTTCGCAAAAAGACGGCTACTGCATATTCGACTCTTCACTTGTTAAGGACGCAATCAAGGATAAGGAGTTGAAGGAAAAGCTTTCCAAGGCAGATCCGGAGCACGATTTTGAACTGCGCTACCAACCTCAATATGATGTAAATGAAGGAAAAGTCGTAGGTGTCGGAGTTGAGGTATTCCCACATCTTAATAACGGTGAGGACGATATTTCTCCGGCAACACTCATCCCTCTTGCCGAAGAACTTGGTCTTATGAACAGTTTGGGAACATGGCTTACAAAGACTTCCATGGAACAGATTAAAGTATGGCAGAAAGAACTTGATAAGGAACTTACACTTACAATCAATCTTTCTCCGTTACAGATAATTGATGATGATTACATACGTTTTCTTGAAAACATCGGCAAAGAATATGGTATAGATTATTCAAGAGTTACTTTGGATATCGATAATGAAGTAATCATGAGTTCGGTTGCTTCCTCCAAAGCAACCATCAAACGATTACATGACAAAGGCTTTAAGTTGTCTCTTAACAATTTCGGTGGTGGAGACATCAACCTATCATATGTATTGGAATGTGGATTTGACGGACTTAAACTTTCGCCATCGCTTATCGCAAATGCAGACAAGCCCGACACAATGAAACTTATCAAATCAATTATTGCGATTGCGAAATCATTTAATATCGAGGTTACTGCCGTAGGTATAGAAAGTGACAAGCAGGCCGAAAAAATGCAGGCACTTGGAATTACCAAGATGCAGGGTTATCATTTCGGAAAACCTTCTACTGTTAACGAATTTGTGCTGTGATATTTCTATCACAGCACTTTTTTAATCTTATCTTTAGTTATATCTCTCGTCGATAACTCTCTTTGCCTTCTTCTCACTTCTTGGAAGAACACCTATTTCAACAACCTTAACGATTGGTGTAAATCCTATCTTACTCTTAACTCTTGCTGCGATATCATCTGCAAGTTTTGCAAAATCAACCGTTCCGTTAGTCTCAACATAAAGACGCATTGTGTCCTTACCGTCAAGATGCGAAATATGAATCTGATACTCGCTTGATACCTCAGGGAACTGGGCAAGTATCTCTTCTATCTGAGCAGGGAACACATTTACACCCTTAATCTTAATCATATCGTCTGTTCTACCGCGAATCTCGTCAATACGAGGATAAGCGCTTCCACACGAACATTTCTCAGGGATAATTCTTGAAAGGTCATGTGTACGATAACGGATAAGAGGTGCACCCTCTTTAACAAGTGTAGTGATAACAATCTCGCCCCACTCGCCGTCAGGAAGATTTTCTCCCGTTACAGGGTCGATTATCTCAATATATACATAATCATCCCAGCAGTGCATATAGCTTTCATTAGGACAGTTGATACCGATACCCGGTCCATAAATCTCTGTAAGACCGTAAATGTCGTAAAGCTCAATTCCCAAAATACTTGAGATTCTCTCACGCATGTTTGAGCCCCAACGCTCAGAACCTATAATACCCTTCTTAAGACAAATCTTATCTTTGACACCTCTTTTTTCAATCTCCTCAGCAAGCAAAAGTGCATATGAAGAGGTTGCACAAAGAACTGTAGATTTCATATCTATCATCATCTGAATCTGTTTGTCTGTATTGCCCGGACCCATAGGAATAACCATTGCTCCAAGCTTCTCTGCACCAAGCTGGAAACCGATTCCCGCTGTCCACAAACCGTAACCCGGTGTGATATGTATGCGGTCCATTTTGGTAATGCCCGCCATCTCGTAACATCTTGCAAACTGAATTGCCCAGTCATCAACGTCTTTCGCTGTATAAGGAATGATAACAGGAAGTCCTGTTGTTCCCGAAGAAGAATGGATACGAACGATATCTTCCTCCGGTGCTGTCATAAGTCCAAGCGGATATGCCTCTCTTAAATCATTCTTCTCAGAAAACGGAAGCTTCTCAAAATCCTCCTGAGATGAAATGTGCTCAATGCCCGCTTCCTTTAACTTCTTTCCGTAGAAGCTGCCTGCTGATACGAGCGCGTTAATTCGGTCATTGACCTGATCAAGCTGTAATTGTGTTAACTTCATTTGTTCTCCCTTTCTTTGAAATAATTATTTCTTACTTTTTGAAAATTATAATTATTGATTTTTAACTTTGGTTAATTTTCATACGAAAATGCTTCAAGATTAAGCGGAAGCAATTTCTCTTTGATGTGGTTTGACATTGCTCTCTTAATTGAGTCTTTAGAAAGTCCAAGCACTCCGCTTCTATATGCTGCTCCTAAAAGTACTGTATTAAGTATTTTGGGTGAGCCAAGTTTTTCTGCCGCTGCGTCACCGTCAACTACAACAAGTTTGCCGCAGTGACTCTTCAAATAATCAATCATCACATCAGCCTCATATACAAAACCGGTAAGCGATGCTGAGGTTGGCACTACTGTTTTTTTGTTAGTGACAACAACTCCGTCAGGCTTCAAGAAATGAAGCATTCTGACTGCCTCACCCGGCTCAAAACCGATAATCAAATCTGCCGTATGATCAGCAATCATAGGAGAGTGTACACCCTCTCCGATACGAAGGTTACTGAAAACACTTCCTCCTCGTTGCGCCATTCCGATAGTCTCGGCACTCATAACAGGATATCCCTCAATGATAGAGGCAGCCGCTATAAGTTTTGATGCAAGCACGGTTCCCTGGCCGCCTACTCCGCAAAGTACAATATTCTTACGCATTTGCCTCACCTCCTATCGCACATGTCGGGCATAACTGCGAACACAATCCGCACCCCGTACAAAGAGAGGTGTCTATAACTGCCTTACCGTCCGCAAAGCTTATTGCCGGACAGCCAATTTCATTAATACATTTCTTGCAGCCCACACATTTATCCTTATCAATATGGCATGCAGGATTAGGTGTAACAAGTGCAATACAAGGCGACTTGAAAATGATTGCCTTAACGCCCTCTTCATCTGCCACGCGTTTGACGGTTTCAACCGCTTTTGCATGATCTAGGGGATTAACCGTCTCAACAGTCTTAACGCCCACTCCGTGAAGCACTGCCTCTATATCAATCTTGTCAACGACCTGACCCATCATAGTTCTTCCCGTTCCCGGATGTGGCTGGTGTCCTGTCATTGCCGTTGTCGAATTATCAAGTACAATAAGAGTCATACTCGCCTGGTTATAAACCGCGTTGACAACGCCTGTTATTGCCGATGCGAAAAATGTTGAATCACCCACAAATGCAAAGCATGTTGTATCGGGCTCAATGTGACCTACTCCCTGCGCAATTCCAAGTCCCGCTCCCATGCAAAGACATGTATCTACCATATCAAGCGGCTTCGCGTTACCAAGCGTATAGCAACCGATATCTCCGCAAAAAATTGTCTTTCTTCCCTTCATGGCAGTTTTGACCGCATAAAATGATGCTCTATGTGGACAACCCGCACAAAGTACAGGTGGTCTTACCGGAAGTTCGGGTGCGTTATTGTCTGTAGCATTTTCCTTGTCTGAAAGGTATTTAGCAAGTTCCGGGAAAATGCCTGCTATAATTTGTCTTATTACATTAACATTATTCTCTCCGCTTCTTGCGGTATCCTCTGTAATCTTGCCTCTGATATTAACGGATATATTACTCTTTCCTGCAAGATAGTTAAGCGAACGTTCTATAACAGGATCTAACTCCTCAAAACATATAACCTCATCTATGCCTTCTAAGAAACGAATAGCAAGTTCTTCAGGGAACGGAAATGGTATTCCGACCTTCAACACCTTCGGGCGATCATTTTCCGGGACGTCTTCAAGCACATCACAAACATATGCGTAACTGATTCCGCCTGCAGCGATTGCTTTCTTGGCATTAGATGATTCATTGTCTATCGCATTAAAACCAAGTTTAGAAAATACTGACTTTAACTCATCATTTCTTCTCTCAATCTTTGCGTGATTGACATTGGCAAGTCTTGGGAAGATTACCCATTTACTTGAATCCTTGATAAAGCCCTCTGCCTCGTTATGATAATACTCATTGGCATCCTTAATATCTATTCCCTGATATGCATGACTTACTCTTGTTGTGGGGCGAAGGAATACCGGCGTGTGATATTTCTCCGAATACTCAAATGCTTCTTGCACCATGTCATATGCTTCCTGCACCGACGTAGGATCAAAACACGGAAGCTTCGAATACATTGCAAATGTTCTTGTATCCTGCTCTGTCTGCGAAGATATTGGGCCCGGATCATCTGCAACAAGCACGACCATGCCGCCCTTAACTCCTATATATTCAAGACTCATCAGCGGGTCAGAGGCAACATTTAGCCCCACCTGCTTCATTGTAACCATTGTTCTTGCGCCGGCGTACGCCGCTCCCGCTGCAACCTCCATAGCCGATTTCTCATTAACCGACCACTCAACATATGTATTCTCCGGGCGATTCTTTGCAACCGTCTCAAGCACCTCGCTTGAAGGCGTTCCCGGATATCCCGCAACAAGATTAACTCCTGCTGCAATCGCACCCATTGCAATCGCCTGATTACCCATCATAAATTCTTTGTGCATGGTTTTCCCCTTTTCTTTTTAACCGTTAATTACAATATTTCATTATAACTGCTTATCATGTCATCTGCAAGAGTTCTATTTTGCTGTTTAATGCACTTTTATATATGACGGACGCGTATAGATTATCAGATGTATGCATATCCTGTGTCAGAATGTCCGGTGCTAAGAGGTTGTAGGTATGCCGACTACACTTTCATATAATACGCGACCGGCTATCAATTCGCCATCGTGGCTCAATGATGCCTTGCTCGCCATCCATGGCTCGCATCGCTATGTTAATCACGGCATACCAACAACCTCTAAACACCTACCATATTCCACAGGATATTGCACACACAGATAATCTCACGCTGTTTCGTTATGTACGAAAGTGCATCAAAGCAGCCAACACGTAACGTTCGCGATGATGCGAGTCGCGTGCGTCAGCTGTTTGGGTACATTTTGAACCAACAGACAGCATAATGAATTGTTGTGTATTACATTCTGGGTGACATTCAGGAGGATATTAGAGTTTCTTGGTATTACGTTGAATATACAGCGGTTGCCGAACATGGATGTTCGGCATGTTCCATTGAGACAGGATGTCGAATTGCGCGTAGTAATGAGCCATGCATGTATGTCGCATATAATACATGCGAGTTTGCTCGCTTATGTATTATAATGCGTACATACATATACGGCGAATGCCGTGACACCGAGTAGCTCATGCTACGAAGGTGGAAGTATGGCAAAAGTATTTCCGTAATACCTAGAAACTCTTATATCCGGACAATCAGGCATACATGAACATAATACATTAAAAAATAAGTATGCGTCCGTTTTAAAATGTAACTAAGCAGCAAATAAATTGGAAACGAGGTGAAACCATGATAGGACACATACATTCGATAGAGACCTGCGGTACAGTGGACGGTCCCGGAATGCGATACGTTGTATTCTTCAAGGGATGTCCAATGCGCTGCAAATATTGTCACAATCCTGATACCTGGGAACCCGGTGGTGGCGAGGAACATACTGTCGAAGATTTGATGGCTCAGTATGAAACCTTAAAACCGTTCTACAAGAATGGCGGAATCACAGCTACCGGTGGCGAACCATTAATGCAAATGGATTTCTTGATTGAACTTTTTGAAGCTGCGAAGGCTAAAGATATTCACACATGTTTGGACACTTCCGGCGTAATATTCCATAGAGATAATCCTGAACTTCTTGCAAAGTTTGACAGACTAATGAAGGTAACCGATCTTGTAATGTTAGACATTAAGCATATAGATCCCGAAGAACATATGGAACTTTGCAAACAGCCTAACGACAACATTTTGGACTTTGCAAAGTATATTGATGAAAAAGGTGTTGATATATGGATTAGACACGTGCTTGTCAAGGATATCACCTACATCGATAAATATCTTGATGCTGTCGGATATTTCATTGGCGGACTTACACATTTAAGGGCATTAGATGTTCTTCCATATCATAACATGGGCGAAGTTAAGTATGAAAAACTTGGTATGGAATATCCGTTAAAGGGTATGGAACCATTAACAAACAATGATGCTATCAAGGCAAAACAGATTATTATAAACGGTATAAAAAGGCGTCGTGCGGAGGATAATCCGACCCAGTAAATGTTTACTATATGTGTAAAATTAACTTGATATATCCTTCAACATGCTTTACAATATAGTTGTTGATAATTTGAAATTTAATTATTAATATATAACGAAGGAGGAAACAATTATGGCATTCGTAATTAGTGACGCTTGTATCTCATGCGGTTCATGTGCAGGTTCTTGTCCTGTTGGTGCTATCGCTGAGGGAGACGGCAAGTTCGAGATTAATCCTGATACATGTATTTCATGTGGTTCATGTGCAGGTTCTTGCCCTGTTGGTGCTATCGCTGAGGAGTAATCCTAATATAGTACACAAAAAGGATTGGCTTTTGCCAATCCTTTTTTTTTGACTTGTGCACCGATTGTCACAACTCTATCTTACATAACTTATAAATACGTTTCCACTTTTCATTATCTTTTCTTCGAATTCTTTTCTGTCTTCGACAATATCTTTCTCTTCAAGCGGATTAATATATCTTACCTTCTGTCCGTTATAACTTGTAACGAGCACATAAGTACCATCTTCAAATCTAGAAATTACCGGTGCATCCTTACAAAGGTAATACAATCCGTTTTCAAAATCGCAACCTGTTATATCCGCACCCTGGCGTCCTACGTATTTAAGTATTATCTCTTCCGTCGGAATACCTGCTACAATATCCTCTTTCATAGCTGCATATTCAGGATTCTTCTCTTCGTATACACCCATCATATATATACATGCCGGAAGAGTCTCATCGATATCCTCAACATGATATAATCTTATTTTATCAGCAACCGTATGATAATCCTTAACCGCAATCTTTCTCCAAAGAATAATTCCGTCTGCATCAGTAACCACTCCAGCATTTTCATACGCTGTTCGTACGGCAGCATTTAAACTTAAGTAATCCGTCATATAATGACCCTGGCCAAAAGCGTAGAACTTAGGATTGATGTGGTCAAATGATATCTTAACGCGCGTATCCTTGTCAGAAACGGCCTCTTTTGTGATAACAAGCTTTGGCTTCTCTGCTATATATATTCCCGAAGGAAATGCAAGATACAACTGGTTATATGCGTTATCCGTATACTTATAATTATACGATATCTTTCCCGGATCCTCGTCCTGCTTATAAGTAATAAAGTCCTGTGCAGCTTCTTCAAATTCGTTGCCAAACTTCTTAGCTCTTTCCAAATATACTACGTCATTTTCTGCGCGGGCACTCATGACATACAGACCCGAATCGCTGTAGGTTTTTACCACCTTATTGTTGGCATCTATAAGGTCTATAGACTTAATCGGACAAATGACCGTTTTATCCAGAGCAACAACAATATCCTCTTCTTTGACTCTTCCAAGAACAAGGTCGTCTTGAACAAAACCAATCGCTTTAAGTCTGTCTGTTCCATCTGCATGAATAGTCCTCGTCTCATTGTTATCAAGATTTAATACCGTTACTTCGTTCGTATCTTCAGTAAGCAATGAGTTTGGATATGCGATGCAATGGTTGTCCTGTGACACGGCAATATTCTCATTTAAGACATCTTCTATAAATATTTCAGATGTAAGGTCGCTCGTGTTAACCTTAACAACACAATCATTATCAAAATAGAAAAACTCCTTATTCTCATTATAATACATGAGTGTTTCCATATCTTCTTTGATGATGTTAAACGGCTTATCATTTTCGACAAATATAAGTTCATCTACCTTGCCCTTGTTTGCCTCAAAACGACACAGACTCATGCCGACTCTGCCTTCATGAACGCCACTGTTCATATATCCGTATACGACAAATATGACATCGCCGGATTCCTCCATCCTGATAATTTTGATATCATTTCCATCATAAGAAGCACGCTGATCCGTATAATTCGTCGACTGGCAAAACCCAAATACATTGGAAATAGTATTGTTATTGTAATCGTAATACCACAACTGTCTTGCCTGAACAAACGCAACCTTCTTCTGATTCTCTGTTGCCACATATTGAAAATCATGACTGTCGGTTATACCGATTTTGAAGTAATTTGCAGTAATATTGACATTATCCGTTGTAAAAAATGATTCCTGTGTTCTGTTATAATCAAGCAGATAAACAGTTGTCTTATTGACATATCTTACACGATAATCTTCCGTAACAAAAAAGGTCTCCTGCACTCTGTTCTCAGTTGCTGATATAAGATATTTCAATTGTATAATGGCATAACTATCATCAATTTCCTTGATATCTGCAATAGGTTTGGTAATTCTTGTTGGCTTAAGATCTGCAAAAGTTATCGTTTCAAAACTGGAATGAATGTTAACCGAAGAAAGATAATCATTATTACCTTCCTCATTAGGCTCGATACTTTTTGTTATTATAGTTTCGGCCTTACCTTTATCAAATATTGCATTGTTAAATCTATATACAAACTCAAGAAGACTTCCCGCATGGAAATCATTTTCCACAACTACTCTTGTATAGTATCTGGCAGCCGTCTCCTCACCGTTCATTGCTTTCACAACAAGTACGTACTCTGTAAGTTCCTCAAGTTTTGTACGGAAGGTTATACTTAATTTGTCATATCCATCTTCACTAACACGGTTGGCAATCACATCATTTTCGATAAGATCTCCCTGATATTGACTTCGTAACTCGTACTCGTAACTGCTGCATTCCGTTTCGCCTTTGGTCGCCCAGAGATTAATTGTCTGTCCGTAATCCATTGGTGTTATAGTGTCACGAAAATTAGTAGTGGTAACCTTGCCGGTATATCCATGTAATGTATTGATAAACTGATCCTCGTATCTGACATATACCAAAGGAACGGCCGACTGTTCCATCTCGGCTGAAACCTCGTCCACGCCTGCATTATTTAATTGGTTTACTACAAAAATGGTGCCAAAAAATATAATAACCAAAAAAACTATCTTCGCAGCAAATCTTCCGTCCATTATTATCTCCACTTTCCAACAAGCCTGTCATGCCGACGCCTTCTGACATAAATGTCATGACAAACCATAATCTGTATCATATCCATTAATTGTTGTTTATTCTCATTATTATCGCCATATCCCATGGCATCATACACTTTCTTTGCAATCCCATATACCGTAACCGCATCCGGATACTCGTGAAATATGGGACTTCCCTCATACTCATAGCGGTCTAAACACTCTGAAAGAACTACCGCTACAAGTCTCATTTGCAAAGGATAGAGCCTTTTTATCTGCTCATAATCCTCAAGACAAACTTCTTCTTCCTTTAAAAAATCCGGATTCTTCGGGAAATAAGAATCCAGATCATAATGTAGACCCTGCATATACATTCCATTCTCCTTAAAATGATTCCATGAAATATAATATGCAGGATCAAAACATATGGTGATTATATCATTAGTCGTCGCCGAAAGAAATTCCTAACGCTCTCGCATTCTGAACAATACTGTCATCAGGCGAAACATATTTAAGTTTTCCTGCTGACTCCTCAAGTGCGATATCTGTAACATCATTGTCTTTAAGTACTACAAGTCTTCCGTACTTCTCCTCCTTGATAAGTCCCGCTGCATAAGCACCGAATCTTGAAGAGAGCACGCGATCATATGCATTCGGGCTGCCACCTCTTTGTGTGTGTCCCGGAACTGCAACTCTAACCTCGCATCCGCAAGTATCCTTGATCTGATCTGCTATTTCATAAGCTACCGAAGGATATGGACGATTAGCAATCTTTTCTTTTCTCTTCTTCTTTGGAAGTGCTGCATCCTCTTTTGAAATAGCACCCTCTGCTACTGCAATAATAGAGAATCCTTTTCCTTCTTTGCTTCTCTTATCAAGTGCCTTACAAACACTCTTGATATCGTATGGTATCTCAGGCAAAAGTATGATATCCGCTCCACCGGCAATTCCTGCATGAAGTGTAATATGTCCTACTTTGTGTCCCATAATCTCTACTAAGAATACTCTGTTATGAGAAGCGGCAGTTGTATGGATACAGTCAATTGCTGCTGTTGCAATATCTACTGCCGACTGGAAACCAAAGGTCATATCAGTTCCCCAAAGGTCATTATCGATAGTCTTTGGAAGACCGATAACATTTAATCCCTCTTCGCTTAAAAGGTTGGCTGTCTTTTGAGAACCGTTACCACCAAGAACAACAAGACAATCAAGTTTTAATTTCTTGTAGGTTTCCTTCATGGCTTTAACCTTATCAATACCGTCCTCTGTAGGCTGACCCATCAACTTAAACGGCTGACGTGAACTTCCAAGTATTGTACCACCCTTAGTAAGGATTCCCGAGAAATCTTCTGCCTTAAGAAGTTTGTAGTTGTTGCGTATAAGTCCTTTGTAACCCTCCAAAAAACCGTAAATCTCAACGTCCTTGCACATATTGCAAAGACCTTTTACTACGCCGCGCATTGTAGCATTTAATGCCTGACAATCGCCACCACTTGTTAACATTCCAATTCTTTTCATACTAATACCTTCCTTTCTCTTAGTTGCTACATATCAACTCTTCCTTCAAGTGCTCTAAGCAGCGTCACTTCATCAATGTACTCCAAATCTCCCCCAACGGGAATTCCCGAAGCAATTCGTGTAACCTTAATACCCGTAGGTTTCACGAGTTTGCTTATATACATTGCTGTTATTTCACCCTCAACACCGGAGTTTGTCGCTATAATCAGCTCATTTACATCACCACGTAATCTGACTATAAGCTCCTTTAATTTGATATCATCCTGCCCGATACCAAGCTTTGGTGAGATTGCACCGTGTAAGACATGATAAACCCCATCGTATTTACCTGTCTTTTCATACGCATTAAGGTCTCTGGGCGTCTCAACCACCATAATAGTAGAATGGTCCCTTGTGTTAGATGCGCAGATAGGACATATCTCCTTATCTGTCAATGTGTAACACTCCTTGCAATAGCAAACATTTTCTTTGGCATCTACTATCGCACCTGCTAATGCTTTCACCTGGTCTTTCGGCATATTGATGATGTGATATGCCAGTCTCTGTGCGGATTTGCTTCCTATTCCCGGAAGCCTTCCCAATTCTTCAGTTAAACGATTAACCTGTTCACTGTATAGTTCCATTAGAACGGAAATCCTCCCAATCCACCCATGCCGCCGGTTATCTTGGCCATCTGGGAACTCTGATCCTCATCCTGCATGCGAATTGCCTCGTTAACTGCAGCAATTATTGCATCTTCAAGTGTTTCAACATCATCAGGATCTACAATATCCGGATCCAAATGAATCTCTGTGATTTCCTTTGTACCTGATATAACAACCTTAACTGCACCGCCACCTGCTGATGCCTCATAGGTCTTTTCCTCAAGTGCTTTTGCCTGCTCTTCCATCTGCTTCTGCATTCTCTGAGCCTGCTTCATCAAATTGTTCATGTTTCCGGGCATTCCTCCGGGGAAACCTCCGCGCTTTGCCATTTTAAATGTCCTCCTGTTAAATAATCTATTATTCTTCTCTTATTGTCATATTAATCTTGCTGAGATTGATACTGTGCAAATCTTCCTCTTTCAAGCTGTTCTTCTGCTGACATGTTATCTGAACATCTTTGCCTGTTCTATCTCCGACAAGGCTTCTTAACGTGGTTATATTCTTCTCCTCGCTAAGTCTTATATAAGCCATATCACCCTCTGTCGAGTGATCAAAGGATAATACGATTGAACTATGATCTGCTCCTACATTGATACTTGCATATCGAAGCATGCTCATCGTTCCCTTGCCAAGAACTCCCTGGGATTCCTCATCTCTTTGTATCTCTTTGATGCTCTCCACGATGCGTCCCATGTCTTCATACTGAGCGGGAGTTAACTCTCTTTTAAGTACTTCCTCTCTGTCAATAGAAGGTGTTTCCTCTTTGACGGCAACTTCCTGCTTTCTGTTTTCAACAAGTGCTGCCCACTGTTCTTTGGAAAGGTCGTATCCGCTTTCCTCTATCTTTTTCTCCAAACTTCTGATACGTTCAAGTATCGAGTCCTCATCAATCTCCATCTGCGGTGTCGTAAGTCTTATAACCGCAAGCTCAAGTGCAACTCTCTTCTGTGCCGCATATCTTAAATTATTGGAAAGCTCTGAGAAAATGCGGATGTAACGCATTAGCGCATTCATCTCCACAGACTGTGCAACACCCTTCATGCTTTCAAGATTATCGGAAGATAAATCAAGTTGATCCGTAACTCCGTCTGAAACCTTAATAAGCATAAGATTACGCATATACCATGTATAGTCTGTGACAAACTGCGTAAGCTCTCTTCCCTGCCATACAACTTCATCAATCACCTCGAGCGCTGCCATCGTGTTACCTTTGACAACCTCGTCGGTTAAACGGTTAAAGACATCAATATCAACGACACCCAAAACCTCAAGCACGTTGTCATAGGTAAGCTTCTCACCTAAGTAAAACGAAATACACTGGTCAAGTAAACTTAACGCATCACGCATTGAACCGTCAGCGGTTTTGGCAATATATTTTATTGCCTTCTCTTCGGCCTCGATTCCCTCGCGGTTTAACAAATCCATCAGTCTGTCATATATCGTATCAATGCTGATTCGTCTGAAATCGTACTTCTGACACCTTGATAATATTGTAATCGGAATCTTGTGCGAATCCGTAGTTGCCATTATGAAAATAACGTATGACGGTGGCTCTTCAAGGGTTTTTAACAAGGCATTAAATGCAGGACCCTGAATCTGGTGTGCCTCGTCAATGATGTAGACCTTGTACTTTCCCTCTGTCGGAGAGTACTGCACATCATCACGTATCTCTCTGATGTTATCTATTCCGTTATTAGAGGCCGCATCTATCTCCCTGACATTTAACGAACTACCCGAAGATATCGCCTTGCAGGACGCACATTCATTACATGGACTGCCATCCTCTAACGGATGCTCACAATTGACTGCCTTTGCAAATATTCTTGCAACCGTAGTCTTACCGGTACCTCTTGTCCCACGAAAGATATACGCATGTCCGATACGGTCATGCGTAATCTGATTCTTAAGTGTGGTAACTATATGTTCCTGACCTTTCACCTCTTCAAAACCGTCAGGTCTCCATTTACGGTATAAGGCTTGATATGCCATTACTTCACTTCCTAACTGCTACTTTCGATAATCAAGAAAATGTAAACAATTCGTCCATCATTCTCAATGTCTTGATCTTTCCTTTTACAGAAATCTCTCCTGCCATAAATCCACGCTGAAATGTTGTCTTGCCCTGCAGAATATCATCAAGTGATCTTGTCGTGGTGCGAAGAGTAACATCTGCCTCCTCGGCAGCGGCATAAAATGCTTTCACCTTATCCGGCAACGCTTCAATGTGTAATATTCTATTCTCATCTGTAATTATAATCGCATATGAGGCTGAGAAATCCGAAGCCGGATGATAATTATTCGTAAATGCCTTGATGTATTTGTCATTAGGCGAATCGTCTCTCTTTTCTCTGTCAAACTGATGATCTGACTCTTCAGGCTCATCTTCTTCCTCTTGTAATTCCTGCTCTTCCATCTCCGGACGAAGCATCTTCTTAAACATAGCAGACAATTCCTCTATGTCCTCTTTCTGCTGCTTAACGTATGTCTCGTCACTTACAAACTTAGAAAGCTGCTCGCTCTCTGCAGGGGTAAGTTCAATTGTACGCGTCTTTAAAATGTTGGTCTTAACAGCAAGGTTACTTGTCGGGAGACTCTCACTTTTTTGAGAAATGGTTCTGTATAAAGTCTCCGTTTTTCTCTCTATAATCTTAAGATAGCTTTCATTCTTCTCAAACTCATCAAGGTTTTCGACATAAGCAACAAGTCCCGTTGTCGGAATACCGCCTAATGTCTCCCATGCCTTAACAAGACTGAGCTCCGCGTCTCTTTCTCCATAGGTGGTTGCCATTACAACCGGAAGCATATATACACTGCTTAATTCATGCTTGTCTGCATACAGCCAGCACATATCAAGAAACTCCTGCATGTAACCGCCGATACCAAACCATTCAACCGTAGTTGCAAGAATTACTCCATCTACTCCCTTAAGTGTAGAAGGCAATGTTGCAATTGCATTCTTGTCCTCGAAAATATTATATCTTTCTACTTCAACACGAAGGTCCTTTAACACCTCCGTCATCTTATTAATTACGTAAATTGTCGGGTCCTCAAGTAGACCTCTTCCGCCGTAGTAAATATTGATTTTCGTAATTCTCACCTCCGATTGCATGAAATAAGCATATCCTATATAAGTATATCTGAAAACCAACATTTTTACAACAATAATCGGATATTTTCGGAAAAATAAAGCCCCTAATTTTCATAGGCTACAAAAAACTCGCTCTCACCAAATGAGATCATATCTCCCTCGTCAATTTTGTAGTCTGTTCCGGGGGTTACAAGTTCCCCATTTAAGTATGTTCCGTTAGTGGAATTTAAGTCGATAAGATACGCTCCATCCTCCCTGTCCATAAGCTTTGCATGCATTCGGCTTATACCTTTTTCATTAAGTCTATAATCACACCCTTCCTCCATCGAACCGACGACGACGCTTTTATGTCCAAAACACACAGGTTTAAGTCTTTCGTTGTTGAAAGGTTTAAGACAGATATTGCCATGGGTTAATTCTTTTACAGTAGTTTTCTCTTCTTCATAAACCGACAAAAGGACCGTTTCACCGCTATATATTTCTTCATTTCCTGTTGTGTCATCATCAATAACTGCCGGCAGTTCCTCATCCGTTTTTTTCGTATTATGATTCCAATACTCCTCCATCATTTCTTCAGGTGTCTCTTCGGTGTCAATCTGCATGTAAATGATACTCATCGCTATAAGCACTGCAAGCCCTACAAAAAGATATCCCATCTTTTCATAAGTCAAAATGTTAAGACAAAGTCCGATAAGCATGAGCACGTCAAAAACAGCCACAACTATCATCAGTTTTTTTGTGACCTCATGAAAACGAATACTTAACTTTCTCTTATTGTTTTTCTTCTCCTTTACGACAAACGGCTCTTCTTCAGGTATAATGTTTTGCATCTGATTTTGCTCATCTTCTTTGTTTTCTTCAATTACTTGAGAATACTCTTGTTCCTCGACATTATAACCTTCCTCCGTCACCTGATTGTAAAACTTCAAAAGATATAACATGCCTTCTTCATGCTTCTTGTCCACATTTTGCAAAAGCAAAGCCAGAAAATCCTTAATTTCCTTATCATTTCCTGCTTTACCCGGATAATAAATAAACGATAATTCTCCCGAAGTCACATCGACAAATACCCACTTTGGGTCATACACTACCGACAACGGATCAAGCAAATATTCCTCGCAAGTCTCCCACATTTTTCTGATACTGTTTACCATGCATTTAACGCGTTTTATTGAGAGCGTCATATGAGAAAGTGATGATGACAAACTTACTCCATGCCCCATCGCATAATAGAGTTTTACATCTTCATTGATCTGCTTAACTGCCACAGGCAAGAAACCGTCAACCTTACAATGCATAAAGAGTTCAAACTCATAGTTAGAACACTCCTCACCATCCCAACTAGTTACCAGATACTTCTTCATTCCCTCCCGTATGTATTCCATCTGCAATTAACTGCCACCTCCTTAACTCATTTGAGATATTTTCATCTTCCCCGTATCGCACCGTTGAAGTCTCATCTGCCAGGTTACTCTTATCAATCAACGTTAAAATCATATTGATATACATAACCACACAACCAAGTATTATTGGTATCAAAAGCGTCATTTCAACAACCGCACTACCTTTGTTTCTTCTTTTCATTATTTCCCCCTTATCTGCCACAACGCGAGCAGGGACCCAATCCCGCCACAGAACTTTTTCTAACTCTCATAACCGTCCTCTTAAGCCCCAAACAATCAGGATTTGTATGATAAACATCCCCCGTTTTTGCGACATAAAACTTCCCTTTATCCTTCTTTTTGTTCATACAAAACGCACAAGGTTTGAGACTGCCGTGGCTGCTTCTTTCCTGTATGGAAATATTTAAATGGCTGCATCCTCTGCTTAAATGATAAACCGACTCATTAGGTGTTACATAGACATAGTAATCCGCCTCATCTACATCCCCTTTCCCATATCCCAAAAATGCCTTTTGCTTTACCTTGATATTTCGCGGCATAGCAAATGAACCTATGACCGGAACGGAAACATTAACGATATACGATGCATTAGCAATAAATACTTTTTTATCTGCTGTGTCCGGAAGAGTCGTTACAATTATCCCCCTTCTTCCGCCGGCAACAACCTTATCTACCACCTTTTCATCTTCTATGTATTTTTGAAATTTCGTATATAGGACACCTGTGCATATTGCACTTACATCATCGCTATCTCTTATTCTGCTTTCAAGATAACAGTATTTTGAACTCTCAACTGCCGCATCACAAAGACTTTGATGAATACATGCATCCGAATAAATAAGTGCACCAATCAAATAGACAAATAACAGAAAAAACAAGAAAAGCGGCAAGGCTATACACGCTTCAACCGTAGCCGAACCTTTATTATTCATACTATCCCTCCTTTTGCGACTTACAAAAACCCTTACAAAACCGACTGCTTGTACTTGGAGATTTTTGTATTTGGGGTATTACGTCAAAACGTTCAGTAGTGTAAGAGTTTTGTAAATCGCAAAATCAATACTTAACCTTTTCTTCAAAATAATAACTGTATGCTTCGCCATCATCTTCCCTAAAGAAATTGCCAATTTTAATTTCTCCTTGAAAAACCAGTTCACCGCACAAATTAACCACGGATAAATTCTTATTTTCCTGCTGCAGATTCTTTTCGATAATATCTAAAAGTCTTGCATAAGTTATATCTTTGCCTTCCTTTCGAAGCAACATCAAATACAGATAATCCTTGTAGTCCATTCCCATCTCTTCTTTTACTGCACCGCTGTCACAAAGTGTCTTTAAGTCAGTTCTCCATTTTTCTGATGTCTTTACATACGGCAGTTTCTCGCCATGCATAAGAGCACGAACCTCACATATCGACTCCCCGTATGCCCAACATCCCAATAGAAGATGCTTAACAATTTCAACCATAGGCATCGTGCCTGTCGCTGTGCATATAGCGGTTGCAAGGGAAAGTGCCTCGCTCTGCTTAACGTTATCCTGCAAAAGGCATATGTAATTAACCGGCATTCTTGTCCAGATAATCTCGTTTAAAACAGCCTCCAAATTGACATAGTCATTGTCCTTACCCTTTAAGATATATTCCACCTCACACTTCATAACGCTGTCTGAAATCTCCTTTCCCTGATAGGAAAAATGATCCAGCACGTATGAAGAAAATGCCAACTTTGAAGTGGCAAAATTGCCTTTACCATCACTGTCCTTTGCTATGTCATCAAGTGCCTGTGTCATCTTACCAACATCGGAAAATGAGGCATCTTTTTCCTCCTTGAGCTCCTCCTTATATTTTGTCGAGGGCGAATCGGAAAAATCCTGTGCATCCTTTGAAACGACACTCCCTTCGGGCAAAACAAGATTAAGCACACCCAAACTTAAATTGTTTTTTAGTACATCTCTGGGGTCATCAACATGCTCCTCGTTTTTTTCAAAATGATTTTCTTCTTCGCTTGCATTTTCATCTTCCGGCAAAACAGTTGCATTTCTTTTTGTTTTATCAGATGCATCTTTGACTTCCTTAGAGTTGTCAATTATATTCTTTGGAAGTTCTATCGCCTTTTTTGCCAATCCTTCCTTTGTCTCATATTCAGCAATCTGTTTTTTTAACAGTTGCATATGATCATCTGTAATTGTCTTTTTCCTTATAAGAGCAACTTCTCCTACCGAGCACGAATAAACTGCTTTGTCATCTTCAAGCGAACTTGTAATATAATCCGAGAACTTCTCCTCTACCATTGCATCACTTCCGGTACCATAGGTCGGATCCATAAAAAGTAAATGATACCTTTCAAATAAATCTCTGTTGTAGTCAGCCATAATGCTGGTTCGTGTACTATGAAGCACAGCTCTTATTTTCGCACGTAAACAGTGAATTCTAACAACCTCCAGTGCAGTGAAGGTTAGTATAAGCAAAACACCTATTATAAACGAAATAAATACTGTTGTTTGTCCCCGGTTCTTCATAGTACACCTCCCTAATCATTTCCAAAATTTGTTAACAGTTACTAATAGATTTTCTTTGCGCTGTCATTTATTGATTTCCATATGTTATTAACAAGCGTTGTTATTTGCTCTTTAAATATGACAACCATAGCGATCAGCACAACAATGATGAGAATAATTTCCACGACACCCATTCCGGATTCATCGTTGAAAAATCCCTTTAATTCATCCCACATTTTAATCACCCCCTTTCATAGGTTTTATACTTTTAAGCAAAACTTAAAAATGCAGGAATCATAATCATCAGCATTACAATCAAGAGAAGCAGTATCATCGGGCCTAATAACTTTGTTCCTGCCTCCTCGCCTCTCTTTTTTGCAAGATTGATTCGTTCATTCATTGCATTTCTTTCCTCCTGCTCCAATAAAGAAACCATTCCTTTAGAGCCCTTGGTAACGTTTTGTTCTAACAAAGTCATCACTTTTATATAACAGGGAAGTTTCAATCTTCTTCCCAACCTGTAATAAATCTCGCCTTCCGACATACCTATGTCAAAATCGTCAAGTGCCGTTACAAGTTCACTTATAAGACCTTGTCTGTAGTCCTGTTTTTGCTCAGACTTTCTCTTATAGTCCTCAACCATCATTTTGAAAATCTTTTTTATCTGCATGCCTGCACCCAAAAACAAGACCAACTCATTTACAAACCACGGATATGCCAAAAGCAGATTTCTTTTGTGCATCAAATCATTGTTTTTCTTATCCTCCGCCTCCTTTACAACAAGAAGAATTACAACAACTATTCCTATAACAAGAATGCCTTGTGCCTTTTTATCTCCGCTATCTGCAAAACCCATATTAAGATTCTTATAGTTTGCCGGCACCTCAAAGCCCTCTTCGTATAACGACCTTTGCTCTGTCTCTTTAAAAAGTTCTGATACCTCATCAAGCCGTTCTTCCCACTCACTTTTAGGGCGAGCAAAAACAGTTATCTTATAATCCTTACTTTCACTCATATCCTCGTAAGAAAGCGTTAGACTTACAACCGTATTGATTCCCTCCTGTAATTGTTTCTTTGAAAAACCTTCTTCCAAAAGCGTAGTATTCTTGACTGTGCCGTCTTCATTTACAAGCCGATAATCCGAAGGTCTTACTTCAACCTCAAAAGGAAACTGCTCTCTTGGCAAGGAAATATCTAAGTCGGTCGTCACTTTTTCAAGACTTTTATTTTCCCCTTTTAAATGATCATCAAAATAGGAAAATGCATCTTTTATAAGTTGTTCTGCCTCTTTTGGTTTTAACTTGACCGGGTTTACCAAAAGTTCAACCTCACCGCCCTCCTCCTTATCATTTACAGAAAATGAATAACTCTTTTCCTGTTCATAGAAAGCGGGACGTTTAATATATAATTTTGTTGTTTGTTTATTAAGGGTAAATGCGAAACTTAAAGTATTAAAGATTAATAGAACGATTAACAAAATGTAATGATTCATTATGTACGTGGCAGCTTCATTTTCTCTTTTGGGATTTAAAATAAAGCAATATAAAACAGCACCGATTATCACCACAAACAATATTAGATTTATCACCTGAACACTCAATAAACCACCTCCCTTACACAGGAATATCCATTATTTTTTTGGACCAGAAATCGGCGACATATATGCCGGCAAGAAAAATCGTCATGAGCATAACACCAAGAATATTATGATAAAGAACCTTCAAAAAATCAGGGTTACTAAGACGCAGATACAGAAGCATTCCATACGGTGTTATCATCATGATTTTCGCCTCGTATTTCTTTGCTGTTATCATCGTTTCAATTTCCGATAATAACGCTCTTTTATCCGTAAGATTCCTTACTGTTTTTTCAATTATTTTTATAAGATTTCCTCCGCTTCTTTTTGCTGCACCCACGATGTTTGCGAAGTTTTCTATATCTTCTACACCGCTCCTTATGCCAAACTCCTTAAGCATATCCTCGATTGGAACATTTATCTTCAGACCGTTTATGATTTCATCTAGCTCCGAAAAAATTAATTCATCTTTGCCATATTGCATTGCAAGATCTCTCTTTGCATCAACAAACGCTCTCTCAAGCGAATATCCCGCTGATAACGACGTCACCAACGCCTCCATCAATGCACCGAATTGTTCTCCCAATTTTCTTGTCCTTTCCCGCTTCTTTTTGTCGATAAGTTTCTTATAATCCATCACGAAAAAAGGAATCAATATTACACACATATATGCATTGTCGTAAAACAGATATACGATTACCACCGCCTTAATCACCACCGATAGGACGTATTCCAAAAGGTCTTTCTTTGTCGGACTGTATTTTGTATAGTCAATTTTATCCACTTTTCTTCTCCTTCAAACTCATCATTTCTCCGCTTCGTATAATCTTATCAACATTGTTTAAATCACCTGTTTTTTTAAGTGCCCCTATAACCTTTCCATCTTTACTTCCCGCCTCAATAAACTCATATATCGTGTTTAAACATATTTGGCCGTTCTCTACTCCTGTCACCTCACAAACTTCCAAAACTCTTCTTGAATTATCACGAAGCCTGCCCAAATGAATAACTATATCTATTGCTGCCGATAGTTGTCCGCGTATCGCAGCTACCGGCATGTCATACCCCATTAAAATCATTGTTTCGAGACGCAGCATCATTTCCCGTGCCGAGTTACCGTGACCGGTGCTTAAACTTCCGTCATGACCTGTAAGCATTGAGTTTGCCATATCCATCGCCGCAGCGTCTCTGACCTCGCCAACAATTATTCGATCGGGTCGCATTCGCAATGCGGTCTTAATAAGCGACGACATTGTAACCTCATTTTCTCCCTCGACATTTGCGTTTCTTGTCTCAAGCCTGACAAGATTGGTAAGTCCGCAAAGTTGCAACTCGGCGGCATCCTCAATAGTAATTACTCTGTCCGTTTGTGGTATGTAATTTGATAACACGTTAAGAAATGTCGTTTTGCCGCTTCCTGTTCCGCCACTTATAAAAATATTGTATTTTGCCCTGACAAGACACCTCAAAAAGTCTGCACACTCATTAGTTATCGAGCCCATATCTATAAGTTTTTCCATTGTAAAAAACTCCTTTGGAAACTTACGAATAGTCATAACCGCTCCGTCTAATGCAACCGGTGGAAGAACGATATTCACTCGACTTCCGTCAGACAACCTCGCATCCACAATCGGCACCGTTTCATTGACTATTCTGTTGCAGCCGCTAACTATCTGCTGTATCACGTTCCTTAGTCTCTCCTCCGATGAAAATGCTTCCTTAACCCTTATAATCCTCCCCTGTTTTTCAATGAATATTTTGTCGCATCCGTTAACCATTATTTCCGAAATATCCTCATCCTCTAAAAAACCTGACAACACATCCAACCTGCGAAAGACATCAAACAGTTCTTTTTTTAACTGCACTCTGTCTTCAATGGATAAAAATGTCTGCCTGCTCCTTTCAGAAATTGCTTCCTCTATGCGGGCATATATCTCTTCATCAGTAAGGTGTCCAAGCCCTCCAAGACTTTCAAAAAGTTCATCACATAAACTTGCTTTTTCCTGTGCCAATTTGCTCATTGCATCAATCTCCTCATATGTTCATACGGTTCATTTTTCATGTCTATATAAATGATTCTTTCAAGCAAGTCTTCCAACTCACAAGCACCTACTGTTTCTTCAAAATGCCGCTTTTTCCCCATTGAAATATCATCATTTATGTATGGAACCACAACCTTGTCAAAAACCGTAAGCATATTTAAATCAATCAAGACACCAAGCCCTATGTCAAACACTACGCCTTTGTATCCCAAAGCCCCTTCAAAAACACTAAGAAACCATTCAATATCTTCCCTGTTAATTCTTCTCGTGTCAGAAAAGTAAAACGGTGAGGGAATCACTCCTCTCGATGACTTGATTATTTCAATAACTTTATCCTTTTGTCGTTCCTTTATGTAATAAAAAAAATCATCAGATTGTCTTTCATCATAGTCCTTAATATATCCGTAGTCTTCCATTCCGATATAAAGCCATCCACCGCCTTCAATCAACTCCAACAACAACGTAGTTTTGCCACAACGTGATACCGGTGAATAGATAGCCAAACTACTCTTATCCATAACCGATAACATGAAATAACCATCCACCATTCTTTGTATTTCCTCGGCTATTACACGTGCACTTTGAAACCGATATATCCGTCCTTTATCCTCGGCATGTGGCTCACCTCCTGACGAAAGATAAACACAATTTAACTGCGGATAATTTTTTCTCATGACCGATATCAACTTCTCATCTGTTGATAATAACAAGTCAAGTTTTCCCTTTTGAACCTGATTATTTAGATTTTGTGGTTCCGTAAAACCACTGACCCTCCATCTGCCCTTATTTACTTTGTTCATAAATGCAGAAAATCTCAAAACATAATCAAGTTCTTCATCATATATTCCTATCCTTACTTTATCCATAAAACGCCCCCAATATTAACCATGGTCAAAATATAAACCAAACAAAATCCAATCATAATTGGAATTGAAAAATGGATAGTCTCCTTTTTTTCATAAATCTTTTCTTTTTTAAAAGCTCTTATAATCATTCTAAAGATAATATATATCGCTCCTATTACAAACGACGCTATAGTTACCTTTGTCACTTTGTCCGGATAATACATGGCAATAACACAAAGGAGTTTGATATCACCCGCTCCCAGACCTTTAATTAAATACAGTGGAAATAATAGTAGAAAAATTACTAAAGACATTTTGAAACCATAAACGATAAGACTTAAATCACCGCTTAAGGCATTTAAAATAGTTCCGGATACATACGCGAACAATAGAAGTTTATTCTCTATCTTGCCTCGCATCCTGTCAGTATAAACGGCTCTTAATAATGTCGCCATCATCAATGCAATTCTTATTCAAATCACCCTCTTTTCGTGTTGTGATTTCGGATTATAATACAAAAAAAACCCGTTGTCTACAATTATGTACAAAATTACATAATATTTTAAATTACCAAAAAACTGCCCTAATATTATGTACGAAATTACATAAAGTTATGTACTTTTTATGTACAAAAAAATAACCGATGCGATTTGACCCAAATGTTAAACATTAAAGGTCAATCGCACCGGTCGTATTAATCATTTATTATTCTTCTGTTTCAACATACTTATTAAGTATTTCCACAACGTCATTTAAGTTGTATGGCTTTGCTATGTAATCATCAAGTTTTGCCTCAAGAATTCTTTCCTTATCACCAAACATTGCTCTTGCAGTTACGGCAATAATCGGAAGACGTTTTCTCTTCTCCTGGAACTCGATATCACGAATCTCCTGTGTTGCAGCAAGTCCGTCCATAACAGGCATCTGCACATCAAAGAGTGCAGCCTTGTATTCCTTCTGCTTAAAGAGTTCAACTGCCTTCTCACCATTTTCAGCAATATCATATGAATATCCTGCCATACCGAGAAGCTTTCCGATAACCTGCTGGTTAACCGGCTCATCCTCTGCAACAAGAATTCTTGCTCTTGTATGACCTGAAAGTGAAAATACCGCAGGCTCATTTTCTGCCTCTGCAGCAGCCTTGGCTTCCTCGCTAACCTCTGCAGGCTTAATGATTTTAAGAGGAACCTCTACAATAAATGTCGATCCCAAACCTTCTTTACTCTGAACGGTGATATTACCACCCATAAGTTCTACTATCTGTTTGGTAATAACAAGACCAAGTCCTGATCCACCATACTTTCTTGTATCGGAAGCATCTACCTGAGAAAATCTGATAAACAACTTGTTTTTGTCTGCATCTGATATACCAATACCCGAATCGGCAACTGCTATTCTTAACTTAATCTTATCAAGCAAATCATCAATACATGCAACCTTAACTCTTACACCGCCCTCGCTTGTGAACTTAATCGCATTGGAAAGCAGGCAGTTAAGTACCTGTTGAATTCTCTGTTCATCACCACGTACAAGTTTTGGAACATCACTTCCGAAACTACAATCAAGTGTAAGTCCCTTATTCTGTGCAATAGGCACCTGTGCAGCAATCGTCTCTTCAATAGCCGCACGAACATCGAAGTTCTCTTCACGAAGGTTGTATTTACCTGCCTCAAGCTTAGAAATATCAAGAATATCATTAATAAGTCTTAATAATGTATCTGCACAATTTTTAGCTGTGGTCAAATTGTCTCTGTGGTCTGCCTGCAAATCTTCAGACATAAGTGTAAGCTGAAGCATTCCAAGTATTCCGTTAATAGGTGTACGGATTTCATGTGACATATTTGCAAGGAACTCTGACTGTGTCTTGTATGCCGAATTAGCATCCTTAATAGCCTTTGAAAGCTTATTCTCTGTTTCTTTCTGCTCTGTGATATCAATTACAACCATGTTAATATAGTCAGCTTCTGACTTGTACATAACCGTATTAAATACCTTTTCGAGATTCTCCATTGTAATCTCTACTGCAAGAAGTTCTCCAAGTTTTGTTCCCGAATTGTTGTATGCCTCAAACCATGCGTTGATATCCTGCAAAACCTCAACCTTACTGTCGGAAATAACCTTGTTATAGTAATCAGAAATATCAAGGTTAAACATTCTACCAAATGTTTCATTGGCATCCGATATCTTGTAACCCATGTTACGTCCCGTCTGAGGGTCGCGTAAAATCTGTGCCTGCGCAAAACCAACAGGAAGATTCAAAAACAATTTCTTGTACTTATCACTCTTTTGTGCTGATTCCTTCTCTTCGTCCTGAACCAATTTAAGAATTACTACCGCCATGCTAAGTCCAATAACAATTATTGCAAGCACTGAAGCAACAAGCATATTCTTTGATTCCGTCACCTTACCGATTATGACAAGCAATGCTGCAATGGAAATGATAATCTGCAATCCGGCTAATGCTGCATAGATGACTTTTGCCCTAAATGTTCCGTTCTTTTTCACGTTGTCCATGTCTTATAACCCCCGTTTTAAAATGTATTTACAAGTTCTTTAAGATACTGTTGAAGTTTTCCCTGTAACTCTTCTTTCTCCAACGCATATTCAATAGTTGCCTTTATAAATCCGAATTTGTCGCCAACGTCATATCGGGTTCCTTCAAAATCATACGCGTAAACCGATTGACTAATCATAAGATTCTTAATTGCATCAGTAAGTTGAATCTCACCGTTTGCACCGGGCTTAACCGTTTCAAGATAATCAAATATCTCGGGTGTTAGAACATATCGACCCAACACAGCCAGATTACTTGGTGCATCTTCCTTGGCAGGCTTTTCAACCATCGACCTTAATTTGACTCGTCGATTCTCCAAGTTCTCTCCTTTGGACGGCTCGACAATTCCGTATTTGTTCACATCATCTTCAGGCACCGTCTGAACTCCTACAACGGAAGCCTGAACCTCTTCGTATGCCTCTATAAGTTGTTTTATTGCCGGTTTGCCGTCGTGGTTCTCAACCACGTCATCACCCAACAACACCGCGAAGGGATCATCGCCTATAAATGATTTCGCACACAAAATGGCATGTCCCAAGCCCTTTGGCTCCTTCTGTCTTACATAATATATGTTAGCCATGTTGGCAATCCCACATATCATATTATACTCTTCCTGCTTGCCCGATTCAAGAAGTCTGTTCTCCAATTCATAAGAACGATCAAAATGATTCTCCATACAGTGCTTGTTAGAGTTGGTTATTATGAGTATCTCTTCAATTCCACTCTTTACCGCCTCATTAACAATGTACTGCACCGTCGGCACATCCACAATAGGAAGCATTTCTTTTGGAATTGCTTTTGTCGCCGGAAGAAATCTTGTCCCAAGCCCCGCGGCAGGAATTACCGCCTTCTTAATCTCCTTCTTCTTCATAATGCATTTTCCCCGTTATTTCGTTTTCTTCTTTAATAACCGGTACTTCTCTCCCCTCTATCTTAGTAAGGATCAAGAAAAATATTATTCCGATTATTGTTATAATCAATCCCTTCATAAGACCGGGACTTTGATATTTAATTTCAACATTGACCTCTCCTTTTGGAAGATCCGCTCCAAGCATACCGCCCATAAGATAAAGAGTATCAACTTCTTTGCCGTTGGCAAACACCCTCCAGCCGTCATCATAAGGTATAGATGTAAAAAGCACCTCATCTTTGCCGACATTAACCGTTCCTTTTATGTCCGTATCCGTCGCTGATGTAACCTTCATTTCTCTTTGCGACAGATATTCATACACCTGATTAAACTCATCTTCTAAGAACTGCATCGGATAGCAATACAATTCTCCGGACATATCCTGTCCATCATTTAACTCAAACTGTATATCAACAAGTTGACCCTTTTTCATCTGCCCGATATGGAAAATCTGACCCTGATAGCGGTCATACGCACGCTCTTTGCCATCAATAAGAAGCGCCACCTTGTGAACATTACTTCCCCTGCAACTTATATATAAATCCATGTCCTTGGGAACCGTATATATCATATCGCCTCTGGCACTTCCGTTGGCCTTCTTGTAAGTTGCATTATTGTCATCAACAAGCGTAATTTCCATATTTGTTCCATATACAGAAACGTTCATATCTTCAAAAATCGAAACAAATACAGGCTCTACTCCCGTAAGTGCTCCACACAATTCATTCTGTACGGTAAATGGTCCATTGTCATACGTGGCAAAATCCAAAATGTCGTCCTTAACCATATAAGCTATAGGAAGTGCATCAGGATTCTCATAAACTGTCACTTCGCCGTCCTTGGTCTTACCCGAATCGCAAACCGTCATGTCCGAATCTACATTAACAAAATCATTCTCTCGCGTATATACATGCTTAACACCAAAAAGCGAGTTTGTCACAGGCGTTGCACCATAGTACAAATACTCATTGGCACCTGTATAAAAACCAAGATCGGTCATAACATCGACCATATCCCCGTTAACCGTTGAGCAAAATGTTCCCACACTCTTTAAATTAAACCAGGTGGCCTCGTCAACGGAAATCGGCTGCAATATATCGGAACGACTAAGCATTTCCTTTTCCTCAACGCGGTTTCTGACGTCAAAGATCTCTTTCGTATTGCCGTAATAATATACCATATCAGAACTTCCGTCCTGCGAAAAACCGTAAAGACCGTTTACTGCCATTTCAAATATAGCCGTCAAGACCAAAAGCCTTGCAAAGAACTCAGTTTTGACCGTTAACTGACAATAGAGCCCCATAAAAATAAGATACAATGTGAGAAGTGCCGCAGTTATAATGTAACATTTATTCTCATAGGTCACCTCTGCATTGAAGTAACAATATATTACGAAAAGCATTGATAACGTATAGGAAACCAGCACCATCGCAAAGCGAAGTTTGTCCCTGTTAATATATACTTCATACGCCATAATCAACAGGATAAACACGTACAAAAATGCAAATCTGTTAGGGATTCCGTACTGGTTGTGGAATCCATGCCAAATGTAATTAAGTTTGATGTTGTTAAAACTTATAATAAAAAGCAATTCAACTGCTGCATATATAATCTTCTTTTTGAGTGATATTTCTCTTATAAAGAAGAACATAATCGCAAAAAGAATCGTTATAATTCCGCAATACAGATTGGTTCCCGCGTCTCCAATCTGGTTCGTCAAAACCTCCGAACAGAACATGTGCGATCTTAATGTGTCCGCAAACTTACCGTAGAACTCCCATTTAGGAAACTCAAACTCTGCCGAAGCGGTTGTCATTATTCCCATGTAAGCCGGAAGAAGCACAACGGCTCCCATTGCCGCAGCAACAAGTGAGGCTATCGCAAACTTAATTCCTTTTACGAAGAAGTCCTTAACGCTTACATAGTTTAACGTAAAAAACCAAATCACAAGGAACATACAGATCATAAAACTTATATAGTAATTACAAACAAAACTATATAAAAGTGCAAGAATATACATCTTGCTCTTGCCTTCATTGTGAAGCTTCTGCATGCCAAGCATTATTATCGGGAAAATTAATATACAATCCAGCCACATAAGGTTCCAATAATATCCAACCACATAACTTGAAAATGCATATAAAAGTGCAAAAGCAATCACTCCGATATTCTTATCAGGCTTTCCGTTCCAATGAACGAGCATATATGCAAAAGTAAATGCCGACATAATAATCTTTAACGAAATTATTATATTGATTGCCATCGGCAATTGTGCCTTGGGAAATAACAATATTATAAGGCTAAATGGGCTTGACAGATAATACGACCACAATGACAAAAAGTTGTTACCCATTCCTATATCAAACGTATAACAAATATCATTTAAATGCTTAAGTTTGTCCTGATATTCTGAAAAGAAAGGTAAGTATTGGTGAACTCCGTCAACCACTATAAGACACTTACCGCCAAACGGTCCTATATCTCCAATTATCCAAGCACCCAACATCATAAGCGTTGCCAAAACAACTGTTATAATGTACACGTACTTATCTTTAATAAAACTTTTAATTGTGCTGTTCATTTCCCTGTTCCAATCTATGTTATTTGCCCTAATCCATAAATGATAAAACTTTGTTATAAGATAACGCACCGCCAAACAAATCCAAGGCGCTTCCTATTGTTACATCTATCTTACCTTTGGCAAGGCGTTTCAATTCTTCAATATCCTCATAACTTCCCACACCACCGGCATAGGTTATCGGTATATCACATGCTCCGGCAAGAAGACTTACAAGTTCCTTCTCCACACCTGATGCTTTACCCTCAACATCCACAGCATGAACCAAAAACTCATCGGCATATTGCGAAATTTCGGAAAGCAATTCCTTCGAAAGCGGTTGCTTGGTAAACTTCTGCCATCTGTCTGTTACTATATAATATCCGTCCTCGTAATCAGGATCATTCTCTTTCTTTTTGCAGGAAAGATCCAATACTAAATGATCCTTTCCGACAACATCAACTAAGGCCTTAAGCCTGTCATAATCTATCATACCGTCACGAAAAACATAAGACGTAACTATTACATGACTTGCTCCCATGTCAAGAAACTGCTTGGCGTTATCAACATTAATTCCTCCACCGATTTGAAGACCCTGTGGATACGCAGAAAGTGCAAGCTTTGCCTGCTTAACATCCGCTTCATACTCCGGTGTACCTGTCTTGTTAAGAAGAATTATATGTCCTCCCAAAACCCCACTCTTTTTATAAAAATCCGCATAAAACGCCGCGTCCTGTTCGGACACAAAATTCTCGCGGGCATAGTTCTTGTCATCAGTCAAACTTCCTCCGACAATTTGTTTGACCTGTCCGTTGTGTATATCTATACATGGTCGAAATCTCATTATTATTATCCTTATTATTATGCTTTGTATTTATTGAAAATAGCACTCTTAATTGTACCACTTTTTTCTTATAAATACAATCAAATACGCTTACCAAAGCCACACTTATTTTTTGAACATTTTTCATAACCCAGACACTCTCTTTGGGAATAAGAGTTAAGTTCTTTTTCAACCACGCATATCCTGCAAAGCATCTTCCCAAAGCAAGGATACTTTTCCTTAAGGTAATAAAAACCTTGTGATAACTTAAATCCCAAATTCATAAAAACCACCCTGCATTTCTTACTGTTTAGTATATGCAGAATGGTTTTTATTGTTAGATATTCTATTTTTGTTTTATTTCCATACGACAAATCGGATTACCAAGTGCCACAAACTTTGTCTCATATTCGGTCATTATATTGCCTTCCACGTATTCTGAATTGTGGAGGTCAAAAGTGTGATTTAATAATATCCAATTATCTGCTTCCTCAACCTGCTCAAGTGAAAAATCAAAGAGCGGGCGATTATCAGTCTTAAAAATCACATGTCCGTCTTTTTGCAGAATCTTTTCATACCTTTCAAGGAACTGCACAGATGTAAGTCTTCTCTTTGCGTGCCTGTCCTTCGGCCACGGATCTGAAAAGTTTAAGTATATTCTGCCAACCTCGTCCTTATCAAACACATCGGCTATATACTCTGCCTCCATTCGGATAAACTTAATATTAGGCAGTTGTTCCTCCTCCTGCTTTTCCAATGCCCTTACAAGGACGGAAGAATACTTCTCTATTCCAACATAATTGATATCGGGATTGCGTCTTGCATGCTCCATAATAAACTGACCCTTTCCCATACCAATCTCTATGTAAATCGGATTGTCATTACCAAATATATCTTTCCATTTTCCCTTTTGCTTAGTTTCATCCTTTACTGTAAATGGGCTTTCTGCAATCACATCTCTTGAGCCCGGTACATTTCTAAGTCGCATCAACATTACCTCTTCTTCGTTTTCTTTAATAACTTTTATAACTTTTTGATGCGTTTGTCAAGAAGCTATAGGTACAAAAAATCCCCGCTCACTTAAAGTGAACGGGGATTGGTAGATAAAGTCTGGTTAGATTAGAAGATAGTTCTTATTCACCATCATACGGTCTCAAAACCCTTTCATCAATCTCTGTCAAAACCTTTGTTACAGAAACCTGAGTAGCGGCATTAGTAATCGTAACGGTTGCTTTGTATGTTACATTATATGCCTTATCGTTTTCCTCATCATAATAATAACCATAGCTATAAGATCCATCAACCACTCCATCTAACTCGTATGTTCCTGCCTTCAAGTAAACAGCCTTTCCAGATCCAACATAATCATCTTTAAATGTCCAGTTAATATATGGAATTGCCTCTTTAACAAACTCATCACTTGATACAAACGCTACCTGGTAAAGATTCAACGAAATGTCAAATCCTGATCTTGTAGCTGTAAGTGACTGATTGTATAAATAGTTAGTTGCCTGTGCACTTTCTGACCAAGAAGATTCATAAGGGCTGAAACCAGGTCTCATAACAACCTTTTCAAACTTTGCAGGAAGTGCTAATGAAGAAGAAGGAGCACCAACTAAATACTTACCATAGCTATATCCATATCCATAGCCATTATTTCCATAAGTTGCTTCTATATCATAATTTCCCGGTAAAATAACACAAGAGTATGCTCCGTTTTCATTTGTAGTGCTTGTCGCCATAGGACAATACATCATATCAGCATAATTTTTATTTGTGAAAATAACCATAGCGTCCGATATCGGATTACCAACAGCATCTTTTACTATACCGGCAATGGTAATACCCTGTTTTACATGAATTGTCAAAGTAAACTCACATGACTTAATTCCTGATGCAGGATACTGTTCCGGATTATCAATGTAATGGTTAACATCAGTAGAATCATAAGCTCTTAATTTAACTGTATAATCTCCGGCTGCCTTGATAGAACCTCGCAAAAAACCGGAACTATTATATCTACGGTAAATTGGCTTTCCGTTCAATATCAAGTCTTCATATTCGTGAGCCTCAGAATTATATCTCTGTGCTTTTTGGAAGTCGGAATCAAAGCCAACTGCTGTATTAGCGTCATCAACTATCTGGAAATAGTAATTACTAACAGAACCAGAAGGTGAATTTCCTCCATATACTTTATTCATTAAATCCTGGTCAACATTAATAGCGGTATTAGTTGAAGCAAGAGTATATATATCTTCTATTGCACCAACCATAACTTCATCTGAATATACACCAAACTTGATGCTTTGTGTAACTGTGTTACCAAGCTCATCAGTTGACTTAAGTGTCGCTACAGTAAGTCCTGTCTTGGTAGGAGTACCTTTTACAAGCATATATGACATTCTGCCATAAGGTGTTGATTCAGTCTTTTCTACTGCTTTCAAACCTTCCGGCAAGCCGGTCATCTCGAGAGTAGTATATCCTTTACTATATTCTTCAGTATAAAAGCTTTTTGAAGTACTTACTCCAAGTTTCCAGAATGATACTTTATCATAAGCAATGTTGTATGCAGGCTCTACATACTGAGCCTCCAAAGACTTAACAGCACCTGTAAGTGAAGGTACCGAAACCTGAACAAAATCACCGGCATTGATACGGTTTTGTGAATTAACTACAAGGTTGTAATTAATATTATCAGCTGTTGTCAATGTATCGATTGCAAGCTTCTTGGTATAAGTACCGTTAGCAGTACTCTTAACCTTAACCTCAACCTTTGATGCATCAAGTGCGCATGCATTGTCTAATGCAAAAGTAAGTCCCTGAGCATTCTGAATAGATAATGAAGCCATATTAACCGGTGTCAATACTGTAGCAGTATAAGTTGCAGACTTCTTTGAACCGTCAACTGATGATACAGTAACTGTTGCTGAACCAGGTGCTACTGCTGTAACCAAACCGGATTTGCTTACAGATAAAACATTTACATTTGATGAAGACCATACAACAGTCTTATCTGCTTTCTTGCCTGCTGTAACGTTAGCCTGTAACTGAACAGTGTCACCAACGTTAAGTGTTCCTGTTGTCTGGTTAAGAGTAATACCTGTTACGGCATCCTTCTTAACAACAACTTTGATAGTTGCTTTTTTCTTTGTGTTTACTTTGGATGTAACAGTAACAACTGTCTTACCCTCTTTCCTACCTTTTACAAGTCCCGATGAACTAACAGTAGCAATCTTCTTATTCTTGACAGAATATTTTACTTTTGTTGTCTTTTTGTTGCTTGGCTTAGCAGTTACTACTGTAGTTAGTTGAACTTTTTGTCCCTTTGCAACAACAACTTGCTTTTTGCTTCCTGTTAAACTGTCAGTAACAACAACCTTCGAAATCTTAGCCTTAGCTGCTTTCGCAGGAATTGAAGGTGTAATTGTTACAATCATAGCCATAGATAATGCTACAGCTACCATTTTCTTGATACTCTTCATATCATAATCCTCCTTTTTATTTTTGTGCAATTTTACCATGTTTAACTTAAAAAATCAACCACTAATTACAAACAAAATCGTTTATTCATAATTACCAAACTCTTCTTCGCTAATCTCTGTTTTCTTAACAGCTTCTTTTTTTACTGTTGCCGTTCCTGAAGCGTTTGGAACATCAACTGATACAGTATACTTATATTCTACTTTGTAATACTTATTTCCGTCAGTTGTTTCTTCACTTTCAATTTCAGTTTTGGTTTCTTTTGACTTAAGATAATATTTGCCCGGCTTTAAATAAATACAATTTCCATATCCGGCTAATTCATCATCAATATTCCATTCACTGTCATTATAAAGAATATAATCAATAATATTCTCGTCCTCTGCCTCAAGGGTTATCGGATAAATATTCAACACAATATCAAAATTGGATGTTGTCTGTGTAAATGTCTGATCATACAAATATTTTGTTGTTTGTGCATACTCCGAATCAATCTTTTTAGACGAGTTACCTGAAGGCTTTTCTTCCTTCTTCTCCGGCTTCTCTGGCTTCTCCGGCTTCTCCGGCTTCTTTTCTGTCTTTTTTGCTTCCTTCTTCTCTGCTTTCTTCTCTTCCTTTTTCTGTCCAGAAGATATATTGTCGGCATTTATATCATATGTGCCCGGAAAAACTTTTATCGAATATGTTCCGTTGTCATCTGAGTAAGTATAATCCGATGAACCATATTTCGATGAATTATCTTTGTTTGTAAAAGTAACCTTAACATCCGGAATTGCATTACCAACAGCATCCATAACTTTTCCCGATATTGTTATTAACTCTTTTACATGAATTGTTAAAGTGAATTCACATGATTTTATTTCTGATTCTTCAATCAATCCATCATCGTAGTTATGTACATCATCCCAATCATAGGCTTTGAGCTTAATAACATAATCACCGGAAGTGTCTATTGTTGCATATAATCTTGATGATGCATAATAAGTCTTTTCCCCTATTTGTATATCGTCATCATCGCCCTCGAAATAGGCTTCTGTATGTTGTTCATCTTCAACTATCTGATAATAGTACCAGCCATTTCCTCCGGCTACCGCATCATCTAAATCAAAATAATCCTCTTTTCCGGAAACAGTAGTGCATTCGCAATTTGCAGCTATGAGACTATCAGATGTGTACACCATAAAGTTAACAGTATATGTAAGTGTATTGCCAATCTCATCTGTTGCCTTTATTGTAGCAACAGCCAATCCGGCTTTTGTAGGAGTACCCTTAACTATTAGTTTGTTGTTTTTTGCTGTTGAGGTTACACCTTCCGGCAAATCGGTCACTTCATATGTGATATAGCCCACACCATCTTCAAAATCGAAGTTGTAATTATTATTACTATTTAATTTCCAACTATAATACTCCTTTACAGCATAATCAACAGTAGTCTCCTCATACTGAGCTTCCATTTTCTTCACATCACTCGTAAGTGAAGAAACATTTACCTGAATAAACTCACCTGCATTTATACGACTATCTGATGTGAGAGCAACACTATAGTTAATATCATCTTTTGTCGTAAGACTTTCGATATCCAGCGATTTGTTAAATGAACCTTTAGCTGATTTTCTCAACTTAACTTCAACATTTGACGCTTCAAGTTTGCAAGCACTGTCCAATGCAAATGTAATCTCGTTTCCATTAACAACTTTAACACCGGCAAGATTGACCTTTGTCACAGGAATATCCGCCTTCTTTGGTTCTTCGGAAGTCTTTGGGGGTTCCGGTTTTTTTGGTGTCTCCGGTGTCTTTGGCTCTTCATCCGCTACTACTGTAACTTTATATGTAGCATTTTTATTGGAACCGTCAATAGATGCAGCCTTAACAGTTGCTGACCCTTGAGCTTTTGCTGTTACCAACCCGTCGTTATTTACAGTTGCTACTTGCTCATTTGATGAAGTCCAGGCTATTGTTTTGTCTGCCTTTTTGTCTGCACTAACGATTGCCTTTAATTTAACAGTTTCGCCAACCTTAAGTGTTCCTTCTGATGCATTAAGTTTTACTGATTTAACCTGACCCTTCTTAACTTCAACACTGATGGTCGCTTTTTTATTCTTATTCTTGTCTGCTGATACCGTAATTGTCGTCTTTCCGACCGACTTACCGGTAATTACGCCTGTGCTTGATACTTTGGCAATTTTCTTGTCTGCACTCTTGTAGTTAACCTTTTTGTTTTCCTTTATTGCAGGTGTAACCGTAATTACAGTTTTTAGTTTTGCTGTTTTTCCAACTGCAACAACAACCTTCTTTTTGCTTCCTGTAGCCGCACTGAAAACCTGAACTTTCGATACCTTAACATCTGCCTTTGCTGCAGCAGGAACCGAAGGTACAACAGAAGCAAGCATTACCGTAGCCAATGCTACAGCAGTAATTTTCTTGATACCCTTCATTTCATAATTCTCCTTTTTTTATTGATCACTCTTAACCTTATAGTATTTCTTATCATTAAGAATGAAAACAACTTCTTACCATTCGCGATTATAAACCTATAGATAGTCAAAATCAACTTTCAAAAGTTATTATTTTACTTAAAATTAACTTGCAAATCACAATTTTTAACCTTAACCGCAATCCACGGATAACTGACCAATCCTTTCTCTAGACCATCATTATCAACCGTTGTCAAATCTGTCTCGATATATATTGCATTTTCAGTCATATAGAGTGAGGAAACTACAACGTTTAAATCCTTACGGTCTTGAGCACCATAACCTACAATAATATAGAGATAATCATTTGTTCTATACGTGAACTTACACGGTTCTTTTTTCTTATCATTTATAATATCCATCAGTTCATGCGGAAGTCCTCTCTCATCACATACTGTATAATCTAGGTCCGTTATCTTCTTTTGGCTGTTTTTATCAATCCCGCAACCGGAAAGTGTGGCTAATATAAATACTGCTGTCATCGTTATAAGTATTAATCTATGTCTCCTTGCTCGCATATCTCTCCCCAATTCCTTTTTTGTAATCTCATTACCAAAAAATTTCTTCCTTATTATATATATGAAAAGTCCGGTCAAAAAAATGACCGGACTTCCCATAACACACACTGTTTTTCTCTATTTGAATTGGTGATTTCCTAAAGTAAATTTTGCATGAGAGAGATATCTTGAAAAATACAGGAAATTTCTAAGATCTTTTTCCTTACCATCTTTTCTTACGGTTGTGGAGCCCTCAAGCACCTCTTTCGCTGCCTTAAGACAACTTGGCATTTCTCCTTTAAACTTATCTTTTTTTGCGTATTTGTCATACTTCTCAAGCGCCCTGCTTAGCGCTCCGTTTCTTGCCGGTGAAAACTGTCCTCTCTGGTATATAACTTCTTTTATTGTGTTCGGAAAATCTTTGTCCTTTTTCCTGTTCATCACGACGATTCCGACAGCTTTCTGTCCCGCATAACTTTCGCCTCTTGCCTCGCAATATATAATACAAGTCATATAACGAAGTTCTTCTTTGCTGTATTTTATTTTTTTATCTTCTTCTTTTTTAATAATTTTTTTGGCTGTTGCCACTTCTTTTTTGACTGACTGTGCTGACATTTCTGTTGAAGCAACTGTTTGCAACGTCAATTTGCTTTTTTGTGCGGTTAATCTGCTTTTCTTTTTTGTAGCCTTTTTAGTTTTATTGTGGTGGTTAATAGTTACATTCTCTTTTGTAGTAGCTTTGGTTGCTGCATGTGTCGAGAAACATATCATGAATGACAACATCATACACGCCGCAATTACGGTTACTATTCTTTTCATTACTATCACACTACTCCTTTTCTTTTTAATGTTACAAAATTGTTTTCATTTTTTGTGGGTTTGAAACATTTTCGTAACATTTATGTAACATATTATACACGACTTTTCGATTATGTCAACCCCTTTTTATTTTTATGTCAACCACTCCCTCATTTTACGCATAAAAAATACAGGTTACGACGCTTTTTTGCGTCGAACCTGTAACATTTTTGTAACATTTTGTCCGGTTAATTATTTCTTATCATCTTTCCTGTAAGTACTTTCAAAAAGGCTTTTTCTTCCAAGAAACTTGCATATAACATTATAACAGGTCTTATACCCACCTGCCACGCCGAGTATCAAAAAGAAGATAAACAAATTTGTTCCAAAGAAATAATCGATAAAATAACCAATCACACCACTTATAAATATCGCCGTCAGCATTGATATAGCAAGCTGCGTTATTAAAGCCAGCATTTTCATAGACTTATTCCTTTCCGGACAACCGCCATTTTGATTAGTCTTCCTCTAACATATTGATACGTCTTACGTGTCTTTCCTCATTTGAGAATGGTGTATCCAAAAACGCATCCACAATCTTTAATGCAGGGCCGATTCCGACAACTCTTCCACCCATTGCAAGCATATTGGCATCATTATGAAGTCTTGTTGCCTCTGCGGAAAATACGTCATGACAAAGTGCTGCACGAATGCCTTTAATCTTATTAGCGGCAATCGAGATTCCGATACCCGTACCGCAGATAAGTATTCCTCTGTCACACTCGCCTGATGCAACCGCACGCGCTGCCTTCTTACCAAACTCAGGATAATCTACCGAATCCTCTGAGTATGTTCCAAAATCCTTATACTCCAAACCTCTTTCCTCAAGATGCTTCTTAACTTCCTGCATCAATTTGTAGCCTGCCTGATCACAACCTAAAGCTATCATAATTTTTCCTTCCTTATTATATAGTAGTTTTTTCTAATAGTTTGTCTTTTCGGTGCCCATATTACCATATTTACATTAATATATCAACTCAATATGATAGATACGCACGCCTTTAGTCTTTTATTTAAGGCCTATTTGTAGTATGATGTTTTCATAAAAAGGAATTCATGTCAGCCTAAAGCGCTGAACATTTATGAGGAATATCGGAGGTAAGACATGTATCAGATACTGGTTGTAGAAGATAACGCAGACTATCAGGAATTACTGGTCAACTTTTTGTCAAATGCAGGATTTTCCGTTAATGCAGTTGGCGACGGGCTTCTTGCCATCGACGCTATGGAAGAAAGAGAGTACGATCTTGTAATCCTCGATATCATGTTGCCCAAGCTTGACGGCTTTACCCTCTGCGAACTTATCCGCAAAAAAAATGATGTTCCTATCGTGATGCTTACAGCAAAGTTTTCAGAAGAGGATCAGCTTAAAGGCTACCAGCTCAAGGTGGACGAATACATTTCCAAAACAACTTCTATGCCTGTAATCGTAAGCAAGGTTGAGGCTATACTTCGAAGAAGCGGACGAGTTACCGCCAGCGAGACACTTTCCATGAATGGTATCGTCCTAGACGAGCACACACACACAGTAACGATCGACGGAGGCGCAGTCGAATTTACTCTAAAAGAGTTCGACATCCTGTCAGAACTTATGAAGGCTAATGGCGGCGTTGTCACAAGGAAAACTCTACTCTCAAAATTATGGGATTACGAGTATTACGAAGATACAAGAATTGTAGACACACATATCAAGAATATCAGACGAAAGCTCGGTAATAACGACTGCATAGAAACCGTGCGTGGTATCGGCTATAAAATGACGGAGCTTATAAAATGAAAAATCTTACAATCAAAACATTTCTGATGTTTCTTACTATGGCATGTTTCATTATGGGCACTGTTTATTTGACGTTCTACATCTTGACACCCTATGCCGGAAAAAAGAAATATCAATCCTATATTAAAAATGAATCCGTAGAACTTGCCAATAGATGTATGTCAGCGGAAAAAGCAGAAGCTGAAAATATGATATACACTTTTGCTTCGCGGTCGGGAGCCAAGGTGCGTTTGATCACAGCGGATACATATAAGAAGCAAGAGCGTATTGCAAATGACATGACATACCCTTTGCGCTTTGCAGATGATGCGAAGGAGTACGTGCTTTTAGTCACAGTAAGTACAGAACGCACCGAGGATTATAAGCGACAGACGTTAATAAGCCTACCGATTGCATTTGCCATCGCATTAATCTTATCATTTGCCGGTGCAAAGCTTACATCTTATTACTTGAAACGTCCTATCGTAAGAATGAGCAAGATTGCACAGGCGATGGCTGAACAGAATTTTGACTGGTACTGCCCGGACGAGCGTGACGACGAGATAGGTGCACTTGCCAAAAGCCTGAACACTCTGTCTGACGAACTGTCGGCCGCGCTAGAACGACTAAACGACAAGAATCTTTATTTGAAAAATGAAATAGCCCTGGAGAAAGAGCGCGAGCGACGCAGGATGCTGTTCTTTGCCGGAGTGTCACACGAGTTAAAAACTCCAATCTCGGTTGTAATCGGACAGATAGACGGCATGCGTGCGGGAATCGGTGTTTATAAAGACCGCGACAAATATCTTGCAAAATGCAGCGATACGCTCAACGAACTGGTTGGTTTCATCAATGAGATTCTGCTCGTATCTCACATCGATATAGGGGATACGAACAATATGCAAGCCGTTAAGATAGACAGAATCCTGGACGAAACTATTGCTATCTATGACGGACTGATTACGGAGAAAAATATACATCTCGACTATCAGGTGCCGGACAATGTTGATTTTCGTGGCGATGAAAAACTGCTCGCCAAGGCACTGGGCAACATTCTTGGAAACGCCTTTAATTACACTCCAAACGGCGGAACCGTCAAGGTCGGACTTTCAACATCACAAGATGGCACGGTAAAACTTAATGTTACGAACTTTCCTGCGCACATTGATGACAAGCATTTGCCACATTTGTTTGAAGCCTTCTACCGCGGCGATACAAAAAACACTGCCGGAAGCGGACTTGGTCTTTACATAACCGGCATGGTACTGTCAATGTTTGGCGCAGAATACAGTATTTCCAATACCGATGGCGGTGTAGAGTTTCGGATTACCCAGTAACAGGCAAACCAACTACACACAAACTCCACATTTCCCACAGATACACTACAAGAAATATATGTTATAAAGGTAGAGTCAGAGAATGATAAATGACTCTGCCTTTTATATTATTTTAGAAAAGAGGAATCATTATGCAAATTGATATTAACGACGTAACCATGATTTACCCTTCCGGCAAGAAGGCTCTGTCAAATGTAAGTTTTTCAGTGGAAAGCCCTGACTTTGTCGGAATATTAGGACCTAACGGTGCCGGCAAATCAACACTTATGAAGCTGATGACAGCGGGACTTATAGAAACAAAAGGAAACATTTTAGTTGACGGTGAAAAGCTTCTTGATAATGAGCAGGAATTTAAGCGCAGATTAGGTTATTTGCCACAGACATTTGGACTTTTAGAAGAGCTAACCGTTTGGCAGTTCCTTGATTATATGGCAGCCTTAAAGAACATTAAAGGAAAATCCGAAATCGAATGGGCTCTTGAAAAGACAGGTCTTGCAGATAAGAGGAAAGCAAGAATTAGCAGTCTTTCCGGTGGACAAAAACAACGCGTTGGAATCGCACAGGCTATACTTGGTCAACCTGAAATAATGATTTTGGACGAGCCAACTGTAGGACTTGATCCTGAAGAGCGAGTTCGTTTCAGAAACATTTTTTCAGAACTTTCAAGCGACAAAATTGTGTTTTTATCTACACATATCGTGGACGATGTGCAAGCAGTTTGTAATCGAGTCTTGGTAATCTACGGCGGTAAAATTCTATACGACGGAAGTCCGGCGGAACTTATCGAACAGACCACTGATCACGTAGGGACTTATGTTCGCCGGATAGACGATGTGATTCCAAAAGAATGTGAAATTGTCTCTAAAGTAAACACAAGAAACGGCGTGTTAACAAGGATTGTAGGAGATAATTTGCCAGATTATGTAGAGAGATGTGAAGCTACTCTTGAAGATGCGTATCTCTACTGCATAAACTTTGGTGAGAAAAGAGGCGAATTATGAAACAGACTATGAGACTAACCGGAGTCGAATTAAGACGACTCCTTATGAATAAAAAAACATATTTACTCATCGCCTTAAATATGGCATTTGTTGCTTTAGGATTTGTATCTCCACTTAAAAATCTACTCAGCAACGTGTTGTCTGTATTTGCCGAGTCAGTAACTACCTCAAACATTATCTATCCCTTTTGTCTTGGCGGACTTGGTGGTTCTATCCTTTGGGGTATCGGCCTGATAATGGATGCCGACAGATTCAAAAGTAACGGAACTTCTCATATGGTAAATGCATATGCAGCCGGCAGAAAGATAACACTCGCAACATTATTTGCATATATGCTATGTGCGTTAATAACAACCATTCTCTCTGTAATAGTTTATCTTCCGGTCTGTAGCGCGAAAACCGAGTACTACTTCGATTTTGGAAGATATCTGATTTATACATTTACTGCAATGCTACCCGGTATTCTAATGACTCTGCTTGTGTGTGACGGTCTTTATATGATTTCACAAAATATATGTATTTCCGTCATTTTACTACTTATACTTACCGCAGCGCAGTTTACAAAAATTGCGTGCATGAACATTTTCTTTAGATGGAATATGCCACAGTTTATGAACGTATCAGATTCTTACGGTTCTTATGGTAACGTGAGATTCCAGATATACACCAGAGTTCTGTTGCTGTTTGTCGCAATAGGATTTCGGGCACTTGGCGTAATGTTTGCAAGACGATATCAGTATGGAATCATAAAATCTTTTGCAAAAAATTGCACAGAAATAAAAGGATTAATCCCGATTGTTTTAGCATTTGCCATCGCTATAGTGATGATTGTTAAGGAGCCGTTCATCGACCACTCACCGGTCATGGCATATTCGAATGACTACAGTTATATGGACATTGATGATGAATATATTGGTATGGCATCTGCTTCCGAGGCAGATATTCATTTTAATACGGTTCTTGGTACACTTAAGGGCAAACTTACGATGAAGCTTAAGGATGTTGCTACTGAAGAAATGAATTTTACAATCAATTCAGGCATCAAAATTAAAAGCGTCACATTGGATGGAAAGCCACTTGACTTCGATGTGAAGTACAACACGGATAATCCTAACGATCTTAATCTCGCCGAAATGGCAGGTGTCATTCATAATCCCGGCAAGAAAACCGGCGAAATGGTTATCGAATACAGCGGATATCCTGCATTTGCCAATTCTTGCTTCCAAAAAGATGGTTACAAGCTTTACGATTCGATTGAACCTGACTATATAAATGTGGGTGCCGAAACCCTCATGCCGTATTTCCTTAGACTTGGATGTGAACGTGGGCATGTGTATGTGAATCTTCCGGCAGATCACGTTGCAACCAACAACGGATTTCCTCTTAAGCGTATAAAGGAAAATAAGGACGGTACCCTACGATATGATTTGGGCACAGAATATCCGATGCTTTTATCTGCCAAAAACCACGTTGAAAAAATCCCTTACAATGATTCCGAAATTCTCTTTGAACACAGCGAAAAACATACGGATTTGGTTGAGAAAAGCGATATAAACAGTGCAATTACCGACGTTTTGGATTACTGCGACAAACACTTTGGTTCACTAAAATCCATCAGCGAAGAAGACAAAATACGTATACAATTGCTCAGTTCAGATAATGGTGGTAGCGGTGGAGTAGTCTTCGGAAATGTAATGCTTTCCGAAGATATGATGTCTCCGGAAACACTCTCTGACAGCAAAAAGGGTACAAACAAAAACGAAACATTTATGCACGAGATAATCCACCTATACTGGGGGGATATGGGATGCTATGTGGACGAGGATAAGCTTTGGTCTGCGGAAGGATTGGATGTCTACACCACCTACCGTCTAGTTAAAGAAAAGTACGGAGAAATGTATGCCAAGCAATACTACGTAGACAAATGGAAGGAAGATGTAAAATGTCAAAATAACAACTTCTATTTCCGTCACCCCGAGTATTTAAAGAAACTTCCAAAAAGCTACAAAACAAGCATCGAAGACTCCGTAAACGCCATCAACAAGTACAGTCGTATGCCACTTATGTTACTAAAAGCGGAGGAGAAGCTCGGTGGCGAAGAGGCTATGGATAAAGTTCTTAAAAAGCTCTATGATAGTGGCCACGGAAATATGTTTGACGGAACACCCGGTGTCACATATGAGGATTTCCTTAATCTTTCAGGACTAACAGAGGAGGATTTGAACATTGATGAAGATTTTTAATTATGAAATAAAAATTATTCTTGCAAAACCCTACGTTCTTGCAATGACAGTTATCACACTGCTTTACGGCTGGTTCCTACTCTCGTCTGAAACAATACTGGGCGTGTCAGACACAGCGCCATTTTCCGGATGGAGCTTCGGCAAATATTTAGGCGACGCCGCGCTTTTGTCCATGCTGGCATCACTCTTTCTTGTGGCAACTGTTTACTCAAAAAAGCAGAAAAAAGTAGGAATTCTAACAGACGTAACCGGTTTTTCTGCAAGGCGCCGCATGCTGATTAAAAGTATCATCATAGGGGGATATTTCCTCTTATCAAATCTGCTGCTTTTGGTTCTTGGATGTGTCTTCCTTAAGGTTTATTTTGACCAGGTAAATCTTTTAACTTACATGGCAGAATACTTACTAGTCAGTGTTCCTTGCTTATTAGTGATACTGGGCATAGGGAATTGTTTAGGAAAAGTCAATCCGTTCTTGGTTTATGTTTTAATGGCTGTGATTCTGGTGCTGGCTTTTGTTGCACCCGGACTCTTTATTGACACTAACGGGGCTAACTATTACAAAGAAATGTCAGCAGCTCTTGAAAAAATGAATGGCACCGAGACACCTTTTGTGTTAAAAACCTCCTATCTTTTATCCCGCGTAGCATACCTGTTTATCGGAGCTGTCGCATGGATTATTTCACTTAACATGTCCGAGAAGAAGAGAAAAGCAAACGAAACAGTAACTATATAATTAAAAAAGAGCTTATCTGATGCATTTATCATGCAAAAGATAAGCTCTATTTTTTTACTACACACGAATAACTCGCTGTCCCGCTGCCTTAAGCAAACGGTTCATAATCGCATAAGAAAGTTCTCCGTCTCGAAAACTTTCCGCATATATATATTCCACATCATTATCATCAAACTGACGAAGCGCCGCATAAAGACCTGCTGCCACCGTAGCCTGTTTAGTCCTGTTTCCGACACAAATTACCGTGTCCGCGAATCCGACATACTCGCTAAATGATTCCTCCGGCGCCATGATGCCGACTTTGTAACCTTCATCTTGCTTGCTTTTTGCAAGCTCCTTAATCTTTTCTATAACTTCCAAATTGCCTGCATTTTCCGATGTTTGCGCGGCATTGACATTTTGGTCTGTCACATTAATTGAACCTTTTTCAACAAGGGTTAACTCTCCCTTCGGCGCATAATGTGTGTACTTCATTCCCGGAGCCTTTGGGTGTACGCCGGCGGCTGCCATTTCAAGAGGCCTATCAAGTGCAGGATCTATCATGACCTCACCAACCATGTCCTCTAACATTTTCTTTGTAATATATCCGGGCCTTAATATTGTAGGTATGTCCGAAGTTAAATCTACAATTGTTGATTCTATTCCAATTCCAACATCGCCACCGTCAATAATATAATCTATTCTACCATCCATGTCCTCGATAACATGCGATGCCTTTGTGGGTGACGGTCTTCCTGATATGTTAGCCGACGGTGCAGCCACATATACACCTGACTGTCTTATAAGCGAAAGCGCAGCAGGATGCGACGGCATACGAATTGCAACCGTATCAAGACCACCGGTTGTTTCCTTCGGAACAATGTCCTTCTTAGGAAGCACCATCGTAAGCGGACCCGGCCAAAAAGCTTGAGCTAACGTATATGCCATATCATTGGGATAAGCGAGTTTCTCTAACGCATCAACCTCTGCAATATGTACAATTAGCGGATTATCCGAAGGTCTTCCCTTTGCCGCATATATCTTCTTTGACGCTTCAGGGTTAAGGCCATCTGCACCAAGTCCATATACGGTCTCTGTCGGAAATGCTACAAGACCGCCACTCTTAAGACACTCGGCAGCCTCCTTTAAAACCTCTTCATCATAATCGGATTGAGCTTGTACAACTACTGTATTCTTTTCTGAATCATTTATCGTATCTTCCATTGTTTCTTCCATTCTTATTACACAATTCCGTAATTTGCGTTCATAGTATAACGCACATCTACAAAAACTGCAACCATATTGCTGTTTAATGCACTTTTATTCTTAACGGACGCGTATAGATTATCAGATGTATGCATATCCTGTGTCAGAATGTCCGGTGCTAAGAGGTTGTAGGTATGCCGACAACACTTTCTTATAATACGCGACCGGCTATCAATTCGCCATCGTGGCTCAATGATGCCTTGCTCGCCATCCATGGCTCGCATCGCTATGTTAATCACGGCATACCAACAACCTCTAAACACCTACCATATTCCACAGGATATTGCACACACAGATAATCTCACGCTGTTTCGTTATGTACGAAAGTGCATCAAAGCAGCCAACACGTAACGTTCGCGATGATGCGAGCCGTTCACGGCGAGTCGCGTGCGTCAGCTGTTTGGGTACATTTTGAATTAACAGACAGCATACTTGGTTTTAATGTATTATGA
>SVEQ01000008.1:3460-155405 GCA_015057325.1 Lachnospiraceae bacterium | reverse complement strand
ATAATCCCTGATAGCTCAATGGTAGAGCACACGGCTGTTAACCGTGGTGTTGTAGGTTCGAGCCCTACTCGGGGAGCCATGGCGCCATAGCCAAGTGGTAAGGCAGAGGTCTGCAACACCTTTATCACCAGTTCAAATCTGGTTGGCGCCTCTTATATAGAATGGAAAGTCATTTACGGCTTTCCATTTTTTGTTTTATATAGTATATTAGTTATACATTTAAAAACGGAGGTGCGCTCATGAACGAAAACATTGTTAAACGTAACGAATTATTAGCACAAAAGATAATCAAGGGGCTCGAGTCCAGAAATATGACAGGCTATTATGCTGCAAGCAAAGAAGAGGCTTTAAAGATTGCTTTGGATTTGATTCCCGAAAACTCTTCCGTTACCATGGGCGGTGCAATGTCTGCTCGTGAAATCGGTCTTGTGGATGCCATCAAATCAGGAAACTATAATTTCATTGAAAGAGAAAATGCAATAACTCCGGAAGAAAAACGCAAAGCAACATTGGAAGGGTATGATGCAGATTATTTTCTTTCCAGTGCGAATGCAATGACTGAAGATGGAGTCATTGTAAACATCGATGGAAATTCAAACCGAGTATCCATGATTGCACACGGACCTAAACACGTGTTGTTTATCGTTGGAATGAATAAGATATGTGATGATGTGGATGGTGCAATGAAGCGAGCAAGAAATGTTGCAGCACCGATTAATGCACAGCGTTTTGGATTGTCTACACCATGTTCTAAAACAGGCTCATGCATGAACTGCAAGTCACCTGATACAATATGTTGTCAGTTTTTAATAACACGTTTCTCACGACACAAAGACAGAATACATGTAATTTTAGTTGGAGAGAATCTCGGTTTCTAAGGAACTTAAAAGAATTATTATCCCTTGTGATTTTGACAAGACGATATTCGGTACATTAACATGTATTGGTCCTAAAGGAGATCAGTTTAAACTATTATCTAGTTATGACAATGTTGAAGGTTCTTTTGTTTACAAACACGACTTATCTTATTCAGCCAATGGTACTACAATTACGGTAAAGGATAGCACGGCTTCTGTGGGTTATACCATTGCAAAAGCTTCGACAAAAGAAAAGAGTGTTACTATACCTGATACTGTAACTGTTGATGGTAAGAAGTATGAGGTTACGGAAGTATCAGCCGAAGCTCTTAAAAACAGTTCTGCTACAACAGTAACAATAGGAAAGAATGTAACAACACTCGCACCAGAGGCGTTTAAGGGTTCTAACGTAAAGACAATAACAATTAAGTCAAAGAAGCTTACAAAGAAATCTGTTAAGAATGCATTTAAGGGACTTAAAGTTAAGAAGCTTATTGTTAAAGTTAAAGTAGGTTCAAAGAAAGAAAATAAGAAATACATTAAGAAGTATAAGAAGTTCTTTACAAAGAAGAATATCGGAGTAAAGGCTGTAGTTAAATAATTATTCAAGCATAACCGGTATCTTTAAGGTACCGGTTATGTTTTTGCAAACGTCTGCACTTGACAAACAGACCTAAGGACAGGTATTTGACAGATGTTGACATACGCAATCAATAGTGATAGATTATCTATCATAAATATAAATGATAGGTAATCTATCGCTATTTGTTTTATAAGGTAATTAGAGGGAGTGTGAAGATGGCAGGAAGAAAGAAGAATCCGGAAAAGACTGCGGCAACGCGCAATGCCTTATTGGAAAAAAGTTATGAACTGTTTGTGTCAAAGAATATAGAAGATGTATCAATGCAGGAGATAGCAAGAGAATGTGGCTACGGCACGATGACATTGTATCGGTATTACAATACCAAGCCAAAGCTTGTGGTTGCTGTTGCTACGCATAAATGGAAACAGTTCAGTGAAGAAAATCAGAAGCGAAGACCGAGTGTCAACTTTGAAGGGATGACATCGGCAGATATATTTGAGTTCTATCTGGAATCATTTATTGTATTGTATAGAAGCAATAAAGACCTGCTACGGTTTAATCAGTTCTTTAACGTATATATTCAATCAGAAAATGTTGATGAAAAAGATTTGCAGCCCTATCAAGGAATAATAGATATATTGAAAGAGCGTTTTCATATTATATACTCGAAAGCAAAAGAAGATAACACAATTAGGACGGACGAGCCGGAGGAGGAAATGTTCTCGATCACGCTCCACTTAATGCTTGCGGCGGTAACAAGATATGCAGTCGGGCTTGTGTATATTCCAGAAAAGGGATTTGATGATGAGAGGGAATTAGAGAAAATGAAGCAGGCACTATTGATTATGTATAAGACTTGAGTTGATGAAGAATTATTGTTATTAAGAAAAAACATTTTTATTGGAATTGATTAGGAATATAACGCAGTTTATAAGGAGAATGATTATGGATAAATGTAAGAATATTGTTAAGAAAATGGCAATGACGGGAATATCAATGATGATGCTTGTATTTGTTATGGTTATGGGAGTGTTGCCACTGCCGGGAGTGACTATGGAGGCAAGGGCGGATGAACCGGCATACCAGTACAAGCTCACTTTTACCTATGGGGATAAAACACATTCTGTCTATGATGAAAGCAACATAGATTTTTATGATGATGTAATCTGGGCTTTGGTTAATGCTGCAGATACAGAATACGACAGTTCAGAAATTACGGATACCCGTTATGTTGATGTTACGGTTAGCAATGCAGGTGTTTTATCAGTTCAGCAGGAGTATGATCCTCGGTGGAATGCAACCTACTATGAGACAATCCTGCTTCACAGTTCCTTTACCGGAACACAGACTATCACACTAAATTACCATGATAGTCAGGAAGGGTATGCAGACAAAACTTACACATTTACCGTAACCTATGACGGTCCGGAAATGACAGGCTGTGAATACATTGATGACTCCGGTAATGTAAGGAGTGCATTGCCGATTGCCCTTACGGGAAATGAAACTACCTTAAGTGAAGGCTGGTATGTGGCGAATGATAATATAACCTATGCCGGAACTATTGCGATAACTGGAACAGTCGACCTCATTATAGCCAACGAAAAGACAATAACGGTCAACGGAAGCGTCACGGGTGGAGGAAGCAGCCCGAAACTATCTATCTACAGGCGGAACGGAACCGGAGATCTGGGAAAGTTGACCGTTCAAAACGGCGTCAGCATTCTGAACGGGGGTTTGATCAATACCGGCTGTGATATGACCGTAACCGGCGGGATCAATATGGGCACCGGTAATGCATATTTTTATTCGGGAGAAGTCACGGTCAGCAATACGGCGGGGGATGCGATATACTGCAAGAATTGTGATGTTTCCGGCGGGAAACTGAGAGCGACGGGCGGCGAAACCGGTTATGGGATCAGAGCGGTTCCAATCGAGAGTTACGGCGGCGGCACAGGGCTGATTAAATTATATGGAGGCGATATCGAGGCGCACGGCGGCGCCGGAGGGTTTTCTGCCAGCGGAAGATTTACAGATCATACAAAAAATGAAGGAATTAAAATTGGCATTTCTAATGATAATGACCGTGTGTTGTCGGACAGCTTCGAGGGAAGTGTTTTTGTAATGCAACCCTTTGTGGGCGACGGAACTCTGTATTCACGAGGTACGCTCTTAAGTGATGCACAAAAGACGGCTCTCGCAGGGAAGGAGATCGTTCCGGCATTTGTCGGATATACCCTCACTCCCGTCGGGGATGATGCTGATTATATCACGGTCACGCTGTCGTCAGGCAGAAGCATGACGGGGGAAGATGGCAAGGTATATTATGAGCCCGGGAGTGGTGTGGCGTTTGATTATAACAGACCGGGCTATATCGCCACAGGTTTTACGGTCTCATACCCGGACGGCTCCCATCCAGAGTACAAAAAGGTCGGCACATCCTATACGAAACAAGCCAATGATGAGATCGTCAGTTTCACGGCAGTTGACATCACTTCATGGGAAGGCAGCGGAACGGCGGAATCTCCCTATACGATCTCCGATACAGACGGCATGAATGCGCTTGCATCACTGGTAAATAACGGCTATGACTGTGAAGGCGTATATTTCAGGTTGGAAAAAGACCTTGATTACAGCGGTAAGACTTATACTCCTGTCGGATATGGTACAATCGTCTATAGTGACGTATACTTTAACGGTTCCTTCAATGGGAATAACCATACCATCAGCGGTGTAACCGCAGTGACCCAAAACGAAATTGATCAACCATACGGGATCTTCGGGCGTGTGGGTAATCATGGAACGGTCAGCTCCTTGACAGTTAAAAACTGCACGTTTGAACAGCCCGGCAATGAAGGAAATATGATTGGCGCCGTTGCGGGATTCAATATAGGAACCATCACGGGATGTTTTGTACTGGATACGAATCTTGGAAAAACCGGAGGCGCCGGCCATGTCGGCGCGGTCGTCGGCAACGGAAACGGAAACGGTGCAAATCATACCGGCAATTATTATCATGGATGCAAAATAAACGGCAGCTCCGTGACTTCTGGGCATGGCATTGGTTATTACAATGCTGCATCCTCTGACATTGACGGAGGAGTTCAGCCGGTATTTACTGCTGATTTAGGAGAAAATATCACCGCAGCAGATTCCGCTATTACCTATGGTGGGAAGTCATATTTCACAGAGTGTTCCACAGTCACCCTTTCCTACAACGGCACTCCTCCAGAGGGAAAGACGTTCGGAACGTTTATCGTGAAGGATACATCGGATAATGATGTGACAGTAACAAACAACAGCTTTACAATGCCTGCCTTGAATGTGACTGTCAGTGCGAAGATCTGTAATATACTGCCTTCCGCAATCTCGGTGGAGCCTTTGACCTATAACGGTCAAAATCAGACCGATGTCACCGTAAAGATCGGAAACGAAACACTTGTACAAGATACAAATTACACCGTTGTTTTCAAACAGAACGGTCAGACTGTGACACCGAAAAACGCGGGAAACTATACAGCGGTTATTAGCGGTATGGGAGATTACGCGGGCACTGTTGAAAAAACATTGACGATCAACCCGTTTGAAGCGGAACTAAGCTGGGAAGGTGATTCTTTTACCTATGATGGGACAGAGAAAAAGCCCACGGCGACCGTTACTAATATGTTTAACGGTGATGTCTGTACCGTTACCGTAACCGGCGGTAAGACCAATTCCGGGGAAAACTATACAGCAACGGCAACAGCTCTTTCCAACAGCAATTATAAGTTGCCGACTTCAGGACTTACACAGAGCTTTGCCATAGCGAAGGTAGATATTCCGAATGAGAATATCACTGCTCCCACAGCAAAGACCGACCTGAGCTATACCGGCTCCGCACAGGCACTTATCACAGCGGGCTTGGTCACCGGCGGGACTATGCAGTATGCTCTCGGTTCGGACGAAACCACAGCTCCGACAGCCGGCTGGAGTACAGCTATTCCCACAGGCACCAACGCCGGAACCTACTATGTATGGTACAAGGTTGTCGGGGATGGAAACCATAATGATATTGCAACTGCTTCTGTTAATAATGATGGTGTGAAAATTGCTCTGGGAACAAGCATTGCAAACGCTCCAAAGGCTACAAAGGATGATGTGGTTTACACGAATAAGAAAGTCGGTGACGTATTATTACCGGCTGGATGGAGTTGGGCTGATACAGACATGAATAAAGAACTTACTATAGGAACGCCTATTACTGCAACAGCGATATATGTAGGAGAAGATAAGGACTATTATGAGACACAGTGTAAGAAGGTTGAAGTTACATTAACAAGAAAAGCATGTACACATCCGGCTAAGAAAATAGTGAAAGAAAATGTAGTTGCTGCGACCTGTTTGAAAGATGGCTCTTATGTTGAGGTTGTAGTATGTGACCAGTGTGGTGAAGAAATAAGTCGTGAGACTAAAACGGAAAAGCAATCTAAAGATGTTGAGAATATAGCAGTTAAAGAAGTAACCGTTGAAAAGAAGGGTACGTTTGAAGTAACATCAGATGCTACATCAAAAACTAATACGGTTACGTTTACTGCCGTTGCTAACACAAAAGCAAAGAGCGTTACTATACCTGATACTGTAACTGTTGATGGTAAGAAGTATGAGGTTACAGAAGTATCAGCCGAAGCTCTTAAAAACAGTTCTGCTACAACAGTAACAATAGGAAAGAATGTAACAACACTTGCACCAGAGGCGTTTAAGGGTTCTAACGTAAAGACAATAACAATTAAGTCAAAGAAGCTTACAAAGCAGTCTGTTAAGAATGCATTTAAGGGACTTAAAGTTAAGAAGCTTATTGTTAAAGTTAAAGTAGGTTCAAAGAAAGAAAATAAGAAATACATTAAGAAATATAAGAAGTTCTTTACAAAGAAGAATATTGGAGTAAAGGCTGTAGTTAAATAAAAAAATGTCACCTTTTTGTAGTCTTGTTCATATTTAAAGTGAAAGGCCATTCGCGAACGAGCTTTTTCACCGATAACAACGAAAACAATTAAAATGGTTTCGGAGGAAAAAACAATGAATCAAGAAGAACGGAATAAAGATCTGAAAGAGGTCATAGAGAAATATAGTAATGCTCTCTACAAAATATGTTTCATGATTCTTAAAAATGAACAGGATACAAATGACGTTTTGCAGGAGACATTTATAACCTATATGACCAAGAAGCCGGATTTCAAATCCGAGGAGCATAAGAAAGCCTGGTTAATAAAGGTTTCACAGAATAAATGTAAAGAATTCCTCAGATTTCATAAAAAACATGCCGGAGTCCCTCTTGAAGAGGTGGAGGACCGGTTTGAAATCACAAACGGAATGAATGTTGAAGACCGAGAAAAACTCAGACTTATATGGAATTTGAACTACAAACTCAAAAGTGTGGTTATCCTCTATTATATAGAGGGATATTCCGTAAAAGAGACGGCGGAGATTCTTCGCATATCTGAAGGAGCCGTGAAGAAGAGATTACAACGTGCAAGAGAGTGTCTTGCACATCTTGGCAAAGCATTTGAAGGAGGGATTGTCTGTGAACAATTATAATTTTAACAAAGGACTTTTTAATAATATAGAAATCTCGGATGAGATGAAAACTGAATTATTTGAGAATTGCAAAAAGGGAAAGAGAACAGCAGATGTGCGTTTTAGGCACGCAGGTGTTCTTACGGCATTACTTGTTGCAGCACTTGTAGGCGGTACCGGAGTAGGTGCAACAGCATATTATAAAAGTGTAATGAAGCGTATGGAGAGTATGCCTCAGGAGGAAGTTAAGGGATATGTAGAGGATATTAATAATGACTCTTCAGTAACTATATCCGGTTCTTGGAGCAGAGAGCTTACCAATGATGAGTCGTTAAGACTTGCCGAGCTTGAGAGAAAGTATTATGGTGAGAATCTTTTCCCTGAGCAGGAAGTTCAACGAGTAAAGGCTTTAAGTGACTGGGATGGCAAATCAGTTTGCTACGTGGAGGAGGATAATTTATTACACCTTCCGGATGCAGAAATGTCAGATGACCAGCTCTTGATGTTCATTGACTACTCAGCAAAGAAGGACTACGTCATTGAGAAGGAAGCAGAAAAGGTTGAACCTTTGGAAGCATTTGAAGATCCTTATGTGGATGTAGAGACATCTACCGAAGAAGACATCATAAAACTAAGCCGTAAATATCTTGTAAAACTCCTTGGAAAAGATCTTGGTGATGAGTGGAGTGTACGCGTGGAAGCCTTCAAGCCATCGGAGTCTGACCCAAGTGTTGGACTTACTCATGACTGTTATACAGTGTACTTTGAGCAGCAAGGAGCAACTCCAAACAGTACAGATTATGTTGTAGGTTTTGGAATGCATAAGCTTGATTTCAGATTTGTTGCAGTTCGAGGCAGAGAGCATTGGGCAGCACTTAAGAGCTACACAAAGGAAGAGGCTCTTAAGAAGGCTGAAAATGATAAAGAGAAGGTTTACAAACAGCTTCAGGAGAAGTTCGGATTGCCACAGGAACCGGACTCTGTTAAAAAAATAGAAGCATACCAGGATTATTCAGAAGGCGATGATATAAGACAGATTAGATATATATTCAACTACGGCGACGCATCTGTAGATATTTTATGGGATTTGGCTGATGAGAATCTTGCCAGCGTGGAAGTAGTCAGAGATATAGATTTAGGATATGAGCTTGGAAAAGAACCTAATTCTGAAAAGTAAATCAAAAAACTCTCTTGTTCGGAAACGGACAAGAGAGTTTTTTTGATTATTTCAAGTCTGATAAATCTAAAGAACGATTGTAATGGGCATCATATTTGATGTGAGAGTACAAATAATTGCTTGGTAAAATATAATCATCACCGGACTTATTTATATCCTGACCACCGTAATTTTTGGAAGAGAGTTTGTTGCCTTTCATGGTAAGAACTGATACTCCGCAACAACCCATGTGTCCCCATACCTGGACTACTCCCTTACCGGGATAAGCAACATAACCGGTATGTCCTGAGTATGTCATGGCAACCTTCTTTGCCTTGCCTTTTTTGAAGGTGTATACATAGGTTCTTACATCTGCTTCGCAGCTTCCGTACTGTATAAGCAACTCTGCTTTCTTATCCTTGTTAAGGTCTGCAAGGTAGTATCCCCACAAATAATCACCGTACATGATATTAAGATTCTTACTGTATTTCTTAACGACTTTCAAATATGCTTTTTTCTGTTTCTTTGACATTTTCTTAAGCGATGTATCCTTGTCGGATTTCTTCATTTTGTTAAGGTAAGATTTTGCTTTTTTGTATTTTTTGTTTTTGTAAGCCTTGAGGTAATTGGTCATAAGCTTCGTGTTTGATGCAGCATTTACAGTAACGGTTGATACACTAAAGGCTACCGCAAGCATGCAGATTGCAAGTGACAGGTACATAATAGTCTTCTTCATAATACATTCGTCCTTTCGTGAAGTCGTAATTGATAACTATATAATAAATGAACGCATGTAAAATAACAAGTACAAAAACAGGTTGCAAAAGGTAATGAAAAGGCGGATAATTAAATATACTTAAATTACAAATATTGGGGGTATTTGTATGACAGAGGAACTGATTAAAAGAGCTACCAACAAAATGGCGGCAGCGGGAATTGTTGGCAACATTTTTCTTGCGGTATTTAAATTAATAGCCGGAATTATCGGGCATTCTTCGGCAATGCTTTCCGATGCGGTTCATACATTGTCGGACGTGTTTGCAACATTTATTGCCTACATTGGTGTCATTATTTCAAAGAAAAAAGCAGACGGAAAACACCCATATGGGCATGAGAGAATGGAGTGCGTGGCGTCAATTATTCTTGCGCTTATTTTGTTTGTGACAGGCGCGGGAATTGGCATTAACTGCATGCGCGCAATCGTTAGCGGAAGCTACAAACAAATGGAGCTTCCCGGCATTTTACCGATTGTTGCGGCGGTAGTTTCAATTGTAGTTAAGGAAGCAATGTTCTGGTACACGATGTACTATGCCAAGAAACTTAAGTCCGGTGCGTTTAAGGCAGATGCATGGCATCATCGTTCGGATGCAATGTCTTCGGTTGGTGCGCTTGTTGGTATAATTGGGGCAAGACACGGATTTCCGATACTTGATCAGATTGCCGGAGTTGTTATTTGCATCGTTATTATTTTCGTTGCAATCAGCATTTTCAAGGATGCTATTGAGAAAATGTTGGACACCTCCTGTGATGAGGATTTTGAAAATGAACTTAAGGACTTTGTCATTAAGTTTGGTGATGAGGTTGGGCAGACAATTGGTCTTGACCTTTTGAGAACAAGAAAATTTGGCGAGAAAATCTATGTGGAGATTGAGATAAATGCTGATGGAAACATGAAGCTTTCAGAGGCGCATGATATCGCAGAGAAGCTTCATAACAAGATTGAAAGCTCTTATCCTGATATTAAGCATGTTATGATACATATGAATCCTGCAGGATATAAATATGATGTGCCGGGGAAGAAGTAACGCAGATAATTAAAGTATTGTTGGGGGATAGCAGTTGGATAATACAAAAGAGGGTTTTCTTAAGAACTTAATAATGATGCTGCGCAAAATCTCGCTTTTCGGTACATGCGTTAACGCTGCGTGGTGTGTAATAGTCATAGCGCTTGCTTATTTTTTGGACTGCAACAGGATGATTCTTTTTCCACTTTCTGACCGTGCCGGAATAATAGGATGCGTGGTTGTTGTCGTTGTCGGACTTTTTTTGTGGTTTAGGCTTCGTAATAATAGGGAGGATAAAACCACTATAATTATTTATCAGGCTTATTTTTTTTGGATTCCGTTTGTCATAAGTATAATCAAAGTATTATTCTTTGATAGTTTGTATGTCTATGAGGGCGGGATGTTTCCCGGTCTTGATGCGCTTGGTGCGTTTATAGGGTTCATTTTTACTGCGGTTTTAAGTGCCATAGGTTGTATTTTCTTTAATGTTGTTCGTGTTATTAGAAATAAAAGGATTGCAGCCGGCAAGGAAGATGCATGGCTTGTTAAGTTAAATGATTTTATCAATGTAGTGCTGGTGGTGGTTGTATTAGTGTTGGCTATAGGCTTTTCAATATCCTACGGCGTGGAGAGTGTGAAAAAGCACAACCATAAACAACAGCTTGCAAGAAATGAAGCTTACAGAAATCATGTGCTTTCAAGTCTTAAGGAGAGCGACCTGTTTTCAAAGGCAATGTATGATACCCCGGAAGAACAATTATACTGGGAAGCATATACGTATTCGTTAGTTGTTGAAATGATGGTTCAAGATGGAGAAGATTATTCCGATGATGTGAACGGTGTCGGAGTAAGCACGATAACGAAAGAAGTTTTGAATCAAGGGAAAGAGAACTACATTAGTTTTACGAAACGGTATATACCGACAAGGCATGTTGAAATGTCGCACCAGGTAATAGAATGTGATGAAAAAACACAAACGGTTTCGGTTTCTTCCGAGTTATATTGTGAGGACGTAGAAACCAATTCAACTGTCTCCGCCTGCATGGTTGTTGTGTTTGATAAGGACTGGAAGGTTATTGAAATTCGTTGTCAGGATCATGCACTTAAGCAATATACACCATATTAAAAGTGCGTAAATCCTAGCATTTTGCCATTGTAAAATGCTAAATGAAAAAAATATTATAAAATATGTAAAATATACTTGACATTATGTCGTGAGGGTGGTATTATAATCCCAGAAGCTTCCAAGGGAAACATTTCTGCAGGATGTTTTCAGGAATCACAAGAAGCCGACGGGCCAGACTCAAAGACAAATGTTTAAGTATATTTTTTTTAAAGAAAGGATGATTATTATGAAGGCATATACATTAGGAATTTTATTAGGAATAGTAGTAGGACTTATTCTTACAGTAGTATTTTTGAAGGCAATTAACAAAGACGGCAAGATGAAGACAAAGTATGATGAGAGACAGAAGGAAGCACGTGGCAGAGCATATATGTATGGTTTTTACGGAATAGTATTTACCAACGCATTGTTCCTTATTTTGGCAACATCATATGACCTTGCATTTTTAGGTTTGTCACTTTACTTTATACCAATAATTGTAGGAATAATCGTTCAGGTAACTTACAGTGTTTTCCATGATGCATACGTTGGACTTAACAACAACATGACAAGATTTATTGTAGGCATGACATTTATTACTGCTTTTAACCTTTTCATTGGTATAATGGCATATATTCATGGTGAACTTTTTGTTAACGGAAAACTTCAGGGACCATTTATCAACTTGTTATGTGGCGGAATATTCCTTGTACTTTCTGTTGAGCTTGCTATCAAGAAGCTTATCGATGCCAAGGCTGAGTAAGGAGCGTGATTATTATGAAGAATCTGAAATTAAAAGCAGCGCGCGCCGGACTTGATATGTCGCAGGACGACCTCGCCAAAGCAGTTGGCGTGTCAAGACAGACGATAAGCGCTATAGAAAAAGGAGATTACAACCCGACAATCAACTTATGTGTCAGCGTGTGTAAGGCACTTGGAAAGACGCTTGATGAATTGTTCTGGGAAGAGTGAAAATGCAAACAGGTTACAGTTGGTCGCAAGGATTGGCTGTAACCTGTTTTTTATGTAAAAAAAGGACTTTTTTAATATGTTTGCATTGTTAAAATAATAAGAAAGAATTATAATATATATATTGATGTTTGGGGATATAAAATTACGTTTTGGAGGGGGTATATTTATGCAGAACGTTATTGAATCAAAGAAAGATTATACGTGCAGATTATTGTCGGTACAGTTATGCACATTTGTTTTTTTCGTATGCTTTTTTGTATTTATTGTGGGGTTTAATGCGCATGCGGAAGAATTGATTGCAAGCGGAAAAAGTGGAGCGCTTGACTGGAAAATAGACGAAAGTGGATTATTGACGATAACGGGAAACGGAGATTATGTCAGAAATAGTAGCGGATATCCGGCGTGGCGTGAATATAAAGACAATATTAAAAGTGCGAAAGTACAGGTGACCGGAATAACAAACACAAGCAGCATGTTTTCGGGGTGCTCAAAAATGACAAGCATTGATTTGAGTGGGTTAGACACGAGCAAAGTTACAAATATGAGCTTTATGTTTTGTGATTGTAATGAGCTTACTTCTTTAGATGTGTCCGGCTTTAATACTTCTTCAGTTACCGATATGAGATTTATGTTTTGTACGTGTTCAAGTCTTAAATCATTAGATGTCAGCAAATTAGATACAACAAATGTAAAAGACATGAGAGCCATGTTTCAAGGTTGTAAAGCGTTGGAATCCTTAAATGTTGATAATTTTGATACTAAAAATGTGACTAGCATGAGCTCGATGTTTGGTGCCTGCATGAAATTAAATTCGTTGGATTTAAGCAAATTTGACACGAGTAAAGTTACGACTATGTTCAGTCTGTTTGCAAATTGCTATGAATTGGAAAGTGTTGATATCAGCAGTTTTAAAACCGACAACGTAACGGATATTTGTCAGTTGTTTATGGATTGTCAAAAAATGCAGACGGTCGATTTAAGTAACTTTGATTTGACCAATGTGACTAATGCAACAAGCATGGTTCAGGGAAGCAGCAACCTGAAAAAATTGATTCTTCCAAAGACAGCAGGGCTTACTGCTTCGGATACATCAACGGGTGTTACGATAAGACTTCCCCAAAAGTCAGGTTATAAATGGAAAGATCAGGACGGAAACATTTGGACGGATATAAGTGTAAGAAACCCTAAGGCGATGACTTATACTTTGACGTCGGAAAACGAACCGGTATTACCCAAGATAATATATAGCGGCGTAGACGGAGATTTAACATGGACAATAGATGAAAATGGATTACTAACGGTAACAGGTAACGGAGATTATGTTGGATATAACATTGGATATCCGGCATGGCATGAATATGCTGACTATATTAAGAGCGGTAAAATACAAGTAAGTGGAATAACAAAAACAAGCTGGATGTTTGCGGATTGCACAAAAATGACAAGTATTGATTTAAGTGGGCTCAAAACAAGTAAAGTAACCACTATGGAAGCAATGTTTTCGAAATGTTCTGCGTTGGAGACATTGGATATGAGTGGCTTTGACACAAGCGGTGTTATTACAATGAAAACAATGTTTAGTGATTGTAAAGGTCTTAAATCGTTAGATGTAAAAGGCTTTGATACAGAAAACGCAACAGATTTAAGTTTTATGTTTGCTGCGTGTACAGGATTAAAGACTATAGATGTAAGTACGTTTAATACGAGCAAAGTTACTAATTTTTCAGCAATGTTTGAAGGTTGCAATAATCTGGAAACATTGGATTTGAGCAAGTTTGATACAGGTAATGCAAAAAACTTAAGCGCAATGTTTTGTGCCTGCATGAAATTAAAAACACTGGATTTAAGCGGATTTGATACGAGTAAGGTTACAAATATGTTTAGTTTGTTCTCAAACTGTTATGAACTGGAAAGTGTTGATATCAGTAGTTTTAAAACCGGAAACTTAACAGACATTTGTCAGTTGTTTATGAACTGTAAAAAAATGAAGACAGTAGATTTAAGCAATTTTAATCTGACTTATGTGACTGATGCAAAAGGCATGGTTCAGGGATGTGAAACCTTAGAAAAGTTGATTCTTCCCAAAACAGAGGGGTATGCTAACCCGGATACATCTAGGGATGTTGTGATAACTCTCCCTGCAAAGTCCGGTTACAATTGGAAAGATCAGGACGGAATCATTTGGACAAGTGTCAGTGTTAAGAATCCAAAAGCAATGACTTATACTTTGATATCTGAGGAGGGGACGGTATTACCCAAGATATTATATAGTGGTATTGACGGTGACCTAACATGGACAATAGATGAGAATGGATTACTTACGGTAACGGGTAATGGAAACTATGTAGGAACTCCGGCATGGTATGAATATAGGGACTATATTAAGAGTGGAAAAATACAAGTAACCGGAATAACAAATACAAGTTTCATGTTTGCAGGCTGTTTAAATATGACCACTATTGACTTAAGCAGATTGGACACAAGCAAAGTTACCGATATGTCAGCGATGTTTGAAGGCTGCAAGAACCTGGAATCATTGGATTTGAGCAAGTTTGACACAAGTAATGTAGAGGACATAAGCGCAATGTTTTGTGCCTGCACAAAACTTAAAACGCTGGATTTAAGTGGATTTGACACGAGTAAGGTTACAGATATGTTTAGTTTGTTCGCAAGCTGTTTTGAACTGGAAAGTGTTGATATTAGCAGTTTTAAAACCGGAAAGGTGAATAATATTTGCCAGTTGTTTGTAGATTGTCAAAAAATCCAGACGGTTGATTTAAGTAATTTTGACCTGTCTAATGTAACTGATGCAACAAGCATGGTTCAAGGCTGCAGCAATTTAAATAAGTTGATTCTTCCGGCAGTTAAAGGAATAACCAGACCGGATTCATCACAAAAAGTATTGATAAGACTTCCTGAAAAGTCAGGTTATAATTGGCAAGATCAGGAAGGAAACATTTGGACGTATATAAGTGTTAAAAATCCAAAGGCAGTGACTTATACGGCAGTATCAAAAAACAAACCTATACAAAAAGAAGACGATGACAAAACAACGGAACAGTTACCGTCAAATACAACAGCGCAAAGCACATCAAAAGAAGAAACGTCCGAGATAAAACAACCGACGACAGAAGAAACTAACATAAATGTTGGTGATGCAAACTACCGGGTTACAAGTGAAAAGAAACATACTGTTATATGGATAGCGGTTGTGGAAACTGATGCAACAGAAGTTTCCGTTCCGGATACAGTTAACATTAATGGAACAGAGTACAAAGTGACGCAAATAGCAGAAAATGCATTTTGTGGCAGCAGTACTATTGTTAAAGTCAACATTAGTAAGAATGTTACCGAGATAGGCAAAAATGCGTTTGCAAATTGCAAAAAACTCAAAACGGTAACAATAAAATCTTCAAAGCTTAAAAAGATAGGTAAAAATGCTTTTAAAAACATACACAAAAAAGCAGTAATCAAAGTACCTCGTAAAAAGTACAAAAAATACAAAAAGCTAATTACTTCCAAAAAGACGGGATATAAAAACACAATGAAGATTAAAAAACTAAAATAAACTACAGCATTAGAAAAAGAATTGTGCGGGAGGTTTTGACATGATTTCAGACAATAAGATTTGGGTTGCAAACAATGAAAATGGGGAGAAAATATTCCTTACCCCGAAGCTTGCCAATCGTCACGGACTTGTGGCAGGAGCAACGGGAACAGGTAAGACTATAACGCTTAAGGTTATGGCGGAGAGTTTTTCTGACATGGGTGTTCCTGTTTTCATGGCGGATGTTAAGGGCGACATTTCAAGTATTGCGGATGCCGGCACGGACAGTGCGGATATGCAGGAGAGAATAAGCAGATTTGGTCTTGATCAGGCCGGTTTTTCATACACAGGTTACCCGGTGGCGCTTTGGGACATTTACGGGGAAAAAGGAATGCCGCTTAGAACTACAATTTCTGAGATGGGGCCACTTCTCCTTTCGCGTATTATGGAGCTAAATGATACCCAGACGGATATTCTTTCGATAGTGTTTAAGATTGCAGACGACAACAATTTGCTTCTTATTGATACAAAGGACCTAAAGTCTATGCTTAACTACGTGGCAGAAAACTCCAAGGATTTCGAGGCACAGTACGGCAAGTTAAGTTCAACCTCGATTGCTGCAATCGTAAGAGCAGTCGTTGCTCTTGAGATTGCCGGAGGCGAGAAGTTCTTTGGAGAAACAGCACTTAATGTTGCCGATTTGTTTGCTATCGGTGATGGCGGAAGAGGCATGATTAACATCCTTGACAGTAGTTCACTTATCAATAATGGAAAGCTCTACTCAACATTTTTGCTTTGGTTACTTTCCGAGTTGTTCGAAATGCTTCCTGAGGTTGGAGACCTTGATAAGCCGAAGATGATATTCTTTTTCGACGAAGCACATCTTCTTTTCAAGGACGCACCAAAGGCTTTGGTTGAGAAGGTTGAGCAGGTGGTTAAGCTTATACGTTCAAAGGGTGTCGGAGTTTACTTCTGTACGCAGAATCCAAAGGATATTCCGGACGGAGTACTTGCACAGTTGGGAAACAAAGTTCAGCATGCACTTCACGCATACACACCTGCAGATCAGAAAGCGGTTAAAGCAGCGGCGCAATCTTTTAGAGAGAATCCTGCATTTAATACATACGAAACAATTATGGCACTTGGAACCGGAGAAGCGGTTGTTTCCTTCCTTGAAGAAGGCGGTGTGCCGGGCGTTGCGCAGAAGGTTTCAATTTTACCACCTCGTTCACAGTTTGCGGCACTTGATGACGCAAGACGCGACGTTGTAATTAAGGGAAATATATTATATAGTAAGTACGAGAAGGCTTATGATCCGGAGTCTGCATACGAAGTTCTTGCAAGAAAAGGAGCAGAGGATGCGGCAAGAGCCGAAGAAGAAGCGTTGGCAGCACAAGAGGCTAAGGAGCAGGCACGTGCTGAGGCACAGGCAGCCAAAGAAGCTGAAAAGCTTGAGGCTTCACAGGCAAGAGCGCAAGCAAAGGCTGCAGAAATGCAGGCGAGAGCAGAAGCCAGACAGGCGGAGGCGAAAGCAAAAGCAGAGGCCAGAGAAGCTGCTGCGGATGAGAGAAGAAAGAAACAGGCGGTTAAATCAGTCGGTAATTCAGTTGCAGGTACCGTAGGACGCGAAGTAGGTAAGCAGGCACTTTCGGGTATGGGAAGCTTTGGAAAAAAACTTGGTGGAAATGTCGGTGCAAGCATTGGTCGTGGACTTTTCTCTACGTTACTTAAAATGTAATTACGCATAAACTAATATAACGTACAATTTGGAGGGAACGTATGGAACCGAACGAAGGAAGGGAAAAACATGTCACTTCTGGTGGCAAAGGAGTACATAAAAGAGGAGACGGTTTGGGAACCGGCCCTGTTGGAAAGAGCGACGGTTATGCCGGAAGAACCGGTTCTTCTTCTGGATCGTCAGGTACAAGTAGAGCTACCGGTGACGGAACAAGAATGAGCCCTAAGACAGCAATTATTCTTTTTATCTTGTTGGCTGTTCTTGGCGGTGGTGGCGGTGGAGCTGCGCTGTTTGGAGGCGACGGCGACGACTATCAGGATCCGTCATTAGACACAAGTACTACAAATGAACAATCCGGTGAACAAAATGAAGCCTCACCATCAAGTCTTTTCGGAATGCTTACCGGATTTACCGGAAACAACAATGTAACTACCGGTTGGGATACTGCCAAAAACACAGGACAGCTTAATCGTTCGGTAGCAGCGGGTTCAAGAGAGAAAAGAACACAGATTTTGGGCGCGGGCAAGGATACCGTTACAATTATGATATATATGTGCGGTACAGACCTCGAATCAAGGGGCGGCATGGCGTCAAATGATATTGCGGAAATGTGTGCTGCCAATATTACTGATAAGGTCAACATTTTAATCTACACAGGTGGATGTAAGGCGTGGAAAACATCGGGCATCAGTAATGACGTTAACCAGATATACCGTGTTCATCAGGGAAAACTTGAGAGAGTTGTCGAAAATGATGGCGCGAAGGTTATGACCATGCCTGAGAATCTTACATCATTTATTAAATGGTGTAATGAGAATTATCCTGCCAACCGTAATGATTTAATTTTCTGGGATCACGGCGGTGGTTCGATTAGCGGTTACGGTTATGACGAGAAGTTTGCAACCGCAGGTTCAATGAACCTTTCAAAGATTAATAAGGCATTAAAAGACAGCGGGGTAACATTTGATTTCATTGGTTTTGATGCATGCCTTATGGCAACATTAGAAACAGCATTGGTTACGTCTAATTACGCTGATTATCTTATTGCCTCCGAGGAAACAGAACCGGGAATTGGCTGGTATTATACGGATTGGTTAAACAGTCTATGTGCAAACCCTTCGCAGGATACATTAGATACCGCAAAGAACATAATAGATGGATTTGTAACAAAATGTGACGAGAAATGTCGTGGTCAGAAAACAACACTTTCGGTTATTGACCTTGCAGAGATTACTAATACTGTTCCGGAGAAGCTTTCGGCATTTTCGGGTTCGACCATGAATCTTATAAAGGGCGAGGACTATAAACTGGTGTCTGACGCAAGAGCAGGCACAAGAGAGTTTGCGGTTTCATCAAAGATAGACCAGATAGACCTTGTTAATTTCGCAAACCATATAGGAACCGATGAAGCGAAGGAGCTATCTAAAGCGTTGCTTGGTGCAGTTAAATATAACCGGACTTCATCAAACATGAGCAATGCGTATGGGGTTTCCATTTACTTCCCATACAGAAAGGCATCAAAAGTTGATACCTTGGTAAGCACCTATAACGAGATAGGCATGGATGACGAATATGCTAAATGTATCAAGTCCTTTGCAGGTATGGAAACCGGCGGACAGATTGGCGCAGGCGGACAAAGCTCACCGATAAGTTCTTTGCTTGGCATGAGTGGAGGAAGTGGCACCGTAACAGGTTCGGATGCCCTTGGTGCACTTCTTTCAGCATATATGAGCAGCAAGAAGAGCATAGACGGAATTGACAGAGCAAATACCGCCTACATGGACGATGAAGATTGTTTTGATGCCGAGAGCGCATCGGAATATATTGCAGCAAATCAGTTTGACTCATCGGAATTAGTCTGGGATAAGGACGATGAGGGCAGACATATCATGGCAATTGCCGATGATAAATGGGCGCTCATACAGTCACTGCAGCTTAATATGTTCTATGATGACGGTGGCGGATATATAGATCTTGGTCTTGATAATGTGTATAAGTTCACGAGTGACGGAAGACTTATAGGCGAGACGGACAATACATGGCTTTCAATCGACGGACAGCCGGTGGCTTACTATTATGAGGGAACGGTAAGAGACGGTGACAACTATACGATAACCGGAAGAGTTCCTGCACTTCTTAACGGAGAACGTGTTAATCTCATAATTGTATTTGATAATGAGAATCCATACGGATATATAGCAGGCGCAAGATATGATTACATTGATGGTGAGACGGATACCGTAGCAAAGGCTACTACTGAACTTGTCGAAGGTGATACAATTGATTTCCTTTGTGACTACTATACTTATGACGGTATTTACAAAGACAGCTATATGTTAGGTGAGCAGCTCATATACGAAGAAGGTTTGGAAATAAGTAATACAGACGTTGGTGGAGACACACAAATCACATACCTTCTTACCGACATTTACGGGCAGGAATATTGGACGCCTGTAGTACACGATTAAGTAATGAATTGTCAGATTTTTTGTTGTTAAAAGCCTTAATATATGGTAAAATTGAGAAGTCACTAGTACATTACGTTTGAGGGACAATAATTTGCATATGCAAGGAGTGGAGAATATGAACGAAACAGTTATGGATGCAGGGAAAAAGGAGGAACTTGCAATTGCCAACAAAAAGGCGGTAATTGCATTAACAATAATATGCTCAATTATTTCAGTGGCATATCTTTTGGAGATTGTGAAGAAGACAAGATCGGTCGGTTACGTGCTTTTGGTTATCGCTCTTGCGATGGTACCGGTAGTTCTTTCGTGGATGGATATCAAAGCTGATCCGGCATCTTCGAGAACGAAGCATATTGTCGGTATAGGATATGCCTGTATGTACTGTTTTGTGCTTCTTACAACCACAAATATTCTTGTATTCACATACGCTATTCCTATGATGATAATTGTTACTCTCTATGACGATGTGAAATATAACGTTGAAATAGGTGCGGGAGTTATTATTGTCAATCTTATTGAGATTGGTGTTATGCTGTACAAGGGAATGATTACAGATACTGCAGTAGCGGAAATACAAGGTCTTGTCATAATAATGATAGTTGCCTATCTTACAATGGTTACAACAGCAAACAGAGATTTTTCAAGAATGAGAATGGGACGTCTTGGCGAAGAACATGAGAAGACAACAATGCTTCTTGGAGAGATATTAGATGTTTCAACCAAGGTAACAGATACAGTTGCAGAGCTTTCTGATGAAATGGATGGACTTAAGAAGTCGGTAGACCAGACGGTTGAGTCCATGACAGAAGTAACAACAGGTACCGGCGAGTCGGCAGATGCCGCACAGAATCAGCTGACACAGACTTGTGAGATTACAGAGCATATTAAGGGTGTTGAAACAGCTACAAGAACCATTACAGAGCATGTAAATATGGCAGGAGAGGCTGTATCAACAGGTAAGCAGAATATATCACAGATGACGGCTTTAACAAAACAGGTAGATACAGCAGGTAAGGACGTTGCAGGAGCTCTTGATACATTCAAGGAAACAGCAACTCAGATGAACTCAATTACGGATATTATTACAAGCGTTGCATCACAGACAAGTCTTCTTGCGTTAAATGCTTCCATTGAGGCAGCAAGAGCAGGTGAGGCAGGACGTGGATTTGCTGTAGTTGCTTCCGAGATTTCTAATCTTGCAGGTCAGACAACAGAGGCTACGGACAACATCACAAAGCTTATTAATGATATTACATCACAGGTTGGAACAATGGTATCAACCATTGAAAAGCTTCTTGAAGCTGGCGAGAAAGAAAGTCAGTGTGCAGCAGAAACTGCAGCAAGTTTTGAACAGATATCAGAAGGTGTTGAGGTTATCAAACATCATGCAGATGATCTCGATGCTGTCGTTGACAAGCTTGCGGTTGCAAATGATGAGATTGCCAACAGTGTTCAGACCATATCTGCAATAACCGAAGAGGTTACTGCTCATGCAACGGAAACACTTGATATAAGCGAGAAGAATCAGGATATTGTGGCACATATTAATACACTTGTTGAAGACCTTAATGATAATGCAGAGAAGTTGAAAGCTCACGAGCTTGAAGCGTGATTGCAAACCCTTATAAATGCAGGCGGGACAAAAGTTCCCGCCTGTTTATGTTTTGCTTGACTTTCACATATTAATATGTAATAATTTTGCAAGATTTGTTATATAGAAGAGGACGGTTAGGAATGGACGGTTTTGCACAGTTTCAGGATACATTTTACAAATGTTTCATAAAAGATGACAGATATACGCTGATGCTTGACGGAATCGGCGTAACTATAAGAGTTGCGTTACTTGCTGCAGTGCTTGGAATTATAATTGGATTTCTCATTGCACTTTGTAATCTTTCAAAGAAGAAGTTTCTTAATATAATCGGTAAGGTTTATACGGATATTATCAGAGGAACCCCTTCCGTAACACAGCTTATGATTGTATATTTCGTAGTTTTTGCGTCAGTTCATTTGGATAAATGGATTATTGCAGCGATAGCATTTTCAATCAATTCGGGCGCGTATGTGTCGGAGATAATCCGCGCGGGTATCCTTTCGGTTGACAAAGGTCAGACGGAAGCAGGACGTTCCCTTGGACTTAATGCAAAGCAGACTATGATGAGCATTGTTGTTCCTCAGGCTATGAAGAATATCTTCCCTGCACTGGGTAACGAGTTCATTACTCTTGTTAAGGAGACAGCGATTGTCGGATACGTTGGACTTGTCGATATTCAGAAGGCCGGCGATTTCATCAAGAGTGCTACATACGAGGCGTTTATGCCGCTTATCGGAACCGCTGTTATTTATTTTGTGCTTATTAAACTTTTGACTCTGGGACTTGCCAAGATTGAGGCAGGACTTAGAAAGTCTGACGTAAGGTAAATGATATGAATACAGGAGGGCATGTATGATGTCTTCTTGTGGGAGGATTTTATAGAATGATTGATGTTAAGCATTTGAAGAAAAGCTTTGATAATTTGGAAGTCTTAGCGGATATAAATGAAACCATTGAAGAAGGAGAAGTGGTAGTTGTTATCGGACCTTCAGGTTCGGGCAAAAGTACATTTCTTCGTTGCCTTAATCTTTTGGAAACACCTGATGAGGGAGAGGTTTGGGTTGACGGCGAGCAGATTAATGTTGATGGCGTTGACGTTAACCGCGTAAGACAGAAGATGGGAATGGTATTCCAGCATTTTAATCTGTTCCCACATTTGACGGTTATGGAAAACATTACTCTTGCACCGGTTAAGCTTGGCAAGATGACCAAGGAAGAGGCTGAAGCAAAAGGAAAAGAACTTCTTGAAATAGTTGGTCTTTCTGAGAAAGCGGATGCATACCCTGTTCAGCTTTCAGGTGGACAGAAGCAGAGAATCGCAATTGCGAGATCTCTTGCAATGGATCCTGAGATAATGCTTTTTGATGAGCCAACAAGTGCTCTTGATCCTGAGATGGTTGGCGATGTTCTTGATGTAATGAAGCAGCTTGCAAAAAACGGTATGACAATGGTTGTTGTTACGCATGAGATGGGATTTGCAAGAGAGGTTGGAACAAGAATATTGTTCATGGACGAAGGTCTTGTTATGGAGAGTGGAACACCGGATCAGATATTCGGTAATCCGCAGAATGAGAGAACGAAACTATTTTTAAGTAAGGTACTTAAATAGTTCACAATATATTTAAAAGAAAGAGGAGAGTGTGAGATGAAAAAGATAACAAAAATTGCTGCACTTTTATGCATGAGTGTTTTTGCATTTGGTGCTCTTACAGCTTGTGGTAACGTAGTTGACAAAGAAAAGAAGTCAGAGGGCGAAAATATTACCTTCGGAACTAATGCAGAGTTTCCTCCATTTGAGTTTGTTTCAAGTGGAAACGGAGTAATTGATGACTTTGACGGAATAGATATGAAGATTGCTAAGCAGATTGGTGATGATAACGGTGCTACTGCAAAGATTGAGAACATGGAGTTTGATTCACTTCTTATCGCTCTTGAGAATGGACAGGTTGATGCGGTAATCGCCGGAATGTCTATCACAGATGAGCGTAAAGAGGCAGTTGATTTCTCAGTTCCATATTACACAGCAACACAGGTTATGATCGTAAAAGAAGATTCTGATATTGCTAAGGCAACAGATATGGAAGGCAAGAACATTGCCGTAATCCAGGGTTATACAGGTGAAGAGTGCGTTAAGGGCTTAGGATATAAGTACGAGGCATTCAAGAAGGGTACAGAGACAATCCTTGAACTTGTAAATGGCAAGTGTGACGTAGTTGTAATCGATTCTGCTACTGCTAAGAAGTACGTTGCTGATAACGAAGGTCTTAAGATTGTAGAAGACGAGTCAGCATTCGGAAAAGAAGAGTACGGTATCGCAGTTAAGAAGGGTAACAAAGAGCTTCTTGATAAGATCAATATTTCCGTTCAGAAGATGCTTGATGAAGGAACTATTGCAACTTGGGCAACTGAGTATTCGGATGCAGAGTAAACTTAGCGAGGTTAATCACTATACTAACAGAAAGAGATGTACTTACGTACATCTCTTTCTTCTATAATACCAAGGAGAGAAGTATGAGATTACGCAAGATACTAAGTCTATCATTCGTTTTAATATGCATATTAGCTACCTCGCTTGACGCGAGGGCGACTGTGACACAGACCGAAACGACGCAAAGTTCGACGGAGCAGGTGACAACAGAAGCAACTACGGAAGTAACAGCCCAAGGTTCGACGGAGGAGAAAGTCGGTCTTGGTGGGCTTAAGAAGAAGGTCAATAAGGTTCTTAAAGGTAAGTCAGGTACTTGGTCGGTATATGTTAAGAATCTTGATACGAACGAGTATATGCTTATAAATGACAAGAAGCTGCCGTCGGCAAGTCTTATTAAGTTATATGTGATGATGGCGGCGTACGAGCGTGTTGACGAGGGTGAGCTTGATGAGGACAAGGCTCTTACTTCGAGTATGAAGAAAATGATTACAGTAAGCGATAATGCTTCTGCCAACTCCATAACAAAGAGTCTTTCGGACAAGAAAACATTTGATAGCGGAAAGAAAATCGTGAATACATATTGCAACAAAAACGGTTATTCAAAGACTGCATTTAAAGTAGAAATGGGCAAGAGTAGTCCGAAAAATGTGACTTCCGCAAGGGATTGCGGACTTGCCTTGGAGCGTATGTATCGTGGCGAGGCAGTAAGTAAGAGTGCATCAAAGAAAATGATTAAGCTTCTTAAGGCGCAGACAAGAAGAAGTAAGATTCCTGCCGGTGTGCCTGATGGGGTCACTGTTGCGAACAAGACCGGTGAGACAACATTTGCGGAAAATGATGCAGCGATAGTTTACTCAGAGGGTGCAAATTATGTGATAGTCGTTATGGCAAAAAACAGCAAGAACGGCGTATCCACAATTAAGAAGATATCAGAGACGGTTTATCAACATTTTAACCCTGAAGAGAAGAAAACAACGAAATCCGGTAACGGAAAAAAGGTATATATTGATCCGGGACATCAGTCAAGAGCAAACGGTGGGCTTGAGCCGGTAGGCCCCGGAAGCAGCATAAAAAAGCCAAAGGTTTCAGGAGGCTGCACGGGTGTTTACACCAAAATTCCAGAATACAAGTTTACACTTACAATCGCAAAGAAATTAAAAGCCGCATTGATCGAAGAAGGTTACGAGGTCGAGATGAGCAGAACGAAAAATGATGTAAACATCAGTAACGTCGAGCGTGCCAAGAAGGGCAATGAAAGCGGGGCTGACATTTGCATTCGAATACACTCTGACAGCATAAATGATTCCTCCGTAAGAGGCGTGTCGGTGTTATATCCTTCAACGTCCAATCCGTATCCGATTAAGAAGCAGGCAAAAAAGAGCAAGAAGCTTGCGCAAAATCTTTTGGACGAATACTGCAAGGCTACAAAGATTAAGAGCAGAGGAATCGTCGTTCGCAACGATTTATCGGGAACTAATTGGAGTACTATTCCAACCGTGTTAATCGAATGTGGATTCTTTAGTAATCCCGAGGAAGATAAACTACTAAATGACGACAAAATGCAAGAGAAAATGGTTAATGGTATGGTGTCCGGAATCAATAAGTATTTTGGGTTTTAGTTAGACAGAACCCTTTAAAATATGTTATAATATTATACCAATATTGTTTTTTGAGCTGAAGAAAAGGCAGGGACAAAGACATGATGAGAGATCGTAAAATTGATGATGAACATACCAGAAAAATAAACAGATATCTTATAAGGGGCTGGATGCTTATCGTGGCCATTCTTTTTGTGGCATATTTGATGGAAGTGGTAAAGGGCGAGAGAGATGAAATATATCTTGCCGTCTTTATGGCATTTACTGTAGTTCCTGCATTGGTTGTCGGTCTTTTATATCGCAGGCAGCCGGACCGTTTCAGTCTTCGATATGAGATAGTTGTCGGTTATATGGTCATGTATATTTTCGTAATGCTTACAGGAAGTACAACAATGGTATTTTCATATATACTTCCGATGCTTTCGCTTCTTGTTTTGTTCCATCAGCCAAAGATTATACTTTCTACAGGCGTCGTTTCAATGTTTATTAACATCATTTCCATATTGATGAGATACAATAAGGGCGAACTTAATGCCCACAATACGAAAGATGTTGAGATTCAGATTGCGTTGTTGTTCCTGTGTTTTTTGGGCTCTTATCTTGCGACAAGGTTATATGATGAGATTCACACGCAAAATGTTAAGTTCACAGCTGACTTGGCAAGACAGAACGAAGAGATAGCAGCACAGAATGAAGAAATCCGCGTTGCCAATGACGAGATTACAAAGCGTAGCGAAGAAATCGAGCAGATGACAATGCAGACAATAACAACTATTGCCAACACTATCGATGCTAAGGATGAATATACAAGAGGTCATTCGCGTCGAGTTTCGGAATATGCGGTCGCAATAGCAAAAGAACTTGGTTATAGAGACAATGAACTTACGGACATAAGAGTGATTGGACTTTTGCATGATATTGGTAAGATTGGTATTCCTGATGCGGTTTTGAATAAGCCGGGAAGGCTTACCCAAGAAGAGTATAAGGTTATGAAGAGCCATACAACAGTCGGTGCAGATATTCTTAAAGATATTGACATGATAAAAAACCTTGATATCGGTGCAAAATATCATCATGAAAGAATAGACGGTAAGGGTTATCCTGATGGACTGTCAGGTGAGAAAATACCCGATATTGCCAAAATTATTGCTGTTGCTGATGCTTATGATGCAATGTCGAGTAACCGTGTGTACAGACGTCATTTGGAAAAGGACAAGATTTTAAGGGAACTTCAAAATGGAAGAGGAACGCAGTGGGATGAAAAGTGCACGGATGCAATAATCAAACTTATGGTGGAGGACAGACTTCCTAAAGTTAATCCCGATGCAGATACAGAGGTTGTTCAGCAGGCAACAACAATTTTATCGCGTGTCATTGATCTTGCCGAAGATAAGGGTGGCGATAACAAGGGTGAACTTGATGAACTTACTTCAACTTTCGGAAGAGAAAGCGGTCGTGTAGAGATTCAAAATGCAATACAAAAATACGGACGCGGTTGTTTGTATATATTTGATATCGATCATTTTCATCGTATAAATGAAACGGAAGGTTTTGTGGTGGGTGATTACTATCTCACAACCTTGGTGGAGTTAATAAGAGCAGCACAGGATAATGTTTTGATTTCCAGATTTGGTGCAGATGAATTTGTAGTATTCTCTGAGACCACAACAACGGCAGATGCAGCGGAAGCATTTACAAAACGCTTCTTTTCAATGCTCAATGACAGGATTGCTTCAGACGAGCGAATCCGTCATATGTCGGTTTCGGTAGGTGCATCTGAAATTGTTACCGAGAAGGATAAGGTAATGGTTCTTTATGAGAACGCTGATAAGGCTATCTATGTTTCAAAGCAGCAAGGTGGTAACGCTTTCTTCTGTCACAAACTTTTATCAGACGATTATTCGACGGACGAGTATACAGAGGGCGCTGATCTTAAGCAGTTAGTGGATATGTTTAAAGAATCGCAAGGACACAAAGGTGCCATGGTTGCGGGTTATCCGGATTTTACAAGGATGTACGAGTATATCAGTCACGTTGCGGAGAGAAACAATCAGCAGGTAAAGATCATGCTCTTTACTATAAGCACTGTTTCGGGTGTTAAGATTACGATAGAAGAACGCGACAGAATTATGGAATTGCTTAAGAAGGCAATTGTTAATTCTATCAGAAGCGTGGATATTTCCACGAGGTACAGCAGTACACAGTATGTGGCCATTTTGATTGATCTTCCGAATGATTATACGGATATGGTTGCTACAAGAATAATGACAGAGTTTTACCGTACATACGATTTGAGAGAGGTTGAACTTCACTATGAAGCAGCGGATATCTCGTCTCAAACGGTTTTTAAGAAGGATGTATAAATGATTCACTACCGGGCGGAGGGGCAGTTATAATGGGAAACGATTTTCATTTTGCCTGTTTTTTTGCGGCTTTTGTGATTAGTGTAACCTGTATGGTTTTCACGTTTACAAGCAAGAGAACAGATAAGTTTCAAAACAAATTATATATTTGTATGCTTATTATTGTTGTGTTAAACAGCTTTTCAGGAATGATGATAGCAATCGGTGAACCAATGCTTTCCAATGTCAGGTCAGCGATGCCGGTTGTACTTGCTTCGCAGTATTCGTATTTCCTGTTGCATAACGCACTTTGTCCTGTATTCTTCCTTTATGTATCGGTTGTTTCCGGACTTGCTTATAAGCAATCTCATTTACAGAGGGTACTAAGTTCGGTGCCTTTCTTCATAACGGAAATAATGGTTTTTTTAAACCCTTATTTAAAATGCATCTTTTACTATGATTCTAATTATGAGTTTACGAGAAGTAAGGCTGAAATATGTATATACATTGTTGCAGCACTATACTTCCTTATGTCAATACTTTTGCTTTGGTTTTCGTGGAAAGCAATCAATGCTCGCCGTCGTTTTGCGATAGTTTACTTTTTTGTAATCGTGGTAGGCGGAGTTGTTATTCAGTTTCTCGACAAAAACATCAAAGGCGAGCTTTTTGCTGAAGCACTTGCCCTTATGGGACTTATGCTTGCGGTAGAGATGGAGGACGATTTGGTTGACGTCAATACCGGTTTTTATAACCGCAAAGCACTGCGAATGGATGTTAATAATTATATAGTCAACAAGACGAATGTTGATCTTGTATGTCTTAAGGTTTCAAATGCCGAGATAATCCAGAAGGTTACGGGTTCGGCTAATGTTGATTTGCTTGCAGAGATTGTGTCAGATTACTTGAAATCCATAGTATCCAGGTTTCACATTTATCAAACAAACCCCGAGACGTTTGTGTTGGTACTGCTTGACAGAAAGAAATTAAATGGCGATACGGTTGCTGATTTGCTTGCTGATAGATTCAATCGTCCATGGGGGTTTAGAGGGATGGACATTCTTCTTAATGCTGTTATAATGACGGTCAAGCTCCCTGATGAACTAACCAACACTGTGGATTTATTCTACATGGTTGACAGCGTCGTGCCCAACAAAAATGAGACGACTGTGCTGTACGGTAAGGACTTGGCTCATATATTAAGACGTGGTGAAATGGAAAATGCCATTGCACGCGGACTTGACGAAAATGGATTTGAGGTTTATTATCAACCGACATTCTACTTAAATGGATTGAAACTTCATGGTGCAGAGGCACTTGTGAGATTAAATGATCCCATTATGGGAAGACTTTTCCCGGATGAGTTTATTCCGATTGCTGAGCAGATTGGCATGATTGATATGATTGATGACTTTGTTCTTAGGCAGGTTTGCGAGTTTCTAAAAAGTGGAATTCCTGCACAATACGGAATGGAGAATATTAATGTTAATCTGTCCGTGTTACAGTGCTTAAAGCCCGGATTTGTCGAGCATATATGCAGTATTGTTGATGAGTATGATGTGGACAAATCGACGATTAATTTTGAGATTACGGAATCTATTGCAGCAAGTGATTATGATAGGTTAAGTTATGTCGTTTCGGATTTGAAAAAACATGGTTTTTGCTTTGCTATGGATGATTACGGAACCGGTTATTCCAATATGCAATCCATTTTTTCGTTGGATTTCGATATTGTTAAGATTGATAAGAGTCTGCTTTGGGGCGCCGAAGAGACAGAGCTTGGAAGAATTATACTTGGCAACAGCATTAAAATGATAGACCAAATGGGTAGGCGAATACTTGTTGAGGGAGTTGAGACAAAGGAGCAACTTGATATGCTTAAGGAATTGTCGGTTGATTACCTTCAGGGCTATTATTTCTCAAAGCCTGTACCAAAGAATGAATTTATAGAATATATCAAACAGGGAAAAGAATAAAACAAGGAGGACAAATCTGTGGACAACGAGTCACTCATCATATGCAAAGATTTGGAAATTGGATATAATGCATCGATCTTAAAAGACAAGCTTAATTTCTCGGTTGAACAGGGAGATTATCTTATAATTGTCGGTGAGAACGGTGCAGGCAAAAGTACCTTGATGAAGACAATATTGCGTCTTATCTCTCCGATTTCGGGAGAGTTGATATTTGGAGAGGGACTCTCGGCAAGCGAGGTTGGTTATCTTCCGCAGCAGACACTTGTTCAGAAGGATTTTCCGGCTTCCGTATGGGAGGTTGTCCTTTCCGGTTGTCAGAGTCTTGCAGGTCTTCGTCCTTTCTATACTAAAGAGGAGAAAGCACTTGCGCTTAAGAACTTAAAGAGAATGGGAATGGATGATCTTGCAAAGCATTCATATCGTAATTTGTCAGGAGGACAACAACAGAGAGTACTTCTTGCAAGAGCTCTTTGTGCAACTAAGAAGTTGTTGCTTCTTGATGAACCGGTAGCGGGACTTGACCCTGCTGCTATGAATGAGCTTTATGAAAGAATCAACAAACTCAACAAAGAGGGAGTTGCAATAATCATGATTTCTCATGATGTCAAAATTGCCACACAATATGCTCGTCATATTCTGCATGTAGGTGATACACTATTTTGGGGAACAGTAGAGGAATATAAGGCAAGCGAGTCGGGACGCGCTTTTGCCCAAATGGAAGGCGGTGTGACCGGTGAGTAGTATGATTGATTCATTAAGAATATATTTTGCATATCCCAATGTAAGATATGCGCTTGTAGTTGGAGTTTTGGTTGCACTTTGTTCGTCGCTTTTGGGAGTGACACTTGTATTAAAAAGGTTTTCATTTATCGGAGACGGTCTTTCACATGTAGCTTTTGGAGCACTTTCAATCGCTTCTGTTTTGAATGTTTCCAACAGTATGTTCATTGTAATGCCGATAACAATAGTCTGCGCAATACTGCTTTTAAGAACAGGTCAGAACGCTAAGGTTAACGGAGATGCGGCAATTGCAATGATGTCTGTTTCGGCTTTGGCATTTGGATATCTTCTCATGAACATTTTTGCAACGTCAACTAACTTGTCGGGGGATGTATGTTCAACCTTGTTTGGTTCGGTATCGATTCTTACGCTTACTCCGGGTGAGGTTTGGTTATGTATCGTTATGTCGGTATTAATCGTTGCGATATTTATAATCTTTTATAACAAGATATTTGCAGTAACCTTTGACGAGAGTTTTTCAAAGGCCGTCGGAACCAATGTTAATGCGTACAATCTTTTGATTGCGGTAATAATAGCAATAATAATCGTGCTTGGTATGAATCTTGTTGGTTCGTTGCTTATATCGGCATTGATTATATTCCCTGCTTTATCGGCAATGAAGTTGTTTAGAAGCTTTAGGTCGGTAATACTTTTCTCGGCAGCATTTTCTATTGTGTGTGCGGTTTTGGGAATTTTAATATCTATACTTGCAGGAACGCCGGTGGGTTCTACAATTGTTGCTGCAGACGGAATAGCATATTTGATTTGTATTTTATTAGGTGCGATACTCGGAAGAACTGATTGATTTAGACTTGTATGGGGGTGTTGGTATGACGGAAAAGCAGTTAGTTAAAATTATTCTTGAAAAGAGACCGATAGCATGCAGTGAATGTGGGGGAAAACTTCATTACATCGGCGGCGGCGAGTATGAATGTATGGAATGTAGTGCTCATTGTCTGGATGATTTTGGAAAAGTCAGAAAGTATTTATACGAACATGGTCCGACTACTGCTCAGGCAATTTGTGCTGCGACAGGCGTGTCAACATTTATTGTTGAAGAGTTATTGAAGGAAGGTCGAATTGAGGTTGTGGAGAATTCGAAAATCTTCCCTCGATGTGAGAGATGCGGCTGTGCAATAAGATATGGAAGAATCTGTCCGGATTGTGCTAAAAAAGACACTGAGAACTTAAGAGACGGCATGAGGGAATATATAGGTGAAAAGCCGAGAGTTGTCAGTATGAAGAGGCATGAACCTCAAAAAATGCGTTATTTTGATGAGAATAATAATAAATAATTAAATTTAGGGGTTTACAAGTACAAATTTTCGTGGTATAGTAACAAACAGTTTAACACTTTAATGCTTTTATGCGTTAAAGTGTTAAAGAGAAAAATCATCGAAAATAAAGGAGAGAGTTACAATGAAAGAGATATCAAAACTTATGGGATTCCGTCCTGAAGTAAAGGTATTAGACGCAACATTAAGAGATGGTGGTTTGGTAAATGAATTTTATTTCACTGACCAGTTTGTTAAGGATTTGTATCAGGCAAACATTAAGGCCGGTGTTGATTATATGGAACTTGGATATAAAGCAGATAAGACTATGTTTGATGTTGACAAGTTTGGAAAGTGGAAGTTCTGTGATGACGATATGATTCGTGAGGTCATCGGTGAGAATGAGAATACAGGACTTAAACTTGCAGTTATGGCAGATGTTGGAAGATGTAATTACAAGCAGGACATTGCACCTAAGTCAGAAAGCCCAATCGATCTTGTCCGTGTTGCTACATACATCAACACAATGCCTGCAGCAGTAGATATGATTGAAGACGCATACAACAAAGGATATGAGACAACATGTAACATAATGGCTATATCCAATGCGCAGGAGACAGACTTAAAGGTTGCACTTGATATACTTGGACAGTCACCGGTAGATGTATTCTACATCGTTGACAGCTTCGGATCTATTTACCCTGAGCAGTTAGCACGTATTGCAGACATCTTCATGGAGTTTGCAACTAAGTACGGTAAGCAGGTTGGTGTTCATGCACATAACAATCAGCAGCTCGCATTTGCTAATACAATTGAAGCCGTTGGTGACGGAGTTAACTGGCTTGACGGAACATACTTAGGAATGGGACGTGGTGCAGGAAACTGTCAGATGGAACTTTTACTTGGATTCTTAAGAAATCCTAAGTTCAACTTATACCCTGTACTTCAGTTTATTGAGGATTACATGAAGCCTCTTAAGAAAGAGGGCGTTAAATGGGGATATGACCTTCAGTACATGATGACCGGTATTCTTAACCAGCATCCAAGAACAGCAATAGCATTTACCAATGAAGGAAGAGAAGACTTCTGTGAGTTCTACAAAGAATTGGTAATTCAGGATTAATACAATCAGTTACATCAGGGGACGACATTATGACTCCGGTGCATATATGTTTTGTGAAAACAGAGCATGTGTGCATCGGAGTTTGCGTTTTATAGGGATTGTTCAAATGAGGTATAATATATATCATCAGTGAGTAATGGACTGCAAAAATGTTAACTGTATGTTAACATTTTTCGAAATGAGAATATATTTGATAGTTTATTACTTGACTGGACAAATATTGACGAAGAAAATAGTTATATGGAGGTGTATATTATGGCGATAGTTGGAGCGTTTGCGGTTCCTCACCCACCGCTTATTATTCCCGAGGTAGGAAGAGGCAAAGAAAAGGGAATTGCAGATACAATAAAAGCATATGAAAAAGTTTCGGAAATGGTGGCTGATTTAAAGCCGGAAACAATAGTTGTAATTACACCACACACCGTAATGTATTCCGATTATTTTCACATTTCTCCGGGAGAAGGAGCAGTCGGTTCGTTTGCACAGTTTGGCGCACCTGAAGTTGGAATTAGTGCCGAGTACGATACCGCATTTGTCAAAAAGCTATGTGTTTTGTGTGCGGAAAATGAGGTCGATGCGGGAGTTGGCGGTCAGAAAGACCCGACACTTGACCATGGTACATTGATACCGCTTTACTTTATCACCAAGAGATATACGGATTTTAACATGGTAAGGATCGGTATATCAGGACTAGAACCGGAAGAGCATTATCGTTTGGGAATGATGATTAAGCGTGCGGCAAAGGAACTTAATCGAAGGGTTGTGTGTATCGCAAGCGGTGATTTGTCACACAAGTTGACACATGATGGCCCATATGGGTTTAGCCCGGATGCGGGACCTTATGATAAAGAGGTTATGGAGACGCTTGAAAAAGCTGAGTTTGGTAAGCTTATGGAGTTTAATGAACTTAGACTTGAGAAGGTAGCAGTGTGCGGGCATAGGGCATTTATCGTTATGGGAGGAGCATTTGACGGTGTAAATGTCACATCGAAACGCTTATCGTATGAGGGACCATTTGGCGTAGGATACGGAGTGGTAACCTTTAAGCCGGAAGAGGAAGATATAGAGGCGCGACATTTTCTTTCTTTAAGAATAAGAAAAGAGAATGAAAGACGAGCGAAACAAAAAGAAAATGAAGACGTAATTGTACGCCTTGCCAGAAAGACGTTGGAAACATATATAAGAGAGGGCAGGGTTGTTGATTATAAGGAAGAATTGGAAATCCTTGCAGATAAATCCGAAGAAGATTTGATAAGTCAAATGAAAAATGTAAAAGCCGGAGCATTTGTGTCGCTGCACAAAAACGGCAGGTTAAGAGGCTGCATTGGAACGATAATGCCGACAAAGGACAGGCTTGCGGAGGAGATTGTGGAAAATGCGATTGCCGCAGCAACGCGTGACCCGCGTTTTGATCCTGTAACTGTCAGGGAGCTTGATGAATTAGAGTACAGCGTAGATGTGCTTGGAGAAATAGAAGATATTAAGTCCGAAGCAGAACTTGACGTTGACAGATACGGTGTCATCGTTACAAAAGGTTTCAAGCGTGGACTACTTTTGCCAAGGTTGGAAACAATCGATACGGTGAAGGAGCAGATATCTATTGCCAAGAAAAAGGCGGGTATCGGTGAAAATGAAGAAGTTAAACTCTCGAGATTCGAAGTAGTGAGACATAAATAAAAAATGAGAGGGATGTATACGTGCGTAATAGATATACACCCTCTCTTTGAAGGTTGACTGTTTACTTGCCAACGTATAAATACGGTCAGTGGTAGGCAAGTTTCTCTTAAGATTGACTGGATCTTTGAGAATTCAACAGATCATTTTTAGTCTAACATAAAAAAACAGGCAGAAAAATTGGACGGAGGTGTTGGAAAAGATTATTTTGTGTTGTTTTATGTTGGAAAATGTTGGATGAGAGAAAATGATGTACAAAGGAGAATCAAATATGGAGAAAGAATTACGAGTTATAGTAATTGAGGATGACGATGTCGCATGCAATTGCTTTGCTAATTGTGCCCAAGAATTGGAGACAGTGAACGTTTTGGAATGTACAAATGATTCTGTAAAGGGTCTTAAACTTGTTGAAGAGTATTTGCCGGATGTAGTTATTCTCGATTTGGAATTAAATGACGGAAAAGGAAGCGGAATAGAGTTCTTGGACGGGTTAAAAGAACTTGATATTAACTATAAACCGTTTGTTTTGATTACTACTAATAACCCAAGTGCAATCATTCATGATTTTATAAGAAAAGCAGGTGCGGATTTTATAATGAGTAAGCAAAAGAAGGATTACTCTGAAAAGGAAGCGCTTGAGTTTCTGGTGACCGTTAAGGATTCTATTGTCCGTAAGAGCAGTAGTAAGGATCGGGAATCATTTATAAAGGATACGGAAGAGAATCGCGAAAAGAGACTTAAGAATAAGATAATAAGAGAACTAGACTATGTGGGAATTAACCCAAAGTTCCTTGGATACAATTATCTTGCAGATGCAATCTTACTTGTAATAAATGGCGAGAAAGAGAATATGCTTAACATATTGGGTGAAAAGTATCACAAGACGAATTCAAGTGTCGAGAGAGCAATGCAGACCGCTATCAATAAGGCGTGGAGGACGAGCGATATAGACGAGTTGTTGGAGCATTATACGGCGCGTATAAGTTCTGAAAAGGGTGTTCCGACGCTAATGGAGTTCATATACTATTACGTAAAGAAAGTCCAGGAGTAAATGAATAACCCCGAACAATTTTGTTCGGGGTTGATTGTGATTAGTGACGGCCTGTTGATAAATCTCTAAGTAGTTTCCATACTTTTTCCCAGTAAGACATAAGATTCACTCCTTTCGTTCGGTTATCTATGTACAGAATAGGGAAAAGCGTATGGAAAAAATATTTGAATAAGAGATTGATTTATATTATTTAAACACTGAGAAAAGGTAGAAAAATGAACATATTTATAAAGAACTTTGGAATAACAACATGCTATATGATTTCGTATTTCAAATTGTGTAATATACGGATAAATAAAACACAAAAATTATTGCATATTTTATTCGCTATTTTGATAAGTCTTGTATCTTTAATATTAGAGGAATATGCGATAAATTTAACGATGCCTTTTGTTTTGGGCGGAGGAATGGTATATTTGATGTCGTTTAATAAATCAGAATCGAATAGAGTTTTTAAGACTATTATTTGTTTCGCGTTAAGTTATATTGCCTTTATTGTTTCAGCAGTAATAATTAGTCTTACTATGCCGCTTGATTTTGGAGAAAAATATGGACAATTTATGTGTGCAATCTTACAACTCTTGGCTATATGGATTTTGTTTCATATTGTCCGATTTAAAAAGGGGATGCCATTTCTTAAAAATGGATACTATACGATGCCAATGGTAGCATTAAGCGTGTTTGTAGTGATAACTGCAATATTTATCAATCTTGCAACATATAATTACATTCTTTTAATCGTTTATTTTGCGCTTGCAATCCTCTCAACTCTTATTTTTGCGTGGTGGCGCACATCTATTACCCGTTCTTACCTGGAAAGACTTGGTAACCGCAATATCGCATCACTTAATGAGGAGCTGTTACAGAAGGACGAGTATATAAAGAAGCTTGAAGCGGATGTGGAGCGCTTGGGCAAGATTGTACATAGGGATAACAAGCTCGTTCCGGCAATGGAGATGGCGGTTGAAAGATTTATTATGGATGAGTCCGGAGAAATGTCAGTAGGAAGCGAATTGCTAGAGGAACTTAGGAAGATGTCAAAAGACAGAAAGGGCTTGGTTGCTACGGCTGTAAATGCTGACAAACCTAGCGTTAACACCGGTGTTGCCAGGGTAGATACTTTAATAACTTATATGAACGAGAAGGCAGCAAATGAAGGAATAACATTAAAGGTTACGGTAGGTATTGATATCAAAGAGTTGCTTGATAAGTGTATCGATGAAGAATCATTTTGTACCCTGCTGGCTGATTTGCTGGACAATGCAATTATTGCGACGAAGTATAACAATGCAAGAGATGTATTGCTGGATATGAGCATGATTAAGAAAGCGCCGGCGATTCATATATTTGATTCAGGAATACCGTTTGATAAGGAAGTGCTTATCAACTATGGAATTGAGCAGACAACCACGCATGGCGATGATGGCGGAAGCGGCATAGGGCTAATGCAGACGTATGAGATACTTGCAAAATGCAGAGCGAGCATTTTCATAGACGAGTTTTCATCAGGTCTTTACACTAAGAAGATATCCGTTGTGTTTGACAGGAAGAGACAATTTCTGCTATATACTCCAAGAGAAGATAGCGAAGTATCTTTCTTAAAAAGACGTGCCGACCTTACGGTTGTAAGAAAATGATTATATTTTGTGGCATGAAAAATAAGATAGTGCTATAATGGTATCTATTAATGGCATATTCGGAGGAACAATTCATGAGTAAGCAGACAATTGCTGTCATCTTCGGAGGACAGTCTTCAGAGCATGATATATCATGTATTTCAGTACAGACAATAGCAAAAGCAATCAACAAGGATAAATACGACATTGTATATATCGGTATCACGAAGGAGGGTCAGTGGCTCAAGGTAGATTCTCTTTTCGATATTGAAAATGGTACATGGACGCAGTCGACTACATCAGCGGTTATTTCGCCGGATGCAACCAAGAAGGAAATAATCATTACTTCCAAGCAGGGCGTTACGACTAAGCGTATAGATGTAATATTCCCGGTACTTCACGGTATGTACGGTGAGGATGGTACTATTCAGGGATTATTTGAACTTGCCAAGATTCCGTATGTGGGTTGCGGTGTACTTGCATCGGCAGCAGGTATGGATAAGGTATATACAAAGATTATCGTAGATGATTTGGGAATTAATCAGGCAGAATACGTGCTTGTAAGAGCACAGGAAGTTGAGGGGGCCGAAAAGGGTGGTAACCCTACAATGGAGGATCTTGTTGCGAGAGTTGAGGCAAAGCTTGAATATCCAATGTTTATCAAGCCTAGCAAGGCAGGTTCTTCAAAGGGAGTTTCAAAGGCTCATAACAAAGAGGAGCTTATAGAAGGACTTAAGGTTGCAGCAGCTCACGATACAAAGATTCTTGTGGAAAGAAATGTTATCGGAAGAGAGATAGAGTGTGCGGTACTTGGAAATGCGGTTAATGTTGAAGCATCGGGTGTCGGCGAGATTTTAGCTGCGGCTGAATTTTATGATTTTGACGCAAAATATACCAATGCGGAGAGCAAGACGGTAATCTCACCTGAACTTCCTGAAGGAAAGACAGAAGAGATAAGAAATGCTGCAAAAGCAATATTTGCTGCAGTTGACGGATACGGACTTGCAAGAGTTGATTTCTTCTTAGAGAAGGAAACCAATACCGTTATATTTAACGAGATTAATACTTTGCCGGGATTTACTTCAATAAGTATGTATCCAATGCTTTTTAAAGAGACCGGATTGTCAATTGAAGAGCAGGTAGAGAAGCAGATTCAACTTGCATTTGAAAGAAGATATTAAAAGGCGTTTTACCTTAGGAGGAAATATGAATAATCCAATAGGTGTTTTTGATTCCGGTGTGGGCGGACTTACGGTAGCCAGAGAAATAATGCGACAGCTTCCGGGAGAGAACCTTGTGTATTTCGGAGATACAGCAAGAGTGCCCTACGGTTCCAAATCCAAGAAAACAGTTTTAAAATACAGCAAACAGATAGTAAGATTTCTTCAAACCAAGAAGGTTAAGGCGATTGTTGTTGCGTGTAATACGGCAAGTGCCCTAGCTCTTGATGATATTGCAAAAGAGATAGATATTCCGATAATCGGCGTGGTTAAGCCGGGTGCAAAGATGGCAGTGGAAACTACCAAGACCGGCAATGTCGGAGTCATCGGAACAGCAAGTACCGTCAAGTCAGGCATTTACAATGATTATATAAGAGAACTCAATTCGGATGTTACGGTTGTAAGCAAAGCGTGTCCGCTCTTTGTGCCGCTTGTTGAGGAAGGTCTTATTGAGGACAGGGTTACTGACGATATTGTAGGCCGTTATCTTCAGGAAATGAAGGAGTACAACGTCGATGTGCTCGTGCTTGGCTGTACGCACTATCCGCTCATTCGTAATGCAATTAAGCGATTTATGGGCGATGGAGTGCAACTGGTTAATCCTGCTTTTGAGACGGCTAAGGACTTGAAGGAATTACTTACAAAAGAGGGAATGCTTAATAAGTTGGGTACAAAGCCGTCGTATGAATATTACGTTAGTGACGGTGTTGAGAGTTTTATGTCCTTTGCGGACAGCGTGCTTCCGGTTCATGTGGGAGATACGCAGGTTATAGATATCGAAAGTTTTTAGTTTGACAGGAAGGAAACGGTTATGACCAAGGACGTTTTGGTTACGGTTACCGGAAGACAGTTTGATGTGGCGGATGAGCCGATAGAACTGGTTACAACGGGAACTTATTATGAGAAAAACGGAAAACATTATGTTCTTTACGAAGAGCAGCCGGATGAAAATGAGCCGATTATCAAAAATCGTGTGAAGTTTTTTGACGGTTATTTTCAGATGGTCAAGAACGGTGCAGTTTCGTCAGAATTAACATTTATACAGGATAAACAATCAGAAAGTCTTTACGAGACAGGTGCGATGGCAGTACAAATGCATGTCATTACGAAGAAACTAGTCATTTCAAATACTAAGGATTTGATAAATGCTGTTGTAAGGTATGATTTGCATATCAATGGCGAATATATTTCGGAGTGCGAGGTTGACTTTAAGGTTCAGCCAAGATGAAGGGAATACATTTATGAAAAGGAAAAAGGGACAGAATCCCAGGTTTTTTGAAAACGATAAGTACGAGGATTTTCTGGGAATAGAAAGTACGGAAATCGTTTATAACAACAGATATAATGATGATTACTACAGATATGAGCCCACAAGCTATACGGGGCTCATTTGTGCGTTTGACGGCATGGAGAAAATCATAACAAAGCATGACAGACTCGTGGATTTCGGCTGTGGAAAAGGACGCGTGCTTTTCTATGTTAATCAGCGGTTTTGTTGTGATGTGTGCGGTATTGAGGTTGATGAGGAGTTATATGAACTTGCTCTTGATAATCGTGCATACTACAACACAAGATTTCGCGACAGTGCGGAAATGATTGATATAATTAACGGCAAAGCCGAGGAATATGAAGTGTGCCCTGAAGATACCATTTTTTACTTTTTTAATCCTTTTGAGATTAACATTTTCAAGGAAGTAATTGAGAATATCAAAAAAAGCGTTGCGGAGCACCCAAGACGGGTATATGTTATGATGTACTATCCGAAGGAAGAGTATAAGAAACATATGAAGTATCAGAAGTTTGAACTTCATGATATAGTTAAACTTCCGTCCTACGAGATGGATTGGGATGAGAAGGTGGTTATATACAGGTATGGCAATCCGCCCGAGCCCGAATTTTTCGATATATACGCAGAGACTTAAGTACATTCTAAATATTGGGGTATTAGGAAAAACTACCACTACATGTCATGTTGTGGTAGTTTCGTAAAAATGTTATAATTCTGTCATCTATGGACATAAGACCGATTATAGGAGATTACACATGGGTAAGAACATAAACAAAAAACATCGCACAATGTTAGAAAAGAGTATGGAAAAGTATCTTAGAATACCTTTCGGTTTGCTTTTATTACTAATCGTTGTAAATGTGTGCATTTATATGGTAGATAAGAAAGCCGGTTTGTTTTTATCAGTAGCATTGGTTATATATTTGTTACTGGCTCTTTTTGTGTATTACAGAGTACGACCGGAAATGATGACAAAGTTGATGACCTATTCATTTTCTAACGGCTCGATTCAGAATGAGCTCATTAAGAAATTGGCGATTCCCTATGCACTCGTCAATGCGAACGGTCGAGTACTTTGGTGCAATAAGGCCTTTTATAGAGCGGTTAAGAGTGATGCACAGCATATGCGTAAACATATTCAAAATATATTTACCGACATCACTTTGGAACTTTTCAAAATGGATCCGGAGGATAACGGTAAGCGTGTTGTCCACATTTATCAAGAGAATAAGAGTTATAAGGTTGATATAAGAAAGGTTTCCGTCAATGAGTTTTTGGGAGAAGACTTGGCAGGAGATGTTTCTGATGATGAAGTTTTATATACAATTTATTTCTATGACGAGACTGCACTTAACAAAGCGTTAGAGGACAAGGAAAGAATCAAGCTTGTTGCAGGACAGATATATATTGATAACTATGAAGAGGCAATGGAATCCACAGAGGAAGTAAGACGTGCTCTGCTGGTTGCTTTGATTGACAGAAAGATTACAAAATATATGCAGTCTGCCAATGCGATTATCAAGAAACTTGAGAAGGATAAATACATTTTTGTTCTTCAGCAGCAGCAGTTAGAACTTTTGCAGGAGAGCAAGTTCAGTTTGTTGGAGGAAGTAAGAAGTATCAATATCGGTAATGAGACACCGGTTACATTAAGTATCGCGGTAGGTGTTGATACGGAAGATGACGATTACACAGTTGCGTATGAATATTCTCATATGGCAATGGATTTAGCTCTTGGACGAGGCGGAGATCAGGCCGTAGTTAAAAAAGGCGAGAAGATTATCTACTACGGAGGCAAGACTCAGTCTGCCGAGAAGAATACGCGAGTTAAGGCGCGAGTTAAAGCGCATGCGCTTAAGGAGCTCTTGGCTAACAAGGATCAGGTTATTATCATGGGTCACAAGAAGCCGGATATCGATTGTCTCGGTTCGGCTATAGGTATATATCGTCTGGCTATAATGATGGAGAAGAAAGCACACATTGTAATCAATGAGATTACAAGTTCGATAAGACCTGCGATGAACAATTTCATGGGAAGCAGCGTTTATCCTGACGATATGTTTTACAGCAGTGAGCAGGCGCTTGGTGCGGTCGATGCCAATACGGTTGTTATAGTCGTTGACGTAAACAGACCAAGTTACACGGAGTGCGAGGAACTTCTTGCACACACGAAGAATATTGTTGTAATCGATCATCACAGACAGGGAAATGAGATTGTTGAGCATGCGATTTTGTCATATATCGAGCCGTATGCTTCTTCGGCATGTGAGATGATTGCAGAGATTCTTCAGTACAGTATGGATAAGCCAAAACTACGTCCTGCGGAGGCGGATGCGATGTATGCAGGTATGCTTGTTGATACCAACAACTTTGTGGTTAAGACAGGTGTGCGTACCTTTGAGGCAGCTTCCTTCCTTAGAAAATGCGGTGCGGATATGATACGTGTTCGTAAGGCGTACAGAGTGGATATGGAAAGTTACAAGTATTTATCACAAGGTGTCGGGCGTGCGGAAATATTCATGGATTGCTTTGCTATATCCGATGTTCCGGTTGAGGATGGAATGGACAGTCCTAACGTCCTTGCAGCGAAGGTTGCTAATGAGCTTTTGGATGTTGAAAACGTCAGGGCATCATTTGTACTTACTAAGATTGATAATCTTGTTTATATAAGTGCCCGTTCGATAGACGATGTTAATGTTCAGGTAATTATGGAGCAATTTGGCGGTGGCGGTCATGGTACGGTTGCCGGTGCACAGATAGAAAATGCAACTATTGAGGAAGCGGTTCTTCAGCTCAAGGATGTTCTTAAGAAAATGTGGGATGAAGGAGATTTCTGATTGACTACGTCGGAAAGGAGACAGAATTATGGAAGTTATTTTATTGGAAGATGTGAAAAACGTCGGTAAGAAGGGTGAAATCGTCACAGTTAATGACGGATACGGAAGAAATGTGTTACTTAAGAAAAAGCAGGCGGTTGAGGCAACCAATAAGAACCGTAACGACTTAAAGCTTAAGAAGGCTAATGATGACAAGATTGCTGCAGAGAATCTCGAGGCAGCACGTGAGCTTGGCAAGAAGATAGAGGCATCTAAAATCACTGTTCCTATCAAGGTGGGTGCAGGCGGCAAGAGCTTCGGTTCAGTGTCTTCAAAGGAGATTGCTGAAGAAGTTAAGAAGCAGCTTGATCTTGATATTGATAAGAAGAAAGTATTGTTAAAAGATGCTATTAAGGCAGCGGGAGAGTATGATGTCAAAATCAAACTTCACACACAGGTAACAGCTGCGCTTAAGGTTATTGTTGAGGGTAAGGAATAAAAAGGATTTGGTGTAACAGATGGATGAATCAGCAGTTTTAAATAAAAGAGTACTGCCAAACAATTTGAAAATGGAGCAGGCGGTTATAGGCTCGATGCTGATGGACAGAAGTGCCGTTGTTGAGGCGATGGACTTGCTTACTAAGGATGATTTCTACTACAGTCAGTACGGTTTGTTGTTTGAGGCAATAGTTGCGTTATACAATGAGGGCAAGCCGATAGACCTTGCGATAGTAAGCAATAAGCTGAAGGAAATGGGCGCGCCGGAATCTGTAAGTGGCATGAGTTATATAGGTGAAGTGATGGATGCCGTTCAGTTTGCAAGTCATGTTGGCGAGTATGCCAAGATTGTTCAGGACAAAGCAGTGCTTAGAAAAATGATTAAGTACGCGGAAAAGACTATGGCAGACTGTTATGCGGCAGAGAGTGCGGTTGATGATATTTTAGATAGTTCCGAGAAGGACTTGCTCGACATTACTCAGAAGAGAAATACAGGAGACTCTTTCACGAGTATGAAGGATATCGCACTTTCAGTTCTTGATAAGATTGAGGAATCGGCAAAGCGAGGAAGCAAGGTTACGGGAGTTCCTACAGGATTTGTTGATCTTGATAATAAACTTACCGGACTTCATGGTTCTGAACTAATTCTGATTGCGGCAAGACCTGCAATGGGTAAAACAGCTTTTGCACTTAATATTGCTCAGTATGCAGCTATGAAAGCAGGAGTGCCGTGTGCAATATTCTCTTTGGAGATGAGTAAGGAGCAACTTGCAACACGTCTTATTGCAATGGATTCGCAGGTTGATTCACAGTCTATTAGAACAGGACAGTTGCAGGATTCAGATTGGGACGAGATTATGACATCTACCTTCCGTGTAGGTGAGATGCCAATGTATATAGATGATACGCCGGGTATATCGATATCCGAGCTTAGATCAAAGTGTAGAAAACTTAAGCAGACAAAAGATATTGGACTTATTGTTATAGATTACTTACAGCTTATGAATGGTTCGGGTAAGAGTGAATCAAGACAGCAGGAGATTTCCACAATCAGCCGTTCGCTTAAGAAATTGGCGAGAGAGTTAGACGTTCCTGTTATCGCTCTTTCACAGCTTAACCGTGCGGTGGATAGTCGTGAGGATCACAAGCCGGTTATGTCGGATCTACGTGAGTCAGGAGCTATCGAGCAGGATGCGGACGTTATCATGTTCATATACAGAGAAGATTATTATCTCAAGGAAGAATCAAAAAGGCAAAATATTGCAGATATAATTGTTGCTAAGCAGAGAAATGGTTCTACCGGACCGGTTGAACTTGTATGGCTTGGCAAATACACTAAGTTTGTTAATAAGCTTTCCAAGAAACAGGAACACGAGGCTTCTTAAAAAGGTTCGGCGATTGCCGAACCTTTTATTTCGTACAGGTGAAAATGCCTGCGTATTTTGTTATATGAAACCCTTTTTTTGTTTTCTTTTCTACAAAACTTCTGAAATCCTTGTAACGATCAAGAAGATACTGATTCTGATTGCCGTGACAGGATATTATATATTCTATAAGCGGTTCTGCTTCATCAACAATCAATTCATCATCATATATTTTACGTTTTATTTTTGAAAAGTAAGGAGCAAGTAACGACATGCCGTTATCTAGACCGAAACGTTCGTACAATTTATCTGCGGATAAAATTATGGAACGGTTAAACTTATTAACCAGTTCGGTTATTTCCTTCATGTGAGCGGCACCATATGTACTGCATATAAATGTTCCCCCGCCCTTTAGAACTCTTCTAACCTCTGACAATACTTCGTCAATATCGTCACAGTAGAATAGTACATGGTTAGCAATTACTATATCAAAGCTTTCATCGTCATAAGGAATATTGGAACAATCAAAAGCATGAAAATCAAAGGTAATGTTATTGTCCGCATGAAGGACTTCCTCATCATTATCGCTGCCTGAATACTTTGTCAGTTCTCTTCTCGTATCTCGAAGCATTCCCTCAGAAATATCATTTAAAAAAATATTGATGTCGTTTGGAAGCTTGTCAAAGTTTTCCTTCCACAAAGCACCGCTTCCGCAACCGATTTCAAGAATCTTAGCACCTGCCTTAATCGGACACTGCTCGTAAACCCATGGAAACCAGCCAAGTTTGTTAGTTGAATACAAGGTATGAAGATTGATTCTTGCCGAGATATTGCTTGAGTTTTCATACTGGGTTTTAAGCGTGTTTTCCATGTTTGTAAGGTGGATGAGGTTAAGCATCTGCGTCCAGTCGATTTCCTTCTCGGTATCAATGGCTTCCGTTGTTTCTTCAATGGCTGAGGCTACGTGCTGCATTTGCTCAATACGGTCCTTAACGAGCTTAAGCTGAAGGTTAAGAGAGTTCTTAAGACGCCCGTAATCAGAATCACCAATTGTCATGTTTCTTATATCGTCCAAAGAAAACCCCAAGTACTTAAGCAACAGTATCTGCTGCAATTTCGCAAAGTCCTCATCGGTGTAATACCTTATGCCTGACTCGCTCACATAGGAAGGCTTTAATATATTAACTTTGTCGTAATAGCGGACTGTTCGAATGGTGATGTGAGCCATTTTTGCGAACTGTCCGGAGGTGTAATATCCGTTAGATTTCATGGGCCGTCCCATCCTTAAATGAAAAGTTAACGATATTATAGCATACCCCAATATTATTGTGAATAATCGTTGCTTAATCAAGGACAGATAGTATATAATGGGAACAGACATATGTTGGGGGATGTATGAATAATAAGTGTGTGAGGAGGAATATTTATGGCATTTTCGAAGGATTTCATCTGGGGCGCGGCGACAGCAGCATATCAGATTGAGGGCGCTTACAATGAGGATGGACGAGGATTAAGTATTTGGGATGTTTATTCCGGTTTCAAGGGAAACACCAGATACAATGAGAATGGTAATGTTTCAATTGACCATTATCACAAGGTTGACGAAGACATTGCAATAATGAAAGAAATCGGACTTAAGGCATATCGTTTTTCTATAAGTTGGACGAGAATACTTCCTGAGGGAACCGGCAAGGTTAACGAGAAGGGTGTTAAGTTTTATTCTGACTTGGTTGACAAATTAATTGCGGCAGGTATAGAGCCAATCGTTACTTTGTACCACTGGGATTTTCCTTACGCACTTCACAGAAAAGGTGCTTGGAAAAATGATGACAGTTCTGAATGGTTTTTGGAATACACCAAAGTTGTTGTAGATGCACTTTCTGACAGAGTAACATACTGGGCAACAATAAATGAGCCTCAATGTGTACTTGGTTGCGGATACCTTGGAGGTTTTCATGCTCCATTTGAGCATGCACAGAGCGATGATCTTCTTATAATGGGTAAGAATATACTGCTCTCGCATGGTAAGGCTGCAAACTATATTAGGAATAATGCTAAGAAGAAACCAATGATAGGCTTTACTCCGATTGGACCTTCGTTTATTCCTAAGGATGATTCAAAGGAAGCGATTGAAGAAGCAAGAACAAAAACGTTTGGAACTGCCGGCGAGAGATTTTGTTTCTCATTAAGCTATTGGTCGGATCCTATTTTCCTTGGCAAGTATCCGGATGAGTTATACAAGGATTACGGAGACAGAGTTCCTGAATTTACAAAGGAAGAGTGGGCGTTGGTTACAGAGCCGCTTGATTATTACGGAATGAACATTTACTATTCTCAAGGCTTACATCCTGAGGATGGTGGTTATCCTGAGAACCGTTATCAGGGAAGTCCTGAGAATCACCTTGGCTGGCCTGTTGCACCTGAGGTTGTGTACTGGTCATCTAAGTTCTTATATGAGAGATATGGCAAACCGATAATGATTACAGAGAACGGAATGGCTGAGCATGACTGGGTATGTCTTGACGGCAAGGTTCATGACGCTTATCGAATTGATTATACACATCGTTATCTTTTGCAGTTTAAGCGTGCTGCAGAGGATGGAATACCTCTTGCGGGATATCTTCACTGGTCATTGTTTGATAATTACGAGTGGGCAGAAGGATATACACAGCGTTTTGGTATGGTGTATGTTGATTACAGAACGCTCGAAAGAACAATCAAAGATTCGGGATACTGGTATCGTGATGTAATCAAATCTAACGGAGATAATTTATAAATTATGAGGGAATGTTGTATGTTTTGCAGCATTCCCTTTTTTGTTGATTACAGTCACATTACAGTCACTTTGAGATGTTATCATACACCGTAGAAAATGTAGGAGAAATGAATTTCCTTACGAATTTATTAAGAAAGGTTTAGGACTATTGATTTTTGGATTTTTAAGCGATATACTGCGAATGAAATCAGTGAGAAATATGTGAAGTAACAGCATGCTAAGAAACAAGTTAAAAACTTGAAACCTTGCAGTTATGAATATTTAAGGAGGAAGAAAATGAGAAAAACAACTTTCAAAAGGTCGCTTGCTTTTGGACTTAGTGTTGTAATGGCATTGTCCATGACTGCTTGTGGCGGAAAAGGTGGTAATGACGGAAAGGATTCCAAAACCAAAGAAAATGTGAAAAATATGGTATATACCGGTGAAGACATCGATTTAGCCGGAGTTAAAGGTGATTTATCTAGTTTTGTTATTTCGGGAGATAAATTCTATTTCCTTACATCGGAATGGCCGGGAGAAGCATTCGACGGAACTGACGGTGAAGATATTGAAGGATCGAAAGAGGATGTTACAACAGAGGAAACTTCTGAAGAAGGTGCCACTACTGAAGAAGTAACCGAAGAGGATGCTACTACCGAAGAAGCAACCGAGGAAGCAACCGAGGAAGCAACCGAAGAAGAAACAACAGAAGAAACTTCTGAAGATAAGACCGAAGAGACATCAGAAGATGAGACAACAGAGAAAGCTGTTGCCGAAGATACAGGGAACGAAGATGAATACGAGGTTACAAACAGATTATATTCAATGAACCTTGACGGAACAGATATTAAGGAACTTGGAGAGCCGGCGTTTGATGCAGGAGAATATATCAGCTACATTATTGCCGGTAAAGACGGAAAATTATCTCTTCTTACGAGCAGATGGGGCTCGGAAGAAGAAGGACAGACATGTTATATAGCATCATTAGATGATTCATTTAATGTTACAGATCATATTGATATAACAAAAGAGCTTGGACTTAGTAATGAAACATACATTGCCAAAGCATTAGCAGATGATAAAGGAAATCTTGTAGTAATAACGAATGACAGCGCAATTGTCTTGGATAAGGATCTTAAGAAGGTCGGAGAATTAAAGTCGGACAACAATTATATTGAGGCAGCTGCAAAAACAAAAGACGGCCAAATCATTTGTGCATCAAGTGGTGAAGAAGGTGCAATCGTACAGGTAGCTGACTTAGACGCCAAGAAGTTCGGTGAAAAGTTCAAACTTGACGGAATGAACTATTTCTCAAGTTCAGATGCTGTTATGGATGGATACGGCAAGTATGATTTCTTCTACAAAGATGAATCGGGAATATATGGATACTCAATTAGTGATAAGAAGGGAACCAAGGTTCTTGATTACCTTGCTTCAGAGATAGACAGCAACAGAACATACGGAATTGTACCTATGGGTGAGGAAACATTTATCGGTCAGTCATGGGAAGAGACAGGTTCTATTCTTACAAAGTATACAAAGGTTGATCCTTCTCAGGTTAAGGATAAGGAAACTATAGTATTTGCTTCTTTGTGGAGCGTTGATGACACAATAAGAAGTGCAGCGATTAAGTTTAACAAGGAAAGTGATAAGTATCGTATAACATTTAAGGATTATAATGATGAAGAAGATCCTGTATCAAAAATGAATGCAGATATTATTGCAGGTAACGTTGCTGATATTATGGACGTAAGCTATATGCCGGTTGGACAGTATGTTGCAAAGGGAATCCTTGAGGATTTGACTCCTTACTATGATAAGGACGAGGAGGTAAGCAAGGATGACATCATACCTTCAGTTGAGAAGGCAATGGAAATTGACGGTAAGTTATACTATGTAGCACCAAGTTTTTCAATTAATACAGTTATTGCCTCTAAGAAGGATGTCGGAGACAAGACAGGCTGGACATTTGATGAGCTCAAAGCTCTTCTTGAAGAAAAGGGCGATGATGTAAGACCGTTCTACAGTGAGAACAAGGTTGATATATTGTCATCATTCCTTTACTCTAACTTAAATGATTATATTGACTGGACAACAGGAGAATGTAGATTTAGCAGTGATGATTTCAAGTCAATACTTGAGATTGCAAACCGCGGAACAAATGAAGAGATGGATTACAGCGAGGATATGCCAAGTGAGCCTTCACTTATCAAGTCCGGAAAGGTACTTCTTACAGCAGGCTGGATGGATACAGATTATATTCAGACTTATTCAAAGATGTATAATTCCGATATCTCTCTTATAGGTTATCCATGTGAGGACAAGAATGGTTCATACTTCTCATTTGACTCACGACTTGGTATCTATTCAAAGTCAAATTATAAAGATGGAGCATGGGAGTTCATCAAAACATTGATGACAAAAGATTATCAGGCAACAGGTGGACATATCTGGAACAATCCTACTAACAAGGATGCGTTTGAATGCTACATGAAGACTAAGACCGCAACAGAGAAATATACTGATGAATACGGTGTTGAGGTAGAGCCTAATGAGTCTTCATGGGGTTGGGAAGACCTTGAGATTAAGATTGGACCTCTTTCAAAAGAGGAGGAGCAGATGTATCGTGACCTTATCAACAATACAACTAAGGTTACAGAAAGCAATGATGCAATAATGGAGATCATTAACGAAGAAGCAAAGAACTACTTCAGTGGTCAGAAGAGTCTTGATGAGACAGCAGATATTATTCAGAACAGATTAACCACATATGTTAATGAGAACCGATAAAAAATAGAAGTTAGGATTATTTGAAATGAAAAAGCAGTTCGTGACGGAAGATGGAATTGAATATAAGAAGCATGTAATGAGCAAAAAAGACAAGAAGAATTCAGTGTTATATATGCTGCTGAGTCTGATTGGTGTACTCGTATTTTTCCTGTTACCGTTCATGGTAGTTATATACTACTCAGTTGTAGATAATCCGATTAGTCACAAGTTTGTAGGATTAGATAATTTTATCAGAATAATACAAAACTCCTCATTTTTGCAGGCGGCAAAAAACACAGCAACCTTTTCACTGGTTGCTGTGCCGCTTGCGGTTATATTATCTTTGGTTATGGCATTGATTCTTGAGGAAAACATTCCTATGAAGAGTCAGTTCCGTACATTTTTCTTAAGCCCCATGATGGTGCCGGTGGCATCAATCGTTCTTATTTGGCAGGTGCTTTTCGATTACAACGGGGCAATCAACGAGTTTGTCAAAGGTCTTGGAGGAAACTCTATTGACTGGTTCAAATCAAGTTACAGTCAAATAGTGATTGTAATTTTGTTTTTGTGGAAAAATCTCGGTTACAACATGATACTTTTTATGTCGGCGCTAAATGCTATCCCACGTGATGTTTTGGAGGTGGCAACACTTGAAAGCGCATCCGAGCTTCAGAAGTTTTGGTACATCAAACTTCGATATCTTTCATCAACAATTTTGTTTGTAGCTATTCTTTCACTTATCAATTCGTTTAAGGTCTTTCGAGAGGTTTATCTTCTTACCGGAGATTATCCTTACGATTCACTATACATGCTACAGCATTTTATGAATAATACATTTAAATCCTTAGATTATCAGAAGCTTTCAGCAGCGGCGATAATCATGGGTGTTGTTATGTGTATTGTTATCGGATGCCTGTTCTTTGCAGAGGATCGCTACGGAAAGGATGTGGAAGGATGATGAAGGAACACGATTTTGAACAAGATTATAATAATGAAATCAACAACGAAGAAGCAAAAGTTTTGGAAGTTGATAATATAGAGAATACAGAAAATGATGACAATGTGAATGTGGAAACCGAAAGTATAGAAAAGGACGGTAAGGTTGACAGGTTCAAGGAGTGGAGAGTTAGAAACGCCAAGAAGAGACATCTTGTAAAAAGAATACTCTTAACCTTTATAGCGGCGGTATTTGCAATATCATTTCTTCTTCCTACAATTTTAACCATGGCTAATTCTTTCATGTCATCAGCTGAAATAACTACCAATTACGGTGTTATATTCAATAAATACAAGCAGAAGGAATGGGGCGAACGCGACACCGATTATGTGCCGGAGAAGGTAAACCTTAAGTTCATTCCTGACATGGTGGATTTTAATCAGTATTCAACCGTACTTTTGAAAAGTCCCGATTATCTCTTGAAGTTCTGGAACTCGGTAATACTTGTTATTCCGATTATGATATTCCAGATACTGGTTGCGCTTGGAGCATCCTACAGTTTTATGAGGTTTAGAACAAAACGAAAGGAATGGCTGTTCTTTGCATACGTCGCGGTTATGCTTATGCCGTTCCAGGTAACACTCGTTCCAAACTACATTGTGGCGGATTGGTTGCATATATTAGATACGAGATGGTCGATAATTCTTCCCGGTATTTTTGCACCATTTAGTGTGTACTTATTAACCAAGTTTATGAGAAGAATACCGACATCACTTATTGAGGCCGCTCAGCTAGACGGCGCTAATGAATGGCAGATATTTACCAAGGTTTGTATCCCTCTTTGTAAGGGTCCGATTGCATCGGTTGCAATCCTTGTATTTATAGATTATTGGAACATGGTTGAGCAACCGCTTATCATGTTGTCGGATGCAGACAAACATCCACTTTCCGTATTCTTGTCAAAGATTAATACGGGAGAGGTTGGACTTGCTTTTGCGGTCGCAACAATATACATGGTACCTACCATATTGATATTCCTTTACGGTGAGGAGTATCTTGTAGAAGGAATATCATATTCCGGAAGTGTTAAAGGATAACAGAAGGCAGATTAGAATAATAAAGGCAATTAATTAGGAGGAATCAAGATGGAAGATTCAAAAAGAAAAAAATTAATTAAAAAGGTGGCAACAGTCTTTGTTGTAGTATTGTTGCTGTTAACATTTTTTTCCAATACCATTATGAATTATTCTCTGCCGGAGGTTGCGACAGAGCCGGTAACTATGGGTACGGTTTCTAACAAGGTGCGCGGACAGGGTACTGTAGAGACAAATACGGATATAGAGGTAACGGTAAGCGGTAAGAGAGTAGTTAAAGAAGTTAAGGTGGAATCCGGAGACGAAGTAAAGAAGGGACAGGTTCTCTTTACATTTGAAGACGGAGAAAACTCTGAACTTGACGAGGCAGAGAAGGATCTTGAGTCAAAAGAGCTTGCCTATGCAAAATCACTTCTTAAAATGGCACCCGATTACACAGAGGATAATATCGGAATAAAGGATGCAAAGGCAGACCTTAAAAAGGCAATAGAGGAGCAGGAACAGGCATCAAAAAATGATAAAGCACTTAAGCAGGCAAAGAAAGAATTAGATAAGACTACTAAAGAAATTGATACTTTGCAGGCAAGAATTGATGACCTTCAGGCAAAAGCAGATGCTTACAAAGAAATGGGTGAGTACGATGCTATGCAGACTCAGCTTGCAGAAGATGAAAAGGCAATGAAGCGTCTTAAGGAAGACCTTGCAATTGCACAAGACGCAGGTGAGAGTACGTTGGAAATTACAAGAAGTATAGAAGATAAGCAGGCAGAAATAGATAAGGAAAAGAAACTTCTCGAGGCGTTAAAGTCCAGCAAGCAGATTAAGACAGATCTTGCAACTGCAACAGCATCTATGGATACGTTAACAAAGGCAAAAGAAACCCAGACAGCTAAAGTTGCAGAACTCTCTGAGAAATCTACACTTGCGGCTGCAAAGGATGCAGTGAAAGAAAAGAGAAAAACATTAGAGTCACTTGTCAGAGCCCTTGATAAAAGAAAAGAAGAAGATTCGTTAAATGCAAAATCAGAAGCAATGGACAATGAGCAGTCATTAAAGGAAATTGATGAGCAGAAAGACAAGATTAAAGAGCTTAAGAGCAAAGACGACATCAAGGAAGTTAAGGCAGAGGAAGACGGAGTAATATCGGAAATATCCGTTAAGCCGGGTGATGAAATTGCAGCAGATACACCTATTGCAAAGCTTCAGCTTGCCGACAGCGGATATGTTGTAAAGGTATCCGTAACCAAAGCACAGAGTAAGCTTATCAGGGTTGGTGACGAGGCAACCGTTGAAAATGTATGGGATGACAGTTTATCTGCAACGGTCAAGAGTATAAGAGTTGATACGGAAAATCCTAACCAGAAAATGATAGTAACATTTGAGGTTAAGGGTGATGTCAATATAGGAGAGACACTTGCGCTTTCCGTTGGCGAGAAGAAAAACCGTTATGATGCGGTTGTTCCTAACAATGCAATCAAAGAGGATTCAAAGGGCAAGTTTGTGCTCGTTCTTAAGGTTAAGGGAACACCTCTTGGAAACCGTTACACAGTAAAACGAGCTGATGTTGAAGTACAGGCATCGGATGATACATCTTCAGGTGTTACCGGTGGTGTATATGAATATGATAATGTCATTACCAATTCTTCAAAGAGACTTGAGAATGGTATGCAGGTAAGACTTGTTGAGTAAGCTTATAGGTGAATAGGTATGTCTAAAGTAAAAGATTATATAAAACAGCATAGGATTATCATAATTGTGAATGTGTTACTGCTTGTGGCATTTTGCGTGTTGACAACGGTTGCACACAATAAGGCGGATGTTCTTTATTCACAACAGGAGGCGGCTCGCTGGGAGAACAAGGAACTTAGGAAAAAAGGAGTGCCTTACGCGCAGGTTAGTGCATTTATTTCATCGGGAAGAAATGAGGGCGAAGAGGAAATCCGTAATGTAAGAAGTTCGCTTGCCTCAACCTTGGCAAAGGATTCTTATTCCGAGTCAAAGAGCGGAGGACGCGTGTGGATTGATGCATATTGCGGAGAAACCAACATCGATGTTCGCAAGGATACTAACACATTGTCTGTTAAAGCGACGGGTGTTGGTGGTGATTTCTTCCAGTTTCATCCGATGAAATTGCTTTCGGGTTGTTATATATCAGAGAGTGATCTCAATCATGACAATATAGTTGTAGATGAGAATTTTGCATGGGCAATGTTTGGTTCTACTGACATTGTCGGAATGCAGATTTGGATTGATAATAATGTATATTTTATCTGCGGTGTTGTCGCAATTGATGATGACAAAACTTTGCAGATGGCTTACGGTGACACCAATAGAATATATATGTCGTTTGACGAGTTGAAAAAACACAGTGAATCTTTGGTAATAACATGTTATGAAATGGTATATCCAAACCCTATAAGTAATTACGCATATAACTCTTTAAAGACCGCTTATGGCTTTACCGATGAAGAGGAAGAAACGCTTGGAAAGAAAAAAAATCCACTATCATTTGACAACGTTGATATAATAGAAAATACGAAGCGCTATCAAACGATGGAACTCATAACAGGAATGAAGATGTGGAAGTATCGAGGCATGAGAACTTCTGATGTAGGTTATCCTTATTGGGAGAATGTCGCAAGAGTTCAGGATGATGAACAGAGAGTGATATTAATCTTTAGAGGACTTCTGCTTGTATGTCCGATAATCAGTCTTATTCTTCTTTGCTATAACTTATGGCATTCAAGGACTTGGTCAATAAGAGCCCTTATTAAGAAAGAGATTGAGGATGAAATTGACAGACGTGCATGGAAGGCATACGAGGCAAAAAATGCTGCCGAAGAGGATGACAAATCCGATGATACTTCTGATGACACAGAAGAAAATGAGGACGATGAGCCTGACGTACAGGACGAGGTAATGATAGCGGTTACCGAAATAGATGATATAGAGACGGAGTACACAGAAAATGAAGAAGGATAAGTTAAAGCCAATGCTTTTCAGCGTAATGAAGAGTTACGATGGAAAGAAGTTTGTAACTGATGTTGTTTCGGGAGTGATAGTTGCTATTATAGCACTACCACTCTCTATTGCGTTAGCCCTTGCGTCGGGAGTTGGTCCCGAACAGGGTATTTACACAGCAATAATTGCCGGATTTTTAATCTCATTTCTTGGCGGAAGCCGAGTTCAGATTGCAGGCCCTACGGCAGCATTTGCTACGATTGTAGCGGGAATAGTTGCCAAAAACGGAATGGGCGGACTTGCACTTGCAACGGTGCTTGCCGGAATATTGCTTATAATAATGGGTCTGTTAAGACTTGGTTCACTTATTAAGTTCATACCATATACAATAACCACAGGATTTACTGCAGGTATTGCGGTAACAATTCTTGTAGGCCAGATCAAAGATTTCCTTGGACTTACATATCCTAAGGGTACGGTAACAATAGAGACGATGGACAAGGTTAAGGCTATAGTGGCAAACATAACGACCTTTAATGCGCAGGCACTTATTGTCGGAGTAGTTTGTCTTGCAATACTAATCGTGTGGCCTTACATTTCAGAAAAGATTCCGGGTTCGCTTATCGCGGTAATTGTCGGAATCATAATGGTTAAGGCACTTAATATGAACGTTAATACAATCGGAGATTTGTATACGATAAGTAATAAGCTTCCAAGCTTTACAATGCCGGATATGTCATTTTCGATGATTAGAAATGTTGCTTCTGATGCAGTTACCATTGCAATTCTTGCAGCGATAGAATCACTTCTTTCGTGCGTTGTTGCAGACGGTATGATTAATTCTCATCACCGTTCAAATATGGAGCTTATCGCACAGGGTGTAGGTAATGTGGGTTCTGCACTTTTTGGTGGTATTCCTGCAACAGGTGCAATTGCAAGAACAGCGGCGAATATCAAAAACGGAGGAAGAACTCCGGTTGCCGGAATTGTTCATTCCCTTGTTCTTATTTTGGTTCTTGTTATTTTGATGCCATATGCAGCACTTATTCCGATGCCGACAATTGCAGCTATTCTTTTCATGGTTGCATATAACATGTGTCAGTGGAGAACCTTTGTGCATTTGTGTAAGACATCACCAAAGAGTGATATAGTAGTACTTGTTATAACATTTATTCTGACAGTTGTATTTGACCTCGTTGTTGCTATCGAGGTTGGTATGATAATGGCTTGCGTGCTCTTTATGAAACGAATGAGCGACGAGTCGGTTATATCGGGTTGGAAATATTACGACCCTGAGGAAGACCCGGACGGAATTGACCTTAAGGAGATTCCTAAGCATGTGCGTATATACGAGATCGCAGGTCCGATGTTCTTTGGAGATGCAGACAGACTTGCAGGGGTTCATTTTAAGGACTTTACCAAGGTTATCATTTTCCGTATGCGTGGTGTTCCTGCTCTTGATGCGTCAGCTATGCACGAGTTTGAAAAGCTGTATGACAGATGTAAGGAAGCGGGAGTTTCGATGGTATTCTCGCATGTTAACGAGCAGCCGATGAAGACCATGGAGAAGAGCGGATTTGTTGAAAAGGTCGGACGAGACAATTTCAGAAAACATATCGATGATGCGATAGAGTGGGCTTCTAATATACAATAAATAAATCAGAAATAAGTCGGAAAAATATCCGGCTTATTTTTTTATGACTAAAGTCATATTGACATTGTTTCTTTTTTCACTACACAACAAATGAGCATTTTGTTATTTTAATATCAGAAACAAGAAAACCACAAAAAGAATGGAGATGTAAGAATGGATACAATATTAAAAACAGTCGATCTGACAAAGAAATATGATGGGAAAACGGTTGTTGATAATCTAAATATCGAGATTAAGAAGGGAGAGATATTCGGATTACTCGGACCAAACGGAGCAGGCAAAAGTACAACAATGAATATGATATGTAATATCATCAAACCTGATTTTGGAATGGTTGAGTTTTTGGGAAAAGACTTTCGTAAGAACAAAAAAGAGTTGAGCGCAAAGCTTGGATACATTCCGCAAAATCTTGCAATTCACGGAAGCCTTAAGGCATGGGAGAATGTTGAACTCTTCACATCGCTTTACGGAATTAAGGGTAACGAATTAAAAGAGAGAATAGATGAGTCTCTTGAGTACGTAGGACTTTCCGAAAGAAGAAATGATTATGCTAAGAAGTTTTCGGGAGGAATGAAAAGAAGGCTTAACATTGCATGTGCGATAGGACATCATCCCGAGCTTTTAATCTTTGATGAGCCGACAGTCGGTATCGATCCGCAGTCAAGAAACTTTATTCTTGAAAAGATTAAGGAGTCCAACAAAAACGGTGCGACGGTAATATACACCAGTCACTATATGGAAGAGGTCGAAGCAATCTGTACCCGTATCGCGATAATGGATAACGGAAAAATAATTGCAAGCGGAACATCAGAGGAGCTTAAGAAATTGGTGGTTGATGATACGGAGTCAATTACGTTAGAGGAAGTGTTCCTTACACTAACCGGAAAGAAATTGAGGGATTATTGATATGATTAGATATTTGATTAAAAACAATTTCAAAATAATGTTTCGAAACGGTGTGAACATTCTTCTGTTTGTGTTTTGTCCGATTGTTGTTTCCGCGGTACTTATGAGTGCATTTTCTTCACTTATGGAAAGCTATGAAGCGGTGCCGGAGTTTGAGGTCGGATACAGATTTGAGGACGATGGCAAGTACGAAGACTATATTAAATATCTTGAAAAGGCAGGAGAAGAAAACGGAATAACATTTGTTCAGTATGATAACGGTTCACCAAAGAAGCTTATCGACGAACACGAGCTTGGCGGATTTGTAGAGTTTAAGGACGACACATATAAGGTATATGAAAGTGATGATGCCAAAGTTGAGGGAACAGCACTTGAATACATGATGTCAGCATTTTTTAATGCAGCAATAAGCGGTGATGTAAATGATATCTCAATAAATGTTAAAAAACCTTCCTTTGCACCTGCCATAAGTTCAACCGATTACTACGGAATGATTTATATAGCATACTTTGGATGGTGTGCGATTGTGTGTGCAGCGGGTCTGTTTTCCAATGAGAAGAAGAACAAAATCGATGATAGACTTAAGGTTTCGAATCTTTCAGTTGCGCAGCTTTACATTGCAAGACTTGTTCCGATAGTAAGCGTCGTTTCAATCGGAATAGGTGTGGCATCAGTTGTTATCGCGCTTGCCTTTGGAGTGCATTGGGGTAATATAGCACTCTCCGCAGCGATAGTATTTGTCTCAATAGTTGCGGCCACATCCTTTGAAATGTTCTTATACGAACTTACGGGAAGCATGGTAGCGACAATAATCATATCATTTTCGGTTGTTTGGTTTGCGGGATTTTTTGGTGGAAGCTTTGAGACATACATGTATGCAACTCATCCCGAGACGTTAAAGCTTGCAATGCCACTCTACCATGAAAACAGGGCACTCGTGGAGCTCTCGAGCACAGGTAGCAGCCCGTTTGTAAAAAGCTCTCTGCTTTATTCAGGGGCAATAGCCGTGGTTACGTCAGCATTAACGATATTAGTTGGAAGTGTAAGGAGGTTAGGAAAGTAATGTTTGAGATAATTAAAATAACATTAAAATTGCTTGTTAGAAATAAAGGCTTTTGGTTTTTCCTTGTTGCCACACCGATTCTTTCAACAATAATACTTGGAATTGAGCAGACCAACCTTGGCGCCTATGAAATGATAGGCGAGACGGAGATTGTCGAGCTTGACGATATGGACAGCAAGGTTGCTTATTACGGTGGAAAAGGAAAATGCGTAATCAAGGTATATGATGCGTCGGACAGTGAACTTTCGGATTACGTTTTGAATAAGCTGCTTAGCAGTGGTGCATTTATCGTGTGCAGGGTAAAGGTGCCGGGCATGACAAGAGAAGAAGTTGAGGAGCGCAATCATTATGACGGCTACGAAGACCGAATGGGAGCATCTATATATCTTGGAGAAGACTTTGACAAGGAAGCCCTTGCGGGGGATGTAAATGACAGCCTTACGGTATACGTGTTATCCGATGATGAAAGATACAAGCTTTTGGAAAATGATCTTAAGTTGTCTTTGGGTCAGATTAAAAACGCAGTACAAATGGCAGGAGAGGATAACGTAATAAAAACATTAGAGGCAATGAATGAGAACGTTCCTCAAAAGCAGGTTAAGCATCTTGGAGGAAAGGACCAAAGAGAGCTTACAAATCATCAGCTCGACCAGAAGGCAATCATGGGATATTCGCTTGCAATTCTTACTATGGGATATGTTTTCGGAGGACTTTTTATAGCACATACCGTTATCAAAGAGCAGAAGGATATGGTGCTTACAAGACTTAAACTTACCAATCTCTCAAACACAGGATATTACGCGGCAAAGTTTGTAAGCGGTGCAGTTGTAGCGGGAATGCTTTCGATAATAATAAGCATCACGACACTGTCAATCTCCGAAGAAAAAATCGGTATAAGCCGTCCAAGCTTCATAGCACTTATATTCCTTATGGGACTTATCTTTTGTTCAATAAGCCTGTTGTTTGGAATATTGCTTGATAATGTAATGAGTGCCAATGTGGCAGCATTTACACTCTGGAGCATGTCATCTTTGTTGTCAGGACTTTACTTCCCGTTAGACTCGACGACCAAGGCGGTCAAAATCATGTCCTGCATGATGCCGCAAAAATGGTTCCTCGACGGCGTGGAAATGCTAATGGTTGATGACAACAAAGTCTATCTTGTGTTATTATGTGTTACAGTAGCATATTTGATAATTACGTTAAGTCTCGGAAGTGTGGGAATCAAGTACAAAAACTATGAATGATAGAATCAGAAATAATTATTTTATCTTTATAAAACTTGCGCTGACAGTAGTGTTTTCCGTCTATGGATTAATAAATGAAGCAGAAGAGTCAGGGGTATCTGTATGGATACTCCTGCTTGTTTCGTTTTATATCGGGTTAATGTCTGTTAAGGAACTGTTTGATGGGAAGAAGAGGCTTGCAATGTGCGTGCTTGCGGCGCTAATTTTTGCCACGTTGGCGTATGTCGGCGGAATGTCTTTTTATCTTTTGGGTTTTTCAAGTGTTTATGAGTTGTTATCTTTGTTTCCCAATCTTGATTATAAATGGTACTTACTGCCACTGTTTGGAACGCTCGTTCAAACACCAATTGGTTTTTTGATGCAGTTTGTTGTGGTGTTGCTTATTGCAATACTTTATATGCAGCAGAATTATGTTGTGGCGGGTTATCAAAAGAGGATGCAGGAGGATGTCCGTGTTGAGCAGAATCTTAAGCGTGATATGAGAAATCGTGAGTTTGAAACGAAGGCAGAAATGAAGCGTAACATGCTGCTTGCCGAGAACCAGATTTTGGAGGAGAGAGCAAGTCTTTCCCAGACGCTTCATGATAAGTTAGGACATAATATTAACGGCTCCATTTATCAGTTAGAGGGCGTTAAGGTATTGATGGATAAGGATCCGGAGAAATCGCGTGCGATGGTTCAGGCAGTCATCGACCAGCTTAGAACAGGTATGGATGAGATTAGGGGGATACTTCGAAAGGAGCGTCCGGAGAAAAAACAGTTGGCACTCTTGCAGTTATATAAGCTATGCGAGGATTGTACCGGTAAGGGCGTTGAGACGGAGCTTGAAACAGAGGGCGATATGTCGCTTATTACAGATGAGCTCTGGGAGGTTATATTGGACAATGCTTTTGAAGCGGTTTCCAACTCAATGAAGTACGCAAAATGTAAGCACATCCATATCGACATTGTTGTGATGAACAAGGTTTTGCGATGCAGTATTAAGGATGACGGCGTGGGCTGTGTGGAAGTAAATGACGGCATGGGTATTTCAGGTATGAGACAGCGAGTAAGAGCAGTAGGCGGAACTTTAAGTTTTGAGACAGAACCCGGTTTTTGTGTTAATATGATATTGCAATTAAAGTGAGAATTATTTATAACTAATAATATATAAGAAGTTGATTTGAAAAGTCAGTTAAGGAGTGCCTAATGGATAAGATTAAGGTAATAATTGCGGACGACAGTGATTTCGTCAGAGACGGAATGAAGATAATACTTGATGTTGATGATGAGTTTGAAGTGCTTGGCGTAGCAGCAACCGGAAAGGAAGCTATCGATCTTGCAACTAAGCAGGCACCGGACATTTTTCTTATGGACATTCAGATGCCTGAGATGGATGGAATCGAGGCGACAAAAATCATTGTCGAAAAAGGTCTTGGGAAGGTGCTCATTTTGACAACCTTTGATGATGATGATTTGGTAAGACAGGCACTCAAAAATGGTGCAAAGGGATATCTGATTAAGAACCACACACCGGAGCATCTAAAGCAGATGGTTAAATCGGTGTATTATGGTTCAGGAGTTATGGATGAGAATGTGTTAGGCTCGCTTACGGTCGATAACAAGGCCGGAGGCGCGGAAGGCTTTGACGCATCTGATTATACGGATAGGGAGCTTGAAATAATCAAGGCGGTTGCCGAGGGACTTTCCAACAAGGAAATCGCGGGCAAGCTTTTCATATCCGAGGGGACGGTAAAAAACTATATAACGGGAATACTTTCAAAGGAAGGGTTATCACACAGAACGGCACTTGCAGTGTATTATTTGACCGGCAAGAAAGGAAATGCATAATAATTTTGTTTTAAGGAAAACGGAGGATTTTAATGAGAAAAATCGCAGGATTTAAGAAAAGAATTACGGCTTGTTTTATGGCATTTGTTATGGTGGCAGGCGGTGTTTGTGCGCCACAGAAAAGTGTAGGTGCGGCAAGTGTAAGCGTGGAATTAGGTGCAGATGCTTCGGCAAAAACAACGACTGCTAATAGTGATGGAAAAGTAGAAATTAGTTATCCCGCGCCGACAGATTATGATACTACAGATGAATTGAAAGCGGCGGGTATTAACAAGTTACAGATAACATTTAAGGTAACTCAATGTACTGCATCAGGTACGGCGGGAGGACAGGCGTTTATTAACTATTCCGAAGGCTGGGAAAGCCAGTGGCTTAATTTGTCGCAAGGTGTTGAGCAGACAGTTACTTTGGACCTTTCAAATTATTTGGGAACAAGTGCAACTATAACAAGTTTCGGAATCCAGTTTGCCAATATAACGGGTTCATTTTCTTACCAAATTATTTCTGCAAAACTTATAGGACCCGGTACATGGGATGTGGAGAATTCCAATATTTCGCTTGAGTACACAGCACAGGACCAGTATAACAGTTACACGGAATATAAGTTTAAAGTTAAGAATGCCGGAAGCGTCGCTGCAAACGGAGATTTAGTAATTAAGTTTGATACAAACAGAGAAAAAAATTGGTGGACAGATAAGTTTAGTATTGCGTTATCTGATGATACGCTTACGGTGTCTAATATAACCGTGCCGGCGGGTTCAAGTACGGATGTTATCCAGGTTCAACTTAAGCCGACAGGTGCATCTATCGTATCGGTATCATTTGGCGGGAAGGGAATATCGGCGAGTGCTACAACACTTAATCCGTCAAGTGGTGAATCCGGTGGTGGTTCGGGAAGTGACTATAACGGTTCTTTAACTTATGAGGTTCCGAATGACTGTATCGATGATATGGCGTTTGCTCAAACGCCTTTTGGTATTCATGGTCAGCTTAATGTTAATATGGAGACAAAAAAGATTGAAGACAAAAACGGAAACCCGTATCAGCTTAGGGGAATAAGCTCACATGGTATCAACTGGGGCGGAAACGGTGAGTATGAGTACGAGTATATCAATTATCAGTCTATCAAGAACTGTAGAGACATATTAAATGCCAATGCAATAAGGCTGGCTATGTACACAGACGAATATAATGGATATGCAAACGGTGGAAGCGCAGATGAATTGAAATACCGAGTAGACAAGGGCGTTCAGTGCGCAACTGCGCTTGGAATGTATGCAATTGTTGACTGGCATATTCTTAATTCAAATCCAAAGACACATATTAAAGAAGCAAAAGAATTCTGGGCATATGCCTCTGCGAGATACAAGGACAATAAAAATGTGTTGTATGAACTTTGTAACGAACCAACAAGTGGTATTTGGAATGATATAAAAGAATATGCAGAGACAATTATCCCGATTATCAGAGCTAATGATCCGGACGCAATTATAATTGTCGGAACACCTACATGGTCTCAGGACGTAGATATAGCAATGAACAATCCACTTAAGGATTCGGATAATACTTTGATGGATAATGTAATGTACACGATACATTTTTATGCTGCAGAGCATGGGGAAAGTTATCGACAAAAAATGAAAACAGCATGGAACACCATTCCTATTTTCTGCACAGAATATGGAATGTGTGCTGCTTCGGGCGATGGAGCGAATAATTTTGATTCGGCATCTGCTTGGCTAAATGAAATGGATAATCATTGTATCAGTTATTTTGTATGGAATCTTAGTGAAAAAACAGAAAGTTCATCATTGATAACACATGGAAGTAATGCATACAATAACTGGACAGCAAGTAACCTTAGGGAATCGGGCCAATGGATAAAAACGCAGTATACCGCAAGAAAAAATGTCAATAATACTATTCCCGATAATCCTTCCGGTGAAGAACCAATTGTAAAAAAGACACGCTCAACGCCGGTGATTACAAAATTGGATATTATTGAAAGAACAGATAGCAGTATAACAGTCTCTGTTATACCTTCGTTGACGACAGGTAGTTATGAGTTTTCTTTTGACGGAGGAAATACATGGCAGTCATCAGCAAAGAAAACAGGACTCTCAGAAGCAACGGCATATCAGATTATGGTCAGGGTTGCAGAAGATGATGAGTATAATGCAAGTTCTCCGGCAGTTACTGCGGGAAGTGTGGCACCTGTCAAAGTTAAGACAGGAACCCTCCTTAAAGTAACTGATCCTTATGTTATAGATATTAGTAAACTTCCGGGTGGAAGCAACTACGTTGACGATACGTATTTGAATGCTCTGTACATAACCGATAATGCGCAGACAAAGACTCCGTCGGTTACACTTAGCAACGGAAAACTTACCGTTAGCGATGATATTAATTATCAAATTACAGGTACTAATAATACGATAACTGTGGCAACGTCGAACGAGACACCGGGCGGAGAAACACCTGGTGGGGAAACGCCCGGAGGAGAAACACCGGGAGAAGAGACACCTGGTGACAATCCGAGTGAAAATCCCGGAGGCGAGACGCCCGGCGATAAGCCAAATGAAAATCCTGGGGGCGAGACACCCGGAGGAGAAACACCTGGTGACAAACCAAACGAAAATCCGAGTGGGGATCAGCCCGGACAGGAACAACCGGGACAGGAACAGCCTGGCGGTGGTGGAACACAAGGTAATGAAACACCTGCAAGTGGAGGCAACAATAACACACCGGCAGGAGGAAACACTCAACCGGGTGGAAACGTTACACAGCCTGGAGCAAACAATCAGCCGATTACACCTGCTGCCGGAAACAATCACGCTGTACCCGGAGGGGACGGTTCACAGACAACTACGGATGATGGAACAGAGAGCAAGACTGCAGCAAAAATAAAAATTAAAGCATCAAAAAAGACAGTCAAAGTTGGCAAGACTATCAAGCTTAAGGCAACACTTTCAACGAACAAGAAGTTTAAGAAATTTAGTTGGAAGTCATCAAACAAAAAGATTGCCAAGGTAAGTAAAAAGGGTGTCGTAAAAGGTGTTAAAAAGGGTAAGGCTAAAATAACAGTTATCGCACTTGATGGACGCGGTACAAAAGCTACAATTAAGATTAAAGTAAAATAAAACTTTTTCAAAAATGCCAGCCTATTGTAAGATGTTTGACAGACAAGCGAAGAATTATATTGTATAATAGAGAAAAGAGTTGGAGAGAACAAAATGAAAATTGTATTGGTACATGGACAGAATCACAAGGGAAGTACATACAATATCGGACGTATGATAGCTGATAAAATAGGTGGAGAGATAACAGAGTTTTTTCTTCCAAAGGACTTGAATCATTTTTGTCATGGCTGCTATACATGTATAGATGATGACACAAAATGTCCGTATTATGAGGAAAAGAATAAGATTATGAAGGAAGTTGAGGCTGCGGATGTTTTGATCTTCACGACACCGACTTATTGCATGAGAGCTTCAGCACCAATGAAGAGTTTTATTGACTTAACATTTAACTATTGGATGGCACACAGACCAAGACAGTGTATGTTTAGTAAGCGTGCGGTTGTTGTTTCGACTGCAGCGGGAGCGGGCACAAAGACAGCGGTTAAGGATGTTGTCACAGCCTTGAATAACTGGGGAGTGTCTTGTGTAATTCCTTACGGCTTAAGTGTTCAGGCAATGAATTGGGAAGGCGTGTCAGACAAGAAAAAAGCAAAGATAGATTCGGACACGACCAAGATTGCCAACAAGATTTCAAACATGAAAAAGGTTAAGACAGCATTTAAAACAAAGTTCATGTTTGGTCTTATGCGTATGATGCAGTTAAAGGACTTGGGGTCAAGCAAAGTTGAAAAGGAATACTGGGAGAATAACGGCTGGTTTGGCAAAGCAAGACCTTGGAAATAATAAAGAGGGGGTTATAAGATGCAGGTAATATTGGAAAATGATACCTTGAAAGCAACGATTAATCATTTTGGGGCGGAGCTTTCAAGTCTTGTAAAAAAGGATAACGGTGCTGAGTATTTGTGGAACGCAGATGAGAAGTTTTGGAAGCGTTCATCGCCCGTGCTTTTCCCGTTTGTTGGAAGCCTTAAGAATAAGGAGTTCATTTACGAGGGAAAAACATACTCTATGGGACAGCATGGTTTTGCGAGAGACATGGATTTCTCGTTGGTATCTAATGACGGAACGGAGGCATGGTTCTCGTTGTCATCTGACGATTCGACCTATGAGAAATATCCTTTCGCATTTTCTTTAGAGATTGGATACAAGTTAATTGACAATAATTTGAAGGTTACGTGGCGCGTAGTAAATGAGGATGACAAGGAGATGTATTTTTCCATTGGTGGTCATCCGGCATTTATGTGCCCGATAGATAATCAGGGAAAACAGACTGATTATTTCATTGAGTTTGATACGGATAAAGACCTTACTTATTCGAAACTTTCGGATAATGGTCTTGTGTATAAAAAAGATGCTTTGCTTGCAACAAACGGTGGGAAGTTGCAGATAGATGAGCATTTGTTTGACGAGGATGCGCTTGTTGTGGAGGGTAATCAGGCGCACGTCGTATCACTTTGTAAACCGAGCGGAGAGCGTTATCTTACCGTTAAGTTTGATGCACCGTTGTTTGGCTTGTGGTCACCTGCCGGCAAAGGGGCACCATTTATATGTATAGAACCATGGTATGGAAGATGTGACAGTGAGGAGTTTAATGGGGGACTTGCTGACAGAGAATATGGAAATGAACTTAAACCGGGTGAGGAGTTTCTGGTTAGTTATGAAATAGTGGTTGAATAAACCGGGAGAAGGTTTCATAAGAAAGGAGTTACTTATGGATTTTTGGGGGTTCGTTGATTCGTTTTATTCACCGACTTGCGTTGTATCAGTTGATAAGAAAGAAGACGGTGAATATGGTGACATTAAAATTATTGCGGGAAACAAAAAGTATCTTGAAATGATTGATATGAGAATGAGTGAGAAGGCTCCCGAGCAGAAGCGCTCGTTTGTTTCAGGTGCTTTGTATACGGAATATTTTCCGCAAAATCGTAGTTTTGAAGATGTGTGTTTTCAGGCATCTGTAGAAAAAAAGGAGATCCATACATATGCACATTTAAGCAATATAGATTTGTGGCTTGACCTTTATGTTATTCCGATTGACTACAACGAAGGTAATACTTTTTATTGTTATTACATAGCTACTGCATCAGGCAATGAGGACGCTATTCTTAATAGGGTCGGTACTTCAGACACAGCTAATGATGTTCTCAAAACCTGTATTAAATTGCACAAGTCAGACAATCTCGAAGAAACGATGAAGGATGTTATTGCAGAGATACGTCAGATTTGTGATGCGGAGTGTTGCAGCACTCTTTTGATGAATGATGACGAAGAAAAATGTTCCATTCTTGCTGCAGATTTTAGGCCGGGCAGTACACTTAAGCGAGTAACACAGTTTGATCAGTTTTATGATATCGCGGCATCATGGAAGACGATGCTGGGAGACGAACTGGACTGTATTATCATTAGCAATCAGGCGGATATGGAATATTACAGTAGGATTAATCATCCATGGTATGAGACGTTGGTTGAGGCAGGAGTTGAAAGCGTTGTGCTTTTCCCACTTCGTCAAGGTGGAGATATTGTCGGGTTCATTTGGGCAACCAATTTTGATACGGACAAAACAATGCGTATCAAAGAAACGCTTGAACTTACAACGTATTTCGTCTCTTCGCACGTTGCTAGGTACAATGTACTTAACCGTTTGAAGACTATGAGTTATACAGACACGCTAACCAAGCTGCCAAACCGCTTTGCGTGTACGGAATATATTTCTGAACTTATAGATAAGGGCGAGAAGTTTATCGCTGTCGCAATAGACATTAATAATTTCAAGAGTATAAATGATACCTTGGGATTTGAAGGTGGCAATCAAGTTCTTATCGAGGCAGCAAAACGCTGGGGTGCTATGTCTGATAACTACATTACACGCATAAGTGGTGACGAGTTCTTGCTTGTATTACGCGGGATTGAGACAGATGCACAAATCAAAAAAGAAATCAATCGTTATGTGGATGCACTTGGTAAGATTATGACGATTGAAGAGTGCGACATCTATGTATCGGCAAGCTTTGGATATGCGGAATACCCGACGGATGCAGATTCGACGGACACACTCATTTCGCATGCGACAGCTGCCATGAATGCAATTAAGAAGGCTAACAGCAGTAATCATGTGTTAAGATTTACTCCTGATTTGTTGATAGATGAACATATATTAGAGGTTGAAAATAAGATTAGAGCAGCGCTTGAAAATGATACAATATATTTCAACCTGCAGCCACAGTATGATATGGATCATAATCTTCGTGGCTTTGAGGCACTAGCACGTATGAAGGATAGTGACGGCAACATCATTAGTCCCGGAGAGTTTATTCCTGTAGCCGAAAAGGTTGGATTAATCGATAGAGTTGACGGAACAGTGTTTAAGAAGTCGTCAATGTTCTTTGGAGAACTCCTTAGAAAAACCGGTGCCAATTTAACGCTTAGCATCAACGCATCGGTGCGTCATATGATGAAAAATGATTTTATAGATGAGATAAAAGATCTGCTCAAAACAAGCGGCATTCCGGCAGATAAGTTGGAGATTGAGATTACGGAATCAATAATGATTGACTCCGTAGATAAGGCGCTTCAATGTATTGATGAAATAAGAAGCATGGGAATACAGATTGCGATTGATGATTTTGGAACAGGTTATTCGTCTCTTAGTTATTTGAATAAGTTCCCTGCCAATCTTTTAAAGATTGATAAATCGTTTATTGATAAAATGAACACAAGTGACTCTTCGAGACAGTATGTTGCCGCTATCATCTCAATGGGACATATTATGGGCTTCGATGTAATATCGGAAGGTGTTGAAGACGATAGCCAGCTTGAAACTCTTAGAAGTATCGGTTGTGATTATATCCAGGGATTTGTTTGGGGACGTCCGTTGTCTGTAGAGGATACAGATAAACTGGTTAATGATATCATAAGTAAAGCATAAGTGTATTGGAGATAAGTGTATTGGAGGTAACAAAATGGACTTACAGAAGTTAGTCGATTGCTATGAACCCATGTCGTGCGTAATGTCTGTCCGGGTTTTTCCTGATGGACACTATGGTGATATACGTATTGTTTGTGGCAATAAGGCCTACGTAGAATCGATAGAAAATTCAGATAACATATCATTTGCGGAGATGCTTGATAACAAGTTTGTTCCGAACTCACCTTACGAAAGATATATTCCTAAGGATCTTAATTTTGAGGATTCATGCTATCGTTGCGCGGTTTTAAAGAAACCGTTTCATTCGTATATACACCCCGAAAGATACAGCTTTTGGGTAGATATGTATATGATGCCGATAGCGGCGGATGAGGATGATACATATTACTTTGTGTACTCTCAGGAATTGACACCGGGCGTAAGTACAAAAAGATTGTCAAATGTTGACCCTGTTATTTCAGCAACGGTGCTGGAGACTTGTATAAAGCTTCGCGGAACAAATGATTTCAAGCAGACAATGGACGAGGTTATAAGCGATATACGAAACCAGTGCGAAGCTGATAAGGTATGTCTGATTTTGACGGACATGCAACGACGTACGTTTTCGGTGTTGAGCGAAGCGGCAGGTTCCGAGAAAGCTGACTATTCGGTAGAAGATTTTCTTCGTAACAAATACAATAACTTCTTTGATATCATTGAGACTTGGGACGACACCATTGCGGGAAGTACCTGTCTTGTCATACAGAATGAAAGGGATATGGAAGTATTGCACGAGCGTAATCCTGTTTGGTGCGACTCTCTTAAAGAAGTAGATGTCGAAAGTATTGTGCTATACCCATTAAGATATAACAACGAGACATTGGGCTATATATGGGCGCTTAATTTCAATGTGGAAAATACCATGAGAATAAGAGCAACTCTTGAGAGCACATCGTATTTTATAGCATCAGAGATTGCTAATCATAAGTTGTTAAATGAGCTTAAGATCATGGGTGCTTACGATATGCTTACAGGTGTAAAGAATCGTAACGCAATGAACCAAAAGGTCGACAGTTTAATTAACAACAAAGATGAAGCAAAGGATAATACAGCGGTACTGTTTGTTGACCTTAACGGGTTGAAGCAGACTAATGACAGCACAGGTCATGAAAGCGGAGACAAGCTTTTGCAGAAGGCGGCAGAGATACTCAAAGAGGTATTTGATAGAAATGATATTTACCGTGCGGGTGGCGACGAGTTCATGGTGTTAGCAAGCGGCATTTCCGAAAGCAATCTGGAAAAGAAACTTAAAAAACTTGAATCATATAGAACGGATGCAGAGGATGTAAGCTTTGCTCTTGGGTATTGTTATTCAGACAAGAATGTCGATATACGCCAGGCAATGAGCACTGCGGATAAGAGAATGTATGAGGACAAAAAAAGATATTACAAGCATTATTCAAATCGGGGCCGGAAATAATCGCCGACCCTGTTTTGTTGACGTTTTTGTGAAGTATAATATGGGGAAAAGTTTGAAAGGAGAACAGGTAAATGTCAGGGGCGCTTAATATCATACAAAATGTATTTAGAATATTGTATTTTGTAAGTTTTATAATTGCATTTTATCTGTCGTTGAAAAGATGTTTTTTAAGAGACGGTAAGAGCAAAGTTAAAATGTTTTTTTTATCGTTGCTTACAAATCCCTACATCGTTTTTGGGGTGACGGCTTTAACATCGATTGTTGTTGTATTTGTTTGTTTGTGTTTAAGCAGGCCCAATGAGCTTTTAGATAAAAATCGAGGAATCAATCTTCTTTTAGGTGTGATTAATTCCTCATGGGTAGTAATGATATGCAGTTTGATGTTTGTGATAACGGTTATTTTGGTATCGTTATTGGTGGGGAAAATGGTAAGAGCACATAACAAGTTACTGGTTGTGTTTGTTTATTTGATGTTTTCCGTAATATTTGCTTTTTATAGTGACCGAACATCATTTAACACGAATTACTCGCATGATGTGGAAACAAAACTTTTTATTCTTGGTGTTATAAATACAATTGCTTGTGTTATAGTTGTCTGGTTGATGTATTGTTTCGTGATAAATCCACTTTCTAAATTGACGAACAAGAAGAGAAAAATTAATGGGAAAACATTTTTGATACCCCCGGCTTTGTTTCTGTTGGTTTATTACGTGTTTGATGTATACACATTGGAGACAGGCAGTGCTGATGCAAATATCGTATTTCAGCTCTTGTCCGGGATGTTTCTTCTTTTGTTTATATGGGCATTTTATGTCATTATCAACAATATAAGAACAACGGATGACGCGTTAAGTGCCAAAGAGGAAATCAAGGCGCTTTCCATAGAGGTTATGGAGGCGCTTGCAAATACGATAGATGCAAAAGACACATATACGAATGGTCATTCGGTAAGAGTTGCCGAGTATTCGCGTATGATTGCTGAGAAAATGGGCTTGCCCGAGGAAATGTGTGACAACATTTATAATATGGGTCTGCTTCACGATATAGGTAAAATAGGCGTGCCAAATGAGATAATTAACAAGCCGTCGCGCCTTACAGATGATGAGTATGATGTAATCAAAACTCACCCGGAAATGGGTTATAATATTCTTTCTAAAATTAAGAGTAAACCGGAGCTTGTTAAGGGCGCTCGCTGGCACCATGAACGCTACGACGGTAAGGGTTATCCAGATAAGAAATCGGGCGAAGATATTCCGCTTGAAGCACGAATAATTGCAGTTGCTGACGGTTACGATGCCATGACCTCTAATCGAAGCTACAGAGCATATATGCCACAGGATGTTGTCAGAGCAGAGATTGAGAATAACATCGGTACACAGTTTGACCCGGAGGCTGCAAAGTATATGTTGATGATAATAGACGAGGATAAGGATTATAAGCTGCATGAAAGAACAGAATAAAGAGAGAAACAGAACTGTTGAGAGAGAAATGAGGAAAAACGATGATAAAAGTTTTATTCGTCTGCCACGGCAGGATTTACCGGGCATGATGAAAAGTCTCAAATCGTCTTATAAGACCTGAAAATAAGCGTTTTTTGTGTTTCGCTCTCAATTTTACCAAAGATTTACCAATATTTCTGGAGAGTCAGACTTGCGAAAATAGGATACCAAAATGAGGAGAAAATCAAAATGAGCGATTTATTAACTTGTGAATTTAATATCGATACTGCCTGTGTGGAGCTTTGCTTCGCTGATGGCAGCATGATTTCTATAGACTGCACCGCCGTTGAGAACGAGGTCGCAGACAATATGTACCAGAGGTCAGAGCTTGACTATCTGATATACAATGACCCGGTAGCCTATGTGAATTTAATTCTCAATGGTGACCCGGAAACATACTTGAAAACCGTTACGGAATACAACCCTTTGGACTGATTACCAGAGATAAAGCAAGCCGTCTGTGCGGGCATGAGAAATGCTTGTACAGACGGCTTTTTAGGTGAGTATCTGTTTTCAAATGATAATTTTTATTGCTTGACCGATTCGGTTATTGGTGCTATACTCTAAATAACCGAATCGGTTATTATGTAAAAAGGAGAAAATGAATTGGACAAATTTTTGGCCCTGACCGAAGAAAAGAGAACGGCTATTCTCAATGCGGCGCTCCAGTGTTTCGGCAAGTTTGGTTATGAAAAAGCCTCAATCAATGATATTGCGGTAGCCGCACACATTTCCAAAGCGTCTGTGTTTCAGTATTTCGGCAGTAAAAAGCAGCTCTACATTTACCTACTGGAATACTGCAAGAAAATCATAGAGGGAATATTTGACAAGGAAGCCCTCAATTCCCAAACAGATTTGTTCGACAGAATCCTGGCATCCAGCCGCATGGAAATGGAGAGCTTCCAAAACCAGCCCTTTATTTTGCAGTTTATTACCAGCGTCTGGGAGGAAACCTCTCCGGAAGTAGCCGATGCGCTGGTGATTCTGACCGAGGAAGTCTGCAAATTCAGAAACGATATGGTTCTTCGGGAAGATGATGCGCTGAAGTTCAAAAACCCGGAGGATGCCCAGCCGGTCTTTCAAATGCTGCTTCTGATGGCTGAGGGCTATGCGGCCCGGTACCGTGGGGCGGCGGCATTCGATTTTCAGGCTGTCATGGAGAATTTTGAGGAGAACATCGCAATTCTGCGGAAAAATTTTTATAAGGAGGAGTATCAAAAATGAGTGAGCAAGCAATCGTCTTAAACCAGCTGACCAAGCACTATGGAACCCATCGGGGGATCAACGACCTCAGTTTCTCGGTGAATGAGGGCGAGTTTTTCGGCTTCATTGGCCCCAACGGTGCAGGAAAATCCACCACCATCCGCACGCTGATGGGCCTGATCCATCCCAGCGGCGGCAACGCCTCTATTTTCGGCCTGGACTGTCAGACCAAGGCCAGTGTCATTGCCAGAGATGTGGGCTACCTTCCCAGCGAGAACAGCTATTATGAAAACATGAAGGTGCGGGACCTGCTGCAATACACCGCTGACCTGTACGGCATGGACTGCGAAACGAAAATGTATGAGCTTTCTGAGCGCCTTAATCTGGATCTGACCCGGAAAATCGCAGACCTGTCTCTGGGTAACAAGAAAAAGGTGGGGATTGTGTCTGCCATCATGACCTCGCCCAAGCTGCTGATTATGGACGAGCCCACCAGCGGCTTAGACCCGCTGATCCAGCAGGCCTTCTACGATATTCTGAAGGAGGAGAACAGCCGGGGAACCACCATTTTCTTCTCATCCCATGTCCTCAGCGAAGTACAGAAGCTGTGTGACCGGGTGGCAATCTTAAAAGAAGGCAAGCTCGTGGGCATTCAGTCCATCAAAGAGCTTCGGGAAAGCGGCTATAAAAAGGTCAGCCTCACCGCCAAAACAACCATTCCCCGTGACTTCTGGGGCTTGCCCGGCATTGCCAACTACACCGAGAGTCCTGACAAGACCTCTGTTTCCTTTATGTATAACGGCAATATCACAGCGATCATCGACAAGCTTCACCTGCTGCATTTGGACGATGTGCTTTTGGAAGAGCCCTCTTTGGAGGAAATCTTCATGCACTACTATGCGTAAGGAGGTGTCAGGCATGGTCATTTTGAAATATGAACTGAAAAGGCATCGAACCTATATCCTGGGCTGGGCTATCGCCTTGGCACTGTGTATTTTTTTGATGACGCCGACTTATTACAGCTTTCTGGATGCTGCCTCCGTGGAACTCTTTGAAACCATGGGCACCACGGACTTTTACAGGAGTGTCGGCGTATCGATGGAATACCTAACCTCTCCGCTGGGCATTTATGGGTTCCTGACCAGCTTTTTCATGATTGCCTCCGGCATTTTTGGGATGCACTTCGGCATTTCCATTCACACCAGAGAATGTACGGAAGGAACCTCGGAATATCTGTTTACAAAGCCCTTTCCCCGGAAAGCAATTTATTGGGCAAAGGCATTGACCGTGTTTGTCGGCGTGGCGATTGTAGGTACGGGGTATCTGCTGGCTTCCCTTTTCGCCATGGCAATATTCCGTTCCGGAACTCCTTGGGGAGAGTTTTTCCTGATTGCCCTGTCCCTGACCCTTGTTACGCTGTTCTTCGCTGCAATGGGCATGATGGTGGGAATTTTGTTTTCCCGCAACCGCAGTCCGCTGCTGACCGCCGGATTAGTCGTATTTGTGGAGTATTGTATTACCAGCTTCTCCAACATCGTCAGTAACCGAGCTATCAGCTTTCTGTCTCCCTACTCTTTCTTCGGAGCCGCTGATATCTCCAAAAACGGCTTCTATGACCTCCGGTATCTTGGATGGTGTGTGCTGCTGTTTGCCCTGTTTTTGGTGCTTTCTTACGGTGTCTTTCTGAAAAAAGACATTCAGTTCCGCAGCTAAGGAGGTGTGAACATGAAAACATTGATTAAAAATGAGTTTCGTCAAACAAGAAAACTTTTGTTGATCTGGCTGGGAATCATGCTGCTTCTGTGCGGTTTCTGCTATTTTGAACTTCTGTCTCTACAGGATAGTCTGGATGAAATGGCAGCAATGGTCAGCCAATTTCCGAGACTGATCATGATTATGTTTGGAGTCAAAGGCGACTTGACGACATCCACCGGCTGGTATGTGTGCATCTATTTCTGGGAGGGGCTGCTGGCGTTTCCTTATGCCATGTCTTTGGGACTGTCCTGTGTGGCAAAGGAAAAGAAATTTGGAACATCGGAATACCTGTTCACAAAGCCAGTGAAGCGGAAAACCATTGTTCTGGCGAAGGTGATCGTTTCAGCAGTGAACCTGCTGGTGTTCGCCCTGTTCAGTGGCGTGTGCAATTATTTCACAATTGTTCTTCCTTTGGGCGGTCTGGATCAGCCGGGAGCGGTGCTTTACACAACGCTGGGAATGTTCTTTACCCAGATCCTCTTTTTTGCCCTGGGGCTGCTGTTTGCCAGCGTGCTCCTGTCCTATAAGGCTGCGGTGCGGACAGGAACAATTTCCATGCTGGCTGCCTATGCGTTGGCCTTTACTGCCGAGTACACAGGTAATCATTTTCTGGACTATCTGACCCCATTGCGTTATTTTGATGTGTACGAGGTAGCACTGCACGGTTTCCACCTTCCCTATATCTTCTTAACAATCGTTGTGGCAGGCATTTGTGTCGCAGCTGCCCTGAAGCAATGGAAACGGCGGGAATTGTGATTTTACATGAATCGTGTATCTTGAAAAAGGCAGCTAACGATATATGGAGGAAATATTTATGTTACGACCAAAAGAAGTAGTATGTAAATGGGTAGATGCGTTCAATAATCACGATGTAGAAGCAATCGTGAGCTTGTACCATGATAACGCAACCAACCATCAAGTGACAAATGATCCCGTGATTGGGATAGATGCAATCCGAGAAATGTTTACAACAGAATTTGCCACTGCCGATATGACTGCCATTGTAGAGAACATCTTTGAAGATGGACAGTGGGCGATTTTAGAATGGAAGGATCCTCTGGGACTGCGGGGATGCGGCTTCTTCCATGTTGTAAATGGTAAAATTCTGTTCCAGAGAGGATATTGGGATAAGCTGTCCTTTTTGAAGCAGCATAATATACCTATTGAATCGTTGTGAAAAAGTGAACAAAGCACGAAGTTGAAGGGATCAGTAAAATGGAGCGAGGAAGAATTATCGTAATTACAGGCCCTCCGGGAACTGGAAAATCGACAGTATCAGCTATTGTTGCGAAGGAATCCTGTATGGAAAAATCAGTGCATATGCATACCGATGATTTTTACCATTACCTGAGCAAAGGGGCAATATTGCCGCATTTGCCGGAATCCAATGAGCAAAACCTGATTGTGATCGAGGCCTTTTTAGAAGCCGCAAAGCGTTATGCCCGTGGTGGATATGATGTAATCGTGGATGGAATTATCGGCCCGTGGTTTTTGCAGCCTTGGTTAAATATCGTTCACGAAGGCTATGAAGTACATTATATCATTTTGAGAGCAAGCAAGGTGGAAACCCTGAACCGGGCGACTGGACGTTTGAAATTGGATAGCGAAACAAATACTGAATTGGTAGAAGTGATGTGGGAGCAATTCCATCATCTTGGAGTATATGAGCGGAATGCTATAGACACAACAAATGATTCGATTCAGGATACAGTTTCCGCAATAAACGAGAAAATTTCAAATAAAACAGCGTTGTTATTGTAACGGAATACCACCAGCGAAAAACCGCTGCTACATGGAATTAAAACCATGCGGCAGCGGCTTTTTTATTTCCGGGCTTTATTCTTATGACTTGGGAAACTCTTTAACAACTTAGATTTCTTAAATATTCTCTTCATGGTGTCATGCTCGTCATCAAGAAGCTTATCGTAGTCAATTTGCAGTTCTTCGCAGAAGTAACGCCAAAATTCTTCAATCGGATTACTCTTGTATTTCATGGACTGCAAAAGCCGCTGCATCTTTTTGTCATTGGATGCGGGGCGTTCAATGGGAGCGGATTCCGTGGCATTTTGGTTTTTCTCACGGATGCTGCGAATGACCCGATCCAGATCGCCGTGGATGTTATGGAAGAAGTATTCCTCTTCGTCGATGCGGGCAGCGTCCAGAACCTGAACATACAGGTCGTTGCTCTCTGGGTTATGCTGTTGCACAATTTGGAGCCGAACCGCATTCAGCCAGTCGTTCATATTCTTAATCTGCATGGTGGCGATGCCGTCCACATAGATTTCAGTGTCAGTCATCAGCTTTAGAAAATCCGGGTGCTTTATCATTTCGCAGAACAGGCGATTGTTGAGTCTGCCGCTTTTTAGAATATCCAAGGTTTCATCGTCCAGATGAAGCTCCGATATATCGTGATTCTGAACTTCACGGGATTCGGTGAGACCCAGCAGCCAGTCGGTGGAAACACCGTAGTATTGAGCAAGAATCACCAGATTCGTATGGCTGATGTCTTTATAGTCATCACTTTCATAGCTGCCCAGAGTGGATGAAGCGATTCCGGTTTCATCTGCAAGCTGTTTCAGCGTGAATCCTTTTTCCACAACTCGCAAATCTTTTAGTTTTTCTTGTATTGATAAGCCTTTTTTCATGGCAAAATCTCCTTCCTGCGGCTGCATTTCTGCCGCTGTTTTCATTATATCATGCCTTGTCCACAATCGTGGAAATTTTTGTTTTTCAGCCGGAAATCCTACTTTGCGGATATACAGCACGGGGGTCAAAAATGTTCCATAATGTAGTCAGTTCATCGATGGATTATTCCAATCGAATGACCGTCCTGATGGGATATGCTTCCCGGTGAAGCAGCGCAGTGACTATCGGCAGGAACATGGAGGAACCCTGACCGATACGAGCGTGCCAACGGAAGCAAAACGCCGCAGAGAAACTGGGGCAGGAACGACATCAGGGTACAGCGGCGAACTGACACAAAAAATGATACCGAAACACGACAATCTGACAGGGGGATAGTCTACCCTGTCAGCAATCCTTCGGGGATTTTTGCACCGCTCCAAGGCGGTGTTTTGGTTAAAAATCGCCCCGAAACCATACACAAAATCGGGAGGATACCATTGTGCCGAGAATGAGCCAAAAGAGGAAACTGGAACTGTCCTTTTTCCTGAATGATCGGGGGCGTGTCAGCTACAACAATCTGTGTCGGAAGTGCCAGCATGAATGCAGGCAGAGTTTCCGGGCAGTTGTGGTTGACTGCCCTCATTATTTATCCAAACGAGCGAAGAAAAAGGAGAACCCAACCAAATGAATTTTGAATTTATGACGATAGACACACCGCTGCCGCCCTGTATGCCCTTTCCCAGAGCGTTGCTGGGATTCCCGGTCAGCAGCACAGCCAAGGTCATGTACTGCCGGATGCTGGATGCTATGCTTTCAGATGGACAGGAGGACGAGAATGGGATTCTGTTTGTCTGCTTCCCGGTGGCTGCGATTGCAGCCGCATTGTCCAGAAGCACAATGACGGTGAAGCGTTCTTTGAACGAATTGGAAACCGCCGGATTGATTATGCGGGTGCGACGAAGCATTGGAGAGCCGAACAGAATCTATGTGCTGATACCGGGAGAAGACGATGAAGTTCCCTCCTGAGTTCGCTTGAAAACCCTCAACACTGTTGAGAGAAAATCGAATGTGACTGCTAAGGTCAGATGAGAAGCCGCTGTCAGTTTTTGCGTGAATGCAAAATCCGGCAGCGGCTATTTTTCGGAAGTCCCTTGGGGAGTTGCGAAAAAGCCGAAGAAGCTGAAAGGAGCCATGGAGGAAATGGCGAGGTTCAGGTCTTTCGGGCAGGAGTACAGAGGGCGCAGCCCTTTGTGCATGGGTACAGGGAATGCAATATCCCTGTGCAGGTCAAGGGCGGCAGCCTTGCCCAGTTAAGTGGCGTTGCGCCGCTTAGTACTGGGTATTACTTGGCGCAGAAATGCAGCAAGGAAGCAGCTTCGCTGCCCCTCCCCCTGCGGGGAAAATCTTTAAGAAACGGAGGAACCAAGTTTGAAACTGACAAAACACAACGGTCGTGCCGGAAAGAATGGCGTTTACAATCCCAAGCACAATGACCGTAATTTCGATGTGAGCAACAGCGAACACATTGACGAGCAGCGAGCCGAACACAACATCTACTGGGACTGCTACAACGGTTATCGGCAGCTGGCAGAAAAGAACAGTGACGAGATTGAGCTGGCTTCAACCTTTGAAGAAGTCGAGCAGATTTATTATCACACCCATTATTCCGATTACACGGATGGACAGAATGCCCGTAATGAAAAGAACCGACACACGGAGCGCAACCGCACTACAGATGAAATCCTGAAAAATAAAAAGACCTGCCCGGAGGAAAGTTTGCTCCAAATCGGAAAGATGGAGGAACACGCTTCTGCGGAAACCCTCTTTCTGGTGGCTACGGAATTTTTTGCGGAGCTGGAAAGACGCTTCGGCTCCCATGTCCACATTTTGGACTGGGCATTGCACATTGATGAAAGCACGCCTCACATCCATGAACGCCATGTCTTTGACTGTGAAAATCAGTACGGGGAGCTTTGTCCCCAGCAGGAGAAAGCTTTGGAAGCCCTTGGCTTTGAACTGCCGGAGCCGGACAAGAAGCTGGGTCGCCACAACAACAGAAAAATGGTCTATGATGCCGCCTGCCGGGCTTTGCTGTTCGATATTTGCAGGAAGCACGGATTGCAGCTGGAGGAGGAGCCGGAGTACGGCGGTCGCAAGTATCTGGAAAAGCAGGACTTCATTCTTGCCAAGCAGAAGGAGCAGCTGGTGGCTCAGTCTCAGACGATTCAGGAGCAGGAAGCCGTCATTCAGGAAAAGGAAGAAAAGCTGGACGAGCTGACCTTGAAGCTGGATGATGTGGAAGCTCTGATTGATGATGTTTCCGAGATTGCCTATGATAAGGCGGTGGAGGTTGTGACCGATACCGTCAGGGTGGAAACACACAAGCAGGACATTCAGCTGGTGGAGGAAACAAAGTCCTGGCTGCTGTCCCCAGAGCGCAAGGCTCCCAAAAAGGAGCGGGAGTACGCTGCCGCCCGACTGGACAATGTGGTTTCCAAAATCACCAAAGCCATGCAGACAGCTCTTAGTGTAATGAAGGCTGCGCTGACGAAGCCGGAGGTCAGGAAAGCAAACACCCAGCAAATCAAGGAAAAAGCCAGAACTTCCATTTATGAAATGCTGAACCGCAACAAGGCGATTGTGGCGGCTGAGGATGCCGCACGGAAAAAGGAAACTCACAAAAAACAGAATATGGAACGCTAACAGGCACTTGCCATTTTCGTATTGAGAATGTCAGGTGCCTTTCCTATTTTCAGGAGGAAATGATTTGAATGTATTTGAAACAGTCAAGCAGTCTGTGACCACCCGGCAGGCTGCTGAACACTACGGAATCCGGGTAGGCAGAAACGGAATGGCTTGCTGCCCGTTCCACAACGACAAGACCCCCAGCATGAAGCTGGACAGGCGTTACCACTGCTTCGGCTGTGGGGCAGATGGGGATGTGATTGACTTCACAGCGGCTCTTTATGGGCTGGGAAAGAAGGAAGCTGCTGTACAATTGGTAAGTGATTTTGGACTGTCCTACGAGGACAGGAAGCCCCCGGACAAGAGAAGGAAGCCCAAAGGAAAATCCCCGGAGATACAATTCAGGGAAGCGCAAGCCCGCTGCTTCCGTGTTCTTGCTGACTATCTTCATCTGCTGGAACGGTGGAAGGTAAAGTATGCACCAAATCAGCCGGATGGGGAATGGCATCCCCGGTTTGTGGAAGCCTTACAGAAAATCAGCCATGTGGAATATCTGCTGGACACGCTGCTGTCCGGCGATACGGAGGAACGGGCGCAGATCATTACAGAATACGGAAAGGATGTGATAGAGCTTGAAAAACGATTATCAGAACTTGCCGCCCCAGATGCAGCAAGACGTGAAAAATACAGTAAACGCCATGCAGCCGCCCCGGAGCGTTGAAGAAGTGAAAGCTGAATTGGAAAGCACGGAGAAGGGCGGTGTCCGGCAGAGCATCCGCAACTGTCTGACAGTGTTTCAGCGTGACCCGGTGCTTGCCGGGGCGATTGCTTATAACAGCCTGACTGACCGCAAGGACATCATTAAGCCCATCGGCTATCACAGAACAGGTACAGCCCTGACAGATACGGATATGAAATATCTGCTTCTTTATCTGGAAGAAAATTATGGGCTGACCAGTGAGAAAAAGATTGAAAACGCCATCGGGATTGTGGCGAACGAGAACAAGTACCATCCCATCCGGGACTGCCTAAACAATCTTGAATGGGATGGGACAGAACGCATCCGATATGCCCTGCACCACTTCCTTGGAGCTGAGGTCAGCGAGTATAGCTATGAAGCCCTGAAACTGTTTATGTTGGGGGCGATTACGAGGGCTTTTAAGCCCGGCAGCAAGTTTGAAATCATGCTTTGTCTGGTAGGCGGTCAGGGAGCGGGAAAGTCCACATTCTTCCGGCTGCTGGCTCTCAGGGATGAGTGGTTTTCGGATGAACTGCGAAAACTGGACGATGACAATGTATACCGCAAACTGCAAGGACACTGGATTATTGAAATGTCCGAGATGATGGCAACCGCCAACGCCAAGAGCATTGAGGAAATCAAGTCCTTCCTGAGCCGCCAGAAGGAGGTTTACAAAATCCCCTACGAAACACACCCGGCAGACAGACCGAGACAGTGTGTATTTGGCGGCACATCCAATGCGCTGGACTTCCTGCCCCTTGACCGTTCCGGCAACCGCCGCTTTATTCCGGTCATGGTGTACCCGGAGCAGTCGGAGGTTCACATTTTGGAGGACGAAGCTGCTTCCAGAGCCTACATCCGGCAGATGTGGGCAGAAGCCATGGAAATTTACCGCAGCGGAAACTTCAAGCTGAAATTCAGCCCGGAAATGGCAAAGTACCTGAAAGAGCATCAGCGGGACTTCATGCCGGAGGACACGAAAGCCGGGCAGATTCAGGCGTATCTGGACAAGTACACCGGGGACACGGTCTGTTCCAAGCAGCTATACAAGGAAGCTCTGAACCATGCCTTTGACGAGCCGAAGCAATGGGAAATTCGGGAAGTCAACGAGATTATGAACCAGTGTATTACTGGCTGGCGTTATTTCTCCAATCCGAGGATGTTCGCCGGATTCGGCAGACAAAAGGGCTGGGAGCGTGAAAAGACAGCAACGGACAGCGACAACCAGCCTGTAAATATCCCCGACGGGTTTGCGGAGATCACGGAGCAGATAGAGCTGCCTTTCTGAAAATGACAGATGCGTTGCCTGTTTTGTTGCTGTCCCGTTGCCGACCCGGTTGCCGGGAAAAACCTTTATTTCCAACGCTTTTTCCTTTCTGACAACCAAAACAACAGATAAATAAAAGAAAAGTAAATAGATAACCAAAAGCCAGATGGAGAATGAATTTGAGGTCTTTTGAAGTCCGTTGCCGGACTTCGTTGCTGACCATTCTCTGCCTGGCACATTTCATTTATGGAGGATAAATGCCTATGACGAAAACTATGGAGATTCCTGTTTGGCGCAGATATACGCTGACCATTGAAGAAGCTGCCGGATATTACCACATCGGAGAAGGAAAGCTGCGGATGCTCATTGACGGGCATCCCAACGAGGATTTCTATGTGATGAACGGAAATCGTGCCCTCATTAAGCGTGAGAAATTCGAGCGGTATCTGGATCAGGCAACGGCAGTATAAAAAAGTGCTTGGCAGAATTGCCGATTTCCTATGATAGACCTATACGGAGAGCCAAACTTGTGCTATTATAACGGTGCAAGTCTGGCTCTCCTTTTACAGTAAAGGAGAGATTTCAATGAGTGAAAAAAGACGAGACAACCGTAATCGAATTTTGCATGAAGGCGAGTACCAGCGTGCAGACGGGAGGTATCGGTTCCGTTACATTGACGAAGATGGAAAAGAGAAAAATGCATACAGTTGGCGTTTGGACAAAAACGACCCAATGACCAAAGGCAAGAAACGGGAGCTTTCGCTACGGGAGAAAGAAAAGCAGATTGAAGCGGATTTGTTTGACCACATCGTAACCAATGGCGGCAATTACACGGTGCTGGAACTGGTGGAGAAGTATGTGTCCCTGAAAACGGGGGTCCGGCACAATACCGTTGCCGGGTACAAGACGGTAATCAATGTCCTGAAAAAAGAAGCGTTTGGGAAACAGCGCATTGACAAGGTGCGCTTATCGGATGCAAAAGCGTGGCTCATCAAGCTTCAACAGGTGGATGGCAGGGGCTACAGCTCCATTCATTCCATCCGGGGCGTTCTCAGACCGGCTTTTCAGATGGCGGTGGACGATGACCTGATTCGGAAAAATCCCTTTGGATTTGAGCTGGCATCGGTGATTGTCAACGATTCTGTGACAAGAGAAGCAATCACCCGGAAGCAGGAGCGGGATTTGTTGAAATTCATCAAGGAAGATGCACATTTCAGTAGATACTACGATGCAATCTATATTCTTTTTCATACCGGGCTTCGTATTTCCGAGTTCTGCGGACTGACGGTTTCTGAGATTGAGTTTGATGAAATGCGTATCAAGGTAGACCATCAGTTGCAGCGCACCTCCCAGATGAAATATGTGATTGAGGAGCCTAAGACAGAGAGCGGTACCCGCTATGTGCCGATGACCGAAGAAGTTGCAGCCTGTTTCCGCAGGATCATTGCCAGTCGTGAAGCACCGAAGGTCGAGCCAATGGTGGATGGGTATATCCGCTTCCTGTGTCTGGATAAAAACGATATGCCAAAGGTAGCCCTGCACTGGGAGAAGTATCTGGAACACATCGTAGAGAAGTACAACAAGATTTATCGCATTCAGATGCCGAAAGTAACCCCTCATGTATGCCGGCACACATTTTGCTCCAACATGGCAAAATCCGGAATGAACCCGAAGACATTGCAGTATATCATGGGTCACTCAGACATCAGCGTAACCCTGAATGTCTACACCCATGTAAACTTCGATGATGCAAAAGCAGAAGTGCTTCGGGTAGCGAATGGCTAAAAAGAGGCGTTGGTAAAGCCGTTTCCTTTACCAATGTATTTACCAATATTGCAGGGAAAAGCATGAGAAGATACGGGACGATTTGAGAAGATACCCCGGAAACAGCAGGGGTATCAAAACCCGAAAAACCCTGTGATACCAAGCATTTGAGAAGAAATACAAGACTTATATGGAGTTATAAAAAGATGATAAAAGTACTATTTATATGCCACGGCAACATATGTCGTTCGCCAATGGCCGAGTTTGTATTAAAAGATATGGTAGAAAAATGTGGACTGTCGGATTTATTTTATATTGCGTCCGCAGCCACAAGTACAGAGGAAATCTGGGGAGACAGAGGTAATCCTGTTTATCCGCCGGCAAAGAAGGAACTTGCAAAGCACGGACTTTCGTGTGAGGGTAAGTATGCTGTACAACTCAAGCGCGAGGATTATAAGAAGTACGATTATTTGATTGGAATGGATTCTGCAAACATTCGCAATATGGAAAGAATGTGTGGCGGTGATCCGGACAGGAAGATACACAAGCTGATGGCGTTTGCCGGAAGAAACAGAGACGTCGCAGACCCTTGGTACACCGGAGATTTTCGAACTACATTTAACGACGTGGTTGACGGATGTAGCGGGTTCCTTGAGTGCGTTATGACAGAGAGGGTAAATGAACTATAATCAGTTGCTTATCATGTAAGGAGGATGCGGTTAGAATGTCAAAACTGGCAGTAATATTTCCGGGAATCGGATACCATACGGACAAGCCATTGTTATATTTTTCGAAAAGGCTTGCAAGTAATGCGGGATATGAGATAATAAGTGTTGACTATGCAGGATTTCCGAAAGGTGTTAAGGGCTCAAAGGAAAAAATGAAGGAGTCTTATCTTATTGCATTAGAGCAGACGCGGGATATCCTTAAAGATGTCGATTTCACAAGTTATGAGGATGTACTTTTTATATCAAAGAGTGTAGGAACGGTAGTGGCGGCAAACTATGCAAAAGAACGTGGTTTGCAGGTCAGGAACATTTACTATACACCGGTTGAGCAAAGCTTTGATTATATGCAGGAAGGCAGCGGGATTGTGTTTCATGGAACGGCTGACCCATGGGTGGAGACGCCGGTAATTGAAGCCGGATGCGAGAAATTGTCGTTGCCGCTTTATATTACACCGAATGCAAGTCACTCTATTGAAACGGGAGATGTGCAGACAGACCTTAATAATTTTAAGGTGATTATGGAACAGACGCAGAAGTACATAACATTAATTTAGAAAGGCAGAAGATAAATGAAATACCTTATATTAGATGTTGACGGAACACTTACTAACAGCAAAAAGGAACTGACGGACAAGACTTACGAAGCGCTTATGGACATACAGGAGAAAGGTCACAAGATAATCATTGCATCGGGTCGTCCGACACCAGGTGTTAAATGGATTGTGGACAAGTTGAAACTTCGCGAGTATGGCGGATACGTCCTTTGTTTTAACGGTGCGAAGGTTATTGACCTTAAGAACGACAAGATAATTTACCAGAACATTTTTCCGAGAGAGTGCATAGCTCCGCTTTATGAGTATGCGGTGAAAAATGATATGGGTATGATAACATACGAAGGCGATACGGTAATACACGGAACAAGACCTGATGACTACATGAGATTTGAAGCACGTCTTAACTTTATGGAACTTAGACAGGTTGATAATTTCCCTGATTATATTACTTTTGATGTTAATAAATGTCTCTTCACGGCATCGCCTGATGTTGCGCCTGAATTAGAAAAAGAAATGGCCGCTATGTATGAGGGCAAGCTCAGCATTTACCGCTCGGAAGAGTTCTTCATTGAGGCAATGCCGTTAGGCGTTGACAAGGCGGCATCTCTTGACAAGCTCTTTTCCGCTATCGGTGTAAATGTTGCCGACACGGTAGCTTGTGGCGACGGCTTTAATGATATGTCGATGATAAAATACGCAAATGTCGGAGTTTGTATGAAGAACGGTCAGCAGGTGGTTAAGGAAGCTGCTGATTATGTTACAGAGAAGACAAATGATGAGGATGGACTTGTTGAAGTGATAGACAAATTTATCCTTGGTTAATTTTTGGAAACGGTGCAGGATTCTTTGGAACACATAATTGATATTGTGATACAGAGGAAAGAAACAATGGGAGTAATAAGAAAACATTATTATGTAAGCGGCAGGGTGCAGGGCGTTGGTTTTCGCTATCGTGCATACCATACGGCTAACAGCTTGCGACTTACCGGATATGTCAAGAATCTATACGACGGCAGGGTTGAACTAGAGGTTCAGGGCGAACGTGATATGGTTGAACGGTTTCTGGGTATGGTTGAACAGGGAACGTGGATTCACATAGATGGAATTGAAAGCGAGAACATGGATGTGATTGAGGATGAGAGAAGTTTCCGCACGGAATACTGAAGGTGATATTATCCAGTTCTTGCAATATTAGATTTCGCAATATGTTATAATTACTAATATATTTACATAGTTGAAGGAGGTATATGATATGTACGAAGAAGTTACAAAGACAATTTTAAATGTAGGTGTGGACGATCATGATATTGAGTTGTTTGAAAACCAATATGAACTACCGGATGGAATGGCATACAACTCATATCTTATAATTGATGACAAGGTTTGCCTTATGGACAGTGTGGATACTGATGTTACAGAAGAGTGGGTTGCCAACATAGACAAGGCACTTTCTGATGCAGGCAAGACTACGATTGATTATCTTGTGGTTCAGCATATGGAGCCGGACCATTCGGGCTCAATTTTAACTCTGATTAAAAAGTTTCCGAATGTTCAGATATATACGAGCATGGCTGCCTCGAATATGATGAAGCAGTTCTTTGATGAAGATTTATCAGATAAGATAACAGCGATAAAAGAGGGAGATACTTTAGAGCTTGGGAATCACAAACTTTCGTTTATAGCTGCACCGATGGTGCATTGGCCGGAGGTTATGATGACTTATGAAAGCACAGAGAAAGTATTGTTCTCTGCAGATGGTTTCGGCAAGTTTGGTTACAAGGGTGCAGAGGCTGACGATTGGGCATGCGAAGCAAGAAGATATTATTTTAATATTGTTGGAAAGTACGGAGCGCAGGTTGCGGCAGTTCTTAAGAAAGCAGAAGCTTTGGATATAGAGCATATATGCGCACTTCACGGACCGGTTCTTCCGGAGAACGAGCCTCTTGAGTTCTACATTAACAAGTACAAGACATGGTCTGCTTACGAGCCGGAGGATGATGGCGTTGCACTTATATTTGCTTCAATCCACAACCGCGGAACCAAGGAAGCAGCAATGAAATTGGCGGAGATTCTTGAGGAAAAGGGCGTCAAGTTTGGCATAACAGACCTTGCTAATGATGACCTTCATGAAGGTGTTGAGGATGCCTTCCGTTATGACAAAATGATTCTTTGTGCATCATCATATGATGCGGATTTGTTCCCGCCAATGAGTCATTTCCTCAATATATTAAAGATTAAATCATACCAGAAGCGCAAGGTTGCTCTTGTAGAGAACGGAAGCTGGGCACCTTCTGCAGCGCGCGTTATGAAATCTTATGTTGAAAACTTCAAGGATACAACTCTTGTAGAACCTGTCGTATCTATCAAGTCTACATTAAAAGACGAAGATGTACCGAAATTGCAGGAGCTTGTAGACAACATACTTGCGTAATGTAATTGAAGTTTGGAGTAATTTTGAAAATATATTGGAGGCACAATGAAACTTCTCTTTGTATTTACCGGAGGAACAATCGGTAGCAAGGTAAATGACAACTACATCAAAACCGACGAGAGTGCGCCGTATGAACTTATAGAGGCTTACAGCAGAAAGCACGGTCTGCCTCATTCGTATGATATTATCATGCCGTACACAAAATTAAGCGAGAACAACACCGGCAAAACTATCACAAACCTCGTTAAATGTGTGGCTGATGCTATAAGTGCTGGTAATAACAAAAACTCGTCGCCCGGCAAAGCTCAAGCTGATAGTTATGATGGTGTTATTGTCACTCACGGAACGGATACTTTGCCGTACTCGGCGGCAGCACTCGATTATGCACTTGGACAGGACTGTGTTCCTGTATGCGTTGTATCTGCCAACTATCCTATAAATGACAAGAGAAGTAATGCCATTGCCAACCTGCGTGGAGCAATCAAACTTATTGAAGAACATTCTTTGCGCGGTGTGTTTGTTCCATATACGAACCACGACGACATAACTTATATTCACAGACCTACAAAACTTCTTGAAACGCTTACGTGTTCCGATGAATATTTCAGCATAAATAATGAGTACTTTGGACATATTAAGGATGACAGACTTTGTATAAATGATACTTTTAATGACCTTAATATATTACAAGTTGATAATGTAAGTCTTAATGATGAGTGTAATGATATTACCAGAATCAAATTTTATCCGGGGTTAAAATTGCCAGCTGTTTCCAAAGGCACAAAGTGTGTATTAATAGAAGGCTATCATTCCGGAACCATTAATACAGAGTACCCGGGATATCGTTCATTTTCTGACGAAATGAAAAAGAGAAATATTCCTATATTTCTCGCCGGAGTTAATAAAGGAATTTCCTACGAAAGTACAAGTGTCTATGACGAACTTGGTATATCACCGATTTATGGTGTGTCGCCTGTTGCGGTGTATATGAAGTTATGGATACTTGCTACGCAGGAAAAACATATAACAACAGAGAAAGTACTAGGATTCTTTGGAGGATAATCAATGTATTGTTTCATAATGAATCCAACTGCTTCGTCTGGAATGGGTCGCAGAGTTTGGAAGAAATTAAGACCTGTTCTTGATGAGAGAAATGTTGAATACAAACTGCTTGTTTTCAATAAAATAGAGAAACTGATTTCGTTTGTAAATGCTGCAACCGGAGGGGAAATTACAGAAGAAACAAAAAAGACACTCGGCAAAAAGTCGCTTAACATTTTGCAAAATGCTTCCTCAATTCACATCGTTGTACTTGGGGGCGACGGAACGCTTAACCTTGTGCTCAATGCGATTGTTGATATCAAGAATACAAAACTATCTTGTATACGAATAGGTTCCGGCAACGACTTTGCAAGGAACACAGGAGTTGACAAGAAACCTGAAAAGGCGTTGGTTAATTTACTTGATAAGCCGCAGGAGTTGATTCTTGATTACGGTGAGGCGACATACGAATCGGAGGATGGCGCAAGTGTGACTAAGCGGTTTATCATAAGTAGTGGTATTGGCTACGACGCCGACATTTGCGAAGAGGTGTCCAAAAGCAAGCTCAAAAAGAAGCTTAACAAGCTTTATATGGGCAAGCTTGTGTATGTTGCGGTTGGAATTAAGCAGATATTTTCAAGGAAGACAACTAAAGTAACGCTGTATATGGATGATAACAAGGTTAGTGTGGACAAGCTTTTCTTTTCGGTTGGAATGATACACAAAATGGAGGGCGGCGGCGTGCCGTTTTGTCCAAATGCAGATCCGACAGACGGATATTTGGACATTTGTCTTGCAAGTGCGGTATCAATTCCAAAGCTGCTTTTAGAAGTTGCGATGGTGTATAGGGGCAGGCATATTTTGTTTTCCAACATCGGTCAGTACAGAAGCAAAACCGTGCGAATAGTGACGGATGAACCGCAATGGATTCACACAGACGGCGAGACTCCATGCCGCGTAAGTGACGTGACGCTTTCGTGCAGGCAGGGGCTTCATTTTGTAAAATAAAGGTTGTGTTTTTAAATAATCATGTTATAATATGAGCGCAATATCGTCATTCTATGGTACGAAGACTTTTGTATAAATATTATATTTTAGGAGGAAAAATTAATGGCACAGACAGTTAATAAAGATATGTTAATCGGCGAGATTATTCAGGTTGATCCGGGAAATGCTGCAATTCTTATGGCAAGCGGAATGCACTGCGTAGGTTGTCCTTCAGCTCAGGGTGAGACTCTTGAGGAGGCTGCACAGGTTCATGGTATGGACGTTGATGAGCTCATAAAGGACATCAACAACTACCTTGCAGGTAAGGAAGCTTAATTAAAAATTAGCATATAATGCTTGGTAAGAAGAGACGCTGTGATGAAACGGCGTCTCTTTTACTATATATACGCATTTAAATGATTGATTTAACGATATGTTGTGGACATTTTGCCAAGGTAAATTTGCATAAATTCTGATGTTGAAATTATACAAACAAAAGCCGCTTTTTATTGAAAAAATGGTCATTTTGCTATATAATATTTATAACTGTGAGTCTATCACATAGGAGTTGTTTTAATTGGTAATTGATACTTCCTGCAGAACACGGTATATTGCGGGATTAGCGATGTTTATGACAAGTATTGAAAGGAGAACAGGGATATATGAAAAAATATGCAAAGAGAGGATGTTTATACGTTGTTCTTATGCTGATAACATTGTTTGGCGGTCTGATGATGTCATCAACCGGTTCAATGGGTAAGGTGTCGGCTAAGGAGTGGATAGACGACTATGATTATGAGCCGAAGAATCTTACGGGCGTCGATACCATTTATATTACGGAATCATTGGGAACAATATCGTCGTCAACAGTTACTGTTCCTGCTAAAGTAACAATAAATGGGAAGCAGTATAAGGTCGCGTTGAAGAATAAGAACGCTTCGTCCATTAGGGAAGATATTTCTGACAATTATAGTGGTAAATCGCTTTGGTACAAAGATAGAGAAACGATTAAAGAGATAATTATCAGTCCCGGAGTTATCCTGTATGAGGCTAGTGATTATAGTAATGGTAGTTGTAATAGTTTATTTTCGTTTATGACTGCACTTGAAAGAGTTGACTTAAGTGGTGCGGACACTTCAGGATTAAAAACAATGTCTAATATGTTTCATGGTGATACTTCGTTATTGAGTATAGATTTTGGCAGCATTAATCTTAATAATGTAGAGCTTCTTACAGGTATGTTCAAAGGGTGTACAAGTTTGATAGACCTGGATTTATCTGCATTTACCTCAAAAAAATATACCAATATAAATAATATGTGTAGATCGCTTGGAAAGAATGTTCAAGAATTGGATCTTTCCGGATTTTCATTTCCGATTACGGTAGATCCTGCATCGGATTCTATTGAAATGTTTAATTCGTCATATATATATGATTTATATCTTCCAAAAAATATTCCGGATAATTGGGATATTTCCGGTGCGTCAAACCTTAAAAGAATTTATTATGCGGGTTCGGAGTCTGAATGGAATAGTAAAAATGTTAACAAACCCTCCGGAGCAGCCGTATACTATAATCAGTCCGGTATGAGCAAAGCTTCTCCTGACGACATCCAGGGAGTTACTACACAATGGTATAAAGACTATACATACTCTATTAATAAAAAGACTAAAAGACTTAAGATAGCAAAATATATTGGCAGTACCGGCGTGACAAGCCTTACGGTTCCGGCATATACAAAAATTAATGGAACTACATATATTACCGTACTGGATCCTTCTAAAAATGTATCGGGACGAAATGGTGCATCGATTTGGCAGAGTGTAGCTTCAAGTCTCAAAACCCTTGTAATTGAACCTGGTGCAGAGTTTTCACAGAATTCACAGTATATGTTTGGTGAACTTAAATATTTGACATCACTTACATTAACCGGGGTGAATACGTCAAATACGCTTATGATGAATAGTATGTTTTATAAGTGTGGTGCACTTGAAACTATAGATATCAGTGATTTTGACACATCGAATGTCACAAACTTTACCGGTATTTTTAATGGGGCTTCAGCCGTAATGAACATTTATTTGTCGAAAACAGGCGTAAGAAGTTACGATTTTAGAAATCAGAGTTTGTCTTACCTTGAAAAAATATATTATGCCGGTTCGTCGACAGAATGGAAAGCTCTAAATAACACTACAACAGGTTATACAATGGTATACAACTATAATTCCCAACCCGGACCTGAACCGGAAACTTTTACAGTAACATTTGATTACAATGGAGGTTCTGGAAGCGTATCAAGTATAACTGTTAATTCAGGAGATAAATACGGTACTTTGCCAATACCGACAAGAACGGGTTACAAATTTGATGGTTGGTATACGGCTCAAACAGGAGGAAAAAAAGTTGAAGAATCCACTGAGGTAACATCAAGCCATACAATATATGCACATTGGACGATTAATAGTTATACCGTAACATTAAATGCAAACGGAGGCTCAGTATCGTCGACTTCACTTACAGTAAATCATGGAAGTACATACGGTACTTTGCCAACACCTACAAGAACGGGTTACAAATTTGATGGTTGGTTTACAGCTCAAACAGGAGGAAAAAAAGTTGAAGAATCCACTGAGGTAACATCAAGCCATACAATATATGCACACTGGACGGCCAAAAGTTATACCGTAACGTTAAATGCAAACGGAGGCTCAGTGTCACCAACCTCCAAAACAGTAAACCATGGAAATACATATGGTACTTTGCCAACACCTACAAAAACAGGTTACACATTTGACGGTTGGTATACGACTCAAACAGGAGGCACGCTTGTTGAGGAAAACCAGTTGGTTACATCAAGCCATACGATTTATGCACATTGGACAGCCAATCAATTGACGATAACATATGATGCGAACGAGGGAACAGTATCGCCGGCTTCTAAGTCTGTTGCATACGGAAGTACATATGGTGAATTAGCTGTTCCTACAAGAACTGGATATACTTTTGATGGCTGGTATACGGCTCGAACAGGGGGAACAAAAGTTTCCACAAGTAGCACAGTAACATCAAGCCATACAATATATGCACACTGGACGATTAATAGTTATACTGTAACGTTAGATGCAAACGAGGGGTCGGTATCGTCGACATTCGTAACAGTAACGCATGGAAGCACATATGGTACTTTGCCAACACCGACAAGAACTGGATATACATTTGCCGGTTGGTATACAGACCCAACAGATGGAACAAAAATTTCCACAAGTAGTACAGTAACATCAAGCCATACAATATATGCACATTGGACAGCAAAAGGATTAGTTGTTACATATAATGTGAATGGAGGAAATACGCTCACAACATCGACAAAGAACGTAACGTTTGGAAGTACATATGGTGTTTTACCAACACCTAGTCGAACAGGATATACATTTGCCGACTGGTATACAACTGAAAACGGCGGAACCGTTATCAACTCAAGTACAACGGTTAGCAATGCAAATAACCATACAATATATGCACATTGGACAGCAAAAGAGTATATTGTAACTTTTGATGCAAACGGAGGTACAGTAGAACAAAATAATAAAACAGTAACATACGACAGCGCGTATGATACTTTGCCAACACCGACAAGAACAGGATATACTTTTGGTGGATGGTATACAGCAAAAACCGGCGGAACTGTTGTTGCAAGTAACACCAAAGTAACAAATGCATTAAGTCATACAATATACGCACATTGGACAGCAAATCAGTATGATGTAACATATGATGCAAATGGTGGAACGGTTTCATCAACCACAAAACCAGTAACATATGATTCTACATATGGAACTTTGTTAACGCCAAATCGAAGTAATTATGTCTTCGACGGATGGTATACAGAAAAAAACGGTGGAACTGTTGTAACAGCGTCTACCACGGTTAAAAAGGCGGAAAACCATTATATATATGCACATTGGATTCCTACATACAAAGTAACATTTGACCCACAGGGTGGAAATGTTTCGACGACATCTAAGAGAGTACAATATGGTGAAACATATGGAGATTTGCCGACTCCTGTAAGGGAAGGTTATACATTTGTAGGTTGGTACTCAACACAAACCAATGGAACAACGCAGATTGTAGATACTACTGTTGTTAATATTACAAAGGATCAGACTCTGTATGCATATTGGACAGCAAATGACTATACTGTAACGTTTAATCCAAACGGTGGCTCGGTATCTCAAGGTACAAAAACCGTAACCTACGGTCAAAAATATGGTTTGCTTCCAACGCCTACAAAAGATGGATACAGATTTTTGGGTTGGTACTATTCAGATAGCGATACAACACCAGTATCGTCAAATGATTTGGTTCAAATTACTACTAACAAAACATTATATGCTCATTGGACAGAGGCAACTTATGTTGTATCATTTGAAACCGGATTAGAAGGTGTAGACAATCCTGAAAATAAAGAAGTGACATATAATAAGGCATATGGCGATTTGCCGAGTATGAATATAGCCGGATATACATTCAATGGATGGTATAGCAGTTCTAATTCAAAAGTAACAAAGGACACAACCGTAACTACAAAATCTAACCATACATTATACGCACGATTTACGGCAAAGAAGTATACCGTGAAATTTGAAAGTGAAGGAGGCTCACTAGGTACAACAAGTACAAGCATAGATGTGACATACGGACAACAATATGGTAGTCTTCCGGAGCCTACAAGAGACGGATACGGATTCCTTGGCTGGTTTACAGCAAGAACGGAAGGCACCAAGATTAATGCCGACACGATTGTTACAATAACTGCTACACAGACTTTGTATGCCAGATGGTCAACCAACACATATACGGTTTCATTTAATGCAAATGGTGGAACTGTAACGACAACCAGTACAGGAGTTACAAATGAAGGTGTATATGGAGAGTTGCCTAATCCTGTTCGTGCGGGTTATGACTTTGCCGGATGGTACACAGAAGAAGTTGGAGGAACACTCATCGAAAGTGATACAGTTGTCAATCTCACAGGTCCGCAAACATTATATGCACATTGGACAGCAGCTTCATACACCGTAACGTTTGATTCCAACGGAGGACAGACACAAGTTACATCCAAGAAATATACGTATGGAGCAACCTATACGTCGTTACCAACGCCTACTCTTCCGGGATACAATTTTGTCGGTTGGTTCATTAATGATTCGCAGGAGAAAGAAATTAAAGAAAATGATCCTGTTAATATAACGTCAGATATCAAAGTGGTTGCACACTGGAAGGCGGCATCATACAAAGTAAACTTCAATGTTAATGGTGGAGATGTAACTGTGGATTCCAAAACGGTAACTTTTGGACAGAAATACGGAAATTTACCTGATGCGTCTCGTGTTGGATATGAACTTTTGGGTTGGTACACACAAGTTTCAGGTGGAGATTTGATTACACCCGCATCAACAGTGGAGATTACATCTACTCAGACGTTGTATGCACACTGGAAAGCAAAAACATATAATTTGACATTTGATGCAAATGGCGGTGAGGTTCTTTTAGAGACACAAAATGTTGATTATGACGGAACATATGGAAAATACGGACAATTACCTACTGCAGCAAAAGTAGGAGCAGAGTTTATCGGTTGGTACACAGATCAAACAGCGGGAACTTATGTCAAGGATACTGATTATTATAGAGTTGCTGGTAATCAGACCTTATATGCACATTGGAGAACCTTAGAATATACGGTAACACTTAATCCTAACAATGGAACGGTATATCCGGAAAGTATAAGTGTTACTTATGATAAGGCTTATGGTCAATTGCCTGAACCTGAAAGAACCGGATATAACTTTAATGGATGGTATGATAAAGCAGTTGATGGAACAGAAGTAAAATCCGAAACAATAGTAACGCTTGCAAAATCACACATTTTATATGCATATTGGACACCGAACGAATACACATTAACATTGCATGCGTGTGGTGGTGAAGTGTCAGATGACACTCAACCCGTGACATACGACAGTGTATATGGAAATATTCCAACCCCTGAAAGAATGGGATATAGATTTGTTGGTTGGTATACACAAGAAAATGGTGGAGAAAGAATTGATGAACACACCATCGTATCAAAATCAAGTGACCATGATTTGTATGCTCATTGGGAAGCGGTAGATGTTGTAGTAACATTTATGGCAGACGGTGGAACAATCAGCGGTTCGAGAGAAAAGACTTATAAGTACGGTGACAAGTACGCAAGTATGCCTGTTCCTACAAAAGAGTATTGCACATTCAAAGGTTGGTTTTTGGGTGAGACCTTGGTAACGGGAGAAATGACTGTTTCCACACAGGCAGCCCATACGCTTGTGGCTCATTGGGAACCGATACAGGTAGATGTCACATTTGATTATAATGACGGAACGGGAAGTAAGAAGAATAAATATTTTAATGCCGGAGAAACATACCGTGAACTTGAGTCCCCGACATATGCAGGATATATATTTGAGGGTTGGTTTACAGAAAAGACCGGTGGTACACGTGTTCTTTCAGAAACCAAGATTACTTCGCTTCAGGCATTTACTTTATATGCACACTGGATTAAACAGGAAGAGTCGATAACAATTCACACAATCACTCTTGACGGAAACGGAATCAATATTTCGGATGTTTTAAGTGTTGCCGATGGCGGGACATTTAGTAATCTGCCGGATGTTGTAAGGGACGGATATACCTTTGACGGATGGTTTGATTCAAAAGATGGCGGAACAAAGATTAATAAGAGTGATATCGTCAACAGATCCATGACATTATATGCACATTGGACAGAGAATAAAAAGTATATTACGCTAACATACAGTCCTAATCTCGGTGAAGTTTCCGTTTGGGGCAAGGATAATGTTCAGGTTGGTGGAAAATATGGCTGGCTTCCGACACCTACAAGAACAGGTTATACTTTTGATGGATGGTATACAGAAATTGAAGAAGGCACAAAGATAACAGAGGACAGTAATGTTGAAACAGAAGTTTCTCATGTTCTGTATGCACATTGGACTGCAGTAGAAGTTGAAGTAACATTTTATAATAATGACGGAACTGCCGTTAATACAAAGAAAACTATTAAATACAACGAGCAATATGGCGATTATATGCCGAATGTTACCAGAGATGATTATGTTTTTGCGGGCTGGTATACAGAAGAAGTTGGAGGAGTAAGAGTATCTAATCTTGACCCGATGCAGAGAGAGGTCGGTCATGAATTGTATGCACATTGGACTTCGCAGACACAGGCGTTGACGGTAACACTTGATGCTAACGGTGGAGAGGTTTCAAGTACATCAATCAGCGTGGTTAGCGGTGAGCAATACGGTACACTTCCAACACCTACAAGAATCGGATATGCTTTTGAGGGCTGGTTTACAGACTTGGAAGGCGGAACAGAAATTACCCCATCAACACAGGTAACAAGCAAAGTTGCTCACAATCTGTACGCACACTGGACTGAAAAGAGTGTCAAAGTATCATTTGATGCTAAGGGCGGTGAAATTGATACGGAATATGTGAATCGAGCTTATGGAAGCAATTATGGCTGGCTTCCAACACCTACAAGAAACGGTTATGATTTTGACGGATGGTTCACACAAGACGGGGCAGAAATAATATCTTCAACAATGATTGTCACAGCATCAGAGCACACATTGTATGCACATTGGAAAAAGATACAGAAACAAATATCAGTAACTCTTGATGCAAATGCAGAAAATGTTGATGACGGTGAAGTAAATGTCGTAGTCGGTGAGTCATACGGACAATTGCCTGAACCGGAAAGAGAAGGCTATGATTTCATCGGATGGTATACAGAACCAACCTACGAAAATTGCGTATACAACAAAATTGTAGAGATAGAAGAGTCACATACATTATATGCACGATGGTTGCCTGAAGGAGAAACATTCTTAGTGTATTTAGATTGTGATTACAATTATGGCACCGGAGAAAAGGATGTTAAAGTAGTAACTTATAATAGTGCTTACGGAGAACTTTCAAAACCAAGCAGAGATGGTTATACATTTGACGGATGGTTCACAAAACCGGAAGGTGGAGAACAGGTAACTGAAAATTCCGTTGTAAAAATGTATGTAGATCATACATTGTATGCTCATTGGACAGAAGTTCCTCAAAAACAAAATCCTACGAATAATCAGGGGCAACAGCAGACAGCACCGGATACTCCGGCTCCGGTACTTGCAACAGTTGCAGGAAAAGGAGATCAAATAGATGCATACGCAAGCAAGTTTGTCGTAACAAGTGACGATGGAGCTAATCCCACAGTTGCTTATGTAGCTCCTGTAGATACATCGTCAAAGAAGGTAAAGATTCCTGATACCATATCAGACAATGGTGTTACCTACAAAGTGACCAAGATTGAAAAAGGTGCATTTAAGAATAATAAAGTCGTTACGGAAATTACCATAGGTAACAATATTACAGAGATTGGAGATAATGCATTTGCCGGTGCTAAGAAACTTTCAAAGATTACGATTGGCGGAAGCATTACAAAAATCGGTGCTAATGCATTTAATGGATGTTCTAAGTTAAAGACGATTATTATCAAGAGTAAGAAACTTAACAAGAAGAACATTCACAAGAAAGCCTTTAAGGGACTTAAGAAAGGTACAACAATCAAGGTACACAAGAGCAAAGTTAAGGAATACAAGAAGTTATTTAAGAGTAAAGGCTTATCTTCAAAAGTTAAAGTAAAGAAATATTAATTATTCCAAAATCGGCATGTGGCTTATCCGCATGTCGATTTTTTGTGGGGAATGAATGATGCATAAAGCTTATATGCTATCAACCTGTATATTCTTGTATCCCTCACCATAGATTTCATTGGCGCTTGTTATAATCATAAATGCATGCGAATCGATAGTTTTAACCAATGCCTGAAGTTTTGGGGCTTTCCTTTTTCTTACGACACACATAATAATATCCTTGTGGTGGTTGCTGTAAGCGCCTGTACCTGAAAGGATTGTTGCACCGATTGCCACGTCCTTAAGAATATGGGAGAGCAGTTCTTCAGGGCATGTTGAAACGATATACACAAGTCTTGCTTCGTCAGTTCCGTAGAGAATAAAATCCATAACCCGACCGTTTAGTAATATTGTAATAAATGAATAAATTGCCAAATTATAACTTCCAAAAACAACACCTGAAGTTGCAACAACGAGCAAGTCAACCAGTATGAATAAGGTGCTTGTTTTCATAGAAGGATATTTGTTTCGCAAAAGCTTTACTACAATATCCATTCCTCCGGTAGTTGCACCTGCACGAATTACTGTGCCAAGGCCGGCACCTACGAGTAAGCTTCCAACAACAACGGTTGGAATCATTTCTAAACCTGAAATACCAAACGAGCGAAAAAAATCGGTGAAAAAAGAGTTTAGCAAAATTGCGATAAAAGTATGGGATATAAACCCTGCACCAAACTTATAAAAGCCAATGATAATAAGAGGAATGTTAAGCACCAAATACCAACTTCCCGTTGAGTATCCGACAGTATGGCTTAATATTATTGAAATACCCATAACACCGCCGGATGTGAGAGAGTTGGGTTCAAGAAAAAGACCTATGCCTGCCGAATACAGTAAAGAACCGATAAGTATTAAAATAAGTTTTGATAATTCTGTCTTTATCCGATTATAAATCCCATGAAAAACCATAATGGAAATCCTCCTTTTTTGAAGTATTGACAGACCTGCAGCATTTATACTTTTTTTTGCATTTTTGCTTGAGTTTTGATATAATAATACAGATTGTAAACTGATATAATTATGCATAAAAGAAAAGTGAGACCGATAATATGGAACAACCGATACTTAACGGCCTTATACAATATAATAATGAGGGTTCTTATCCTTGGCACATGCCGGGACATAAGCGCAGATATAATACAATATTCCCTGACATTGTTGACAATCCGTTTTCAATAGATGTTACGGAAGTTGGAGATTTAGATGAACTTCACGACCCTGATGGAATAATCCTTAAGGCACAGGAAAGAGCGGCGCAGGTGTACGGCTCTGACAAGAGTTACTATCTTGTCAATGGTGCAACTTGCGGAATACTGGCAGCGATTTCTTCTGTTTGTGAAGCCGGGGACACCATAATTCTTGCAAGGAATTGTCACAAGTCTGTATATAACGCGGCAAGACTTCTCGGACTTAAAACAGTATACGTTATGCCTGAGTGGAATGATGAACTTTGCATGTTTGGCGGTTTGTCGCATGATGCGGTTAGCAAGGCGCTTAAGGAGCACTCTCATGCGAAGGCGGTAGTTATAGTATCACCGACTTATGAAGGTGTAGTAAGCGATGTGGAAAAGATTGCCAAGACGGCACATAAGCACAAGATTCCGCTTATTGTTGATGAAGCACACGGAGCACATTTTGAGTTTCTGTCCAATGTCAATGAAACCATTTCTTCGATTAATTATAAGAATGTTCCAAGTCCTGCAATAAGGCTTGGTGCAGATATTGTAATAGAGAGTCTTCACAAGACTTTGCCGGCAATGACGCAATGCGCGATTCTTCACTACAAGAAGGGATTGGTTTCGCAAAAGCGTCTGGATGAGTTTGTTTCTTTGTATCAGACGACATCGCCGTCTTATGTTTTCATGGCGTCCATGGAGGCTTGCATCGAGAAAATGGACTTCGAACGCGATGGTTTGTTCCTTGTTTTCAAACAGTTGGTTAATGAATACCGTAAGAAGTTCTCTGAACTTGAACATATTCATTTGGTTGAAGCAGAGGATTTTAAAGGTCTTGGTAATATAAGTTATGATTATTCTCGATTGGTATTTTCCGTTAAGGATTGCGGAATAGAGAAAGAAGGCAATATTATTCCGCTTCGAGGACAGATGCTTTCAGAGATTTTGGAGAAAGAATACGGACAGACAATGGAGATGGCAGGAGGCAATTATGTTGTTGCCATATCGACCATTGCCGATACGAAGGAAGCATTTGAAGCGCTTTACCTTGCCATGACTACTATTGATAAGCAGTTAACAAAGTATGAGCAAGAAGCCGATATAATAGTTAATAAGACTGCTCCTGAGAAACGAATGGAGATAGCTGAGGCAAAGAGTAAGCAGGAAATTAGAATGCCTCTGTATGATGCGGTAGGAAGAGTCAGCAGTGACTTCATATATGTTTATCCGCCCGGGATTCCTATGGTCGCACCGGGTGAAGTGATTTCGTCAGAGACCATTAAGACAATTAAACGTGCTCTTGATAATGGTAGAAATATCAAGGGAATCGACAATGAATCAGCGTCAGGCAGATATGTCCATGTTGTCAAAGAGGCAAGAAATGTCTGGCTTCCGAGAAGAAAAAAGAGAATCTGATAATATCAAGTAGAAAGGATAATAACGATGGAAGGCATTTTCATAACAATAGAGGGACCGGACGGATCCGGCAAATCAACACAGATAGAACTTCTTAAGACTTATCTTGAGGATAAAGGCTATGACAGTGTAGTGACAAGAGAGCCCGGCGGAACAGCTATAAGTGAGGCGATTCGTAAGATTATTTTAGATCCGGAATACAAAGAAATGAGCCACATGACAGAACTTTTGTTGTATGCGGCAGCGCGTGCACAGTTGGTTAATCAGATAATTCGTCCGGCACTTGACGAGGGTAAAGCTGTTATCTGTGATCGTTTTGTCGAGTCGTCAGCAGTATACCAGGGAATAGGAAGAGGACTTGGAGTAGATACTGTTTATGAAGTTAATAATTACGCTTTGGGAGATGTTAAGCCGAAGCTTACAATTTTCATGGATCTTGATGCCGAGGATGGTCTCAAAAGAAAGAAGAACCAGACTTCGCTTGACCGTATGGAGCAGGAGGATTTGGCATTCCACATGAGAGTCGTTGAGGGATATCGCAAACTTGCACAACTCTATCCTGAGCGTATAGTGACAATCGATGCACTTATGTCGGTTGAAGATATTCATTCGCGAATTGTTGCGGAAGTTGAGAAGAGATTTTTCTAATTGATAAATGATAAGATTATGACGGGAAGGAGAGATTACTATGGATATGAGAATTAGTCAGTTGACACCGCAGGCGCAGATAGAGCAGCAGACGCAGGCACCTAAAGATGATGACAGCTTTAGATTTACGCTTGTCAGCCACATCGAGAATAATGAATTGAAAGAGAAACTCTCCGGCCTAATGAAAGACATTGAGGAGCAGGGTGCCAAGATTGCCAAGCACATGGACATCAAAGACATGAAGAGATACAGAACTTTGGTCAAAGAGTTCATGAATGAGGTGGCGGCCAATTCCCATGAGTTCTCAAGGGAGAACTTCCTTGACAGAAGGGGAAGACACAGGGTGTATGGCATTGTCAAAGAGGTTGATAAGTCTCTTGATGAATTGGCAGAGGAGCTTCTTAAAGATGAGAAAGATAATTTGGCAATCCTTGGAAAGATAGACGATATTCGGGGAATGCTTATGGATATATCGACTTGATACAAGAGAGGGTGAGAAGGTATGGCAAACTATAGTGATATTATTGGACATGAGGACATAGTCAAACATTTTAAGAACAGTATAGAACTAGGCAAGGTATCTCATGCGTACATTCTTAACGGTGAGAAAGGTGCAGGTAAGAGAACGCTTGCTGCGGTTGTTGCAAAGTCATTGCAGTGTGAGGAGGGTGAACCGGACCCATGCGGTAAATGTCACTCCTGCATTCAGGCAGATTCCAACAACCAGCCGGATATTATTTGGGTGAAACACGAGAAACCCAATCTTATTTCCGTTGACGAGATAAGAGAGCAGATTGTTAATGACGTGGATTTGAAACCTTATAGCAGCAGGTACAAAATATATATTGTTCCGGATGCACAGCTTATGAATCCGCAGGCACAGAATGCACTATTAAAGACTTTGGAAGAACCACCCGAGTACGCAATCATTTTGCTTCTTGCTAACAGTATCGGTAAGTTTCTTCCGACGGTACTTAGCCGTTGTACGATACTTAACTTTAAGCCGGTTGAGCCGCTTCATGTTGTTGAGTATCTTACCAACAATTTAAGTGTTGACCAGTCTAAAGCAAGATTTTGTGCGGAGTTTGCACAGGGTAATCTCGGTAAGGCAATAAGACTTGCAATATCGCCGGAATATAATGAACTTCTTGAGGACAGCGTCAGATTGTTGAAGCGTCTTCAGGATATGGATATGGAAGATATTATTGCAGCAGTTAAGAATCTTGGTAAGTACAAGCTTGATGTGACCGACTACATGGATATTATGATGGTTTGGTTCAGAGATATTCTTATGGTTAAGATTTCCAATTCACCTAACAAACTTCTTTTTAAGGACGAGTATTCTGTGCTTAAGAAGCAGGCAAGCATGATGTCTTATGAGGGTGTCGAGGAAGTTATCCGTTCGCTTAACAAGGTTAAGATAAGATTAGAGGCTAACGTTAATTTTGATATCGCTATGGAATTGTTGTTGTTGACTATTAAGGACAATATGTAATACAATGCGATAGATTGATTATAATACTCATAGCATTTTAAGGAGATTTATAGAAATGACAGAAGTTATAGGAGTACGTTTTCGTCCTAATGGCAAGATATACTTTTTTGCACCGGGCGATATTGAGATAGAAGTCGGAGAAGCGGCTATTGTTGAGACAATAAGAGGCGTTGAGTACGGCAAAGTAGTTCTTGGTCGTCGCGAGATTGACGAGGAGAAAATGAACAGCGAGCTTAAGCCTGTAATCCGCAAAGCAACAGTGGCAGATGACAAGAAACATGAAGAGAATAAGGAAAAATGCAAGAAGGCATTTGATATATGTCTTGAAAAAATCAAGAAGCATGGTCTTGAAATGAAGCTTATAGACGTTGAGTACACATTTGACAATAACAAGATTCTTTTCTACTTTACTGCTGACGGAAGAATCGACTTTCGTGAGCTTGTTAAGGATTTGGCGGCGGTATTTAAGACAAGAATCGAACTTAGACAGATTGGTGTAAGAGATGAGACCAAGATTTTGGGTGGTATAGGAATATGCGGTAGAGAACTTTGCTGTAACAAGCACCTTTCAGATTTTGTTCCTGTATCAATCAAGATGGCAAAGGAGCAGAATCTTTCGCTTAACCCAACTAAGATATCAGGAGTTTGCGGACGACTTATGTGTTGTCTTAAGAATGAGCAGGAGACCTATGAGTACTTAAATGACCGTCTTCCGAATGTCGGTGACCATGTTAAGACAGTAGATGGACTTCGTGGAGAAGTAAGTTCTGTCAGTGTTATAAGACAGAAGGTTAAGGTTATTGTTGAACTTGATGACGGCGAGAAAGAGATTCGCGAGTACCATACGGAAGAGCTTAAGTTCAAGCCTAAGAAACGTAGAAATACCGAGAAGGTTGATGCCGAGCTTAAGGCATTGGAGGCTCTTGAAAAGAAAGAGACCGGATCAAGAATTGATTAAAATATAATTTATAATGATGGAGACCGCAGTTGCTTATATAGTGGCTGCGGTTTTTGTAATATATCAACAAACATCACTATTTTTTGTGGTAAACATTGATAAATTTTGTGAGAGTGGTATAATAGCTTTATGGGTGTTTTTATTTGAAGGACATCCGGACACACAAGAGGGTATTGGATGTTTTATCCAATCGGATTTTATATCAAATAGGAGGATAAGATATGAGAAAAAGTAACAAGAAAAGTTTTGCTGCTTTTGCTCTTGCAGCAGTAATGGCAGCAAGCGTATTGCCTGCTATTCCGGCAAGTGCGTCGACTGTGCAGGTATCAGAGCAAAGCAGTTATGGTGCATTAGCATCAGCACCTTCCATCAGTCTTGCAGAGACTACTGTAGGTGCGCAGTCAAGTATTTCGTGGAAGTTTAATTATTCGCCGGTAATAGGGGAAACGACGTATAAAATACCGGCATATAAGGATTATGATTGCAAAAGCGAATATAATAACGACCTTGGCAAATACGTTTGGAGTGTAACAGAAAAAGATGTTGCAGAAAGCGCAGAGAAGAAGTATTCACCAGACATGGAAGTGCTTGTGTTTGATAAAAATGATGTCAATCATGAAAAGCCGGAATATGGTACAACAGCGAAACAGGCTTCTACCGGTAAGTATTATGTAACAAGTGGTGGAACCAGTAAATATTATGTTGATCCGGAAAAGAACCCGAATTACAAATACGAGTTTACTATTGATTCTGACAACTTATCTCCCGGAGACAAACAGGTTATAGCATATTATTTTGATGAGCCGGGTTATCAGGTTGCCAAAAAAATTGCAGAGGTTGCCGATGATAAAGCACACAATGAAGCGTTAGTTGCTTATCGTAATCAGCGCGAAGACGAATATAAGGCTGCGTACGATGCTTGGATAGCCGGAGGAAGCGTTGGTGAAGGACCGGTTAAGGACGTATACAACGGTGGACCGGTAAAAAGCGATTTTACAGCCAACGTTGATGCGTTAAATAGAGGTGACTTTGATGTTGCTTCAGCACCTGTTGCAATTAAGGTTGATTCTGAAGGATATGCCCTTACAACTGTTACATCTAATTCAGTCAAGTTCAGTTTCCGATCAACAAGTAGAGCAACAGGATTTGAATTAGAGCGTAAGGTTGGAAAGAAGTTTGTTAAAATTGCATCGGTTTCATCAGGCACATATACCGATAAAGGTCTTGTTTCCAGCATGACTTATACTTACCGAGTAAGACCATATTATATTAATCCGACAACAAAGGTAACAACCTATGGTAAGTATAATGAGATGCAGGCAACAACGAAGGGAAGTGCGCTTAAGTTCCAGGCAACGGTAACCAGCAAGAACAAAGTTAAACTTACCTGGTCAAAAGTTAACGGCGTATCTTATTATGAAATATACAGAAGTGACACTGCTTCACAAGTGGCTACAACATCAAAAGGATTGGGTGATGCTTATGCATCATTTAAGAAGATAAAAACTCTTAAAAAGGGTAAAAAGACATGGACTGACAAGAGTGTTAAGGCTAATCACGCTTATGAATACATGATTGTAGCAGTTCTTAAAAAAGGAAAAACAAAAGGGGATTCTCCGTTACAGATTACCGATTCATCATATGCTGCTTTGACATTTGGTTCTATTGATGAAAAAACCAGTTATGTCAATGCTAATGGTGATAAGACAATTACATGGGAAAAAATGTATGGCGCAGCAGGATATAAGATTGAGCGTTATGATTACAACATGACAACAAAAACATGGGATTGGACCCCTGTTGCTACTCTTGGAAAAAATGCTACCAAATACACTTTTAAAGCATCAGCATACTTCTATTATACAGATGCAGAAGCCCAGGCAGCTGATAAAAAGACATTTAAAAAAGATGTCACATATCGAATTACACCTTATAAGAGTGCCAGTGTGCTTGGTGAAAGCAAAGAATATGAAGTTTCTTACAAAGCAGGAATAGTTAAAAAGGTCACGGCTAAGGTTGATAAGACAGCCAAAGGTATCAAGGTTAGTTGGGACAAAGTTCCAAATGCTTCATATTACAAAGTATATCGTGAAATGTCCAACACACATGTTAATAATAAGGACATTGGCGGTTATGGACTTGATGGAGGAACTGAAGTTGTTGAATATGTAGGTGCTACTGATCCTGTTAAGGTAGATGTTGCGGCATATAACGCTAATATTGATGCAAGTATTGCTGCTTACGAAGATGCCTCTAAGGATGAGCAGAAAAAATATCAGGATGCTTATAACCAAAAAGCAAAAGAATATCTTCAGGCAAGACAAGATTATACTGATGGTAAAAGAGCAACTCAGCCAACACTTGGCGAGTTTGCAGTTAATCCTGCGGATTATTTCAAGACAGATAGTAATGATTACTATACAAAGTATGATAAGTTAAAGACCTACAATGAGTATTACTATCAAAATTATTCTTATGCCAGAGATGTATTTGATGCTAATACAACCAGCATTATAGATTATTATGGTGATGTAATATACAGTGGAACGCCGAGTGGAAAAACGACATCACGTGAATATGTTGCAACTTTAAGAGATTATTACAAAGATAAGACATATCCATATTACGAAAACGCATATAGTGGTTATTGGGATGATGTTACTAATAATACTCTTGGTGCTGATGGAAAGGTAACGGTTGGATTTACTACTTCATATAATCCTATTGTCGTTGCTGATAAAGGTGTAAAACTTGGAGAGCAAAATCGTCCTATGGCGGGAGTTAGCTATGATTATTATGTAGTTGCTTATATAGGAACAGAGAAAGTTGCCACAGATTATGAAGCATATGGCAGTGAAAGTTATGGATATGTTACAACAACCAAAGACGGTGTAACAACAAAAGAGCCGAGCATGTTCACTTATAAGGGTGCACCTGACGAGAATACTAAAGCTCCAATTAGCGATGATTCAATTATCAAAGGACAAAGAGGCGTGGTAGCATTTAATACGGCTACTGCAGGAACAAATATTGATTCTACGACTAAGAAGAAAACACAATATGCACAGGCTGAACAGGTTATTGTTATCGATGATGTTGACTTTAAGTGGACTACCAAAACATATGGTGTTAAGTCATACGGAACAGCTTCATATTCTACAGTAACCCCTGCTAAGAAACCTACACTCAAGAGTGTTAAGGCAACTAAGGGTAAAGTTACAATTACAATTAAGAAGAAGGTTGCAGGTGCAAGTTATTACAAGATTTATCGTGCAACCAAGAAGAAAGGTAAATACCATTCAGTAGGTGTTACAAGCAACGGCAAGACAACTAAGTTTGTGGACAAGAGTGCCGTTAAGGGTAAGACATACTTCTACAAGGTTGTAACTGTTGTAAGAAACGAGGCATACGGTGATGTTGAGTCTACAGCATCTGCTGTTAAGAAAGTTAAAGCAAAATAATATTTGACTTTTTTGAAGTTAAGAATAATGAAAGAGGTTACTGCATGAAAGTGCAGCAACCTCTTTTGTGTTGTTGAATAAAGAAAGAAATATGTTATAATACCTCTTGGACTATAATTGCGCATAAAATTAAAAACGGAGGGACGACATGATTAAGCGTATCAGAAAGAACTTTGCGGCGTTGACACTTGCGGCTGTAATGGCAATAACCGTATTTCCGGTAATACCGACAAAAGCATCGACATTGCATGTATCAGAGCAAAACAGTTATGGAGCATTGCCATCAGCCCCTTCCATCAGTCTTGTGCAGACAACAGTGGAGGGACAATCAAGTGTGTCATGGAAGTTTACTTATTCACCTTTGCCCGGAGAAATAAAGTATACAATTCCGGCAAAAAAGAGGTATGGCACATATAGTTATTTTAGTTATGAACTTGGCAGAGAAGTATGTGAATTAACAGAATATGAATTTGATACCGAAAGTGATGAGAGAACATACCAGCCAACTATGGAAGTACTCGTATTTGATAAAGGCGATGTCAAACATGAAAAACCTGAAATGGGTATGACTCTTCTTGAGGAAACTGCAGGTACATACTACGTTATTAATGGTGGTATTAGTGAAAGTTATGTTGATCCTGAAAAGAATCCCGGATACAAATATGAGTTTACAATCGATGCTAACAAATTAACGCCGGGAGAAAAAGAAGTTATTGCATACTATTATGATAGACCGGGTTATCAGATTGCTCTTGCAAAAGCCGAAGAGGCAGATGATAAAGCATATGGTGAAGCTTTTGTTGCGGCATCAAATAAAAACGAAGAAAAATATAGGGCGGAATATAATGCATGGCTTAATAGTGGAATGGGTGGTACTGAACCACAACGGCAAAATTTAACCGATTATCCGAAACGAGAGGACTATACTGCCAATGTGCAAGCTCTTCGCAGAAGTGATTATGATATTGCATCAGTGCCTGTTACAATTAAGGTAGAATCAGAGGGTTATGCAAATACAACCGTTACATCTAATTCAGTCAAGTTCCGTTTCGATTCTTCAGGTAAGGCATCCGGATATGAATTAGAGCGTAAAGTCGGAAAGAAGTTTGTTAAGATTGCGTCAGTTTCATCAAAAACATATACCGACAAAGGTCTTGTTTCTAAAATGACATATACATACAGAGTAAGACCATATTATATTAATCCGATATCGAAGGTAACAACCTATGGCAAGTACAATGAAATACAGGCAACAACGAAGGGAAGTGCACTTAAGTTTCTGGCAACGGTAAATAACAAGAATAAAGTTAAACTTACCTGGTCAAAAGCAAACGGTGTATCTTATTACGAAATATACAGAAGAGACACGGATTCAAAAGAGGCGACTAGTTCTAAAGGATTAGGTGACGGATATGAATCATTTAAGAAGATAAAGAAACTTAAAAAGAGCAAAAAGACATGGACTGACAAGAGTGTTAAAGCTAATCACAGTTATAAGTACATGATTGTTGCGGTTCTTAAAAAGGGAAAAGCCAAGGGTGATTCCCGGTTGCAGATTTCGGAAACATCGGATGTATCTTTGTGTTTTGGAGCCATCACGGAAAAAACCGATTATGTAAATGCTAATGGAGATAAGACTATTACATGGGAAAAAATGTATGGTGCGGCAGGATATAAGATTGAGCGTCAGGACTATAACATGACAACAAAAACATGGGATTGGACTCCTATTGCAACTCTTGGAAAAAATACTACAAAATACACTTTCAAAGCGTTTGCATATAACTATTATAAGGATGCAGACGCACAGGCTGCTGATAATAAGTCATTTAAATCATCGGTTAAATATAGAATTACACCGTATAAGAGTGCCGGTGTGCTAGGCGAATCGAAGGAGTATACGGTTAATTACAAAGCCGGAATAGTTAAAAAAGTAACGGCTAAGGTTGATAAAAACGCAAAAGGAATCAGGGTTAGTTGGGAGAAGGTACCGGGAGCTTCTTTTTACAAAGTATACCGTGTAATGTCCGATACACATGTTAATGATAAAGACCTTGGTGGTTATGCTATTAGCGGTGGTACTCAGGTTTATGAATATGTAGGCGTGACAGATCCTGTTAAGGTTGATGTGGCTGCGTATAATGCTGCCGTAGATGAAAGCATTGCGGAGTATGAAGCACTGCATAGTCAAGAATATGATGCCTATCAAGCGGAATGCGACAAAAAGGAAGAAGAATATCTTAAGGCAAGAAAAGAGTATACTGACGGTATTAGAAAAAAAGCACCAAAGCTTGGCGAGTACGCTGTTAATCCTGCTGATTTCTTCAAGACAAATCCTGGTGATTATATGAAGAAGAGCGATAAGCTAAAAACCGATAAAGAGTATTATTATCAGAATTACTCATACTACAGAAATGTTTTTGATGCCAATACAACGAGTATATTAGATTATTATGGTGATGTAATATATCATGGCGAAACGACTCTTTTTACAGGGTCAACTGAATTGAAAACAACTATTGATAAAGAATATAAGAATTCGACATCAGAGATTTACCATAATGCCTATGATTATGAATGGGGATCTGTTAGCAATAATATTCTCGGTGAAGACGGAAAAGTTACCGTCAGATTTAGACCATATTGCAGCACTATATCAGAGGACAAAATGACTACCAAACTTGGAGAATACGATCGTCCGATGTTAGGTGTTAACTATGATTATTATGTAGTAGCATATATGGGTACAGAAAGGCAGGCACAGGACTATACCGATGGTACCTATGCTTACACAACAGAAACCAAGAATGGTGTTAAAACCAAAGTGCCTAAAAAGGTTACTTACAAGGGTGCTGCCAAAGAAAGCACTAAAGCACCGCTCACAGATGAATCAATCATCAGAGGCAATAGAAGTTATATAGCACTTGATATGGCTACAGTTGGAACATTTATTGATCCGATAACCAAAAAGAAAGCACAGCATGCATATACTGAGCCAATCATTTACTTAGATGACGAAGATTATAAATGGACTACCGCTACTGCAGGCGTTCAGACATATGCAACAGCGTCATACTCAAATGTGACGCCGGCTAAGCAACCTACACTTAAGAGTGTTAAGGCATCTAAAGGTAAGGTTACTATAACAATTAAAAAGAAGGTTGCAGGGGCTGATTATTATAAGATATATCGTGCAACCAGAAAGAAGGGTAAGTACCATTCTGTAGGTGTTACAAGTAACGCAAAGACAACGAAGTTTGTGGATAAGAGTACTGTCAAGGGTAAGAAATACTTTTACAAGGTTGTATCGGTTGTGAGAAATGAGGCAAATGGTGATGTTGAGTCATCAGCATCTGCTGTTAAGAAAGTTAAAGCAAAATGATTATTGATTGTTTGAACTTGCTAAATAACGAAGAGGTTACTGCACGAAAGTGCGGTAACCTCTTTTCTATTCCTCTTGATCATCAAGTAATGCCTGGTATATATCGCGTTTTCCAACACCCCTGTCGGAGGCGACTTTCTTCATAGACTCTTTTTTGTCCATACCTTGTTCCATGTAATATGTAACATGTTCGGGTATTGTCATATCCAGCAGATCCTTTATTTCTTCTGCCTTGACTTCCTCTCTGGAGAGACCTTCAATTACAAGCACGTATTCTCCTCGTGGCTCGTTGTCCTCATAGTATTTGAGTGCATCGGCAATTGTAGTTCTGAAGTTTTCCTCATGCTTCTTGGTAAGCTCTCGGCAAAGTGATATCTTTCGGTTGCCCAAAGCTTTATATAAATCATTTAGTGTTCCTACAAGCTTGTGAGGTGCTTCGTATAATATGATTGTCCTCGTTTCTTTGGATAGTTCCTCAAGGATTGCACGTCGCTCCTTCTTGTTATCCTTCTCGGTTGGAAGAAATGCTTCAAAGCAGAATCTTCTTGTGTCTTGTCCTGATATTGTAAGAGCGGTAACAAATGCTGTTGCACCCGGAAGAGAAGTTACGGTTATTCCTGCTTCGTGGCATTGTCTTACGAGTTCCTGTCCGGGATCTGAGATTGCAGGCGTTCCTGCGTCGGTAATGATTGCTATGTTTTGTCCCGACAACATTTTTTCGACAAGCACTTTCGCTTTGTCGTATTTGTTGTACTCGTGATAACTCGTCATTGGAGTCTTAATCTCAAAATGATTTAACAGTTTGATACTGTTTCTTGTATCCTCTGCGGCAATCAAATCAACCTCTTTCAGTACTCGCAAAACGCGGAATGTTATGTCTTCAAGATTGCCGATAGGTGTTGCACAAATATATAAAGTTCCCTGCATAACTTACTCTCCCTATTTGTATTGTGTAGTGGTTGTGTATGTTAATGTGCGTGATTGTTAGTTCCCGTAGATTTGATGAATCTCATCAGTATATACATTGGGTTCCTTGTACACGATAAGCGACGGCTCTATTGTGATTCGAGATTTGCCGCCCTTCGTACCTTGTATCATAACCATTGTCGGTTCTTTGTCGATGTATGGTTGAACGAGACGCATTCTTTTTGGCTCTAAGTGGTACTTCTTCATTACATCGAATATCTCCGCCAAACGAAATGGCTTGTGAATCATGAAGAAGTTGCCGTTTACAGGAAGCACATAGCTTGCAAGAGAAATCACGTCTTCAAGATTAAGTGCCACCTCGTGGCGGGCTATGGTCTTGGGCTCGTACAAGTTTTTCAGACCATGATTATCAGTCATATATGGCGGATTAACCGTTACAACCTGATATGAGTTTTGCTTAAAAAGTTCTTTACCTTTTCTTACATCGCCGCATATTATATCGATTTTGTCTTCAAGCTTATTAAGCTTAACACTTCTTGCTGCCATATCGGCATATTCTTCCTGAAGTTCTAATCCCGTAAAATGCTGCCCCTTTGTCTTTGCTTCTAACAATATCGGAATAACGCCGCTTCCGGTGCACAAATCAAGTACTTTCTGATCCGGTTTAACATTTACAAAATCAGATAAAAGTACTGCGTCAATACCAAAGCAGAAGCCGTCAGGCTTTTGTATTATATTGTATCCCTTGCATTGAAGGTCATCGATTCGTTCGTCAGGGTTAATCATATAAGGAAGTTACCTTTCTGTTTAGACATTATTTTACGGTATGTAATCACACTTTTATTTAAAAAGTATATCATATTTAAAAACAAAATCACTATTTTTTCTAAAAACAGACGAAAAACCTTGCGACCCACGCACTTAGTATTAGAGATACAAAGGATAGGAAGATTCCGGCAGGAACAACCCACCTTGTCTTTTTGATTTGAATGCTCGAAAAGTAAATGGAAATCGTGTAGAAAAGTGTCTCAGTGCAACAAAGCAATATGGAGGCTGTAAAGCCTATATATGAGTCGGTACCGTATGTTTTGAATATATCAAATAAAAGTGCGTTTGCTCCGGAGGCGGAAAACATTTTAAGGAAAGAAAGTGGAAGGATCTCTGACGGTATTAGTGAAGTAGAGAACGGCAACAATTTTTTAACCGTAGTTAAAAAGTTGCAAATAAGCTCAAGTGCACCTGAATTACGGAAGATTCCAACCGCAACAAGTAGTCCGATTAAAGAGGGCGATATCTCAAAAACGGTAAGAAGTCCCTGCTTTGCACCCTTAAGGAAGAGGTCAAATACCGGTTTTCTTAGTAGCAGAGCATGAAGAGTTATATAGAATATGACAAGCGGGATAATCATAACGGATATATAGGAGATGAGTCTCATGCGGTTTCCTTTCGTCTTGCTGGGAATTTGTTTTTTACATGTTGTTTTGTGGCATGTATTATTGCTGATGACACATGAACTTACATATAATAATAGCTACAACCGTCGTAAGTGTTGTTGTAATAAGTCCCGGAACAATAACAGCCATAGGATTGGGGCTTCCGTATTGAGCACGATAAGCAATCAGATTCATTGGGATAAGCTGTAAGGAGGAAATGTTGAGAATTAGAAAGGTACACATTTCGTTGCTGGCGGTGTCGGGATATAAACCGTGCTTTGCTTGGGGAATGTTTTTACCGCAAAGGCGTTCTTGTTCCAAGTTTTTCAATTCTTTCATTGCGGCAAGCCCGGTTGGCGTACATGCCCACCCCAAACCGAGAATATTGGCAATGAAATTGGCACATATATAATCACCTGCAATGTGGTCTTTTGGGAGGTTTGGAAAGAGGAAACTAAGAAGCGGTTTCATTTTGCGTGCAAGAACTTTTGTAAGGCCTGAACCGTCCGCAATATATAAAAAGCCGTTCCACATGCTGACAACACCTGCCATAGCAATAAGCAGCTCTATGGCATCTTTTGCCGAAGAGAGAATGCTTGAACTTACGGCTTCAATATTACCTGTAATTGCTGCTAAAGCTATGCCAATTAGTATGAGAAACGACCACAGTTTGTCGAGCATATTTTTCTCCCAAAGTAACGATAATCTCTTGATAGATTCTATTCGCAAGTGATAAGAAAAATGCAGAGTTTTTAAGCAGAATTTCCGCCGATTCATATTGACTTTTTGCCCGGTAACAATTACAATTACCTCGTAATTTCATAGGAATATAGCTCTGACAAAAGTCAGATTAGGGGGAAACCCGGTGAGAATCCGGTGCAACCGCCATTACTGTATTGAGGATAAATGATTCCTCTAAGCCAGATTACCCGCATATTCCGGCATTTTAGCTTTTGGGTTAAGGAAAAGCGAGTTGTTCATTTCGCATGGATGCGAAGTTTCTTTTCGTATGTAATTCTTTTTTATCTCCCATTATGCTAATAAAAGACAGGTGTTTGTACTCATTTGCAAGAATAAGGAGGCGACTATGGGACTTACAAGTGGTAAATGTATTGAGTTAATCACGCATAAATACAATACGCTTGGAAGATATCCTACCAAATCCGATTTTTCTGCAGAAGAGGTTGCAGCAATCAAATCACATTTTGGTCCATGGCCGCGCGCGCTTGAAGCAGCGGGAATTAAGGAACCGAAGCCTGTCACAAAAAAGCAGCTCCGAGAGGAAAAGCGCATATTGCAGAAAAGAGCAAGAAATGCTGAACGAAAAATAATCAAGAAAAGATTGGCGGAGAAGAAAGGAAAGGATACTAATGACACAAAAAACAATACGTAAAATGAAACAGTTCTTCTCGTTAATGCTTGTGTTGGTAATGATGATAGGTATCATTACGCCGGGCAGTGCGACAGTAGTTAAGGCAGAAGATTATGATGGTTATGTGTATGTTACTGTTGAGAGATTCACTCTTGGACAGGGACTTGCCGCAGAGCCTCAGAAAATTGGTTATTATGAAGATGAAAACATGGCAAACATTCTTAAGAGTGCATTTGGGGATGCTTTAATAACTAATGATTCCGGGTATGGATTGTTTGTTGAGGGCTTTAAAGATGGTGGTGAACCTACAGGATGGAGCACATCTTCTATCCCGAAAATGATAACGGATGATCTTGCATTACAAAGTATTGTTATTTCTGCAAATGCAGATGAAAGACGAAAAGACGCAACAGTGTTGCTAGGTGGAGATTATTCAGGTGGATGGAATTCTTATTGGTCAATATGTATAGATGATGTAGCTGCAACAGCGGGATTGTCTAATATAACATATAAGGATAATAGTGATTCGTCAAGCTTCCATAACGGTTCGGTGCTGCGACTTCAATATAGTATCGATTCGGGAAATGATTTAAAGGCCGAAAAAAATGAGTATAATAATCCTATACAAGAGGCTGATAAATATCCTGACAAAGATGACTTGATTCGAGCAATTGTCGATTACAAAGGCGATAAAGATAGTACAACTTACAAAAATGCAATTAAGACATTAGAAGATTGGGACGCTACAGAAGCAGAAGTTAAAGCAGCCCAAAAATCACTATCGACACAGAATATATATAATGATGCATTACAGAGTTTGATTAACAAAACAGATTCTCCTAAATATGGAAGCGAATGGGCGGTTTTCTCAATTGCCAGAGCCGGCAAAGGTGATGAAGAATGGAAAAACAAGTACATAAAAAGTGTTGAAGAAAAGGTAGAACAATTGGGAACCAATGTTCTCAAAAGCAATCAGTCAACAGAGAATTCTAAAATAATAATAGTACTCAATTCTGTTGGAGCAGATCCTAAAAATGTTTCGGGATACAATCTTATAGAGCCGCTTGCGGATTATGACTTTGTGAAAAAACAAGGGGCAAACGGAATAATATATGCATTAATTGCACTTGATAGCGGCAATTATGATGTTCCTGTTTTAAAGGGTGAAGGAACACAAACGACAAGAAAAATGCTTATTGAAGGGATTTTGGATGCACAGATAGAGAATGGTGGTTGGAATTATACTACTAGCTCGAAAAATTTGGACCCTGATCTTTCTTCTATGGCTATCTGCGCTCTAGCACCTTATTACAAAAGTAATAGTAAGGTCAAAAAGGAAGTTGATAAAGTAATTGATCTTCTTGCAGAAGCCCAAAATGCTGAAGGAGACTTCTCAAGTTGGGGTAGCGCAAATAGTTGTAGTTGTGCTCAAGTGGTATGTGCATTATCTTCATTGGGAATTAATTGTGATACAGATAAGCGATTCGTTAAGAATGGAAACTCTGTTCTTGATGCAATGTTATCGTATTATGATGCTGAAAATCACGGATTTAAGAATTCTAAAATAAATCAAAAAGCAAATGCAATGGCGACACAGCAGGTTTTATATTCGATGGCTGCATTTAATCTTATGAAGACATCAGGGGATAGACTTTATATGTCTAAGGATCATCAACATACATGTGCAGTACAAAATGCAAAAGCAGCTACTTGTACCGAAGGAGGTCATACAGGAGATAAGGTATGTATTGTTTGTGGTGAAGTAGTTGAAAAGAGTAGTGAAATTGCAGCAAAGGGTCACACACCTGTAGAAATCCCAGCAATACCGGCTACTGAAACAACACCTGGTAAGACAGCAGGTAAGAAGTGTTCAGTATGTGGTGCTATCATTGAGGAGCCTAAGGATATTCCTGCAACAGGTAAGAAACAGGAAACAACAGAGGCACCAAAAACTGTTAACAAAACTTATACAGTAACAAGTACTTCTGATGATAAGAAGCAGACAGTTGCATACACAGGTAACGCTAAGTCTTCAGCTAAGAAGATTACAATATCAGCTACAGTTAAGGATTCTGAAACAAAGACAACTTATAAAGTAACAGAGGTTGCTGAAGCTGCATGTAAGAATAACAAAAAAGTGACAACAGTAACTGTTGGTAAGAATGTTACCAAGATTGGTGCGAAAGCATTTGCCGGTTGTTCTAAGTTAAGTGTCATTAAGGTTGACGGAGACACATTAAAGACAATCGAAAAGGATGCATTTAAGGGCATTAAGAAAAATGCTACAATTATAATTACGGCATCAAGCAAGAAGCAGTATAAGAAAGTTGTTAAGATGTTCAAAAAATCAGGCATCAAGAACGTGAAGTTTAAGTTCGTTAAAAAATCAAAAAAGAAAGCAACAACAAAAAAGAAATAATTTAATGTAATGGAGGCGCTCCTATGAACAGAGTTAAATGGAAGAAATTATTAGGCATAATTCTGGTAGTAGGGGCGCTTATTTTTGCCTTTTGGTACGGAGGTAACGCACCCGGACTACAAGGCTTTTCTTTTAATGACAAAGACAGTAATTATACAACGGAAATGGTAGTTGATAATCATACCGCAGGTGATGACACGGTAAATGACAAGCAAACCTCCACTTCAAATTCAAAACAAACTAATCAGGAAACATCCAAGAAAAAAGAAGTCTCAAAAGACGAAAAAGACAGCAAAGGTTTCTTTGGAAAAATTATAATGAAAGTAAGACGACTTGGTTCGTCTAAAAAGAAAAAAGCGCCACAGCTTAATAAAAGGGCGCAGAAGAATGCTAACAAGGCGGTCAAAAAGGCCGGCAGAACCGGAACAAAAACAACTAATAAAAAAAATCACAAAAGCAAAAAGATTGCAAGTAACAATGATAATAACGTTCAAAACGATAATATAGATAAAACGTCTGATAGTAAAACAAATGATTCGGACAATAGCAAATCCGATAATAAGAAGAATGATGATACACAAGATAATGCTTCCACGAAAACATCAGACACTAATAACAACAAGTCGACAGATAAAGAGACTTCACAAACCGACAAGTCATCAAATAAAACCACAGAAAAAAATGGTAAAACAGAACAGGAGCCGGAAGAGGACGAGGATGAATCCGGCACAATAACCTGTACCATTTATATAAGTTGCGCCAGTGTCCTTAACAACATGGACAAGTTAAGTGATGCGACAAAGAAAGTAATACCTGAGGATGGCCTGATGTTGGACACATACGAGGTAAAGGTTAAGCCTGGCTCGACCGTATTTGATGTGTTAAATAAGGCTGCACGAAAGAACAAACTCCACCTTGAGTACAACTACACACCCGCCTACAAGACCTATTACATAGAGGGTGTTGGCAACTTATATGAGTTCGATGCCGGCAATTTGTCGGGCTGGATGTATAGTGTAAATGACGAGTTTCCGGGAGTGGGTTGTTCGGGATATGAGGTAAAAGATGGCGACGTAATTAAGTTTTTATACACATGTAACTTTGGTAAGGACGTAGGTTCTTCTTTTGATTAATATTATGAGGTGACAAATGGAGCAGTATCATCCGATAGTCAATTTCATATATTTTGCTGTTGTAATTGGGCTTTCAATGAGCTTCCTTCATCCTATATGCCTGATTATAAGTATCACGGGTGCGGTGGCATATGCATTGTTTGTCTTTGGAGCGGACAAGGTAAAGAGGGGCTTTGTAACCGTATTTATTCTTATGCTTTTAACGGCACTCATCAATCCGACTTTTTCGCACCAGGGCGTAACGGAACTATACATGCTTCCAAGTGGTAACATGTTAACGCTTGAGTCCATATGGTTTGGAATAGGGGCAGCATTTATGCTCGGGGCAAGTCTTGTTTGGTTTCGAACAATGGGCGAAATATTAACCGCAGATAAAATTATTTATTTGTTTGGAAAAACATTTCCTATTTTAGGTTTGCTGCTTTCCATGATTCTTGGGTTTATTCCAAAGTTAAAATACAAATACGAACAAATCAAATTGTGCGGTAACGGTGTTAAGTTGTCAGGGCTTGCAGGCATAAAGCATAAGATAAAACAACTGTCATTGCTTGTTACATGGATGCTTGAAGATTCTGTAGAAATGGGCAAGAGCATGCGTGGTCGAGGCTACGGCATAGAAGGAAGAATAAACTATTCGATATACAGATTCGCAGCAAGAGATGGTGTGATGCTTATTATAATTATTGCACTTGCAAGTTATGTAATAATAGGAAAAGTAAGCGGTGTGTTATACTGGTCATATTATCCGATTACCGAAGGAGCAAAACTTAGCGCGTACGGTTTATCCGTATATGTGGCTTATTTTGTTCTTTGTATGTGCGCAGTTTTTGAGGAAATTAGGAAGGATATCGTATGGAAGAAATCAATGTCTGCAATTTGACATTTTCATATAGTGGAACAAAGACTTATGCACTGAAGGACATTTCTTTTTCGGTTAACAAGGGAGAAATGTTACTTGTAATCGGAGAGTCCGGAAGTGGCAAGACGACCTTGCTTCGACATCTAAAGTCTGCGTATGCACCGGTTGGAACTATGGGAAAAGACTCACGAATCCATGTTGCGGGTACATCGATAGACGAGCTTACAGATGAGCAGAAAGCATTTATGATAGGTTATGTCGGACAGCGCGCGGATGCGTGTCAGGTGACAGATAAGGTGTGGCATGAACTTTCTTTTGGACTTGAAAGCATGGGTTGTTCGCAGGATGTCATGTCAAGAAGGATATCCGAGATAGCAGCATTTTTTGGACTGGAAAAAGTGTTCCATGAGAAATTGGCTCATTTATCAGGCGGTCAGAAGCAGTTGATTAATCTTGCGTCTGTAATGGTGACAGAGCCGGAAATCTTAATTCTTGATGAACCGACAAGCCAGTTAGATCCGATGGCGGCGGCAGAGTTTTTCCGTATGGTAAGACGCATACATGACGAACTCGGAACAACAATAGTTATGACAGAACATAGACTTGAAGAAGTCTATGCAATGGCAGATAAAGTTATGGTACTTGATAGTGGCAAGGTGCTTGTGAATGGAACGGCTGACGAGGTGAGTGCGTTTCTTTATGAGAAAAAATTGCCGTTATTTAGAAGCCTTCCTGCTGCGACAAGGTTGTACTACGACATAACGTTAGGCGAGAAAACTGACGAGAAGGTTCCGCATAACGTAAATGAGGGCAGACAATTCCTTGCGCGTTTTGTGGACGAGAACGGAGAAAAATTCGATAATACCAATAGAGAATGCTCTGACAAGGAAGCGCATAAACACGCAGAAAATAAACAAGAAAAAAAAGAGCAAAGAAAACACAAAACAGTTATAGACGGAAAAGAACTCTGGTTTCGTTATGACAAGAATACAAGTGATGTTTTGAAGAATTGTGATATCAAACTTCCTGAAGGTAAGATTACCGCATTGATGGGCGGCAACGGAGCAGGCAAATCAACACTTCTTCATGTGCTTGCCGGAAACCTTTCAGCATATATCGGTAAAGTCAAGAAAGGCGACGTTTCGGTAGGAGTGCTGCCACAGGATCCGCAGGCGATGTTCTTATACGATACGGTTTCTAAAGAGATTGGAGATTATCCGGATATAGTCAAATATTTTGACCTTGAGGACTGTCTTGATATGCATCCCTTTGATTTGTCGGGTGGACAGATGGAGAAGCTTGCGCTTGCAAAACTTGTATCGCAAGGGTATGATGTACTCCTTCTTGATGAACCGGGAAAAGGAATGGATTATGCATTTAAGGAGAAACTTGGAATATACTTAAAAGAGCTCACCGCTTCGGGCAAAACAATCCTTATGGTAAGTCATGATTTGGAAATGTGTGCATCCTACGCGGACTATTGTGGTATGTTTTTTGACGGACATATCGTGTCGCTTGTAAGTACAAGAGAGTTTTTCAAAGACAATTCACTCTACACTACTGCAGTTAGAAGAATGTGCAAAGGGATAATTGATGATGCCATTCTATATGAGGATGTATTGGCCTTGTGTGGTGGAAAAACTAAGGACGAGGAAATGTCGGAACATCATAATAATGATGAATCAGATAGTGCTTCATGTGATGGTTCGGAAATTATAGATGCGTGTACAAACGATAATGAGAACGCATCAGATGACAACGAGACAGTACATGACAGGTTAAGTGACACAGTGCTTGAAGATGAGCAATCGAAAAACTTCTCGCACCTTCGCATGACAATAATACCGCTCCTAACCTTCTTGGTGCTTATGCCACTTACAATATATTTTGGCGACAGAGTACTTCATCAGCGCAAATACTACTTTATTTCGATGCTTCTTATTGTGGAGGGTGTTGGAGCATTTCTTGCAGGTTTTGAACATGGCAAACCAAAACTTAAAGAGATAATAACAGTAGCCGTCATGGCGGCAATAACTGCATTATCAAGAGCGGCGTTTTACATGGTGCCGGCGGTAAAACCAATGGCTGCATTTACGATAATATCGGGAACGGCACTTGGTGGAACGGATGGATTTATAGTAGGTGCGTTATCCATGCTTGTTTCGGATATATTCTTCGGTCAGGGCCCTTGGACACCGTGGCAGATGTTTGCTATGGGATTGTTAGGCCTCGTGGCAGGACTAATCTTTCATAGAAGTGTCAATAAGAATAAAGACATAAGCATTAAGCTTAGCATTTACGGGCTGCTGTCAGTTCTTATCATCTACGGAGGAATAATGAACCCGGCATCCGTCCTTATGTATCAGGAAAATGTAACGTGGCAAATGCTGCTTGCATCATATGCGCCGGGCATTCCGATTGATATAATTCACGCGGTGGCAACATTTATTTTCTTAATGATTGGGGCAAAGCCAATGCTTGAAAAGCTAGAGCGAGTTAAGCGCAAGTGACGGTTTGATTTTTTGGTGTGCATGTGCTACTATGAGAAATCGAAAAGGATATTTTTGTAAATGAAATTTTAAGGAAGGTAACAGACTATGTCATTGGTGGAATGGTTTAAAGTTATAATACTCGGTGTAGTTGAGGGAATTACGGAATGGCTGCCGATAAGCAGTACAGGACATCTTATTTTGGTAAATGAGTTTCTTAAGATGGAGCAGAGTGATGCGTTCATGGAGATGTTTGATGTTGTCATTCAGCTCGGTGCAATCATGGCGGTAGTTGTTCTTTTCTGGGGCAAATTATGGCCGTTTCATAGCGCGAAGAAAGCACCTGAGGGTGGATGGTTTGTGTACGAGGCAAAAAATGGTTTCATGAAGGGCTTCCAGAACTTTTGCAACAAATATTGCCACATGGATATAATTGCTTTGTGGGTTAAGATTGTTGTTGCTTGTCTTCCTGCTGCGATTATGGGTATCAAGTTTGATGATTATATGGATGAGCATTTTTACAACCCAACGGTGGTTGCGATTGCTCTTATTGTATACGGTGTGATTTTTATCGTTCTTGAAACATTTAATGCAAGACGTCGTCCGAAGATAACAAGTCTTGAAGATATGACATTTAAGACTGCAATCTTAATCGGAGTATTTCAAATCCTTGCATTGATTCCGGGAACATCACGTTCCGGTTCGACGATTATCGGCGGAATACTGCTTGGTGCGTCAAGAGAGGTTGCAGCGGAGTTTACTTTCTTCCTCGGCATTCCTATTATGTTTGGCGCAAGTCTTGTGAAGTTAATTAAGTTTGGATTTGTATTTACAGGTTCGGAACTTTTCGTGTTGCTGCTTGGAATGGCAGTGGCTTTCGGCGTTTCATATTTCTCTCTTAAGTTCCTTATGGGATATATAAAAAAGCACGATTTCAAGGTGTTCGGCTGGTACCGAATCGCCCTTGGTGTGCTCGTGCTTATCTACTTCTTTTTCATTAAATAATATTGAATTTCTCAGCGTATGTCATGATGCCGGCGACAGTCTTGCCGTCGGTTATCTTACCTTCATAAATAAGTTTCTTAAGATCTGAAACTTCCCATTCTTCAACATTAATCTCTTCGTCAGGATCGAGATGCTGCTCAGTCTTTATAAGGTCTGTGGCAAGATAAATGTCGATCTTCTCGTTACAAAATGCTACTGTTGTATTCACGGTAAGCAGATACTCGGATTTTCCTGCTTTGTATCCTGTTTCTTCTTCAAGCTCTCGCATTGCACATTCAAGGGTTGGCTCATCAGGACTATCAAGCTTGCCTGCAGGAAGTTCTAAGGTGAAGCGGTCAAGAGCGTTTCGGTATTGCTTAACCATTAGTAGTTTTCCGGAATCATTTACCGCAACAACTGCTGCAGCGCCGTCATGATGAATGTAGTCCCATTCGGCAGTTTTGCCACCGACTTCTACCGTATCTTTGTATAATTTTATAACCGTACCTTCGGCACGTAACTCTCTTTTAAGACGTTTAACAGGTTCCATTAGTTACCTCCTCATTTGATGAACTTTTCAAAGGATAATTATACCACTTTTGCAGGTGAAATGATAGGGTGTTACAGCTTTATTTGTATTGATAAAATCAGTAAAATGTGGTAAAATTAAGTATCTGAGAAGAGGAGGGTTACAAACTATGAGGAGAGATATTTCAAAAGTTTTTAGAACTGTACTGTCGCTTGTGTTAGTGTCAGTACTTGTGCTTTCTACAAAGCCATGCACATCTGTTGTTAAGGCGGCTGCGCCGGATCCGACGGCAACACTTCAGGCAGCATTTAATACCTTTGATGCAAGCCCGTTGTTGTTTGTGGAATATTCGGTAAGCGCAGAGAGTGAAACAATTCTTTACGAGAAGGCTGAGCTTGACAGAAAGAACAATATTAAAAATTTATCTTCAGAAGATACGGACAGTGGGGAATGGGTTCCGTATTATACTGATTTGAAGGAGAAGATTACTTACTACAAAGACGGTAAGGACTGGTATAAGTATCCGACGGAAGAAGAGGACCTTCAAGGACTTGGCAAAACACTTACAGAGAATGGTGTTGAGACCAAGATTGTTACAGGCGGTGTCTACACATATGATGGAGAGGATAAGATTTTCGTAACTAATTGTCATACGGGTGCGGATACAGAGTTTGACTGCTATATATTCAAGGCTGAAGTTCCTATTGTTATTACTGATGATGGTGAAGACGAAGAGGAAGATGACGACGAAGAAGATGAGGATGATGCTGATGAGGAGGAAGATACACCCGAAACAGCTATTGTATACTATTATGTAACAAAAGATACCGGAGTATGGGTTCATGCAGAAAGTAGAGAAGGTTTGATTATAGATGTTGATATCGCATATCCTGCTCCGGGAGAAGAAGGACTTTCACTTGAGATTCCGAAGGAAGCTATTAAGGACGCTATACTTGAGGATGGATATGTAACACCATCATCTAATGGTCCTGTTAGTTACAAGGTTGTATATAAGGGGAAGGGTAAGAAGAAAAAAGCGTATATTGTAGTTACAAAGTGTGCGTCAACAAAGAAGGCAACGGTTGAAAAGAACATTAAGATTCTTGGCAAGAACTATCCGGTTAAGGAGATTGCAGCTTCTGCATTTGCCAATAACAAGAAGTTGGAAACGGTTGTAATTAAAGGTGATATAACAACAATCGGTAAGAAGGCATTTGCAGGTTCTAAGAAGCTTAAGACTATTAACTTTAAGTCAAAGAAGATTTCTAAGATAGGTAAGAATGCGTTTGATACTAATTCAAAGAAGTTGACTATCAAACTTGCAGGAAGCAAGAGTTACAAGGACAAGGTTAATAAGCTCATCGATAAATCAAGAGCTGCGAAAGCAAAGAAGAAAACAAAACTTACTGTGAAGTAGTTTTGTTGAAGTAGTCATATACAATAGACGAAATGTTTTGGATGTTTGGGATAGCAGCGCCACAGTTGCTGCTCATAACGACAATTATATAGTCTCCTCCGGGAGAATAGACAATGGCGGCATCGTGTTGTGTATCATCGGTGTCGCCTGTTTTATTGGCGCATTTTGTTCCCTCAGGAAGTCCTGCAGGTATTTTATTGATGTGCTGTTGGTTAAGTAAAAGATCAAGAAGTTCATCGGATGCTTTGCGACTTACAAGTTGTTTCTTATATATTTTTTCGAGAATTTTACCGCAATCCGCAACCGTAGTATAGTTTCGTCCCGGTGATGAAGGAAATGGATACTTGGTAGGAACCAGCATAGTGGTAATAGTTGTATCGGTACATCCTTGTCTGTCTATAAAATCCTGGATGACTTTGCAGCCATTTACCGCATTGTGGTTTTCGTCGCATTGTCTGACCATAAGATTGAATGCGTCATTATCGCTTATGGAAATCATCTGGTACATAAGATTGTCAATGTTGTCGGTTCTTTCAAGTTTGCCCTCATCTATAAGTTCCAATGCCGCACCTGCACAATAAAGTTTTATTAAACTTGCAGAAAAATGTTGTTCATTATTGATAAGAAGATATTCGTTGTGACCTATGTCCTTGACATAGACAGACCATGTACCGTAATAATTGGAAATAGTATCTTCGAGTTCTTTCTTAAGGCTTTCAAGTCCCGAATGGCTATTTGTAATTCCTGCGGAGTCATTAACGAGACCATCGTAACCCACATATTTGCCGTCGGGGGTTATGGCGCAAGTGTACATTGCGCCTGTTGAACCTACATAGTAGTCGCCAACCCACTGACTTTTTGCAATCTTTCCATCGGCACGAACGTATCTTGTAGCACCGTCAATTTCCTGCCAACCCATAGGAAGTTTTTCCTTTTGCGAAACGGTAGTTTCCTGTGTTGTTGCTTCAGTTGTGGTCTCTTTTCCGTTTTTTGCAGCATTCGGAAAGAGTATCGATAACACAAGTACAATAAGTATTACCGCTAACGAGCCAAGTACGATTATTTTTGTGTCTGAGGGAAGAAGATTGTTTCTTTTTGGTTTATCCATACGTGAGTGTCTCCCTTACAAAAGTTGTGATAATTATAATGAAAATGGTTCATATTGGCAAGGTGTTTTTAGTTGAAAACATTGTAAAATATGGCGTTTTATGTTATTTTTAAAGGGATTTAAGTTACAGAATATAAGTACATGAATGCTTTTATGAAGACTATTAAAGGAGGAGAGAGAATGAAGAAAATGTTAAGGGTAATTATGGCATTAGCCATGATTGTAGTCTTGTCGCCGGTGGTTAAAGTAAATGCAGCAAGTAATAAGGAAGTAAGTGGTAAGGCCAGATATGATTATGCATTTAAGGTGTTGGAAATTGTTAATAAAGAGAGAAAAGCAGCAGGTGTTCCAACAATTGAAATGGATGCAAGTCTGTTAGAATCGGCAATGGCCAGAGCAGCTGAAATAAAGGTATCATTTAGCCATACAAGACCTAATGGAGAGATTTGCTTTAGCATTGACAATAAGATGTATGGCGAGAATATAGCTTGGGGACAGAGGAATCCTTCAGATGTCATGAATTCGTGGATGAACTCGGAGGGGCATAAAGCAAATATTCTTACTAAGGGTTTTAAGTCAATCGGTATTGGTTGTATGGAGATTGATGGCGGATTTTATTGGGTGCAGTGTTTTGGATATGAAAAAGCGGATTCGGTTAAGGAGCCTGCAAGCGGAAAAGTAAAGTATCAGGTTGCAATCAATAAGTCGGGAGAGACAAAATTATTGCAGGGAGTTGATTCTTCCGGTGGGGACTCAAGTGATAAGACAGAAACCTCAAATGATAATGTCCCGTCAAAAGTTAGCGGATTAAAAGTTGTTTCGGGAAAGAAAAAGCTTACTCTTGTGTGGAAGAAATTATCCGGAGTTAATGGATATCAATTCCAGATATCAGATAAGAAGAGTTTCAAAAAGGCAGACACCTATCAGATATCTTCATCAGGCAAGAAGGTTGTGTTAAAGAAATATAAGAACAAAAAGCTTAAATCAAAAAAGAAGTATTATGTAAGGATTAGAGCTTTTGTTTATACAGATGATGAGATAGTATATGGTAGCTGGAAGAAAGCAAGCAAAAAGACAAAATAATAAGGCATGAAAAAAGCGAGGTGGTATATATCACCTCGCTTTGTGTATTGTTGTAATTATCCGATTGAAGCGAAGAGTGCTGCAATCTCATCTGGAGATAACTGCTTGTTAGGGTCATCAGAAACCGGCTCAACAACAGGAGCTGCTGCGACAGGTTCGGGAGCAGGTTCTTCCTTCTTAGGAGCAGGATCAGCTGCTGCAAATAAAGCTGCAATCTCGTCTGCTGATAACTGCTTGTTGGGATCATCAGAAACAGCGGCAGGAGCTGGAGCCTCTGCAACAGGTTCAGGAGCAGGTTCTTCTTTCTTAGGTGCGGGATCTGCTGCTGCAAAAAGTGCTGCAATCTCGTCTGCTGATAATTGCTTGTTTGGATCACTTACATCACCAATGGTTGGAGCCTCAGGTTCAGGAGTTGCTTCTGCGACTTCCGGTTCAGGGGCTGCTTCTTCCTCAACCGGATCTTCTTTGCCGACAACCGTAAAGGTAGGTGTGAAAGGTTCTTCCTCTGCAGGAGCCTCTTCCATAACAGGAGCTTCTTCTACAACAGGTTCAGCGGCAATCTCTGCATTCATTTCAGCAATTGCCTCGTCCATAGCTGCTTCTTCAGGTCCTACTGGAATCTCACCCTGCATAACAACAGGTTCGTCTGAAGCGACTGAAGCTTCTTCCATAACCGGAACTTCTTCAGCAATAGGAGCCTCCTCCATAATCGGAGCGTCCTCAGCAATAGGAGCCTCTTCCATAACCGGAGCTTCCTCTGCGATAGGAGCTTCCTCCATAACCGGAGCTTCCTCTGCGATAGGAGCTTCCTCCATAACCGGAGCGTCCTCAGCAATCGGAGCGCTCGCCATAACAGGAGCTTCTTGATATACAGGTTGTGCAGGCATGCCCTGCATCATGTTAGGCATTGGCATTGCCTGAACTCTTGCAATGTTGCTTGATATATTCTGTAACTCGTGAGCTACATTGTTAATCTGCATACTTAGGTTCTGATCCATTCCTGCGGGCTGAGACTTAAGATATTCAACGAGATTCTCTAACATCGAAACAACGTCTGCGTTGTTAGGCTGAATCTGGTCAAAGCCCTGCGTCATAGTTTCATTTAAATGATTCCTCAAATCCTTCATTGTGGAAATCAACTTGGTTGTATTGTTCTGGTCGTATTTGATAAGGAGCTTAGTTGACTTATTCTGTGCGTTGGCAATAACGGAGAGGTTCTTGACAAGAGTTTCTTGTCCGTCAGCATAATTGCCTCGAAGACTTGCAAGATTCTCGGCAGCCTGACGTGTGTAAAGATAAGTTGCTTTGCCAAGCTGTGCCTGCGAGCTGCTCATGCCCTCAATCTGTGTTGAGAGGTCATCCATGCCGTTCTTAATCTGAACATTTAAAGACTTGTTCTTCATGTTAACGAACGCGACAATGTTCTGGGTGAGCAGGTAAGCACATATTAAGAAGATAATGCTTACTCCCGCAACCGGGAATATCTGCTTATGAAATGTAATAAGAGTATAGATTAACGCAATTCCTGAGGTTAGCGTTGCCACCACGGAAAGTGCAATCCTGTTATCGTTAGATCTGTTCATGTGTAAAGCCCCCTTTGCTATTAACTGATGTATAAATGCCTGCTAAAACGCAGTAAATATAATCAAAAACAGTACCTATATTATACATGAAAATTAAGATTTCGTAAAGGAATAAATTGTTTGATAATGGGCATAATAGAGAAAAAATAAGAAAGAAGGATTATATTATGACAGAACAGACATTAAATCTACTTGATAAAGTAAATGAAGGCTGCAAAATGGCGATAAACAGCATGAAGCAGGTCAAGGAGTTTGTGGAAGACGATAAGCTTGATAACATATTAAAAAGCTACACCTTAGAGCACGAAAGACTTGAGAAGGATACAGGAGACCAGTTGGCACGCTACGGAAAAACCGAGGACAGGCCCAACATTATGGCATCTGCAATGTCTTGGATAAGCACGGAGGCAAAGCTTCTCATCAAAGATGACGCCAGTCAGATTGCCAAGATTATTATGGACGGCTGCAACATGGGAATCCAGTCCGTATCGGAATACCTCAACAAATATGATGATGCGTCGCCGGAGAGTGTGCATCTTGCAAAGAAACTCATCAAAACGGAAGAGGACCTGATGTGCGAGATGAAGGCATTTGTGTGATTGCTGTTTAGTTACATTTTAAAACGGACGCATAACAAATTGTCGATATATTACATTCTGTGTGACGAGACATACGGACATAAGAGTTTCTAGGTATTACGGAACAGTTTTCTTATATTACGCGGCACTGTTCCAATTCGACATCCTGTCTCAATGGAACATGCCGAACATCCATGTTCGGCATCCGCTGTATATTCAACGTAATACCAAGAAACTCTAATATCCTCCTGAATGTCACCCAGAATGTAATACACAACAATTCATTATGCTGTCTGTTGGTTCAAAATGTACCCAAACAGCTGACGCACGCGACTCGCATCATCGCGAACGTTACGTGTTGGCTGCTTTGATGCACTTTCGTACATAACGAAACAGCGTGAGATTATCTGTGTGTGCAATATCCTGTGGAATATGGTAGGTGTTTAGAGGTTGTTGGTATGCCGTGATTAACATAGCGATGCGAGCCATGGATGGCGAGCAAGGCATCATTGAGCCACGATGGCGAATTGATAGCCGGTCGCGTATTATATGAAAGTGTAATCGGCATACCTACAACCTCTTAGCACCGGACATTCTGACACAGGATATGCATATATCTGATAATCTATACGCGTCCGTTAAGAATAAAAGTGCATTAAATAGCAATTTAGAAAAGAACAGGCAAGGACGACGTCCTTGCCTGTATGAAATATAGTTTATCTCGAAGTTAATTACATAGACTCATGGAATGTTCTTGAGATAACGTCTGCCTGCTGTTCAGGTGTTAACTTGATGAAGTTAACAGCGTATCCTGAAACACGGATTGTAAGCTGTGGGTAGTTCTCAGGATGAGCCTGAGCGTCTAATAATGTCTCACGGTTAAGTACGTTAACATTAAGGTGATATCCACCTTCTGCTACATATCCGTCTAACATGTTAACTAAGTTATCGATCTGCTGTGTATTGGTTGCTGCCATTACATCGTCCTCCTTTAATTATAATTATACGATATTTGTTACAACAGGATTAATCCTGATGAAGTTCTTCATCCATACCCTCCATGAGAGTAGGAACGCTGCATGCGAGGTCACCCTTGGCACAATCGGTACAACCGAGTGTAACCTCGGATTTCTCGCCTGCTGCAACGGTATCATCCACAGAAACATTTACATGTCCGTGACCGCTGCCCATCATGTTATCTAACATAGCTACAATGTCATCTACCTGATTCTTATCTTCCATAACAATACCTCCACGAACTGTTTCTGTATGCGTTTACCTGTTAATTATTTGCTAAGGTCGATATCGATATCTCCTGCAAATACCTGATCCTCTTTACCAAGAGCTCCAGGGATGATTGAGAATGTATTAGAAATACCATCCTGAGCATCCTTGAAAGGAATCTTAGCAACTGATGCAAGTGAAGCTACTGCACCGTGAGTATCTCTCTTGTGAAGTGGGTTAGCACCAGGTGCGAATGGTGCACCATGCTTACGTCCACAAGGTGTGTCACCAGTATTCTTACCATATGTTACGTTAGAAGTAATTGTAAGAATTGACTGTGTAGGAACACCATTTCTGTAAACGTGCTGTTTTCTGATCTTATCCATAAATGTTGTAACAATGTAAGTAGCAATCTCGTCAACACGATCATCGTTGTTACCATATTTAGGGAAATCTCCCTCTGTCTCGTAGCTTACTACGATACCCTGCTCGTTACGAACCGGCTTAACCTTAGCGTATTTGATTGCTGATAATGAGTCAGCAACGATTGAAAGACCTGCAACACCTGTTGCGAAGTATCTCTTAACGTCTCTATCATGTAAAGCCATCTGGATTCTCTCATAAGCATACTTGTCATGCATATAGTGGATGATGTTAAGTGCGCTAACGTAAACTTTAGCAAGCCATTCCATCATGTCGTCGAACTTAGCCATTACATCATCATAATCAAGAACGTCACCCTCTACAGGACGGTACTTAGGACCTACCTGTACGCCTGTACACTCATCAACACCACCGTTGATAGCGTAAAGGAGACATTTTGCAAGGTTTGCACGAGCTCCGAAGAACTGCATCTCTTTACCGATAACCATTGAAGATACGCAACAAGCGATACCGTAGTCATCACCGTGGATAGGTCTCATCATATCATCATTCTCGTACTGGATAGAAGATGACTTGATTGACATCTTAGCACAGAACTGCTTCCATCCAAGAGGAAGACGTGTTGACCAGAGAACTGTTAAGTTCGGCTCCGGTGCTGTACCTAAGTTGTTAAGAGTGTTAAGGTAACGGAAGCTCATCTTAGAAACAAGTGTACGTCCGTCAACACCCATACCACCTAATGACTCAGTTACCCAAACCGGGTCACCAGCGAAGATCTGGTTGTACTCAGGTGTACGAGCAAACTTAACGCAACGAAGCTTCATTACGAAATGATCAACGAACTCCTGAATCTGCTCCTCAGTAAACTTACCAGCCTTCAAGTCTCTCTCAGCGTAGCAGTCTAAGAATGTAGCTGTACGTCCAAGTGACATTGCAGCACCGTTCTGCTCCTTAACTGCTCCGAGATAACCGAAGTATGTCCACTGGATAGCTTCCTGTACGTTTGTAGCAGGCTTAGAAATATCGAAGCCGTAGAAGCTTGCCATCTTTGTTAATTCCTTAAGAGCCTTGATCTGCTCTGCAATCTCTTCTTTACCTCTGATTACATCATCAGTGTAAACTGTACCAAATGATTCCTTCTGTGCCATCTTATCTTCAATAAGATAATCTGTACCATAAAGAGCAACTCTTCTGTAGTCGCCGATGATACGTCCACGTCCGTAAGCATCCGGAAGTCCTGTTACGATATGGTTTGTACGGCATTTTCTGATCTCAGCATCGTAAACGTCGAATACACCTTCGTTATGTGTCTTTCTATGCTTAGAGAAGAACTCTACGATTTCATCGTCTACTTTGTATCCGTTATCCTCGCAAGCCTTCATAGCCATACGAAGTCCACCGTATACGTTCATTCCTCTCTTGAAAGGAGCATCTGTCTGGAAACCAACGATTGTCTCTTTGTCCTTATCAAGATATCCTGCACCGTGAGAAGTTAAAGTAGAAACAACCTTTGTATCCATATCAAGCACACCGCCTGCTTCTCTTTCCTTCTTTGTAAGATCCATAACCTGTGCCCAAAGATCCTTTGTGTTCTGTGTAGGGCCTGTTAAGAAAGTGTCATCACCTTCATATGGAGTGTAGTTCTTCTGAATAAAGTCACGTACGTCGACGAACCTCTCCCAGTTTCCGCCATTGAAACCATTCCATGCTTCCGATTTCATCATGATTTAAAAATCCTCCTTTGAAATATAAAATTATGATGACTACCAAGAGTTTCCGGTCGGTAGTCTCTTCATGCTTTCATTATAGTTTCAAATTGTATACACGTCAACGGAAAAAACCGCATTTATTGTATTTTTTCAAGTACAAAAAATGCGGTCTAAAAATCGAAAAAATCTCAAAAACCTAGAAAAATCAATAATTCTGCAATGGGCAAAATTGTATACAATCTTGAACTTGCCCTCCGAACACAACATGTAGTTGTCGGTGTAAATGATAGGCACAAATAGTGAAAATGAGCTCAATCACCGATATGGATGGTGGTGTATCCATCATCCTTTTTGGTGCCTGTAACGTTATAGGATTTCTTATTGCTTTTACTTGATTTGCCGTTGCTGCTTTGGGCGGTTTTGTTAACAGGCTTTGTGCCAAGACTTATGGTTAAGGTAATACTTGAAATATTACCTTTGGTAAATGGTGTATTGGGAGCAATACTTTGTGCAATAACGGTATCTTTGGGATATGCATCGCTGTAATCACTTGTCGTATTGACTTCAATGTTTGAATCCAATTCGTTTAGATTACTTTTGGCATCTGTAAGGTTTGTTCCAACCACTCCAATCATATTTAATATTTTATATTGTTCTTCGATTTCTTTTGAATAATCTTCTATATAATTATGTAACGATGTTAAATGTCCCGATGTTGGAATCAGATTTTCATTGGTAAAAGTAAGATTGCTTTCTGCTTTTAATTTTGACAAATCATACGCGTGATAATAATTCACAAGTAATACAATAGTGAAAAGAGCGAAAATGCATGCAAACAATACGGGTGTTTTGTACGTACGTTTGACTTTTGGCTTGTCTTCGTGGATATGAATTGCCGTGACATTGTCGTTTGTTACGGGCGGCGTTGTCAATGCGTTATATAGCATTTGCACGGAAGGATAGCGCTCTTTGTAGGAAAGACTTAATCCCTGCGCAATAACGTGTGCTGCATGTGGAGGTAGGTCAATGGCATGTTTAAGATCATTTTCAATATCATTATCGTGAGTTTCCGATTCCTTTATCTGCATTCTTTGGAGAGAATCGGTTGGTGTGTGACCGGTAAGTGCAAAATAAAAAACCGCACACAGACCGTAAACATCTGTCCAGGGACCGATTTTGCCTTTCGGCGAGTATTGCTCGGGTGGAGCGTAGCCGGCTTTTAATATAACGGTAAATGTTTTTGTGCTCTTTAGGTTATTGTGATTAGCAGAACCAAAATCTATAAGATGTAACCGATTATCTGTTCCAATCAACAGATTGTCGGGACTAATATCCCTGTGGATAAGCCCTTTGCTGTGAATGTGGCTCATGTCGTGGAGTAATGGGGTGATAAGTTCCATAAACTCGGGATAAGGCAGGCGTCCCTCCTGCTCGACAAGCTTCTTTATAGTAAGTCCTTCTATGTATTCCATTACAATATAAGTTGTATTGTTTTCCTCAAAGATATCCAGAACTGTTACGATACTGTCCAAATCCTCAAATTCCTTGAGGAGGTAGGCTTCTTGTCTGAAGCGATCTAGACCTTTATTAAATGCGATTTCCAGCTCGCCTTTGTAATGAGTAACCGCATAGGGATTGTTATTGTGATTATCTCTGGTGGCAACGCCAAGGGGATAATACTCTTTGATAGCTACTTGCGATATATCGGAAGTTTTGGATTTGTCTTGTGGTTTTGCTGCAAGATTTTTTGCACGATAAGTAATTCCGAAACCTCCTTCGCCGATTACGCTTTCGATTTCGAAAATGTCATGAAGAATATATCCGGTTGGAAGTGTGTGTGACAGCTTGTCCTGTGACATGCTAATTACCTCCATGAGAAATCGTTGTTGCAAAATGTTGCTAATATAAATGTATGAGAGCCGATTCGAATGCGGTCTCTGTCCTGAAGTGGAAATGGTTTGTCTGTATCAGTGGTAATTATTGCCCCGTTAACATATACCGGATTGGAACTTCGGTTAACTACTATAGAATAGGTGATGCGGTCAGCATCATATATAATTTCTGCATGTGTTTGTCTGCTGATTTCTACGTCTGATGTTATTTGTACATCCATATTTGCACCACGTCCTATAGCGTTACTTCCGCAGAAAAGAGGATAGTATTTGCCGTATTCTGCTCCGTCTATACACACGAGCCAGCCGGCTAACATATGTTTATTCTGCGACTGCATTTCTTCGATGTTACGTTCTACAGGAGAGGTGTTTATATCAGATTCGTTTGTATTGTAATTAGTGCTGTCTGAAGAATCAGTGTTGGCACAATGAGGGCAGGAAGGAAAATGATCAGCATTATAAAAATGGTTGTTAGGGCATTTGATAAGATTCATATGTTTCTCCTTAAATAAGACGATATTGCAGCGAACGGTCTCCGAAGCATATGACAGAACCAGATGGCACGATATTATCTGCAGTTAATTTCTCTGCACGGTCATCATCATGGATAAGGTATGTTCCGTTATGTGAGTGGTCGTTTATTTCATAAGTTCCATCGTTGCGATATGTAAGGGATAAATGTTTTCTGCTCACATATGGGAGACGGATTACTATTTCACATTCTTTTTCGTCTCTTCCAATCTCGTATGTAATATCAGAATATATTCTTATTATTGAGCCTTTATATTGGCCGCTAATACACACCAAAACACCGATTGGATTGTTTCCAGTGGTTTTATTTTTTTTGTCTGTGAGATATTCGGTTGATTGATTATCACAAAAAAGGTCAATAATGTTCCTGCGATATTTTTCGCTGACAGATATTGGATGCCCGCCTACGGTGATATATCCTTTGTGATAATCTGTCGCGTGAGCAACCGATACAAGGTAACTCTGATGGCATCTGATAAAACCGTAATCTGAAAGTGTATCTGCGACATCGCCTAATTTTCCGTAGAAGCTGTAGGTGGTTATGCTCTCCGATGTGTGAAGGATGCATTTGCGCCCTGCACTTTCAAAGTAGAGAATGTCCTTAAGAAGAATATGATAGTAATGTCCACAACAAGAGAAACCAAACATTATTTCATTTTTATCGTTTGTGTAAATGTTACCGTTCATTACGTCACCTTTTATTTGCTTGCAGAATTAATCAGCTTTGAATACTTTTTGACCTTGCTGTTTGGAACTACGATGCTAACGGAGTATGGCACGTTTTTGAAAGTGCATTTGCCAATCGATTTGATTTTTGTTCCTTTGAAAGTTATGCGTTTTAGTTTTCTGTCGTTATACAGAACTTTGAGTCCCAATGTTTTGGCTTTTTTTCCAAAACGTATACCTGTTAAAGAAGAACAATTAGCAAACGCATGATTGCCGATATCAGATACGTTATTACCTATATTAACTGTGGTTAATTTCTTGTTTTTGTAGCACGCTCTGTCTGCTACTTTTGTAACCTTATATGTCTTTTTGTTGATGCGTACAGAATCCGGAATGGTAATTGTTTTGTATGTAGTTTTGTCAGGCCTTAAGAACGTGACAGTATTTTTGCCGGTTATTCTGTAATATGCATGATTGATAAGGTATTCGGTATTACTATCAACGATAGTCTTATTGTTGTTGTTGTTCGTCTGGTTAGTACTTGGAGAGTTATTCTCTTGTTGTTTGTCCGTGCTGTTACCAGAATTGTTGCTGCCGGTTGTGGGTGTTTCTTCATCATCGTCAGGGTTGGTTGTAGCGCCGCCGGAAGGAGTGTCGTTGTTATCCTCTGGGTTAGTAGTGGTGCCGCCGGAAGGAGTGTCGTTGTTATCCTCTGGGTTAGTAGTGGTGCCGCCGGAAGGGTTGTTGTTATCGTCGGGGTTAGTAGTGGTAACACTAGGAATATGTTTTTCGCCGGTTACATTATCAATCCATGTTATGCCGTGAGAATTGCAATATTCCATGGCAGGAGAGTCGCTATTTATGTGTAGAATTGCCTTGCTATTTTCTTTGAGGTTAAGTATAGAAATGTCGGTGTTGGGATCATCAAAAAAAATATCTATATTTTCGTAGCGTTTGCGACTACTAATAAGAGATCCAACTTCAAAACATTCATCGTCACAGTGTTGAAGTGATGAGGGGAGTGTAATTTGTCTGACGCCTGAATTGTAAAAGGCACGATAACCTATATCTGTGATTTTGTTTAGATTCAAATGTATGTAACTCTGCATTGAAGCTTCACGGAAGTTCTCGAATGCAGATGCTCCTAACTTGCCGACGATAGAAGCATTATATGTCATATCAAAAGAAAAGCTTGGAGTACCAATGGCAGTTTTTTTGAAGGCCGAATTGTTAATTATACAGTCGCAACATATGACTACAGGACAGTTAATATCCATTCCTTCAAATGCTGAAGAATCAATAATTGTCGTCTCGCCGCTTACGGGCAAAGGTCCATTAATTGCACAACCAGTATCTTCTTGTGACAAAATTATAGCACCTTTGTCATCTACCAAAGGGGTGCCTATGCATATGCAATTGCCAACTGTTGGGGGATTACAAGCGGGCAACTCTATCACAATGTCGCGAAAAGCTCCTTTACCTATGTTGATGCCGGAGTCAATATATATACCTGAAAACTCCTCACCTTCAAACGCATTATCAGCAATAGATGTGACTTTTTTCCCGTCAACGGTATTAAAAATATACAGACTGTACAGATTTCGATCGGAAATTTGGGGGTTATTCAAATATCTAAGTGCATCTTTTTCTGAATCATAAAGCAAATCATGCATTTCTCTGTCATAACCAATTACAGTGAGGGTTCCATCTTCGTTTTCACTATATATAATCCAATTGGCTTGAAGTTTGCCATCGTCTCGAACGTGTAATGTGTCCATATTATCTGCTGTAGGAAATTCATGAAAGGATACAGGTGCGTCTGACAACGAATAAGCATGACCTGTAACAGAATTCACATTGAAGTATAGAATTGCAATAACAAAAATCACAAGATTATTTAGTAATCTGGAGTTGAAAAATGTAACTATTTTATTCATTAATCGTCACCACCGGTTATAGCTTTTATGATTTCAGTTATAACTGGTTATAACTTTTTGGTTCCGGTTATAACTGGTTATAACTTTTGTATTGAGTCTAGTTTAAATGATGTGAAATGTCAATGTTAGTTACATGGTCTGGAAAGTGAAAACAAATAATTATTACATTCTTGGACGTGATTATTACATCTGTATTTTTTAAGAAATCAATATATGTTATTTTGGGAATAGGCAAATATAGAAATGAAGTAATTATAAAAATAGGAAATATGACTGGGTAATATTCCAATGAAGATTACATAGGAACTATACGTTTTGTTTGTGAACGGTAAAGAATGATAAAATTAAGATTGTTTATAGATGAGGATGGGGAGAATATGAGTAGAAACAGCAATAGCAAGTATTTATCAGTATATGGTGAGATTTTTCAGGAGCTTACAAATCCTGAGGATATTGAGAAAATATATGAGCTATTGAAGGGGCAAACGATTTCATTCCCACAGAAATTATATTCTAAAGAGTATGTTCGCGAATATATCAGAGCTAATTATGGTAGCAAATCAGCACGAGAGATAGCGAGCGTTCTTGGAATCAGCGATAGGAGGGTTAGGCAGATAGCAAAAGAGCGCTGAAAAGGAGATGATCTATAAAGGAGACATGTCTAGAAATCAGCATTTCTGTAAACATTATGAGATGCAAAGATTTAAGAAAAAGAGGTTAATTAAACAAAGAATAAAAAGTAGGAGGGGTTGTTGTATGAGATACGCGAAAAATATAAAAATAGTATTGGCAATTGTAATAATTAATTTATTTATGTTGAGCACACCTTTATTTTCTAGGGCTACGGAACTGCCTGATGAAAAATATGTTAATCCGTATGCAAAAGAATGTCCGGACGGTTATACGAAAATAGAAACTGTCGATGATTTATTGTCAATTAATAATAATCCATCAGGAAATTACATTTTGATGAATGATATAGATTTGTCTGAAACAAAAAAAGGAGGTGAATATGACACCGGGCATGGTTGGACGCCGATAAAGAGTTTTTCCGGTACTCTTGATGGTAATGGTTATAGAATATGTAATTTAACAATATATGGAAATGTAGATTCGTATTCCTATGATGGTAGTTTTGGGGGACTGTTTGATGAAATAAGCGGAGGTTTAGTAAAAAACTTGGGATTAACGGATATTAACATAGCAATTGATGGTGTGTACTATGTGGGAGGCTTGTGTGGAAGCGTGTACCCCTGTTATACGAAGGAGTCTATTGTTAAATGTTATGTTAGCGGTACGATAGTTGTTAATGATGGTGTGATAGGCGGAATAGCAAGTCGTACATATGGGACAGTTAAAGATTGTGTTAGTTTAGTAGATATAAAGGGGAGCCCTTCTACAGCGGGTGGTATAGTTGGCTATATAGAATATGGAAATGTCGAAAAGTGTATAAACAGGGGCAGCGTTCAAGGAGAGTATTGTAACGGGATTTTTGGTTGCTCTTTACATGGCGAATTTGATGGTAAGCGAAATAATTATTATCTCTCATCATCTGTAAAATCTAATTCGGGTTCGGTAGATAATGACGAATATCAAACCTCGTTAACCAATAGTATGATGACTAAAAAGGGGTGTTTTACAGGCTTTGATTTCATAGATACATGGGAAATTGATCCATGCTGCGAAGCGTATAAGTATCCACAGTTAAAAACTAATAGGATAGTACGAGTTTTAGATATTGATATAAAAGCCCCTTCTAAAAGAGTATACTATCAAGGAGATGACCTTGATTTAACTGATTCAAAAATAACAGTATATTATGAAGGAAATGATAGTTTTCCTGCAGTAATTAATAGGGATATGTTAAGTGGTTATGATATGTCCAAAGTTGGTAAACAGACTGTTACAGTTACCTGTGGTGGGATAAAGAGGACGTTTGATATTGAAGTAAAGGAAATTCCTGTTGAAAGCGTAAGTCTTCCTTCGGAAATATTAATTTACCGTACTGATACCAAGCAGCTTGAGGCAGATATTACCCCTGCAAATGCAACTGATAAGTCTTTACTATGGGAGACGAGCAATTCTGATATTGTTACAGTAGATGAAAACGGAGAGATAAAAGCAAAGAGTCCAGGTACTGCAAAGATCACTGCTACCTCTAGTAACGGAAAAATATCATCCTGTCTGGTAACAGTTGGGGTCAAGTGTTCGTCAATTGAATTAAATACAACTGAAATTATACTTGAAAAAGGGGAAACGAGTGTTTTGAAAGCTCAAATGATTCCATTGGATTGTACCGAGAAATTGAAATGGAAATCTAGCAATGAAAATGCTGTAAAAGTGCTAGATGGTAAGATTACAGCGATTTCAGGAGGTTATGCTGTAGTTACAGTGTATACTGATAGTGGAATAGAGAAAAAATGTGATGTGTTTGTCATTCAAAATACAAAGACAAAAAAACCTGCAAAACCGAATAAGGTTAAAGGTGTCAAAATAAAAGCAAAAAAAGGTAAATTGGTTATTTCTTGGAAGAAGGTTTCGAACGCTGAAAGATATGAAATATTTGTTTCGACGAAAAAGAATTTTTCGGGAAAGAAGAAATATTACACAAGTAAGAAGAGTATTACAATACCTAATATTAAAGCAGGGAAAAAGCATTACATAAAAATTAGAGGTTATAATTCTTATTATGATTATTATGGTGAAGAGGCTTTTGTAGATGGTCCTTGGACAACGGCAACTAAAAAAGCAAAATAATCCGATTAAAAGGGGTTGTGGGATGTTTTGGATTTGCGCAATGGAGAGGGGGAGAAGTTATGCGACTAAAGAAAAAAGTTTTATTATTGATTTGCATATTGGCAATGTCATCATTAAGTGCCTGTGAATTTATCGACGATGTTGAAGAAATGGGAAAGAAAGATATGGAATGGGCAAAAGAGAACCATGCTTTTACGGATGGAAGATCAGGTGTCGATATTTCATTATTTGATGAGGAAAAGTCTGATGAGGAGACTATACGAGATGAATTGAAGATTGGTGATACTGCTTCTTTTTCGATAGGCGATGAAGGTGGAACTGTGGATGTAACCATTTCAAACTGGGGCGTAGGTTGGGATGATTTTACAGAGAAGGACTTGATTTATTTCGAAGTAGAAATGAAGAATACCGGATCAAATGCAATAAAAATATCACCGAATATTTTTTCGGTTTATGCTGACAATTGTGTTGTAGACACAACTTTGAAATCAGATTCAATGTCTGTGTCATCGTTGGATAGCGGAAGAAAAGCTTCAGGAAAGGTATATGCGGTAGTAAATGTAGATTCGGTAGAAAGGTTGGAGGTTCAGATTGATAATACAGTATGGGTATTGAAAGGTTCTGAGAGCAAAGATAGTAGCACCTCTGAAGAAAAAACTACAGAAGATAAAAATGCTACCTCAACATATGATTATGAAGCAATGACGTATGCAGGGTCTTATGAAGGATGGGGTGGATATAGCATATCATTTAGTGCTTATTCTTCAGTAGAAGATGATGTAATTGGAGTTGCTGAAATCTACTATGAGGGTGAGTTTGTTTCAAGTCAGCCTGTACATATTTGTACGGACAGAGGCGATTGGTCGGGTTCGGATTATGATCAGTTTTATGTAATGCATTGCGATGGTTATAATGAATATCTTGGATTTTACAAATCGGAAGGAAAATCAATGCTTGATTATAACGGACCAAATAGTAATTACGATTTATTAGAGATGACAGAACAATATTGAACCTTAAATTGTATTATCAGTCTAGTGTAAATTAAAGAAAGGGAGCATTTCCCCCAAAGAGTATAAGCGAACCTCTGTAGTTATATATACTAGAGAGGTTCGTTTTTTGTTTATACTATAATGCGGTTCAATTGTCACCGCTCTTATTAAGAATTTAGGTGGGGTTGCGTTATGATCAGACGTTGTTCATGTATTACGAGAGTAATTACCCAGAAGAATATAACTCAATTCCGGAATCTTCTTTTGTGTTTAGTTTAGAAGATGATTATAAGGTGCTATAGATAAGATATTTGAAGAATATAAGAAAGTATTGCAGTAAAGAAAAGCGAAGTAGATGAGGAATCATTTACTTCGCTTAATTATTATACCGTTATCTGTAACTGCCATGTTTTTCTTTGAACTTGACTTTGTATTCGTACATGGCTTCGTCGGCTCTTTTTAATACCTGTTCAAAGCTTTCGTCGCCCTGTCTGTAATCCGACATTCCAACGGAAGCAGAATATCTCTCGAAAGGTTCTTTGTCCGGTTGCTCGTAGGACTTAATGAACGCCTTTGTAATTCGCAGATAGTGCTCGTTACGTTTCACGTATTCGTCTCCGGTAAGAACAACGACAAACTCGTCACCGCCGAGACGATATACCTGGCTGTTGGAATATTCGCTACTCATCATTGCGCTACAGTTCTTAATATACGCATCGCCGGCTTCGTGACCGAAAGTATCATTAACATATTTCAAATTGTTAACATCGAACATTACAACGGCAAATGTTGCATTGCCCGAAGCTATATCGCTTTTTAATTGTTCTGTGTCTTTGATAAGTCCTGCTTTGTTGCCGAGCCCTGTTAAAGAATCCATGTAAGCGACCTGTCTTATTTCGCCAATTGTCTTCTCCTTATCTTGAATGTCAAGTTTTGCCTTGCCGTAGTTGGTAATATAGTACACACTTTCCTTAAGTACTGACAGAAAATCAGAGTAGAGTTCCTCAATCTCATCCCCTGTATTAATGTTGAGATTCTCCATAAGTTGAATATTGCGCATGCGTTCTTTGGCTGTCGTGTATGAGAATTTGTGGGTACATTTTGCAATACTGTTAATTGGTCCGATAATTCGTTTTTTAATCATAAGGACGTCAAAAACCATTATCATAAACATTATTACATAGATAACGGTAAGAATGCTTGCAACCATTTTAAGACTCTGTTTCTTAATCTTGGCCATGGAAAAATCGATTCCCACATGACATTGATAGTTGCCGTTGCTGTCAAAGACCGGTGCCTCATATGATAGCAGGTATCCGTCAGCGGTATTCCCCAAGATTGCGGGAGTTTGTCTGCCGGCACAGAAATCGTCGATATACGGAAGAGTAGCCTCGTCGATTGGTAATACTGTTCCCGGCGGGTCGGCGTCTAACTTACCGTTTTCGCTGTCTATATCAATAACAACGGTTGCACCGTCTTTGGTATAACGATACACGTACACGTATAAAACATCCGGATAATTCTCTTTGAGTCTGTGGAAATTATCGATTATTTGATTATATTCATCCATCTCAAAGTTTTTGGAAATATATTCATCAACCTTATCGCCATCAACGTCGGATGCCATGAAATTGGTAATGCCGCGACCAAGACTAGAATAGTCCTCTATCATATCATTTTTGACTCGAAAATATATGGTTGGAATTATGGAAAGCATAATAAGAATACTGCTTAATATTACAAGCAGTGGTAGTCTGAACGATATAGATTTCATTTTTTTCTTGAGATTTTTCCCGTTCATTGGTATCCCCCATAATACAAATAAAAAGTAATCCCCATTAATAACTAATATGATATCATATCTTTTCACGTTTTTCCACAAATCATTTTACACTTTACAATACTTTTTTTAAGGGATATACTTATTTAAGTTATGGTTATATGAAATGATCCATATACGCCATTGCAAAAATGTTATATGACAGAGGAGAATAGTCATGAAACACATTAGACTTAGCGACAAAACACTGAAACTTGAGCAGGATCCATACATCTATCAGTTGCAGGATGTTAATGAGCCTGAGCTTTTCCGTGAAATGTTCCCGTACACCGAGACTCCTAAGATTGCGTTCAACTATCGTAGAGTTCCCGAGAATATGCCGGAGGACATTTTCATAACCGACACATCATTTCGTGATGGGCAGCAGTCAAGAACTCCGTATACAACAGAGCAGATGGTTCACATATACAAGCTCTTGCACAAGTTAGGCGGCAAGCAGGGTATGATAAGACAGACTGAGTTCTTTGTGTATTCTGAGAAGGACAGAGCAGCTCTTGAGAAGTGTATGGAACTTGATTATGAGTTCCCTGAGATTACCACGTGGATTCGTGCCAATAAGAAAGATTTTGAACTTGTCAAATCGATTGGTGTGAAAGAGACCGGTGTTCTTGTGTCATGTTCGGATTACCACATCTTCCATAAGATGGGACTTACACGTGCACAGGCACTTGATAAATATTTAGGAATTGTATCAGATTGTATCGAGGCAGGACTTCGCCCGAGATGTCATTTTGAGGATATCACTCGTGCTGATTTCTATGGTTTCGTCGTTCCATTTGCCAACAAGTTGATGGAACTTTCAAGAGAAAGCGGTGTGCCGATTAAGATTCGTGCCTGTGATACGATGGGTTATGGAGTACCATATCCCGGTGCTGCGCTTCCGCGAAGTGTATCCGGAATCATTTATGGTCTTCAGCATCATGCAGATGTTCCGTCTGAAATGATAGAGTGGCATGGACATAACGATTTCTACAAGGGAGTTGTCAATGCAACAACCGCTTGGATGTATGGTGCGGCTGCGGTTAACTGTTCGTTGCTCGGAATAGGAGAGCGTACAGGAAATGTTCCCCTTGAGGCTATGGTCTTTGAGTATGCATCACTTCGAGGACATCTCAACGGAATGAATACACAGGTTATAACTGAGATTGCCGAGTATATTCAGAATGAGACTAATTATAATCTTCCGCCGATGACACCTTTTGTTGGTGCTAACTTCAACCTGACAAGAGCAGGTATTCATGCGGACGGAATGATGAAAGACCCTGAAATATACAATATTTTCGATACGGAGACAATTCTTAACCGTCCACCGAAGGTGTCGATAACAGCTACATCCGGTGTTGCGGGAATCGGTTTCTGGGTTAATGATTACAGAAAGAAACTTGGTGAAGCAGAGCTTCCTAAGACTGCACCGATTATTCAGAAAATATCCGAATGGGTTACAAGCGAATATGACAATGGACGAATCACAATAATCAGTGATGATGAAATGATAGCTAAGTATCACGAATTCTCTTGATGTTTCATGTTAAATAAGAAAGGCCCGATGGTATCCGATATGGGATATCGTCGGGCTTTTGGTTTATTATAACAATGGTGCAAGGTGGCTACACAGTTGTCTGCAACTGTCAAACAGTTCATAAAGCATATCATCAAGTTCTTCACTTTCAGGGTTTTCTTCAATATCATATGCAATATTGCTTATCCAGTCCGCACCTATCATTTCTGCTGCCTGGTTGATAGTCTTGATGTTAATAAGTACGTCATCCATATCACCGGTCTCTTTGTAATTAAGCGTAGATGTAATCATTGGTTCCATCGTCTTGGCAAATGTAATCAACGCTTTCATGTAAAGCTTTTCGGAACCGGAACAGTTCTTAATTCCCTTGATAGTATTTAAGTCGATAATAGTGAAAATGAAATCCGGAAGGATTACATCTTCTTCATCATCCAGGGTTTCCGACTCGGCAGGTTTTTCCGGTATAGGTATAACAAGATTTTCAGGAAGATACGAAATTATCATGTCTTCAAGGCTTTGCGAGTCGATTGGTTTGGTAAGGTAATCGGTAAAGCCTTCCTCAAGGTATTGCTCCTTTGCACCCTGTATCGCATTAGCGGTAAGACAGATAACAGGTGTGTCTTTGTTAGGATTATCATCATGTTCCATGAGTTCGTGGAGCGTTTCGATACCGTCTTTCTTGGGCATCATGTGGTCTAAGAAGATGATGTCGTATTTGTTCTTTAACGCATATGCAATTCCTTCATCACCGCTTTCTGCCGTGTCAATTGTCATGTCGGTCGGTTTAAGAAGACTTGTAAATACAAGGATATTCATTGATGTATCATCGACGACAAGTATTTTCGCATCAGGTGCCGTGAACTTGCCGTAGTACTTCTCCTTGGTAGATACGGATTGTTTAAATGCTTCCTCGTAATCGCCAAGTTCTTCATAATCTCTTACATGTTGTACAAGTTCAAATGAAAACTCTGAGCCTTGTCCGTAAACACTCTTTACAGTAAGTTCGCTGTCCATCATGGCAAGTATACTCTGGGTAATTGCCATGCCAAGACCTGTTCCCTCAATAGTACGGTTTCGCTTCTCCTCGATACGTTCAAACTCAGAGAAGAGTTTGCTCATATCCTCGTCTTTGATTCCGATACCGGTATCCTTGACGGAAACATTAAGAGAAATCAAGTCGTTGTCATTTGTTACTTTGGAATATGAAATAGCTAAGGTGACGCTTCCTTTTTCTGTGTACTTTGCTGCGTTGGTAAGAATGTTTGTTATTACCTGTCTTATTCTTACGTCATCACCGTGTAAAAGATGAGGCATCGTTTTGTCTATTTCAAGTATAAGTTCAAGACCTTTGGCTTCGAGTCTTGGAGTTATCATATTAACAAGGTCGTTAAGCACGGTTGCAAGATCGTAATCGACAGGAATAATTTCCATTTTGCCGGACTCGATTTTGGAAAAATCAAGGATATCATTTACTAATCCTAAAAGAGTGTTGCCGGCTGACTGTATATTGTGCGAGTAACCGATTATGCTCTCATCGTTGCACTCTCTAAGCACCATTTCGTTCATGCCAAGGATTGCGTTAATCGGTGTTCTAATCTCGTGTGACATGTTAGAAAGAAATGCTGACTTAGCTTCGCTTGCTGCAAGTGCACGGTCTGATATGTCAATGAGTTTGTCGCGCTCTTCCTTCTCGTTGTTGATGTTTTCAAGCATCCATAACACGTGTGAAACCTTGCCGTCGGGGGTTCGCTCGGAGACGATAAGTCTTGCTCGAACCCAAATATCGCCGTAGCTTAGGTACTCGACGGTTTGTATATTATTGTCTTTCATTCTTTCGTCAATTGTTGAAAGGTCGGTAAACTCTATAGCGCGTTGCTTGGTCGGACTATCGGGAAGTCCCATCATTATTCCAAGAAACAGTTCCTTCATATTATAATCGCAGGACTCAACCGCCTTGGCTATTGCCGGGTTTACATTCTTGATGCCGACAACAGTGTTGTTGATAACATCCAGGTCACAAAGCGACATGTAAATGTCTGCTGAAGAACTTAAAATGCTGCTTAAGTTGTCCGCAACCAAAGTTCTTTTTCCGGTTTTTACAGTAATAATCGAAAAAATTGCAAATGTCAGTAGGATAGACAATATGCTGACAAATACCATTATTTTAAGTGGTCGATAAATATTTCTGGATTCAACAATAGAAATACTTTTCCAGCTGTTGTTAATCGGTATTGCACAGACGTTGTAACTCATTCCCTTGTAAGAAATGTCGAAGGTTTTGTCTCGGTTGCGCTGACTATATTGCAGTACATAAGAACCAAGACTGTCAGTTTCTTCCATATAATTCTTACCAAGTTCTTCATTGTCGGAATGTGCTACAACAACACCGTTAGTTGATACAATCATTCGAGATGTGTTTTTGTCTTCTACAGAATAAGCATTGAGTGTTTCCTGCATTCTACCAAGCGTAATATCAAGAGAAACAACATCATCGCTGTCGGGGAGTGCTTTTGCAATAGACAAAACTATCTCGCCGGTATCCATGTCAAGATAGGGATTGATTAGTACATAGTTATCCCTGTCGGCAATCGCTTCTGTGTACCACGGACGGGTTGTTGGGTCGTAATCCGGTTCAGGTACCCAACCGGAACCATCGTAGAACTTACCGTTAAAGTATCCGTATAATCCTGTGGATTCAGGAAGAATTGACTCACCGATTAAATTGGTTTGTTCAGTCACGTAAGCAAGAAGTTCTTCATCGGAAGCATTATTCTCAATCATCAAATTAATGGCTGAGGCATTTAAGTTGATAACGTCTGTTCCTGTGGACAGATAAAGTTCAACTTCTTTTGCGAGATTGTAAGCGTTAAGCTCGCTCTGTTGTAAAATACTCTTTCTTGCATATGAACTTAAAAGGGTGTTGTAGCCGATAATGAGCGAAGTAAAGAAAAGCGCAAGAATTAAGAAAATTACTGCGCGATAAAATCCATAGTGTTTGATTACTTCCAAAATTGGAAATGATTTATCCTGAATAGAATTATTCTGTTTTTTCCCCATAATACATTATCCTTACATCCATAATACGTTTTGGTGTTACAGAGTGAAAATATGCATATATTATACCTAAAGGTATTACTCGCACTAAGTTCATTGTCGCTTTGCACCAATTCACTAAGTGCTCATATTATAACACAACGGGGTTATATTTGGCAAATTGTATAGGAGAAAAATGTTGCACTTAAATAGAGTATGTGAGAAAATAAAAGATAGCAAGAAGTGAATGAGAGTTCACTGTTTAAGGAGGGTTTTTAGTATGAAAGTTGTTCTTGCGGGAGCGTACGGTAATCTGGGCGCAGATGTATTTCGTGCGCTTAATAAGGAAGGTCACGAGGTTGTTGCTCTTGATATGATGCAGAGGGACATAGGAGTGACGGATAATTTCACATTTATCAAGGTTGATGTCACCAATCCGGACACATTAAAGGGTGTGTGCGACGGTGCCGATGCGGTAATCACAACGGTAGGTCTTACCAAGAGCTCGGCTACGGTTACCAACTATGACATTGACTATCAGGGTAATCTTAATCTTCTTAACGAGGCAAAGGCTGCCGGGGTTAAGAACTTCACTTATATTTCCGTTATCAAAGCAGACCTTGCACCAAAGGTTCCGATGTTACATGCGAAGTATCTTTTCGAGGAAGAACTTAAAAAGAGCGGCATCACATATGTTATCCACAGACCGACAGGATATTTTTACGATATCGTCAAGGTGTTTAAGCCGATGATTGAAAAGGGTGCGGTAACACTTCTTGGCAAAGAGCCTGTGCATGCCAATGTTATCTCGACAGAGGACTTTGGTGAGTTTATTGTTAAGCATATGTTGGACGAGAACAAGATGTATGAGGTTGGCGGTAAGGAGACATATTCTTATGAGGAGATTGCCAACATGTGTTTTGAAGCTGCCGGTAAGGAGCCTGTGATTAAGCGAGCACCGGCATGGCTTTTTGATGTTCTTGCATTTATTAATAAGTTAAAAGGTAACGGCAAGGAAGCGATTCTTCGTTTTTCTAAATGGACTCTTACGCAGGAGATGGTCGGAAGCACTGTGTACGGAGACATGAGTTTCAAAGAGTATATCAAAGAGAACTTTAAGTAAAGGAGAATCGAAAATGGGTTGGAATTACTTACTTATTATATTGATTGTGTGTGCCGTATTATGTGCGGTAGGTTTTTATAAATACGTGTATTTCCTTTCTATAGGATACGGCTTTGCTATAGCCGGTGGTGGAATTACAGTATTTATTCTTACGATGATGAACGGCTGGGCAGAAGGAGTTGTATGGCTTGCCGCAATACAGATGCTTTTGTTTATAGCATACGGCGCAAGACTTTCGGGCTTTCTTGTTATTCGAGAAGTGAAAAATGCTGCTTATAGAAAGACACTTAACGAGGTTACAGGAGACGGTAAGAAGCTTCCTATATTTGTAAGCATTTCCATATGGGTAAGTGTTGCTGTTCTTTATATGGCGCAGGTAAGCCCTATGTTTTATCGTTATTTTAACGATTCAAAGGATACAACTTTGCCGCTTGTAGGTATCGTTATATCAATACTTGGTCTTATACTTGAGTCTTTATCTGATATGCAGAAGTCAAAACAGAAAAAGGAAAATCCGAATATGGTTGCAACCAAAGGACTTTTCAAGATTGTAAGATGTCCTAACTACCTTGGTGAGATAATATTCTGGACAGGAGTTTTCGTTGCGGGAATATCAACCTATGCAGGAGCAGGTCAGTGGATCATGGCAATTATCGCATACGTTTGTATCGTGCTTATTATGTTCAACGGTGCAATGCGTCTTGAGAAACGCCAGATGGCACGCTACGGTAATGACAAAGCGTATAATGAGTATGCGGATAAGACACCTATCATCATTCCGCTTATACCGCTTTATCATTTAAATAAGAAGCAGGGATAATGGGGTGATAATATGAATCAGTATTCAATATCTATGGCACTTGCTGATTTTATACCCGTTGCCATGTTTGCGGCAGGCTCTGTGATACTGCAGAGAAAGCTGTATCACATGATGAGCAAGGGTGCGTTTGCACTGTTTGCTGCCGGAACGATTAACTGCATATGCGCGGGTTTTTTGAAGGCATTGTATAAGCTTTTATATGCAGCGGGAGTGTGCGATTTTGAATCGTTAAGGACACTGTTCTTCCCGACAATGTCCATTGGATTTTTGCTTGCCGGAATCGGGCTTATGGCGATGATGTTTCATAAGCAAAAGGCGGCATATGCTGTGGCACCGCCTGTGTTTTCGGGAACATTTTTGTTCGTTGGATGCACGGTTGTCGGACTTTTTCTTATGTACTACGTGTTAAGTCGTCTTGCGGTAAAACTTAAGAAACCGGCGCTAATTATCGTATTTGTACTTTCGTTTGTGTTCTCGCTTGGAATGGGATATCTGTCCTCAAGAGATTTTGCTGCAGCATCCATGAACTGGATTGCAGAAGGAGTGAACATGCTCGCTCAAGGCTTCTACCTAATTGGTGCGATTGCACTAAGCAAGGCGGGAGTGGGAGAACTTACAATAGAGTGAATTAGAGAAAATTAAAGAGGCTTCGTCCGGATGATAGATCCTCCGGTGCGATAGACTCTGTAATCGGCTTAGCATCAGATTTCGATACCGGTTGGGGATCCGTAATTGCATTAGGTGTCCATTTTGCTTTGTATGACTTGTTGCCGTGGGAACCTTTTGCTACAGAAGTTGTCCTGTTTGTTGCCTTATCAGCATACCAGCCGGAAAAAGCATATCCGTTTCTTTCGTTTTCTTTGTGTGTCGTTGTTCATAGATATAGACCTCCTTAACTAGTATATATATCGTTTGTATTTAAAAATCGCTCTGCGTTGGAAATGGGCGACGTGGAAGGTGTTTACCAATATGCAGTCAAACCGAACTTAAACGAATATGCATCATTTACTTTTGAAGATATATGTCGCGAGTTTGTTTCAAAATGTCAAATGGATGGCAGATTACCGATTCGATACAACGCTATGGGACGTTGGTATGGTAAAGCTCTAATGATGGATGAGAGTGGAAAGAAACGAACAAAGGAGAATAAGAGGCTGTTACTGTATGGTCTTGATGAGATTGTAAATGGATGTGTTTGATTGCATTTTCTGTTGAAGGGTAGTATAATATCAGAGAGTTAGTATTTCAAAAACCCCAAAAATGAGCTCAAAAAAGCAGGAATTTTGAATTATCAGACAATTATATGTATTGTGTCTAAATTGTGCTTAGGAAAATCAAGGCTTTGCGGGTTCGAGGGTAGAAATGGAATAAGCCCGAGTAAGGGCATTGACACCTACTCTTTCACCTAGTCCCTCTATGTATATAACAGTGTAGAAATGGAATAAGCCCGAGTAAGGGCATTGACACTTCATCTTGTATTACCTCTTTTCTTTCTCTCGCACAGTAGAAATGGAATAAGCCCGAGTAAGGGCATTGACACCTTGGTATAGGTTTAGCTCTAACCATATTGTATTCGTAGAAATGGAATAAGCCCGAGTAAGGGCATTGACACCGTGCTGATATTTTTTAATGTGATGATATTTATTGACGTAGAAATGGAATAAGCCCAATTAAGAAAAACACTGTTATGCGGTGTTTTTTTTGTTGTCAAAATTTATATTACCCAAACTGGAAAGAAATTGTAAAAATGAGAACTATTATATATTAAGAGATAAAAAAAGAGGAGGTTATTATGACAGGAAGAATAATTTGTATCGTTGGACATGCAGTTGTAGGAATATTAGTGGCAGTAATAGCAGGAAAAGAAAATTGATTAGATAAAAAAATATCACAGAACTGGAAAGAAATTGTAAAAATGAGAACTAATATATATTAAGAGATAAAAAAGGAGGAGGTTATTATGACAGGAAGAATAATTTGTATCGTTGGACATGCAGTTGTGGAAAAATTAGTGGCAGTAATAGCAGGAAAAGAAAATTGATTAGAAAAAAATATCACAGAACTGGAAAGAAATTGTAAAAATGAGAACTATTATATATTAAGAGGTAAAAAGGAGGAGGTTATTATGACAGGAAGAATAATTTGTATCGTTGGACGTGCAGTTGTAGAAATACTGGTGACAGTAATAAAAGAAAAGGAAGGTGATTGATATGGCAAATTTATTTGATAATGTTATTTCGGGAGCAAGAGCGGGGGGAATTATAGGAGCAGCCATTGATGGATTGTTTATTACCGGCGCAACGATAGTGGCAGGCCCTGTAGGTTTCGCAGAAGCAACAGAGTTGGTTATAAGCAAAGAAGCAATAGGGACATTAACTGGAGCAGGAGCCGGGGTGGTGAAAACCATCATAGAAAACAAATTATAATTTATAGGAGGTGATTACTATGACAGAAAGACTAATAAGTATAGTTGGGCATGCAGTGGTAGATATACTCGTAACAGTAGTAGCAGGAAAAGGAGGTGAATAGAAGAAAATAAGTCTAGGAAGGAAAGAATTTGTAAAAATAAGAACTACTATAAATTAAGAGAAAAAATGGAGGTGATTTAAATGATAGCAAAATGGTTTAACGGTAAAGGCTTTGATTTTGAAATATGGGTGGCGAGAGTATTGATGAATAGTTTGGAAAGGAGTGGTCATTATGACGGAAAGACTAATAAATATAGTGAGACATGTAGTGGTAGATATAACAGCAAAAACTGGAAAGGAAGGTGATTGATATGGCAAATTTATTTGATAATGTTATTTCGGGAGCAAGAGCGGGGGGAATTATAGGAGCA
>SVEQ01000008.1:0-3450 GCA_015057325.1 Lachnospiraceae bacterium | reverse complement strand
AAAGGAAGGTGATTGATATGGCAAATTTATTTGATAATGTTATTTCGGGAGCAAGAGCGGGGGGAATTATAGGAGCAGCCATTGATGGATTGTTTATTACCGGCGCAACGATAGTGGCAGGCCCTGTAGGTTTCGCAGAAGCAACAGGGTTGGTTATAAGCAAAGAAGCAATAGGAACACTAACTGGGGCAGGAGCAGGGGTTGTGAAAACCATCATAGAAAACAAAATATAGTTTATTGGAGGTGATTATAATGATATTTGGACTGATGCAAAAAGGTGATGAGGTAATAAATGTAACAAATGATTTTGTGGCAATTAAAAGGAAGAAAGGAGAAGTAGATATAATCCCTTTATTAAGGGAAGATTGTAACTGGCGAATAGATTATGAAAATATGATGACCATTGGATATGGAGATAATATAGTAACATACGAAGATGAGAATGGAGTTAGGATAACTAATTTTTAGGAGGGAGGCGAGAACTATGGCGGGGAAAAAAGATAATGCGGTTATTGCAGTTATTGGCGATCTTACAGATAAGCAGGCGGCTCAGATTACTAAAGAAATAATGATAGCTAAACAAAAGTATGCACCAACCGGAAGAGGAACAATAGCCTGTGGGAAAAAAAGTGATGTTGGAGGTATGCTTCAAGCAGGAAATCGAAAACAATTAGAGAGGAGGGGATGATATGACTGCAAGGGACAATTCTCATTTGATCGTTCAAAGAAGAGGCAAAGAAAGGGATTTATATACATGTCAAATTTGTGGTTCCAATATGCAAGTGGAAGGTCATCATATTTTGAATTATCAGTATGGTGGGGCGGCAAGTGTTGACAATATTGTTTCATTATGTCGTGTATGTCATAAACAAGTTCATAGAGGTAATATTGATATTATTAAGATATGATTTTTTTGGTAATATGGTATAATAAAAAAGTAATTATAGCAGTTTTAGTCATGATTAATAATTTTATGTATGGAATGAAGAGAAATTAAATTATTTATTTTATGATAATAAAGGGGGAATGTAGAATGTATAGAACTTTTATAACATCAATCTCATTACAACATCAATTGGACAAACATATTTATGAACCGCGCAATTTTGAATTGGTAGGAAATGTTGAAACTGCTTTTCCTATTATTCCGATAATCAAAGAGTTCATGGAGCGTCCGGATAATGTAAGAATAATAACTATTAGAACAGAAAATAGTGATACAACAGAAAACTATAATAAACTTGTAGAAGAATTAGCCGATTTGGGTATAAATGAAGATCAGGTTAAAAAGGTTGTTTTAACAGAAGATCAAATGGAAGTGGAAGCAAAGGCGTTAATGAGCATAGTTGATGCAATAGATGAAGACTCAATAGCATATGCCGATATTACATATGGGACCAAGCCGATGTCTGCAGCAATATTGTATTCTATGAGTGTTGTTGAATATTTAAAGGATGTAGAAACAGGTGGTATTTATTATGGCGAGATACAGAGAAAAGAAGGTAAAGCGGTTTCTTCATATCTATATGAAACTACTTGCTGTAAGAGGATAATGGATTTTCTTGTTAGCATTGATAAATTGGGCATTGATAAAAGACGTGAGGCACTGAAAACTATTTTCAATCTATAATAATGAATATATACCAATATTCATATACGGTGTGAAAGGAGTATGTTATGGCCAGAAAAGATGATAAAGCGTTGTTTGTTGAGAAGTTCGGTGATTTTATTTCGGAACTTTCGAAATTAGAAAAAGATAAGGAAATCCGTGAGAAATGTTATGATGATTATTGCAAAACACGGGGACTTGGAGATGGTTTTTATAAATTACTCAAAAGTGTTATTAATACCGAATTAGAAGATGATTATAGTAATGTGGACTATTATGGGTTAGAATTGTTTTACGCAATCGAAAATTCTATCCATTATTTTAGTTCGGGAGATGCCAATCATTTTATTAATTATGTTAGGAAAGCATTCATACGTAATATTGCGGAATCTGACATGAACTCTGGAGATCATAAATATTATATAAATAGAGCTGTTAAGGCCATAAGAGAAGCTAAAGCCATAGAAAAAAGCGTTTCAGGCACGACGTCAGTAATAGACAAGCATTTTATTGAGGTTTTTTTTGGCGAGGACAAAACATTTAAGGGGCATAGATTTTCAAAATTAGATCGGGAGTTGGTTTATTTTATTATCATAAATGGTTCGACGATGTTTTTGGATGAGCCCATTGAAAACGATAATGATGAAAACTTAAGTCGACATGAAATCACAGAACTCAAGGATACAGATGATTTGTCAAGTGGTTATAATAAGAGTGCTGAATTCTGGTTTCTCAAGAACATGGAACAAGAGGAAGCAAAGAAAAAAACAGTTGAATTGATTAACCAAATAGCATCTTCGGATTTTCTTTCTTCTGTATTTAATAAAGAAGAAAGAGATTACTATAAACTTTTTATGACAAGAACTATCCTGATTGCGATGAAATTGGAATACTATTCAAAAGAGAGAATTAAAGAATATAAGGAAATATTAAAAGATTATGATGATGGCGATAATAAATGGAATGAATTTGTGAATAGTTTAGAAAACAATTTGCCAAAGGTTAGTTTTAGAAACAAAACAGATAATGAAGACACCATTGCTACGAACTCGAAAAAGAAATACTTACGAGGTGGGGATCCCGGATTCTATAGATATATAGAAAAGCCGGCAGGGAACGCAGATATTTTTGACTTTTTCCAGTCCCATGAATGTAATCTATATGCGACTGTTTTTCATAAAGATTATTTGAATACTGCAATAGACGGTGACTATTCTAAACTTGAATATGTATTTAAGAACTTTTTGAAAAAAGATTTTAATTTTTCCAATAAAATTATTGCAGAAGTAAAAGGCTGTGGTGAGCCGGCAATATCAAAAAGATATAAAGGGATGTATATTGGCAAAACTTTACCTGTTCTTTGGGAGAAATACAAGGAAATATCAAACAATAATTAAAAATGAATATTGAATGGAAAAATATTATTTTGTTGCATATCGTTCATACCCATTTATTTCACCAGATAACTACTATAATAAAAAGAACAAATATGTATGTAAAAAATGTGGTGGCGAATTAGTTAAATATGATTTGAGAACATATTAGCTTATGTTATACTGAAGGTAGATTGATTTTTACAATATTATTATAGTATAATGTTGAGTATTAAGTAGTCTTTCACAAAAACCCAAAAATGAGCTCATAAAAGCAGAAAATTTGAATTGTTAGACAATTACATGCATTGTGTCTGAATTGTATTTAGGAAAATCAAGGCTTTGCGGGTTTGAGGGTAGAAATGGAAGAAGCCCGACTAAGGGCATTGACACATACGGTTTATTAAATATAACTCGTTTTGGTTCTGACGTAGAAATGGAAGAAGCCCGACTAAGGGCATTGACACT
>SVEQ01000023.1 GCA_015057325.1 Lachnospiraceae bacterium | reverse complement strand
GTATATAACAGTTAATTAGACACAGGATATGCATACATCTGATAATCTATACGCGTCCGTCATATATAAAAGTGCATCAAACAGCATTTTTATCCGTTATATTTACGAACTGCAAGAGTTGCGTTATGACCACCAAATCCCAAAGAATTAGAAAGACACACATCAACATCTGCCTTAATTCCGTTATCCTTAACATAGTTAAGTGTAAAGTCAGGGTCGTCATCTACATTCTTAAGACCAACATTCTCATGAATGTAACCTTCCTCAATAGACTTAACACATGTAATAAACTCTACACCACCGGCAGCACCAAGAAGATGCCCAACCATTGATTTTGTTGAACTTACAGGTACTTTTTCTGCCACGTCACCAAGTGCAACCTTAATCGCTCTTGTCTCAAATAAATCATTATGATGTGTAGATGTTCCGTGTGCATTAATGTATGATACTTCTGAAGGTGAAACACCTGCATCCTTCATTGCATTCATCATTGCTTTAGCAGCACCCATTCCATCTTCAGCAGGAGATGTAATATGGTATGCATCAGATGTAGAACCATATCCGACAACCTCCGCTAGAATCTTAGCACCTCTTGCTTTTGCATGCTCTAACTCCTCAAGAACGACAATTCCCGCACCTTCGCCAAGAACAAAACCTGCTCTGTCCTTGTCAAAAGGAATTGAAGCTCGAGAACAATCCTCTGTTGTGTTAAGCGCAGTAAGAGCATTAAATCCGCCGATACCGATTGGTGTAACACATGCTTCTGTACCACCTGCAAGCATAACATCAGCATCACCATACTGGATAGTTCTAAAAGCCTCACCAATATTATGAGTACTTGTCGCACATGCTGTAACAACGTTAATTGATTTTCCTTTAAGACCAAACATAATAGAAACATTACCTGCTGCCATATTAGAGATCATAAGTGGGATCATCAAAGGCTCAAGTCTTGAAGGTCCCTTTGTTTCAAGTCTTTCCTTATTACGCTCGATAACCTGCAACGCTCCTGTTCCGGAACCAACCGCAGTACCAACCATATAAGGATCTTCCTTAGACATATCAAGTCCCGCCTGCTCAATAGCTTCTTTTGCAGCAGCAACGGCAAACTGTGAGAATCTCTCCATTCTCTTAGCAGCCTTAGGATCCATGTAATCCTTACCTACAAAATCCTTAACCTCAGCAGCAATCTTAGCCTTGAAATCAGTAGCATCAAATTGAGTAATCGGTCCAATACCGACTTTTGAAGCCTTAACACCATCCCAAAACTCATCAACACTCAAACCAATAGGTGTAATTGCACCCATACCTGTAACTACAACTCGTCTCATGTTTTCTAATCTCTCTTTCTTTTTTCTTCCCTTTTCTCTATATTCACAAGTGAAGTGTTATAACTTCACGCCCCTCACACACTCATTCCGCCGTCAATACAGATAACCTGTCCTGTTACATACGACGCCTTATCTGACGCAAGAAATGCTACTGTTTCCGCAACATCCTTAACATCTCCAAGTCTCTTCATTGCGATTCTGTCGGCAATTTCCTTCTTGGCATCCTCAGGTATTGCATCCGTCATTTCAGTTACAATAAATCCCGGTGCTACAGCATTTACAGTAATGCCTCTTGAACCAAGTTCTTTGGCAACAGACTTCGTAATACCGATAACTCCGGCCTTTGAAGCCGAATAATTAACCTGTCCGCCATTACCATACACACCGACAACACTTGAAAGGTTGATAATTCTACCACCCTTTTGCTTAAGCATCTGCCTTGAAATATGTTTAATGCAGTTAAATGTTCCCTTAAGGTTAGTATCTACAACTGCATCGTAATCTTCTTCCGACATCTTCATGAGAAGTCCGTCTTTGGTAATTCCTGCATTATTAACAAGAATATCAACTCTGCCAAGTTCCTTTACTATATCCTGCATCATTGTTTCAACTGCAGAAAAATCAGAAACATTACACTGATATGTTATGGCTTTGCCACCTGCTTTTTCAATCTCTGCAACAACTTCATCAGCCTTTGCCTTGCTACCATTATAATTAACAACAACTGTTGCACCATATCCTGCAAGAGTTATTGCACATGCTTTACCTATTCCTCGACTTGCACCTGTTACAAGAGCTACTTTTCCTTCTAACATATTGCCTCCTTAAAATGCCTGTTATTTAGTTAGTCCGCATTAGCATAATGCTTCTTTAACTTTATCAAGATCCTCGTATTTATCAACATTTACAATAGTTACTTCCTTACCATGCTCTTTTGCAATCTTCTTAACAAATGAAGAAAGTGTCTTACCAGGTCCAATCTCTACAAATGTATCAACACCGTCATCAAGCATTGCCTCTACACACTGAATCCATTTAACTGAATTCGAAACCTGATCGGCAAGTAACTTCTTAACATCGTTCTTGTCCTTAACAAAATCGCCTGTAACGTTAGTAACATAAGGAATAGCAATATCCTTAATATCAACATCCTTAAGTTCATCTGCAAGTTTATCTCCTGCACCCTTAAGCATTGGTGAATGGAACGGTCCACTTACATTTAACGGAATACAACGCTTTGCTCCTGCATCCTTTAACAACTCACAAGCTTTATCAACCGCTTCCTTTTGTCCTGATATAGCAATCTGACCCGGGCAGTTGTAATTAGCAATTCCAACTATTCCGTCAATTCCGCTACAAACCTCATTAATCTTATCAGCATCAAGCGCAATAATTGCAGCCATTCCGCCCTGTCCCACGGGAACTTCATCCTGCATGTATATTCCACGCTTTCTTACAACCTTTGCACAATCCTCAAAATCCATTACTCCTGAGGCAACAAGTGCAGCATACTCACCAAGTGACAAACCACCTGTTACGGATGCCTTAACACCGAGTTCCTCAACAGCCTTAAGCATAGCTATCTCTGTTGTAAGCATTGCAATCTGCGTATATTCTGTAATATTGATATCCTCATTTTCCTCAAAACAAATATGCTTTAAGTCAAGTCCCGTCGCCTCTGATGCCTTCTCAAAAACTTCCTTTGATAAAGCATTATTGTCATAGAACTCCTTACCCATACCTACATACTGTGCACCCTGACCCGGGAACATAAATGCTACCTTACCCATTTTCTTCTCCTTTGTTTCTTCTGTCTTTATCTCTGTCGCAGTCTCATTTTCCTTAACTTCTGCTGTCGGTTCTTCAGGCTTTACTTCCTCCGCAACTTCATTAAAGTTGTTCTCTTTATTTAACTTGTCAGAATCAAGTCCCCAAACGAGTAAATGAGCGCCCCACGTAAGTCCTCCACCAAAACCGCAAAGAACAATCTTGTCACCTTTCTTAAGCTTACCCTCTCTGTTAAGCTCATCAAGAAGAATCGGGATAGATGCACCGGATGTATTACCGGTATACTCTATATTCATAGGGAATTTTTCAATAGGAACTTCCATTTTCTTAGAAACGGACGCAACAATTCTTGAGTTTGCCTGATGCAGAACAAAATAGTCAACATCGTCCTTTGTCATGTTTGCTCTTTCCAAAAGAACATCTATACAAGCAGGAACCTTACGAACAGCAAACTTGAAAATATCAGGACCGATCATCTGAATGTAATGCTTGTCTTCCTTCTTTCTGTTAAGGAAGTTTCTTGTCGAGCGGTCCTTACATTTAAGAGACATACCCATTGAGCCGTCACTTCTTGTAACGCTTGATATAATTCCATATTCGGTATCCTTGACAACAGCTGCTCCCGCACCGTCAGCAAAAAGAATACATGTTGAACGGTCTTTCCAGTCAACCATCTTTGATAACGTTTCAGCACCGATAACAAGTGCTGTCTTAGCAAAGCCCGCACGAATATAAGCATCTACGGTCTGTAATGCATATACAAAACCCGAACATGCTGCATTAATATCAAAACATGTAGCGTTAACCGCACCGACCTTATCCTGGACGATACAAGCCATTGACGGTGTTGCACGCTCAGGTGATACAGTTGCAAATACGATAAGGTCTATTTCTTTAGGTTCTATTCCTGCATTATCAATCGCCTCTATTGCTGCCTGTGCACCCATAAATGATGTCACTTCGTCAGTAGCAATGTGTCGTGATGCTATTCCTGTATGCTCTCTAATCCATTCATCATCAGTCTTGACCAATTTTGCAAGGTCATTATTATCAATTACTGTTGGCGGCAGAAAGCTGCCTGTTCCTATAATTCCTGTTGCCATATTTACCTCTCTTTACAAAAATGAATTTCCCCCATCATTTTTATACATAATATGATTAAAATGTTTTGTCACAATATGTCATAATTGACACAATATTATTCTATCTTATAAATCGTCATCCTCGATATCACCTTCAGGTACTTCCGAAGACTCAACAAGTTTAAGACGTTCCTCCAACTTCTTAATTCTTGCATTAATTGTATCAACATGTTTAACAAACTCCTCGGTCTGCTCTGTTATATCGTCGCCTTTCTTGTTGGCAATATACACATCCATCCCCATCTGGGTAAAGAGTTTGTTCTTATCATTATTATATCCTCTGATTTTTCCCTTAAGTTCACTTATAGTAGCAAAGCGTTTGGTTGAATCCTTTGCCTTGTCATAAGCATCAACCGAGGTCTTCTTAATCTTATCAAAAATCTCATCCCATTCCATAGTATCACTCCTTCTTACAAAATGTGAATGTCTATTTTTACGCAAACACAATTATTATATCTCATTTAAATATGAAAATCCACTTATTTTTTACAAAAAATTTACCATGCAAAAATCCTCGGTATTGTTGCTAATACCGAGGATTTCAATGCTATCTTTTAGTGGTATGTATTAACCTCAAATCCTATTTTAAATATATTGGCAAACTCTGTTTCCTGCCATTTTTCAATTACACGCTCCATAACGGTTTTCCCGTCCTTACTGCTGTATTCCGACAAAAGAAGGAAGTAACAATTTGACCTGTTCTTCGTCATGACATCATTTTTTCGGAAACTGTTTTGCAAAATGCTACCAAACAATGACATTGCATCCATATACTCTTCATTGTCCACATTCTCATCCGCTGTAAGGAAAACTATAACCTTGGCCATATTTTCATGATTACGTCTTGCGAAACGCTCCATATATCGATATATTGAAATAAACGCATCCTGTCCGACAAGCATAGCATTCTCTGCTTTGCCTCGTTCTGAGCAAAGAGTCATCATTCGTTGCAATTCTTTATCAGGTTCGAAATCACCTTCCTCAATCTGTTGTCTTATATCATAGAATTGGCATCCATGCTTACCGTTAACCTTGACCTGATAAAGTGCCTTATCAGAAAAATGGAATAACGTATCATAATCGTCTTCATCAGTTACAGATACGCAACCAACCGATACTCCAATCGGAACATCAAACTCATCTCCCATAAGTGAAACACATAAATCAAAAAGCTGCTCATTGATACGCTGCGTATAGGAATACGCAATGTTCTCATCTGTTGTATCGGTAAAAAATGCCAAAAACTCGTCTCCACCTATTCTGCATAGTATGTCCTTCTCTCTACAATTGTGTCTTGCAATTACAGCAAACTTTCTAAGAACATCATCACCCATATCATGTCCGTACAGGTCATTGATTAGTTTGAAATTATCAAGATCAAGTATCATAAGCATACCACGATTGGATTTGCATATTTCAGGCATTTTCTCCTCGGCATATGCTTTGTTGAAAAAGCCTGTTAACTTATCGGTTATCGCCTCTTCAGTCAAATCCTCGATTGCTTTAAGATTAGATAAAATATTATGAATACGACGAAGCAAAACGTCTTTGTTAATTGGTTTTCTAACAAAATCCGAAGCACCAATCATAAGACCTTTTTGTTCTGTGGCGGAATCGTTTTCACCCGTAAGGAAAATGACAGGAATATGACTTAAATTATGCTCTTGTTCATAGTCATGAAGTATTTGATAGGTTTCAAACCCATCCATTTCAGGCATCATGACATCCATAAGTATTATATCCGGCCTATTCTTTTTCAAAAACAGAATCAAATCATTGCCCGAACGAACAGAACTTATGCGCATATTCTCGCCACTTAGCATATCTCTGGTGTTTTTAAGACTTATTTCATCATCATCAACCACCACTATCCAATATTTCTTCGTATCCATACAACTCTCCAATAAAACAATTACATTTTCACAAATAGATTTCTTAATTTATTTATAAGTTCTTCCCTTGTTGTCGTTTTTAAAACATAACCGGACGGCTTAAGTGACATTACTCTTTCAATACTTTCCCTTGTACCAATTCCAGTAAGGAAAACAACAGGAATATCTGCCATTTCGGGATCGCTTCTTAACATTTCAAGCACTTGTGGACCGTCAACTACAGGCATTTCATAATCAAGAAGAATCAGATCGACCTTTTTCTTTGTGAGATATTTTATAGCCTGCATTCCGGCAGTAACTATATTAATGTTGTAGTAATCCTTCACCCATTCTCTTACCATTTTTGCATAAGCGGGATCGTCATCTACAATAAGAATACTTCTCTTAGTATTATCTTCTTCTTTTGCTTCAAATACTTTCTCGATAGCATCCTCCAAAAGCCCCATATCAATCGGTCTTGAAATCCATATTCTGCTGGCAATAGCAGGAACCTCAATACCATACGATTCATGATTTCTCTTTTCACCGATAAGAATTAACTTCTTTTCACACATGATAGATAAATTCTTAACTATGTTGTGCTCTCTTAATGCAACCGGATCATCAAAAACATCAACCGGAAGATAATAAATAAACATATCTGCCTTGTGTTGGTATATCTCTACCTCAGAAAACTTATCTTCAATTGTAAATACTGTATATCCCAGTTCCTTAATCTTGTTTTCAAGTCCTTTTACAATTATACTTTGTTGGCATGTAACCAATACAATATTCAAATTCTTTTGTGCAGCCATTATGTTTCCTCCCATACTATGATGTTATTTATCAAAGCGTCATACGTTAAAGTAAATCTGTAATTCCATCAAAATCAAAGTTCTCAAGTGCCTCATTAATTGCCTCAATACGCTCTATTTCCTCATCAGGTATTTTGTATTTTAATAAAGTCCCCATAACTTCTTCTATACCTGCATTATCACAATCATCGGCATACTCTTTGATTTGTTCATACGCTCTATTAAGTTCTTCTGCTCCTATTTCTTCTTTGTTTTCATCCTCATTTTTCTCTTCTTTAATAAGTGGTGAAAGCATTTCTCCTAAACTTCTCGCTCTACTTAAAAGATTCGGAAGTTCTTCATCAAATAACTGTCTGTTATCTGCCTTACCTGCATCTTCAAGTTTCTGTGAAAGTTCTCCCATATCTGATGCTCCAATTATTCTTGCTGTACTCTTTAAAGCATGGATTTTAATAGTAGCATTTTTGATATCCTCCGCAATGCAGAAATTTTCTATCTCGCTAACATATTTTTCGGCATTTTTTGCAAAAACTTTCAAAGTTTCTATATAAGAAGTAATGCTACCGTTATTGGTAATACCGATTTTGGTATCTATCTCCTTAATAGAATAAAGAAACTCCGGCAATACCTCTTTGATTTCTTCGCCCACATCCTCTGTTGTTTTCTCAATCTTTTCTTTTGGCAAATATGAAATCATCATTTCTTCAAGTCTTTGCGGTTCAATAGGTTTAGTAAGATAATCGTCAAAACCTGCAGCAATATATTCTTCTCTTGCACCCGAAATAGCATTAGCCGTAAGACATACAACAGTAGTATCCTTGTTTGGATTACCATCTTTTGCCTGCATTTCATGAAGCGTTTCTACGCCATCCTTTTCAGGCATCATATGATCTAAAAAGATAATATCATATTTCTTTGCTAATGCACAAGCAATACCTTCATCACCACTTGAAGCAGTATCAATTTTAACCTTTGTCTGTTTTAAAAGACTTACAAACACCATAAGGTTCATCGGATTGTCATCAACAACCAAAACCTCCGCTGTAGGTGCAATAAATCTTTCCTGATACTTTGCTCTTCCAAGCAACGCTTCTTTGTACGAAGCCTCATAATCTCCTAGAGGCTCCCATTTAACAACCTTCTGCTTGATTGAAAAATAGAATCTTGAACCAAGACCATAAGCACTTTCAACTTTAAGCGAAGAACCCATCATTTCGAGAAGTTTCATGGTTATATTCATTCCAAGTCCCGTTCCCTCAATGTTACGGTTTCTGTCTTCCTCAATACGCTCAAATTCAGAGAATAACTTATCCATATCCTCTTGTTTAATACCTATTCCTGTATCCTTAACATATACATTAAGCATAATACTGTCAGGTTCATTTTCAACCTTCTCATAATTAATACCGAATACAATGCTACCTTTTTCAGTATATTTTACGGCGTTAGTTAAAATGTTGGTAACAACCTGTTTAATACGAACTTCATCACCATTAAGAAACTTAGGAATGTCCTTATCAAAATCAAGTGCAAGCACAAGTCCTTTACCATCTGCTCTTGAATGAATCATATTAACAAGGTCATTAACTACAGAAGACAAATCATAATCAACGGGAATAATCTCCATCTTACCTGCTTCAATTTTAGAAAAATCAAGTATATCATTGACAAGGCCAAGCAGCGTTCCACCGGCAGTCTTAATGCTTTCGGAATAAGCAAGGATATTTACATCTTCACTTTCTCTAAGAATCATTTCATTCATACCCAAAACGGCATTAATCGGCGTTCTGATTTCATGAGACATATTTGAAAGAAATGATGACTTTGCCTCACTTGCCGCAAGTGCACGTTGAGAAATGTTAATCAATGCATCACGTTGTTTTTTCTCGGCGTCTATACTCTCAACAAGCCATATAACTCTTGACAGATTGCCTTCAGCATCTCTTTCCGATACGATGAAACGACACTTGCTCCACTTACCGGTTACACCTTCAAACTCCTGTGTAATAGTTTCTAAATCTCTCAAACGATCATTTAACGTATCAAAATCAATAAATCTCATTACATCCTCTTTGGATTTGGGAGATGTAAGTTTGTCCATAATTTTTACAAGTAATGCTCTTGCATTACCTTGTTCATCACCTATTATTTCCTTAATGGTATCAAAGTTTAAAAAGATTTCAAAAAATGTATCATCATTAATATTGATGTCGTGAGCGGAATAATAAATGTTAGCCATCGACGAAAGTTCACCGTTAAGTCTTTCCAACGTTTCATGATTACGACTTAACTCCCTTGTCTTTTCAATCATCGTCTTGTAGTATCTCGAGATCATTTTGCAAAGTATGTATCCTGCAATAATCATCATCGTCATCTCGATTGAAAGACCGCCTATACGACTTGCAAAATATGCAAAAGGTGTTGCAACATCACTTCTCCTTTCAGCAAACCACGGAGAAACATCCCACGTTGAAAACACCATAAACGCACAGTTGATAATGACAGACAGAGTATAAAGAGTATAATCACAAAATTGCAAACTAAGTAACGGTACCAAAAACCAGTTAATATAGATTGACAAATGTGCCTTATTCATAACACAAAGAAGTACATCAATGGCAATAAGTGCCACAAGACCGGTCATTGCGGATTGGGCGTGTCTTTTTAGCAACAACGCATGCAGTAATGTTGTCGTCAACATAAATATCGATACAAACGCCGCCATCTTATAGCTCACACCGGAAAAAACACGAAATTTCAATGCAAGCGCAATCATAGGACCTGCAAAAATTAACGCTCTAAGCATGACATTAAAACTATGATTGATTTTCTTTCGATTCTCACTTAAAAATGTGTCATAGTCAACTATTGTATTTTCTGATTGAGTACTTTTAACTTGAGATAATATGTACCTGCTTTTTTTATCCATAAAAATCCCCCTGTGTTACACCTCATCTTCAGCTAACTGTTGTCTAAGTGAAAAATAGAATTTAGAGCCTATTCCATATACACTTTCAACCTTAAGAGATGAATCCATCAATTCGAGAAGTTTGCAAGTTAAACTCATTCCAAAACTTACTCCATCAGTCTCCTTATCACTTGCATACTCTATTTGTTCAAATTCAGAAAACATTTTAGATACATCTTCAGGTTTAATACCTATTCCTGTATCTTTAACATAAATATCAAGAACAATACTATCCGGATAATCCTCCGATGCTTTGCTGTTAATTCCAAGAATAATACTGCCCTTTTCAGTATACTTAACTGCATTTGCAATTATATTTGAGATAATCTGAACTATACGTGACTTATCTCCAATAAGTGCTACAGGAAGTTTTTCCTGCTTATCAATAACAAATACAAGATTCTTGTTTTCTATTACCGGTTTCATATTATTAGTTACTTCTTCAATCATTTCAGCAACCTTATACGGGGCAGGAACAATCTCCAATTTGCCCGCCTCAATTCCGGAAAAATCCAATATGTCTGTAATAAGTGAAAGCAATTTATTACCGATTGCTTCTATATTCTCCAAATACGGAATCAATTGTTTATCCTTATTCTCCTTAAGAACCTTTTCATTTATTCCGAGTATTGAATTAACAGGTGTTCTTAACTCATGCGATACATTTGATAAAAATGCAGACTTGGCTTCACTTGCAGCAATTGCACGTTCTGACATATCGATAAGTCTGTCACGCTCCTTCTTTTCGGCATCAATATCTTCGGAAAGCCATAGTACTTTTTCCAGTCTTCCCAATTCATTTCGTGCGGAAACTATGAATCTTCCTCGCCTCCAAATTCCATCCTTATTCATATATTCAACCGAAATAGTATCCTTATCTTTGAGTCGTTTTGCAAGCGTTGAAAGATCAATAAATCGCATTACGTCATCATATGACATCTCATGACATACTGCTCCCATAACCTTTCTTATCATGGCTTGGGCGTGAACTCTGGACTTGCCGACAACATCATTTACAATCTTACTATCAGACTTAATCTCGGTAAATGTATCCGTTGCAACATCTAACTCATGTACAGTCATATAAATGTTGGCTATCGACGAAACACGAGTATTAAGTATGTTGATTGCTTCATCCGCCTTCTGGCTTGCTTTCTTCTCCTCATCTATATCCTCTATCATGAACAGCACGCGGGAAATTGTTCCGTCAGCATTCCTTCCTGAAACAATGAACCTTGCTTTTCTCCATTCCTTTTTTGAGCTCATAAATTCTGCCGTAATCGTATCATGATCTTTCATTCTTTCGTTTAATGTCGAAAGATTAACAAATGATGTAATTCTCTCTACTGACGAAGGATCAGTAAATCTGTCCAGTGCATCCTTAATCATAATTGTTGCATCATTTCCTTTTCTTCCAACCATATCCGATGCATCATTGTGATTATTCTGAACCTCCGTAAATGTATCATTTAAAAGGTCAATCTCATGCATGGATATATATATGTCAGCTGTTGAAGAAAGCTGACTTGATAAGTTTTCAGCAATCATTCCTCTCTTATTTGATCTTGTCATTATCACGCTTATAATAACAATAACAGCTATAACAAGAACAATTGTAAAGAGCAGGGTTGCGTTAAGTGACTTAATAATACGTGTTGAATTTTTGACAGAAACCGAATGCCAGCCATCTCTTATGGGAACAACATATGCGATATAATTATTCTCATCATAATTAAATTCAAATGAATCTGCATCGGTTGCATTAAGTTTTTTTATTAATTCTCCACCCAAAGAATTGTCTTGATTAGAATAATCCTTACCAATCTCATCCTTATCTGAATGTGCTACAACAACACCTTCGGAATTAAGTACCATTTCTATGTCCGAATCACCGGAAATAACGGCTTCTTCAGTAAGCATTTGAATCCTATCAAGCGAAACATCAACAGATATTACACTTTCTCCATCAGATAAAGTCTTTCCAAGTGCAATCATTACATTACCTGATTGAACATCTACATAGGGGTCAAGCATAGTAATTTGCCCCGGCTCTTCCATCGCTCTTGTATACCAAGGTCTTTCTGTTGGTTCATAACCAGCCGGTGGTATCCAATTAGTACCGGAGAAAAATCTTCCGTTAATATAACCATAAAGACCTGTCAGGTTTTCATTTACCGCATTTCTTATTGCCGTTGACTGACTGACAAGAAACTCCTGAATCTCGGCATCAGATTTGTTGTCTTCAAGCATCTTATCAAGAGAATATGCGGATAATTTGATAGAATCAATATTGGTTGAAAGATACATATTGACTTTTTCCGCAGAGTTCTTTGCAGTCAATTCACCCTGCTGAATAATATTTTCCTTTTTTGTTTTGTAAAGCATACTGTAATACATGAAGATGATACCGGCAAAAAACAACGCAACAATGACCGTTAGTATCACAGTTCTTATATACATTCTCTTTTCTTCATCACTCTTAATTCTTCTCAACTTCATCTTAAACACCCCACTATCTTTTTAATCCGCACCCTTTTTAATTGCTTTTATCGCATCCTTCTCTATATCCTTGTCGTAGGACAACATTGGTGTAACATCTTCGCCATTTATCCTTCTTGACGTATAATTCTTTGTAAGACGAACAATTAAAGGTGTCTGAACAAGTATTCCTATAAGGTTAGGTATCATCATCAATCCGTTAAAAGTATCCGAAATATCCCAAGCCAAGTTAGATTCCATAATCGCACCGAATATAATAAGCATAACAAAAATCAATCGGTAAACCTTTGATGCAGTAACACCCAAAAGGTATTCAGTAACTTTAGCACCATAATACGACCAGCCCATTATTGTTGTAAAAGCGAACAATGTAACACATACAACAACAAACCATTCTCCCGGCCGACCAAGACAAGAACCAAACGCCTTTGCTACCAGTGTCGCATCATCTACTCCCTCATTAACAAGTCCTGTTTTTAAATCAATCGCTCCTGAACTTAAAACAACTAATGCTGTCATTGTACAAATAACGATTGTATCAATGAAAACCTCTGCAATTCCCCAAATTCCCTGTTTTACAGGTTCTCGTGTACAACTTGTGCTATGTACCATAACTGATGAACCAAGTCCTGCCTCATTAGAGAAAACTCCTCTTTTGCATCCATTCTTAATTGTATTAAATGCAAGTTGTACCGCTGTTCCTGTTACACCTCCTGCAAGTGATGACGGGCCCAAAGCAAACTTAAAAATAGAGCCAAACACAGCAGGAATACTACTAAAATGTATTATAATTACAATCAAACATCCAACTATATATACACTCGACATAAACGGAACAAGTTTCTCCGACACCGCAGCAAGACGACGAAATCCTCCAAGTATAATAAATGCTACAGCAAACATCAATATAATACCAATTATCCAATTAATATTAGATACACCTAGAAATGAACCTTTATCAATATTTGAAAGAAATGCCGCATGAATGTTGAGTGTTATTTTGTTAACCTGACCCATATTACCTATTCCAAATGAAGCCAGAACAGTAAATATGCAAAATAAAATACCAAGAATCCTTCCGATGTGCTTGCAATGTTTTATTGAACCAAGTCCATCCTGAAGATAATACATAGGTCCGCCCGACCATGCACCTTCTGTGTTTCTTCGTCTGTAGTATAGTCCCAAAACATTCTCACAATATTTGACCATCATTCCCAAAAATGCAGCAACCCACATCCAAAATACGGCTCCCGGTCCGCCAACACATATAGCGGTGGAAACACCTGCTATATTACCGGTACCGATAGTTGCACAAAGTGCTGTAAAAAATGCTCTAACCTGCGATAGTGCACCTGCATCATTAATAATCAAACCCTCGTTATTCATGATGCCAAAGGTTCTTTTTACCCAATGCTTAATATGTGTAACCTGAAAGCACCCTGTAATTATCGTACATATTAATCCTGTTCCCAGCAAAAGGGAAAGGCCAAAGGTTCCCCACGCAAAGGAATTGAATATTTCGTTGATTCTTACAACTGTTTCCATCTAGCAATGTATCCTTTCGAAAACGACTACATATCCTTAAGAATATCCATTATTCCATCATAATCCAGATTATCAATCTTATCTTTGATGGCATTAAACCTTTCTATCTCGTCATCATAAATCGCATATTCCGAGAGTTCATTTATTATATCCTCTAATGCAGCACAATCCATATTATCTGCAGCCTCTCTTATGCCCTCATACGCCGCTGTTAAAAGTGCTGCATCTATATAAGTTTTTGATTCATTGTCACCACCAAAAACAGCACCAATATACTCACGATATTTCATGTAATCTTCCATAAACGAATCGTGATGTTCTTTTATGTAATCTATATCATTTTCTTTGCCTGCATTTTCTAATAATTGAGCCCTATCGCCAAGTTCTAAAGCACCGATTAACCTTGATGAACTCTTAAGTGCATGAACCTTGATTGTATAGTTTTCCCAATCATTTGAAGAATAATAATCATTAATTTCTGATGATTTTGCAGGTATAGTGTCATAGAATATTTTGAGAACAGTTTCAAATGAAGCTTCAGATCCACTATTTTGTATAGCGGCATCTCCATCTATTCCTTTGATTGTCTGATACCAAGCAAGTTGTGACGTTACCTGTCCATCTGATTGCTCCTCAAAATCTTCTGCCATTTCAATCTCGTAATCAATCTGCGTTTCCAATTCTTTACCTGTAATCATTTCCTCAACGTTATCCTGGTCATTATCCTCATCATCACTTTCATGTATATATGAACCAAGGTTGTATGACTTATTTGACTTAACAAAATAAAGCACTCCTACAGTTCCCGAACCACAGTTTGATGAAATAGCCGCAGATGCCTGTTTGAAAACAACATGTTCAAAATAAGCATACCTGCTAACCTCTTCTCTTATTTTGTAAAGCGTCTCCCAAGGAACATCAACATAAGTAATAAACAAAACACCCGGGTCAGGAATAACATCTACCGGAAATGCACTTTTAATGTATTGCTTATATGCACGTTTTGTCTTTCCTATCCAAACACCACCAACACCGAATTGTCCATCTTTAAACCTAAGTGACGGATGAAGGTTTAAAGCATCTGCTATTGTATGTACTCTGGAGCTTACAAGACCTCTTCTAAACATAAAGTCTGTTCTGTCAATTACAAAGCTACATTTAAGTCTGGTCTTAACTGTCTCTAACTCTTCAACTATATCCGAAACAGACAAACTTTGCTGGGCAAGTTTGTGTGCAATAAGAACCAATATACCTGTTGCACTTGATAGGCAATCAGAGTTAATGACAGTTACATTTTCAAATGATTTTGCTGCATCTAAAGCTCTATTATAATCAGTACTCATGCTTGTACTTATTGATATGTATATCACATGATGTGCATTCTTAAGTATTTTGGCAAAGAACTCCGTATAAGCCGTCTCATCGGGTGGGGAAGATATCGCATCTCTTCCCGAGTGCATATACCTTATAAGTTCGTCAGAATCCATCTGGACACCATCTTTGAAAACTCCTTCATCTGTATGAATTAAGAACGGCAAAATAGGTATCTTTAATTTTTGTACAATTTCATCCGGCAAATCGCACATACTTGTAGAAGCGATTGCAACCGGCATTTTTCCCGAATATCCCGAAGCAGCATTAATGTCCTCGTGCATTCCTACTACTTTTGTACTTAATATTAATTTGTCCGGCGAAATATTCTTGATAAGCATCTTCTCCAATTCTTCTCCCGAAACAGGCTTAACAAGGTATCCGTCAAATCCGGCACGACTGTACAAATCTCTGTTATCACTTCCTGCATTAGCTGTAAGCACAACAATCGGTGTTGACCTGTTAAGTCCTCCCATCTGATTTCTCACATACGATAGTGTTTCTATTCCGTCCATTTCCGGCATTAAATGGTCCATAAGTATCGCATCATATTTGTATTTGAGAGTTAGTGCCAATGCATCCCTTCCGCTCATTGCCTTATCAATAACTAGTTCGGTGTCAGCTAACAATCTTGACTCCACCTCAAGGTTCATCTCGTTATCATCGACAATAAGAACTCTTGCTTCCGGTGCCTTGAAACTGCATTCATAAACATCTCTCTTTGCTATTTTCTTGTTATGAATATTAAGTTCGCCAATCTTTGTTTTATCAGATATTCCCTGTTTGATAACAACAGTAAATGTTGAGCCTTCACCATATACACTGTTAACACTGATAGTTCCGCCCATAAGTTCAACAAGCTGTTTAACTATACTAAGACCAAGTCCGGTACCTTCAATATACCTGTTATTGGCTTCATCAACCCTCTTAAATGCATCAAACAAATACGGAAGTGATTCCTTCTTAATACCCATTCCGGTATCTATTACCGAAATGCTTAATATTGCATCTTTTTCACCTTCTTCACTACACTCAATATGTAATTCAACAGATCCTGATTGCGTATATTTAACTGCATTATTAAGCAAATTAACCAATATCTGTTTAATACGTACTTCATCACCGTATAAAACAGACGGAACGGTCGGGTCTATTGTCACATTAAACTTAAGTCCTTTTTCATTTGCTCGAAGCCATATCATATTAACGATTTCGGAAATCATATTACCGACATTGTAATCTACGGCAACTATATCCATGCTTCCCGCTTCCATTTTAGAAAAATCAAGAAGGTCATTGATAAGCGAAAGCAACATTTTACCCGATCCCTGAATTCCCATTGCATCTTTGACTATATCATTAGACGCATCAACATCACGAAGTATCAATTCATTAAGACCTAATATTGAATTAATAGGCGTACGAATCTCATGACTCATACTCGAAAAGAAACGGTTTTGTGAAAGAGTCAGTTCTTCAGCTCTCTCCTTCTCTTTCTTTGCACGTTCATTCTCCTCCATATAAAAGTTATTCTGTGCTCTCGTCATAAAATAACCGACAATTCCGATAAGTATAAGCGATACAAAAGAATCAACAAAAAACATTTCTCTTGAATGTTCAAAAACCAACTCCGGATAATTGTATTCTACAGCATAAAAAAATGCACCAAGTGCAAATAGCATTAAGAAGAAGAAATTACGCCACGTCCCTGACAAAACAAGTCCTACGTACAAAAAGGCATAAATGATCCACAACACACCGCCGCCTTCTAATCCGCCGCCAAAGAAGAAAAGAGCAGGCAGTATTAAAAATACAAGGCATGTAACAATAAGGCGTGTTGCAAACTTAATTCTGTTCTTATACATGCTTGAGAAAGATATGATTGGTACAAAAATTAATGTAAGAACAAGGGTAATAATCTCACCCTTATTTTCTTTCATGATCAAATCAATAATAAATGCAACAAAAACAACGATTTCAGATATTATATTAAGACGCAAAAACAAACGATCAGTCAAATCTCTGTTTGGATCCTTAATTGCATTTGATATATCTTTGATAATTTTTGAAAAGATCATAACTTGTCACCTCCTCCATTTTTCAATGATTCAGGAAGGACTCTAAGCATCACTCTCTCAAAATCAGCAGTATTAATAGGCTTTGCGATAAATCCATCAAAGCCTTCCTTCATAAACATTTCTTTTGCACCTGAAACAACATTGGCAGTAAGCACAACAACGATAATGCTACGATCTAATTCAGAAGCAACATTTCTAATGTGTTTCATTGCCTCCACCCCGTCCATTTCAGGCATCATATGATCCATAAAAATAATATCATAGTTGTTATCTCTAAACTTTGTAATTGCTTCTTTTCCGCTTCCTGCAGTATCAACAGACATTTCATATTCATTAAATATACTTGAAGCAACAACCAGATTCATCGGTTCATCATCAACAACGAGTGCACGAACTCCACTAAATACCGGTTTTGCAACATTTTCATAAAAATCTATTTTGCCAGCATCTTGACCTTCATTAAGAATCTTGATAACAGGATAAGCATAAAGCGGTTTTGGCATAATAATAACTTTACTACCCGGATTAGGCTTAAAACCTTCTGATGCCGATACAGAAACAACCACTCCATTATGACTTAATTCATCAAAATACTTAGGATTTTCAACATACTCTTCTTCTCCCATAAAAATATATGTAACATTTAATTTTTCTCTTAAACGTTCAATATCCCTTATAGTCTCGGCCGGATACAAAGGCACACGAATTCCCGAAGCAAGATTAGCAGCCATAGCACGATAGAAATCTCTTACTCTCGGAACCTTATATTTGTTGGATTTTACATGGAATAAAATATCTCCCTCAAACATACCGGACAGGTTCATACAAGCCTGCTTGTCAACAACCTTTTGCGGGATTGTAGCACGTATTGTAGTTCCGGCACCCTTTGTACTTTCTATTTTGACAAAGCCACCCATTCTATGAACAAATCCATACACAATTGAAAGACCAAGTCCAATTCCACCTGAACTTCTGTTACGCTTCTTGTTAGCCTGATACATACCATTAGCAATATTACGCGTAGCAGTCTTATCCATACCAATACCGGTATCAGTCATTTCAATACAAAGATTAACTCCATAATCAGTGTTTTCCGAATACATCTTTACATAAATGCCGCCCCTCCTTGTAAACTTAACAGCATTCTCTAACAGATGTCTGAATATTTTATGTAATTTCTTGATATCTCCTCTCATCATTTTGGGGACACTTGGTGCAAGGTCAACAACAAGTTCAAGTTCGCTGCTGTCATCTAGTACTCTAAAGCTTGTCACAACATCATTGATGAGCGATGTACTCATATACTCATCTTCCTCAAGCAAGAGTTTCTGTCTCTTACACTCATTGTAATCCTGAATATCCTCAATCTGATAAGCAAGTCTTATTCCTGCACTTTTGATGGAATATGCTTCTTTTCCCGCATTTCTCTTAATCATAAGATCTGACATTCCGTTTACAACATTAACAGGAGTTCTTAATTCATGAGAAATATTAGACAAGAAATCTTCCATATCCGACTCATAAGCTTCTATTTGTTCATCCTTATCATTACTTTTCTCTTGTTCCTCAATTCTGTCCTCAATTAATCTTATACAAGAAAAATAAGTTAAAACAACAATTGCAAAATGAAGCAATACTCTTGATATATTAAGTTTGTCAAAAACGATAGTCTGTCCTTTAAAAGCAAGGACGAATTGAATTGCCATAACAATGAAATATTCAAAGAATAAAAGATTGAGCATATATGCACGATTAAAAAATGCATATGCAATCATAACAAGAACAAAAACTAGAGCAACATCAAAGAAGCTTGTATCGTGAACCCCATAGAAAAACAATGCAAGCATGGCATACAAAAGATAGCCGACCTTACGCACCTCATAGTTCGGCTTTTCCATAATACTCATTAACCAAAGTGCTGCTGTTCCCAGCACAATAAGCGGTGGAACCCAAAACTCCCACCTCAAAATGATACTTTCAATTGTAAACCAAATACACGTCAACGATATGAGAAGTATAATGAACTTCTCATTCTTATTCTTCTCCATATAAAATCACACCCCAAACAATATAGGTACATTATACCTTAAGGAAGAGAATTTTACCACTTTTTTATTTGCTGTAGTGAAGAAAAAATACCGGTACCCGCACGGGTAGGACTTAACCTCCCCGACGGGTACCGGCGAATGAAAAAATGAAAGGATATATAAATATAAGTTGGTACATTTATGTAAATTTCCATATATCATGTATCAAGAAGTATTCCGTTAACACTTTCTTCAAAATATACATGTATGTTAACTGCGTTTTATTTTGATCCGCGTGAAGCGGTACGGTTTTATACAGCATATTGTCAATATAAATGTCGACCTTCCCCACAACTTCATTGACCTCTACCGGTGCCTTTAGTGTTGTCGGCAGGTTGATGTCGTAATGTATCCCTTCGCTTTCATTTACCAACAATGAAACATCCTCATCAGAATATGCATTAATGTTGCCGCCTTCGATGCTATCGGTAACTATTATTTCTCCTAGCACATCACCTTTTGAAAGAACGCATTTTAAATTGTAATTATTAACTCCGTAATCCATGAGTTTTGTCGTATCTTTCCACTTATATGTTTTATGAGGAGGCCAACCACTTGCAAGAACCACACTTACAAGGTTTTTACCGTCGCGTCTTACAGCCCCTACAAAGCAATATCCGGCGTTGCCTGTAAATCCCGTCTTAATTCCGATAGCACCCGGATATGATGTAAGAAACCTATCCTTATTGTTGACTGAAAATGCACGTCCCGTGCTTTGCTCGTGAAACTGATATGCAGGGGTTGCAATAATCTCGCAAAACTTATCATTTTTGATTGCATAAGATGCAATAAGTGCGAGGTCATACGCTGTAGTGTAATGCTCTTCTGCATCAAGACCGTTTGGCGTAACAAAATGAGTATTGTACGCACCAAGTTCTTTTGCTTTCTCGTTCATTAGGTTAGCAAAACCCTCAACACTTCCACCTATATGCTCCGCAATAGCAACTGCAGAATCATTATGTGATTCAAGCATTAAAGAATACAACAAATCTATAAGTCTGTATTGTTCTCCTGCCTTAATATTTAATTGAACATCAGGCATTGAGGCTGCATACTGCGATACCGTTACTATATCATCAAGATTACCATTTTCAAGAGCAACAAGTAAAGTCATTATCTTCGTTGTACTTGCCATAGGTGCCATGATATATCCGTCCTTTTCAAAAAGCACTCTGCCATTGTCTGCATCCATCAAAATAGCATGTTTTGCATATAGCGTATCCGGTTCTGACATGGTTTCTACTACTTGATTACCGCCTCGCTTGTCAATAACAAACTCATGCACTAAATCACTGTCGCCATGACTATTTATATTAACTCCTGAACAAGCATCAATCAAATAGCAGGAAACAATTAAAAATAGTGGAAATAACCACAAAACATAAGAAGCTCTGATATTTTCTTTTACTCTATTAAAAAAAGACATGCCATATACTCAAACATTACTTGTTAAAGTATATGTGCATGTCGATTAATTATAACTTATTTATCAATCCTTAACCGGATCAAATGTAAGCTGGGCTTCTTCAAGTGCCTGCTGCTTAAAGTCCTCAATCTTATCGGGGGTAATTGTAGGGAGTTCATCTGTTGACTGAACACCAAAACTTCTAAGGAACTCATCCGTTGTTCCAAAAAGTATCGGTCTACCAATAACCTCAAGACGTCCAACCTCCTGAACAAGATTGTACTCAACAAGTTTGTTGACTGCATGAGCACAAGATACACCTCTTATCGCCTCAATCTCCTGTCTTGTGATTGGCTGCTTGTAAGCAATTATTGAAAGTGTCTCCAAAAGCACATCTGTAAGCACATGCTTCTTAGGAACATTTATAATCTTAACAAGTGTGTCGTAGTAATCCGCCTTCGTGCACATCTGAAATGCATTCTCAAGCTCAACAATACGCACGCCTCTGTCTGCCGCGTCATACTTGTCCATCATATTATGTATTATTTTAACAACAGTGTCGACATCAAGTTCTAACGCCTGTGCAATCTGCTCTCTGTCAACCGCTTCTCCCATCGAGAAAAGCACTGCCTCTATCTTACCCTCTATAACATTAATATCCTGTTCCATTTGTTACTCCTTTATTTCCTCTGTTGCGGCTGCAAGTTCTTTTTCATCCACCTCTGCTTTTTCTGTAGCGGCTTCCTCTTTCGTAGCTGCAACTTCCGCCAAAGTCTCTCTCGCAAGCTCATCCGAATCTGTATCAACATCATCAAGCGAGTCGATTACAATGTCACCAAATGTTTCCTCCTGACGAATAGCAATCGCCCCAATCTTCATGAGCTCTAATATCGACATAAATGTTATTATTATGTTCATCCTTGTCGGCTGCGACTCAAGCAGGGTTCTGAAGTTAATACCCTTAAGACCTTTGACCTCATCTCTTATCTGAACCATACGGTCCTCTATATTAATCTCTTCCTTCTCAATCGTACCAAACTTTGAACGAATAGGGTCAATCTTATCTACCTGCTTCTTCATGATTGACTGGAAGATATCATTTAACTGCTTAAGTGTAATATCAGATACAAGCTCTGCCGGATCAATCTCTTCCTTATACGCAGAAACCTCTGTGGGAATTGTTGCCTTCTTATAAAAGTTTCTTGAAGCATCAAGTTCCATATCCTTAAGTTCCAATGCGGCATACTTGTACATCTTGTACTCAAGAAGTCGTCTGACAAGTTCAGCTCTTGGATCTTCTTCCTCTTCTTCCTCTTTCTCTTCTCTTGGAAGAAGCATCTTAGACTTAATCTGCAAAAGCATTCCTGCCATAACAAGGAACTCACTCATGACATCCATATTATGCTCCTGCATCTGTCCAACATAATCCAGATACTGCTCGGTTATCGTCACAATAGGGATATCGTATATATCAACTTTATTCTTTTCAATCAAATGCAGCAGCAAGTCAAGAGGACCCTCAAACACCTGCAACTTGTACTCTATATCCATACTCATCTTCCCGTTTCATCGTTATCCACGATATTATATATTAAACACACGCAAAAAGCAACTTAATTGCTATTTAATGCACTTTTATATATGACGGACGCGTACAGATTATCAGATGAATGCATATCCTGTGTCCAATGAACTGTTATATACATTTTCAAAACGGACGCATAACAAATTGTCGATATATTACATTCTGTGTGACGAGACATACGGACATAAGAGTTTCTAGTTATCTCGGTGACATTATGATATTGTACGCGGCACTGTTCCAATTCGACATCCTGTCTCAATGGAACATGCCGAACATCCATGTTCGGCAGCCGCTGTCTACTCATCGATATACCAAGAAACTCTAATATCCTCCTGAATGTCACCCAGAATGTAATACACAACAATTCTTTATGCTGCCGTTCGTTTAGTAATGTATATAACAATCTTTGCGACACAGGATATTGCACACACAGATAATCTCACGCTGTTTCGTTATGTAGAAAAGTGCATCAAATCAGCCAACACGTAACGTTCGCGTTGATGCGAGCCGCTTGCGGCGAGTCGCGTCTAGCGTCCGTTTAGGGACATTTTCATGCGAAACTTCATAGCG
>SVEQ01000022.1 GCA_015057325.1 Lachnospiraceae bacterium | reverse complement strand
ATATATCTAAAATGCATTTCTGCACTTTATTCAAAAAATATCTTTTTTCGACTTGACTTTTAATAGTTAGTCTTTCTTTCAGGTTTCCTATTAATAATCTATTCATCATAATTTTCAAGCACATACTGCTCAAATAAAGGCAATACAAATTTTACATAGCCTCGTTCATCACCATTAACAATACCTTTCTTGATAAGACGCTTACGATAAGGATTAAACTCATTGGTCTCTATTCCAAGTATTTCCCTGATACTACTTATTTTACCGTTTTCACACTTTGCCATACCATATAGTATCCTTTTGTCGCCCCTTGATAATTCCGACCATATTTTGTCATATACATAATCGTCAAGGTACTGTTTATAGTCACTAAGTATACCCTCATAGTCACCGTCATTTTCCCATGTAAAATATCCCAATACCTGAAATGCAAATGAATATCCGCGTGTAAGCTTTGCCATATGAAGTGCTGTATCATCATCCAGTTTGAATTTTCCCTTGTAATTCTTCGCAATCGTGCCAATATTTAGAGGTTTTAATTCAATCTTTGGCGCTCTATATAAGAATGTCAGATTCTTTTCGTTCTGAAGTACGTTAACATTCTCATATAATCCGGTCATCAACAAAAATATAGGCAAATCCTGACGCACAAATATCTGAAATGCACTTGCGAATTCTCTCATTGTCTGCGTACTGGTAACCTCATCAACTGTAATAAGTACTCGTTTACCATGTTTCCGCAAACTTTCCATCATTTTCGTTATTGCAGTTTCTATATCAGTAATAGGTGTCTGTCCTGTAACCTCAAGACCAAAACCAAAAAAAGAGAGATTAATCTTTGCGGCTTTAAAGATTCTGGCAAGCTCATTCTCACTTGAAAGCTTAGCCGCCAGACCTAACAACATATCCTTTTCAGGATTCAACTCTGCCACTATCCAGTCACCTTTCTTATTTAATTTCTTTGCGATTTCAGTCATAAATACAGTTTTCCCGGGTTTCTTACACATTCCATACACTCTATTTTACTATTCCAAAAACAGTACCTAACTGCATAAGCACATCCTTCTTTTCGTATGTTGCCACATAATATCTGCTGTCTGTTCCGTCAACAGAATGTTCTTTAATATCTATCACTTCAAAGCACAAAGGCTTGTGACTCAACTTTTTCCTCATTTCCTTAGGCTTGCCACTATCTTTATACTCTTTGATGCACTCATTTATCTTATCTCCGGTATCATGATCCATAGATGAAATATACTCAAAATCATCTCCCATGCTTCCCACCATGGCAAATGTGCTGTCAGTCTCGTAAAGCTCATATCCCTCCACCACACTCAACAATTCCCCAGATATACACACGACAGCCTATTACTCGCTATTTCATACAGCTTCTTCATCACAGCAATATCCGTCGGTTTTCTGTCTGCATACCTGCTTCTTGGAAAGAATCTGCTTATATGATACGGAATCATTTTTCCATACTTTTTCTCAAGTCCCGCAATCCACAGAGACATCTCTTCCATCTCCTTTGCGGAATCATTTTCATCGGGAATAATAAGTGTTGTAAGCTCCACATGACAGTACTCTAACGCTTTCTCAATGCACGCTTTCGTAGTTTCAAAGTCACCATTTAACACATCTTTGTAATAATCGTGTGAGAAGCATTTAATATCTATATTCATCGCATCGATAAATGGTCCTATCTCGTCAATAACCCAGGGAAGTACACTTCCGTTTGTTACAACCACCGAAAAAAGCCCCGCATTTTTAAGCAGGCGCGCCGTATCTAAAACATACTCATAGCACACAAGCGGCTCATTGTAGGTAAATGCCACACCGATATTGCCATGTGGAACATACTCCTTAGCAAGATCAACTAAAGTCTCCGATGCCACATACTCACATTTTGGAAAGTTGCCCGTATAATTATCGGCAAGTGAGATACTGACATTCTGGCAAAACGGACATTTCAGATTGCACCCATAACTTCCGACAGACAGTATCATGCTTCCCGGATGAAAATGGTAAAGCGGTTTCTTCTCAATCGGATCAAGTGCGATAGATGTAACGTGTCCATAGCTTATGGGAACAGTCGCCCCATTTTCTCCGCCTGTCCTTGCAAAGCACGCACCGGTCTGTCCTTCATTTATTTTGCAATGCCTAAAACACACGTTACAGGTACTTAGCATTACTAATCCCCCACTTTTCATGCATCATCATAAACTACTTTTTTGCAGCACCCCATATATTCTCTCGCTCTTCTTTCTCGGCTTATCAAATGTAAATGCATCATAAACTGACGCATGAGTAAATCCTGCTTTTATTGCTGCTTCCTTTATCTCACTTGCGCGGTAGCATCTCTGCTTATGAAGTTCTTCCTTCTTTTCACGTCTGTCATCTACTACACAGTCAAACAGTAAATGATACTTATGAATACGAGTTACCGGATCATATTTATTCTTCCACACATAAGAAAAATCTCCCATATTCTCGGAAAAAGTTTTTCCGTCCAGTTCATTTTCAAAGAAGTACTCTGTCTTTAAATCAAATATAAAAACACCGCTGTCGGATAGATTGTTATATGCACAGGTACAAGCCTTAGTAAAATCTTCAACCGTAATCAGATAGTTCATACTGTCACAAATACTTATTATCGCATCCTGCTTATGGTCTAAAGAAAACTTACGCATATCTGCTAATTTATATAATACTCTATCGGAAGTCTTTGCTTGGGCGACCTTTAACATTTCCTCCGATATGTCAATTCCCGTCATATTAAAACCGTCTTTGGCAAGCAATCTTGTCATAACTCCTGTTCCACAACCAAGCTCAGTGATATCCGCACATGGCGGTACCCCATACTTATAAAAGAGCTTCAGCACATACTGCTTCCACTCTTTGTAAGGAATATTGTCCATCATTCTATCATACACGGACGCAAAATGCCGGTATTGTTCACGCGCCATAATTCTTCTCCCCAGTTCGCTTATTTGCTCTGAATATGAATTATACGCAAATCAACTGCTTTTTTCAATATTTTTCTGTCTCAATTCACCCAGAAAACATCCCTATAGATAATCCTTAATTCCCCTTGTCCATGTTTTCATAACAATCCTTGTCGGATACAGCTTAACAAGTATCCTTAACATTTTATTGTAAAGAGAAGAAACCGAAACATCTTTGCCTCTTTTTGCATCCTTTAAAGCATGTGTTACCACTTTTTTCGGCGAAACCATTCCCGGATACCTTATCGTTTTTCCCTGTCTTTCTCTCGGAAGCATATCAGTATCAACCCATCCCGGGCATACAGCCACCGACCTTATTTTTTGCGCTTTCAATTCAACATTTAGTGCCCTTGAGAAGTTCTTGACAAATACTTTGCTTGCGGAGTACAAGGTAAGATACGGATTCGGTTGAAATGATGAAGCAGACGAAACATTGAAAATCACGGCGCCCGACTTCATATGATTCAGAACAATTCTTGTCAAAAGAGCACATGCGGTACAGTTAACAGAAATCATAGAAGTGATCTGCTCCTCACTCATTTCCGTATACTTACCCATATATGCAACGCCGGCATTATTGACAAGCAATCTTACATTCGGCATTTCACTCTTTAGTCTGTCCTTTATCACTTCAATTCCTTCATGCTTTGAAATATCTGCTTTGATGGTAACAATGTTGCCAGAGAACTCTGAAAGTATCCGCTCATTTCTCCCCACAGCCCAAATCTCGTCAATCTCCAAATCACTTACTTGTCTTACAAATTCACGGCCTATCCCGCCGGTAGCGCCTGTTATTATTGCAATGTTTTTCATAACCGTCCTCCTGCCTATTATTTAAGTTAGGTGATTGCAAAACTCACCCTTCTCCTTTTCTTCTGCGTATCCTGCATAGCTTCCAATAGTTGAGAATAAGACGCAGTGTCTCATCAGCAACCACCATGATGAATATCTCAACAATACCCATATGCAAGAGCAGCACCATTACTGAGCTTGCCGTGATGACAAATACTGTTCCGAAAAGCTGAGTTTTTAACATCCAGCTCGGCTCGCCATAGCCCTTGATACCGGAGCCGATGATAATATTTCCGCTTTTGGGAAACAAATCTATACCTACAATGACAAGATACAAAGGAGCCAAGGCAATCACCGCCTCATCTTTGGTAAATAAGCCAAGTATCGTTCCAGGGAAGAGTACAAATAACAACAGATTGAAAGCCGCCAATACACCACTTAACATAACGGAGCTGATAACAACATCCCAGACTCCATTTATATTATCACGTCCTGTTTCATAACCGGAAAGCGTAAGCGTAGCATTTCCGATTGCGCAGACGATAGCCACTGCAATAAGCTCCACACCAAAAACGATGGAATGGATACCGGCCGCTTCCACTGAAATCCGGTTCATCATAACAATTAGATAAAGATTCCCCAGATTCCATGCAAATTCCTCAGCAGCCGCAGGGACTCCGAATCTCAATATCCTTAAATACGGTATAAGCTTTGATCTTAGAATCTGTGCAAATGAAGGCTTCAGTTTTAGACTGTCTGACAGCAGAACATAAAACAGTACCACCATATCACCGATAAACTCCGCTATGGTAGTTGCCAATGCCGCTCCCTTTACTCCCATGGCCGGTAAGCCAAAATGCCCGAAGATCAGTACATAATCCAGTGCCACATTTGCAAGCGACCTCGTCACTCCGTACCAGACCATTATCTTCGTTTTCTGGCATACCTGAAGCATACAGCTTACAGACGCACCGATGCCGCAAAGAATAAAAATCGGTGAATAGAACTTAGCATAATCAACCGCCATTTTCATGATGCTTTCGTCCACCTTCATCAGCCGGAAAGCAAACTGAGGGCAAAGCAGCCAAAATAAAAACATCAAGAAAGCGATAACATTATTATATTTAAACAGCGATGCCAGAGTTTTTTTCGCCTCGTCTATTTTGCCTGCTCCATATGCCTGACTTACCACGATTGTGGCTCCCGTTGTAAACGAAAATATGACATTCATTGTCGTCCACATCGGTGTACTTGCATTACCGACAGCACTCATACTGTCAAGAGATATTTTCCCGATAAAAATACGATCAATCATCATCTGTAGCTCCGAAATCAGACTCGAAAGCATGATAGGTATCGCAATAGCGAGTATTTTTTTTACATAGTTTTTCTTTTCGTACATATAATTATAACCTCTATTTCATAAACAACGTTCTTTTATGCCTAATCCTTCACTCCTATTTCGGCAACCCAAATACTATAACATATATAATAAATGATATCTTATTATAACAGATATGAACACCAATGCCATCCCCCTTTGTAATTACATTCTATGACAAGACAGACTAAAACAGGCATTACAGTTTTCACCGTAATGCCCGTTTAATTTTTATCTTTTTATTAAATTACTCTACATCCTGTAATGCATCGTAGTTTTCCTCGCCTGTACGAATCTTAACTACACGACTTACCGGATATACGAATACTTTACCATCACCAATCTTACCGGTGTAAAGTGTCTTCTTAGCAGTCTCGATAACGCTGTCAACAGGGATTCCTGAAACGACAACCTCAAGCTTAATCTTAGGAAGCAATGTTACGTCCATCTCAACTCCACGATACATCTCGCCGGCACCCTTCTGAATACCACATCCTGAAACCTGAGTTACTGTAATACCTGTAACACCTAAGTTGTTGAGGGCTTTCTTAATCTTGTCGTATCTTGAAAGCTTAGTAATGATAACAACCTTGTAGATACCTGTATCTGCGATAACTCCTGCTTCCTTCATTTCCTTAGTTGTATCGACAACCGGAACGGAAGCCTTCTTCTGTGCCTCGCTTGCCTCTTCGTACTCTTCAACACCAAGGTTAGTGTTCTCATTTGCACTCATTGTAGCGCTGTTAATATCCATAATTGCAAAACCTGCATATGCTGATGCAAGACCATGCTCTGTAAGGTCAAGACCTTCGATTTCTTCTTCCTCTGAAACACGAAGACCAAAAATTGCTTTAATAATTGCAAATACAATAATCATTGTTACTGTTGTCCATGCTGCTACTGCTGCAAAACCAAGTAACTGAATACCAAGTAACTTAACTCCACCGCCGTAGAAAAGACCTGTAAGTTCATCATTTCCCGGTGCTGTAGTTGTTGCGAAAAGTCCTGTTGCAATTGTACCCCAGATACCGTTCATGCAGTGAACTGCAACCGCACCAACAGGGTCATCAATGTGAAGCTTGTAATCAAGAAGCCATACACCAAATACTACCAAAAGTCCTGCAACTGCACCGATTACGATTGAACCTGCTGCATCTGTTACATCACAAGGTGCTGTAATTGCTACAAGACCTGCAAGTGAAGCATTCAAACACATTGAAACATCAGGCTTACCATATTTAACCCATGTAAATATCATACATACTACTGTTGCGACTGAAGGTGCAATAGTTGTTGTTACAAATACTGATGCAAGCTGATCTACTGATGTACAAGCTGCACCGTTAAATCCATACCATCCAAGCCAGAGAATGAATACACCAAGTGCACCGATTACAATGTTATGACCGGGGAAGGCATTAACTTTAACTATCTTTCCGTCTTTCTTTTCAAACTTACCGATTCGAGGTCCTACCATCTTTGCACCGATAAGAGCTGAAATACCACCTACCATGTGGATTGCACATGATCCTGCAAAATCATGGAAACCAAGCTGTGCAAGCCAGCCACCGCCCCAAATCCAGTGAGCCTCGATAGGATAAATCAAAGCTGAAATAATACCAGAATATACACAGTAACTTAAGAACTTTGTTCTCTCTGCCATAGCACCTGATACAATAGTTGCTGTTGTAGCACAGAATACTAAGTTGAAAATGAAGTTAGACCAATCAAAGTTCTGATATGCTGTGAAAATATCAAATCCAGGCTTACCGATAAAGCCCATTACGTCTTCACCAAGTAAAAATCCAAAACCGATAAGAATAAATACACAACATCCAATACAGAAGTCCATAAGGTTCTTCATCAAAATGTTACCTGCGTTCTTTGCTCTTGCAAAACCCGACTCAACCATTGCAAATCCGGCCTGCATCCAGAACACTAATGCTGCTCCGATCAAAAACCACACAGCGAACAATTCACCGTCTAATGCGCTCATAATTTCTTCTGTCATAATAATTCCTCCTTTAAAATAAAAGGCGCCTCAAGTATTTAACTTGAAACGCCTTTGTTTCTCAAATCATTATTAAGTTCTATGTGTTAATTAGTTTACTGAACTGAGAAAAGCAACTGTCCATAACTTGGGAACGGCCAATCTCTCTGTGATGTAAGCATCTCTGCCTCATCAACATACTTTCTAAGAGTATCCATGTTCGGAATCATTTCATCTCTTACAAACTCTGAAGCCTTGAATATATCTTCAATACCCTTAAATGTTGCCAATGTGTTCTCCAATGCTGTTACTGCATCAAGGATATAATCTGTAAGCTCTGAAAGTCTCTCCATAGTAGATACTTCGTAATTGCATTTTACATTATCGCTAACCTGCTTCATAAGAGAAGTTGTCTGTGCAAGTCTGAACAGATATCTCTCGATAGCAGGAAGATAATTCTTTCTAACCATGTCAACCATTGCAAGTCCTTCGATATTAACTGTCTTGCAGTAATTCTCAAGCATAATCTCGCAACGTGACTTAAGTTCTGCCTCTGTAAATACCTCATGTGACATGAGCATATCCATGTTCTTCTTATCAAGAAGCTTAGGCATTGCATCTGCAGTAGTCTTTAAGTTTGAAAGACCTCTTACTTCAACTGCTTCCTTAACCCACTCATCGCCGTATCCGTTACCGTCGAAGAGGATTCTCTCATGTTCATTTATCTTTCTCTTAATAAGATCATGAAGTGCAGTCTCGAAATCATCTGCCTTCTCAAGTTCATCAGCATACTGACGAAGACTTTCTGCAACTGCTGCATTTAACATGATGTTACAGCATGCAATACTGTTTGATGAACCAAGAGAACGGAACTCAAACTTGTTACCTGTAAATGCAAACGGTGACGTTCTGTTTCTGTCTGTTGTATCTCTTGAGAACTTCGGAATAACATCAACTCCGAGCTTCATCTTAACTTTCTCTGTTCCCTCGTAAGGTGTATCGTTCTTGATAGCCTTAAGAATTGCTGTAAGTTCATCACCGAGGAATACTGAAATGATTGCCGGTGGTGCCTCGTTAGCACCTAATCTGTGGTCATTTCCTGCTGTTGCAACAGAAAGTCTTAACAAATCCTGATAATCATCAACCGCCTGAATTACTGCACATAAGAAAAGGAGAAACTGTGCATTGTCATAAGGTGTCTTACCCGGCGATAACAAGTTAAGACCTGTATCTGTTCCGATTGACCAGTTGTTGTGCTTACCTGAACCGTTAACTCCCGCGAACGGCTTTTCATGTAAGAGACAAACCATTCCGTGACGTCTTGCAACTTTCTTCATAATCTCCATTGTCAACTGGTTAGCATCTGTGGCAACATTTGTTGTTGAATAAATAGGAGCCAACTCATGCTGTGCAGGAGCAACTTCGTTATGCTCTGTCTTTGCAAGAATACCGAGCTTCCAAAGCTCATTGTTAAGGTCTTCCATATATTCGATAACTCTTGGCTTGATTACTCCGAAGTAGTGGTCATCCAATTCCTGACCCTTAGGAGGCATCGCACCGAAAAGTGTTCTTCCCGTATATACAAGGTCCGGTCTCTTGTTGAACACTTCCTCATCTACAAGGAAATATTCCTGCTCAGGACCAACGCTTGTTCTTACACTCTTAACATCATCCTTACCGAAAAGTTTAAGGATTCGTTTTGCCTGTTTGTCTATAGCCTGCATTGAACGAAGAAGCGGTGTCTTCTTATCAAGTGCCTCGCCTGAGTATGAACAAAAGGCTGTTGGAATACATAATGTATGATCTTTAATAAATGCATATGAGGTTGGGTCCCATGCTGTATATCCTCTTGCCTCAAATGTTGCTCTAAGGCCTCCTGAAGGAAATGATGAAGCATCAGGCTCACCCTTTATAAGTTCCTTACCGGAAAACTCCATAAGCACCCCTCCGTCCGGCGAAGGTGATATGAAGCTGTCATGCTTCTCTGCTGTAACTCCTGTAAGCGGTTGAAACCAATGTGTGAAATGTGTTGCACCATTTTCAAGTGCCCATTTCTTCATTTCCTCCGCTACAGCATCTGCAACGCTTTCATCAAGTTTCGCATTTTCATCGATTGTCTTTCTAAGTGATACATATACATCATCTGACAATCTTGCTCTCATCACCTTATCATTGAATACCAATGATCCGAATAACTCGGGTACGTTTTGTTTTTCCATAGAACTTCACTCCTTACCGTTAATTTAATAATTTGATCAATTCTGCGCAGTTTATAACAAAGAAAAAAGGCGTCTCAGAGTTATTCCTCTGAGACACCTTTGCCTCTCTACGTTTTTGAATTATACACACCTTAATTATAAATGTCAACACCCAATTTTAATTTTTTTTGTAAATCATTTTCTGTGCTCTTTATAATAATCTGCATATTCAGTTGAAATCATGTGTGCTTTTACAAGGCTGTCAAGCGTAAAATCGTATTCCTTTTCAGGCATCTTTGCATAGGTCATTTCACCAAGAATTTTTTCTACCTCGTCCTTGTAATCATTTATCGTATAGACCTTATCCTTGTACAAAACATTTGCCGCATACACACGCTTAAAAAATCCGTTCAACTTGTCGGACGTTGTGTACTTATCCTTTGGCATGAAATTAAGATACAAAAGATCCATAACCGTACCGATACTGTTGTTGGTTATATTGATATCCGGATATATCTTGTAAAGGTTCTTCATTCTTGACGGATCGTTCTTCACACGTGATGGATGATAATCCGGAAGATACGGTGAAAATGTTGACGTGATAAGATTCTCTTTCTTAAACGCCACATACTCTGTTGCCTTATCAACCCGAACTCCGGGATTATAATCCACATGCTTGATAAGTTCTCTTGGAATGACAATCTTTCTTGGTTCTTTCTCTAACAAAAGAATAGAAACCTTATTGTGAACACGCCAAATAAATGCAGGACACTCATGTATCTTATACTTGTCAGAGCGGTCAATAATTATTGCTCTATGATCTTTCTTGACATGAAACTTCTTCTTGATTTTTCTAAGTTTTGATTTGTCATAGTGCTCAAATCTGTCAGGATCCTTCTTCTCTTCTTCGGTATCAGCAGACTCGTCCTCTTCACTATGTTTTTTTGCATCTTCATCAAAATCTTCATCCGGGTTCTCATCCGCATCATCTGCATTATCTTCCTCTGATGCCTTCTTTTTCTTATCCGATTTGGCAGGCTGACCCGACACACCGTTACGCTTAACCGAAACAGATCTTACGCTGTCCTTTGAACCTTGACTGTCAACTTCTGCAACAAAGTCATCCTCAACCAATGTAAACGTCTGTGAAATAATAATGGCGACAACACCCGATATCATACCGAGTATAAAAAGATTAAACATTCCCGTAAGTCCGGCAACAACAATTAATACCACGCCGATTACGGAAAAAAGAATTACACTTCCGATACATTTTCTAGTCTCTGCATCTCCATATCGGAGAGCATTCCATATACGTCCCATAATAGTGCTCCTTATGTGCAAATATCATTTGCATATCGCAAAAATCCTATATAGAAATATATCACAACCATTGCCCAATTGCAATTTTCTAATCGAATAAAAAGGTTCTATCATTACATAGAACAAGCATATATTTTAATAAAAAAAGAGCGGTAATATATGTCCAAAGACTATTCATTAGAATCCAATTACATGAAATACATCACTCTTGCCATACTACTTATAGTCTTTCTTTTTGGAATAAAAAGCATAACAGGCACAAAGAAAGAAACAATCGTCACACAATCAAATAACGTTTCAACACAAACGAGCACAACCACCCAAAACTGCAACGAATAAAATAATACAAATTGAGCATACTACTACAGAAAAAATCAAAAAGGAGACTTGTTATGAAAAAGATCAGACATTATTTAACAATCAGCTCAATGCTCGTTCTTATGGCATGCTTTTTTTGCGCATGTGACAAAACGACCGCATCAAAAAGCGGAAATAACGACACTGACAAAAATGATTTATCAGAGGATTTATCTGATGCAGCAAATGATATTGCAGAGGGTGCAAGAAATGCTACAGACGATTTACTCGGTGACGGTGGTTTTGACAACTATGCCGATGCTCATGATTATTTCCTTGATACAATGGGTGCCTACCATTCAGATGCCAAGTTTGAACTTCGTAACGAAGACAAGAACTTAAATGACTATCAGGAAGGCTCTATGGGTTATCACTTCTATCTCTATGATACAAGTAAGAATGATGCCGGCGAAGAATTTGGTGAGTTCTTTGTAGATGCAAACTCAGGAAGAATCTACAGAAAGACAGATACAGCTGTTGAAGAGTATCCTGTAACATCAACAACCGTTGGTGACAAAAATGGTTCTGTTGTTAGGAACGCAAGAAAACTTTCTTTGAGATAACAAAAAAGCATGTTATAGGGAAATCCTTATAACATGCTTTTATTTATCTTACATATCTGTCATTATATAAAATATTCAAATCGACGTCACCGTTAACACCTGGAATCCTACCTGTATTGGACTGCTGCCACATATAATAATCACCTGAATACGTCGTGCTGTCCACATAATTGGCAAGCCATACCGGGTGATTGCCCATATTCTTCCATACACTATCGAGATAATTCTTGCTTCCGTATATGCAAGCATCGTAGCCGTACTTCTTAACCTCTCCGTAGAAAACCTCAAGACAGTTATTAAGATCGTTAATGCTCATTTTATAATCCTGAAAATGAGAGAAATCTTCCCAGTCATACGCTATCGGGAAATCCAATTCCTCGCCGCCTAGCACATCTAACATATAACGAACATTTTCTCTAACCTGCTCTACGTTGCTCTCCTCTGCATGCCAGTAAATGCCGACCTTAAGTCCCGCTGCCTTGGCATTGGCAATATTATCCTTAAAATATCTGTCGGTATATGTGCTTCCCTCATCATAGCCGCCGATACGTATTATTACGAAATCACAACCGGCCTGCTTAACAAGATTGAAATCAACATCTTCCTGCCATCTTGAAACATCAATTCCAAGAGTTGTATTGTCATTCTTGTAAACAGATGCAAAGGTCGAAAAATCCTCTTTTGGCTTCTCTGTCGGATTATAAGTTGTATATTCCTCAACGACCTTAACTGTTATATCTTTGACAGTAGAATGTCCCGCCTCATCTGTAAGCGTGAGCTTAACCGGATAATTACCGGGAACCGTATAATCAACAGTTCCTTCCGTTGTAAGCACGGGATTTCTGTCTATATCATCTGCATAACTTACATACGCATCCGCAACAAAAGCCTGATCCACCTTAAGTTCAATTGTCTCCGGACATCCCAAAAATACAGGTGGTGTCACATCATCAGCAACACCAAGTTCTATGAGTTGTAAATCCTCAATCTCTTCGGTAGTTGGCTCCTCTGTCACTTCCTCTGTTGTCGCTTCAGTGGTTATTTCTGTTGTTATTTCTTCTGTGGTCGTTGCTTCTGTCGTTAAATCTTCGGACGATAACGCCATATCGTCGTTAGTTGCATTCTCATTAAGTACTGATTTGACACCATAAAAAATGAATATCAAAAGACCAATCATTATAAGAATTCCAACCAGATAGAAAACCGCTGTTTTTTTGTTATTGCTCATATATTACCTGCCACCCATATATTTGTCTCTTCCCGAAAGACGTGCCATAGCTCTGGCAAGAGAGGCCCTTGAAATATGGTACTCCATAACGCTCTGCTTCCCCGCAAGCTGCTCCATAGCACGCTCTTTGGCCTCTTTGGCACGAAACTCATCAATCTCTTCAGGTCTTTCGCAGGAATACACAAGAATATCTACCTGATTATTATCTACCTTAAGGATTCCGTCAGAGGTAATAGCCACATGCTCTTCTCCGTCAGGTGTACGAAACTTAATCTCACCTATTTCAACCGCTGTTGTCATACTCTCATGATTAGCCATGATTCCCATTTTGCCATCAGCACCCGGAAAAACAAGTGTCTCACATTCGCCATCATAAAAGATACGGTCACATGCAATTATTCTAAGAGTAAATGTATTCATACCTGTTACCTTTCCTTCGGATAAGCCTATAATCTGTCAGCCTTTGCCTTAACATCATCTATCGTTCCAACATTGAAGAAGGCTGCCTCCGGATACTCATCCATTTCACCTGAAAGAATAGCCTTAAAGCCTTTGATTGTCTCCTCAATAGGAACAAACTCGCCGGGAACTCCTGTAAAGTTCTCTGCCACATGGAATGGCTGCGATAAGAAACGCTGTATTTTTCTGGCACGATATACAGTAAGTTTGTCTTCGTCTGAAAGCTCATCCATACCAAGAATTGCAATGATATCCTGCAACTCCTTGTACTTCTGCAAAGACTCCTGAACTGCTCGTGCAGTATTATAATGATCCTCACCAACTACGTCCGGCTCCAATATTCTTGAGGTTGACTCAAGCGGATCTACCGCCGGATAAATACCCTGCTCAACAATCTTACGTGAAAGAACCGTTGTAGCATCCAAGTGTGAAAATGTTGTCGCAGGTGCAGGGTCAGTCAAATCGTCCGCCGGCACATATACTGCCTGAACGGAAGTTACTGAACCAAGCTTTGTAGACGCAATTCGCTCCTGCAACTCACCCAAGTCATTGGCAAGGGTTGGCTGATAACCAACCGCAGAAGGCATACGACCAAGAAGTGCCGAAACCTCGGAACCTGCCTGTACAAAACGGAATATATTATCGATGAATAAAAGCACATCACGATTTTTAACATCACGGAAATACTCTGCCATTGTAAGTCCTGTTTCAGCCACACGCATACGTGCTCCGGGCGGCTCATTCATTTGTCCAAACACTAACGCCGTCTTTTCCAAAACGCCGGACTCTTTCATTTCTACCCAAAGGTCATTACCCTCACGGGAACGTTCTCCAACACCGGTAAATATCGAATATCCGCCACTTTCAGTTGCAATATTTCTGATAAGCTCCTGAATAAGAACGGTCTTACCAACTCCGGCACCACCGAAAAGTCCGATTTTACCACCCTTTGCGTACGGTGCAAGAAGGTCAATAACCTTAATTCCTGTCTCTAACATCTCAACAACCGGGCTCTGATCAGAAAATGCAGGTGGTTCTCTATGAATGCTCCAATGTTCTGCATTTTCGAGACTTTCCTTATTATCAAGAGTTTCACCCAAAACATTGAAAAGTCTTCCCAAGGTACACTCACCGACAGGTACCTTGATACCCGAACCGGTAGCAATAACCTCCATATCACGATGAAGACCTTCACTGGCACCAAGCATAATACATCTTACTATGCTGTCACCAATGTGCTGTGAAACTTCCATAACAAACTTCTTGTCATCATTTACAACAAAAAGCGCATCTTTAATTGCGGGCAACTTACCCTCTTCAAACTCTACGTCTACTACAGGTCCTGAAACCTGTACGATTCTACCCTTGTTCTCCATTTATGACATCTGTCCTTTCTAAACAATGTATCTACGCTTCTGCCTTAGCCGCTAACGCTTTCCTTGCCGCCTTTGCTTTCTCTTTCTTTTTCTTAAGAGCCTTAGCACCGCCGATAACCTCAGTTATCTCCTGAGTAATTGCTGCCTGTCTTACACGGTTAAACTCTATCGACAAGTCATGAAGCATTGCCTCCGCATTATCGGTTGCCGCCTGCATTGCCATCATTCGCGAATTCTCTTCACTTGCATAGGACTCAACCAACACACCGTAAAGAATACCCGTTACATAGTTGTACGCAAGGTTCTCTATAACTTTCTCCGGTGAAGGATCTACAACATAATCACTGTCATCAAATGCTCCATCCCCCGTTGAAGTTGCCAACTCCTGCTTAACAAAATCCTTAGTCTTAAGAGGAAGTACCTGATGTACATCAACTTCGGATTTCATGCTGTTAACCATTTTTGTATAAATAATGTGAACACTATCAATCTGGTCACGCTTATACATCTCTACCATAAGCTCTGTAATTACTCTGGCACGGTGAATGGAAGGATTGGTTACCGAGTAATTAAAACCTTCCTGAATATTATATCCTCGAGCCGAGAAATATCTTCTTCCCACCTCACCGATTACATAAAGCTTATAATCTTCACATGTCTTTAGAAACTCTGTTGCTTCTCTGATAACACTCTGGTTATAAGCACCTGCCATTCCTTTGTCAGCGGTAACAACTATAACCGCCTTTCTCTTAACCCACTCTTTCTGATCCTGTGCACGGTTATCAAAGAATAAATGCTCAATACTTGGAAAATGCAGCAATATCTCTGTAATTTGATGCTGAAGTCCAAAGAAATACGGCTCCGTATTCTCAAGCTGCAATCTGGCTTTTCTCATTTTCATAGAGGACATCATGTACATTGCTTTCGTAATCTTCATGGTATCCTTGATACTCTTTATTCTGTTGGAAATTTCCTTCGCATTAGCCATGCGTCAAAACCTCCTTACGAGCGTGACTTTTTGAATTCCTCGCACGCCTTAACTATTGATTCTTTCGTATCCTCTGTCAAATCCTTAGAGAACTCAAGCTCACTGTATATATCCGGATGCTCACTTGCCATAAACTTAAGCAAGTCAACACGGAACTTCTTAATCTCTGTGATAGGAATATCAGAGAAAATGTGTGCATTAGCAGCAGTAAGTGTGATTACCTGCTCTGCCATAGAAAACGGATTACCAAGCGGCTGCTTAAGTAACTCCATAAGTGCACGTCCGTGAGCAAGCTGTTTCTTAGTATTCTCATCAAGGTCTGATGAGAACTGTGTAAATACTTCCATCTCTCGATATTGTGCAAGGTCGATACGCACACTACCTGCAGCCTTCTTCATAGCCTTAGTCTGTGCAGCACCACCAACACGCGATACGGAAAGACCAACATTTACCGCAGGACGCTGACCTGCGTTGAAAAGTTCACTCTCAAGGTATATCTGACCGTCTGTAATGGAAATTACATTAGTCGGAATGTAAGCGGATACATCGCCCGCCTGTGTCTCAATAATAGGAAGCGCAGTAATTGAGCCGCCGCCTGCTTCCGGTGTAAGTCTTGAAGATCTCTCAAGAAGTCTTGAGTGAAGATAGAATACATCACCCGGATATGCCTCACGTCCCGGAGATCTCTCAAGCAATAATGAAATTGCACGGTATGCAACCGCATGCTTACTCAAATCATCATAAACAATAAGAACATCCTTACCCTGATACATGAAATACTCTGCAAGAGCCGTACCTGAATAAGGAGCAATATATTGAAGCGGTGCCGGGTCTGATGCCGTAGCCGCAACAACAACGGTATAATCCATTGCATTATTCTTCTTAAATGTATTAACAAGCTTCGCAACTGTAGATGCCTTCTGACCAATTGCAACATATATACATATGACATCTTTGCCCTTCTGATTCAAAATGGTATCCATAGCAATTGAAGTCTTACCTGTCTGGCGATCACCGATAATAAGCTCACGCTGTCCACGTCCTATCGGGAACATTGAGTCTATCGATAATATACCTGTTTCCATAGGAACTGCAACAGAAAGTCTGTCAACAATACCGGGAGCCGGATTCTCTATCGGTCTGTAACCGTCTGCCTCAATCTCTCCGGCACCGTCAATCGGTGCGCCAAGAGCATCTATAATACGACCCAGGAAAGCATCACCAACCGGTGTTCCTGCCATTTTGCCTGTACGGACAACATGACTGCCTTCAAAGATTTCTGTATCACGACCGAAAAGAATAATACCAATCTCGTCACGACGAACATCCTGTACCATTCCTTTGACGCCACAATCAAAAATAACAATCTCCCCGTAGCACGAGTGATTGATTCCTTCTACAGTAACAATACCGTCACCAACAAATGTAACGATACCTATCTCTCTTGTCTTTGCCTCAAGTTCAAACTCATCAATGCTTGCACGAAGAATAGAGACGATATTCTCCGCCTGGTCGGATTGTGCCGTCTTCGTCACAACATCACTGATGCGGTTCTTAAGCTGATTAATTCGTCCCTTTTCACTCCAGTCATACTCTTTCGTTCCAATACGAAGAATAAATCCGCTTTTAAGTGAGGCATCCTCTATTAAATTGATTTTGACCTCGTCCTGATTAAGTTCCTTTTTCAAAAAGTCCTTAATTCCCGAAAGCTGCTTCTCGTCAGGCGCGGTCACATAACGAAGTTCTGCCTCCATACTCACTTAACCTCACCTGCTTTACCCAAAAAATCATCATATAAAGATGCGTCAAGATCTGCACCGGCCTTGCTTCCAACAATCTTTGTTGTAGCATTCATAACCATATCTGCAATTTCCTTCTCAGCACTCTTGATAATTTTGTCCTTCTCAGCATTTGCCTCGGCAACAATTTTCTCCTGTACCTTAAATGCTTCATCTCTGGCGTCACTTATAATCTTATGGCCCTTTTCCTCTGCTTCTTTTCTAACAGCAGCGACCTGACGCTTCTTCTCTTCTTCTATACCTGCAAGGCATGTATCATACTGGCTTTTGAGTTCCTCAGCCTCTTCCTTCTTCTTGTCAGCTTCTGCGAACTGTGCCTCTGCCTCTTCCTGACGTTTTGCGATAATTGCAAGAATAGGCTTGAAGAAGAGTAACTTGACTGCCACGAAAAGTACAAGAAGATTAACTATAATTTCAATTATATTAAATGCATCTATTTTCAGCATATCGTCAACCTGTCCTTCCTTCTATCTCCTAATTACTGCAACATGATAATAATCATCAACGCGATAACGAAACAATAAATAGCGGTTGCCTCTGCAAGGGCACAACCAAGAATAAGTGTTGTACGAATATCTCCTGAAGCTTCCGGCTGTCTTGCAACGGCCTCTGTTGCCTTACCGGTTGCTATACCTATACCAATACCTGCACCAAGTGCACCAACTACTGCGATTCCTGCTCCAACTGCCAATAAACTCATAATTCGTTCTCCTTTATCTTTACTTATTTAATCAAATATACATAATCAATTAACCAAAAAGGTTCCTCAATATTACATTATCACACATCACTCAATTGCTTCGCTAATATATAATGAGGTCAGGAATACGAATACGTATGCCTGTAAAAGTCCATCAAATAAATCGAAGTAACAAGAGAATACTGCCGGTACAATGACCGGAACTGCTATCTTAAGTAACTCCATAATTACGAATGCACCAAGTACGTTACCAAAAAGTCGCATACAAAGTGACATCGGTCTTGTGACAATATCAAGAATATTAAATGGTGCCATAATTGCAACCGGTTCTATGAACTTGTGCAGCCACCTCTTAATTCCGAGATAGTAAAGACCTGCGGCCTCAACAAGTATAATACTCATGAGTGCCAATGCTATTGTCACATTCAGATCCTTTGTTGGTGGTTTAAAACCAAACAATCCGAATATGTTAGCGAATCCAATATACAGAAGAATTGTTGATAAATATGGAACAAAGGCTTTGCCTTCCTCACCAATCATATTCTCAACCATTCCCATAAGCTTGGTAACTATAAGCTCTGCTATTGCCTGTCGTTTGCTGATATTGTGAACCTTAAGATTCCTTGTAAAGAATATCGATAACAATATCAATATAGCGGATATAATCCACGTAACAACAACAGATTCATATACGTCTATTCCGCCAAGGATTGGGATTGTGAAAACTGTTTCGCAATTCAACTCTTCCATCAGTCTTGCTGATAGTCCTCCCAAGTTATCATCTCCTTTGCTTTAACTGTATTTTTTTCAATCAGAAATTGTACGCCTTTTTTAATGCTTTTTCAAGCACCTTTTTCATTTTCGAAATATCTATAGGTTTTGCAATGTGTCCATCCATTCCTGCGTCATTGGATGCTTTAATATCTTCGTTAGTTACGCACACCGTAAGCGCAACAATCGGAACCTGTGCGTTGCGTTTATCCTTAATCTTTCTTATTCTTCGTGCCGCTTCATAACCGTCCATAACCGGCATCTGAATATCCATAAGAACAACGTCATAGTATCCGGGTTCGGATGTCTTAACCATCTCTACACCCTGTTTGCCATCCTCGGCAATCTCAACCTCAAAACCAAGTTTTGTGAGAACAAGATTGGCAATATCTCTATTGATATCATTATCTTCAACAAGCAATGCTCTTTTGCCAACAAAGTTCGTGTCGATAGATTTCAATAACTCTTCTGAAAAGCCTTCTTCATCTTTGCCTGCCTTGTCTGCGAGTCCGATGTTAAGATTGTACAAACCATCGATTGACGAATCCTTTCTCACGTGCCCAGGCTTGTGAAATGCGTAATCATGAACCGCATTACGACCTTTTCTTTTTTTCTTCTTTTCACGTTTCTCCGGCACGGGTAATTTGTTCGCACTAAGCACACTTACCGCAGGATGAAGCAACAGCACTAACAAAAGCACTGCTATACATAGCATTAGCAACGGAACAAGTATGATTGACTTGCTTGTATAGCGCAGATACACTACCGCCACCGATACGATGCAACAAATCAAAAGCACGATAAGTAATACCCTAAGACCTCTTCGTTTGAGTTTGTTTTCCTTTTCTTCTGTTGTGGTGTCATTCCCCATAGACGTTCCCCCTTTGCTTATGATGTGAAACCCGACACTTATACTAATTATTTTACCAAAAAATACTTATTTTCGCAATGCTATAAGCCGTCTCCTCTATCTTTTTTCTTCTGAAGAAGAGCGCTTGTATCAAGCTTGTTTGAAGATACATTTTCAGCCTTCTTTTTCTCCTTTTTAGGCTTACTTTTTTCCTTCTTAATTTCCGGCTTAATGTCATGTGATTCTTCTATAACTTTTTCTTCCTGCTTCTTTGCTTTTAGTAATTTTTTGTTTTCCATCTTGTCATGTGCTTTTTCTCTTCGGTGTGAAGCCCCACTCTTAATCTTCTTAATCACACCTGTAAATGATCCCGCAATATCCATAGAAAATCTTCTGGCAATAATATCAAATATCAAGAGCAACATAGAAAGGATAATCAGCAGATTGGTTATCGGATGTTTTGTGTTGACCTTCTTTGCCGCCTCGCTCCACACATTATCCTCAAGTTTAAGACTTGTACCGTTAACCTGTTTTACAAACCTTTCAAGTTCTCCGTCATTTTCATAAAACTTGTACTCCGGCGAGTACTGGTTTGCAAATGCCGTGTTGTAGTTGTTTGTAATCTCGTCCTTTTCTTTTTTTCTAAGATTGATATTGTAGATTCCTATCTCGTCAGAATCTATTGTCGCCTCATATCTTCCCGGTTTTGTCGGTTCAAGTGTCACTTCTTTAGACTCGCCCTGTTCGTTAGAAATGACTGCTGTAACCGTTGTATTCTTTCCGTATTCAGGTGTTTCGTACACAACCTTTGCAGTCCTACCCTCACCAAAAACCTCAACATTATCGTCACCGAAATCATTGTCTGCAATCACATAATGAATGATATTTGACCAGAACATCGGATAGTTTTCCCACTGACTAAATGCAGCCGTCCACTCTCCTGTTGCGTCACTATTCCATGCAACCGTTCTTCCCAAACCACATTGCCATGTTGAAAGAATCGGGTCTCCTCTGTCTGATGTCAAAACTACATCCGCACGCGGTTTGGGATTTGCTGCAATGTAACCTAAAAGTGCAGGACTTCCCTCATCAAACACTTCGGATAATACTTCGTTATCACTTGTAATTGTAGGATAAAACTCCTCATTTATAAGATATGTCTTAGCCGACAAATAAACTTCTTTTGCAAATATTCTCGGAATGGAATTGTTAATGTCTGTATAGTATGAACGTCCTCCGCATGCGTTAGCAATAGAATCAAGCAGGGTTCTATCCGATTCGCTTCCAACCGCCACTGTTGAAACCGTGATTCCGGCAGCATTTATCTTGTCATACAAATCCTCATATCCCTGGAAATAATCCTGTCCGTCAGTAAGCAATATAATATGTTTAAGTTTCGCATCGCTTTTGGCTATCTGCTCGTACGCCTCTCTAAGCGCAGGATAAATGCTTGTTCCGCCGCCATATCCTATCGTTGATATTGCATCGCAAACATCATCACCGTTTCCTACTTTCTTAATCGGTACAGTCCAGTTATACATGTCATCAAATGCAAGTACACCGACCTCGTCATCCTCTCTTATTTCGCTTACCGCAGATACCGCTGCCTGCTTGGCAAGATCAAGACCTGTAACCGAAGTGTTCTCCTCAGACGGCGAACTCATACTTCCCGACTGATCTATTACCATGACCATTGCCATTTTCGGTATTTCCTTCTCACCTTCAAGATCCATGTTGACAGGAAGGATTTCTTCTAACTCTGTATTTCTGTACCTTCCAAGGGCATAACTGTTATCACCGCCAACGCAGATATATCCACCCGAATAATCCTTAACATATGACTCTAATACCTGTGCAAAGCCCTGTCTCAAATCGTCATAGTACACGTCAAGCGTTATAACCGCCTTGTAAGCATTTAACTGTGACAGTGTTATCGGCACACTGTTAGGAGTCATGGTGTCATAACCAATATTAGCCGCAGTTAATATTTTTTCAAACTCAAAAGCATTGCCGGTTTTACCCTCAATAAGCAGCACCTTAGGCTGAGCTTCTATCTGAGAGAAACTTACATATGTGTTATTGACTTTGATTGTATCGTTATTGGGCTCAATTACTGCTTTGTACTGTGCAATAGTGCCCTCTTCTCCTACATCTTCAAAAACAAAACGGTTGCTGCCTTTTGTTAAATGTATCTCTTTCTGTCCTTTTGATATTCTGCCTGAATACAAGAACAATGTTGCATCGGTTTCCACATTGGACATTACCGTTACCGTTACGTTGTAATGGTCTCCCGCATGAATAACGGACGGAGTGTCAAGTCCATCAATATATACCTCTTCACTTCCTGTTACGGAGTTTTCCATTTCAATGGAATAAAGTTTTACATCATTGTTTGCAACATTTGCTGCAGCAAGATTAATGTTACCTTCATTTTCGCAGCCATCGGTTATTAGAATCAACCTTTTGGTTGCACCGTCTTTGAACATTGAGCACGCTGAGGTTATAGCATTTTCAATGTTAGTCGCAGTTGTTGTCGGCATCGATTCAATACCAAAAAAGTCCTTTGTACCAGACATAAACTGCTCAACCAAAGTATTCTTACCAAAAAGCACTACCGCACAATTGTTTTTCTTCGGCATCTTTTTGAGGTTTTCTTTTAAGTATTTTTCTACATCATCAATATTACCCGACATACTGTCAGAGACATCCACGAGGAAAATGGTTTCTATCCTTTTGTGTCTGCCGGTAACAGAAATCCCCGCTATTGAAAGTGCAATTAGGCCCAAAAGAATTGCTCTTATCACAAGATACTGCTTCTTCTTCGACGAATGAACCTGCTTATAATAAACAATCCATTCAATCACAAGAATTATAAATGCAAGCATAAGCAAAAGGTTTCTTATCGCTCTTCCGCCGGTCTTTGTTTTGTCAAGTATACCCTTTGATGATGCGTCTGATATAGGCGTCACCTCAGACTCCTCCGTCGGGAAGTTGTCAATTGCGATCCCCAACTCATCATCCCCCAAAAGATATTCCGCAAACTGCGACATGAATATCGGGAACTCTGTTCGCAACGCAAGGTCAGTATTGTGAATGTCAAAGCCAAGTACTCCAACCCTGCTGTTCTCAACGCTACCGTAATAACCGCACACCTTACCGCTTGTGTCGGTAAGAAAAGCGTTACCCCATTTGGGCAGATTATATGTAAATGATTCCGTTACGCCGAAAGAATACTGTTCAACGTATTCGGTAATAGCAGTTTTTTCAAAGTTTAACATGCAATCGGAAACTTTACCCTCATAGGGTACGTAATCCGAGAGTGTATCCGACTCATTATAATTGATAAATAAAAGTCCCGCTTTTCCTAAACTTGATATATCAAAATCTTCCGGAAGCTTCACGCCATCAAACACATACAAATCGTATTTATCGTCTTTTGAAAGAACACTTATGTCATCAGCCTTGAAAACTTCCGTACCCTCAGCAACCGAGAGTGCCTTTTCCAAGAATACATTTCCCTCTGAAAGAAGAAGTACTCTTCTGTTATCTGTCTTACCGACTGCAACTTTGGAAACATTGTCATCTTCCAAATCGTCTTTATCGGAAAGCTCCGCACTAAGCACCAGACCTTTTACGTCTTCATTTTGCCTGCCAAAAGCCTGCATATTAACATCATTAAAATATACGGTATCACTATCACCTGCAGGCAGTGTAATGCTTTGTACATCAACAATTTTGCCGTCCAAATACAAACTGACATCCGATGATTTTTCGTCTGCTCCGTGGTTGGTGACATGGCATATTGCCTCAATTACCGTACCTTCTTCTAATTCTTTTATATTGTAATTAACATAGTCCACCGTGCAGTTGTCGGCTTTGCTATACACACTTTCAACCGCAAGTGATAATTTATCATTGTTCTTCTTGATACTTTCAAAATCAAAATCAGAATCCGTGTAACACACCACATCCACATTATCAATGTTAGATGCAATTGAACCAATTGATGCAAGTGCATAATCAAGATTACCGGCCTTACCGGAAGCCGTAAGCTCCCTGACTCTTTTTTGAGCCGTTAACTTATCCTGTCCCTGATAGATAATCTGTGCTTCGTTATCACAGGAAATAACGGTAACGTTAACGGAATCATTTAAACCAGCTATATAGTTATCTGCTCGTCCCTTTGCCTCTTCAAGACGACTGTCCTTACCGTTATATGCGGTTTTCATACTTGCACTCGTATCTATTACAAGTATTGCATTTCTTTGCAACACACCGCCGTTACGTATAACCGGTGCCATAAGCGCAAATATCAAAATGAGCATTGCAAGGATTTGCAAGTACATAAGGATATTGTGTTTTAGTTTTTCAAATGGGGTTTTCGCCTCAAGATTTTTGTAGATTTCACTCCACAGCAAGGTGGAAGAAAACGGTTGATCCTTAACCTTTTGTTTGAGAATATATAAAATTATAATCACAGGGATTAAAATGAGAAATCCCAGCGGCCATAAATTCGAAAATGTCATTGTGTTCTCCTTCTATGTATTGCTGTTTAATGCACTTTTATATATGACGGACGCGTACAGATTATCAGATGTATGCATATCCTGTGTCCAATGAAC
>SVEQ01000021.1 GCA_015057325.1 Lachnospiraceae bacterium | reverse complement strand
GAGAAGGACTATGACTTATTAGTAACGAAGACCTTGGAGAGGGTCTCTAAAAACTACTACTATATAATACGAGGAAATAAAAATGACATTAAAACAATTAAAATACATCGTTACAGTTGCAGAAACCGGTAATATAACCGAAGCAGCAAAAAAACTTTTTATTGCACAGCCAAGCTTAACATCTGCAATACAGGAACTTGAAAAAGAATATGAAATAACCATTTTTAACAGAACGAGAAAAGGAATAGAATTGACCGTAGACGGAGAAGAATTCTTAGGATACGCTCGTCAGGTGCTTGAACAAACCAATCTCATCGAAGAACGATATACCGGCAACACAACCGGAAAACCGCGTTTTTGCGTTTCGTCACAACATTACTCATTTGTTGTGGAAGCATTTGTTGAACTGTTAAAAGAGTTTGAAGGAAGCAAATATGAATTCCATATCAGGGAAACCCAGACTTACGATATTATTGAAGATGTTGCAAGACACAAAAGCGAAATCGGTGTATTATTCCTTAATGATTTTAATGAAACCATAATCAGAAAAACTCTCCGCGATAATCACCTTATATTTGAGCCTTTATTTACCGCAAAGCCACATGTCTTTATTGGCAAAAACTCTCCACTTGCAAACAAAAAAAAGATAAAGCTGCAAGATCTTGCGCCTTATCCAAGATTATCCTACGAACAGGGTGACCATAATTCATTTTATTTTTCAGAGGAAATATTAAGTGTTGTTGATGCTGACAAAGAATTGATTGTCAGAGACAGAGCAACATTATTCAATCTTCTAATTGGAATGAACGGATATACAATCTGTTCGGGTGTAATAAGTGAGGAACTTAACGGCCCTAACATAATAGCAAAACCGCTTGACGTTAACGAGCACATGGAAATCGGCTACATTTTGCATGAATCAATTAAACCATCACCGCTTACAAGAAAATACATTGAGCATTTAAAAAAGATAATATAAGCTGCCTTTATCCCATAATGCTACTCGCCTTTTCTCAGTTCAAATACCTTTTTTCTAAGAGCAACCGTTAAAGGAATGAAAGAACTTGCGGTTTCTTCATCCGTTGTTCTTCTGGTAGGAATGAACTTTTGAATTCCTAACAATATTCTTTTCTGGTTTAACGTAAGTTTATTGGCATATGTTTTAACAAACTGCTCTCGTTTTAATTCTGCCAGTTCTTTTTCTTCAATGATTTTTTGCTCTATAAGTTTTGGAGTTGATGCAATTTTCTCATATTGTGCCTGTGCCTTTATATTAAACTCTTCATGCATCTGTTCTACTTCTTTTAACAACGTTGAAAGACTTGCTTCGGTAAGTGCTATGTCCGCACCGATCAAGCCGGCAAAGACAATTGCCAACACTTCATACACGGCAGGGTTAACAACCGCATGAAAACCTTCGATTGACGGGATAAGAAATCTCACCGCTACAACACCTGCCAAGCCAAATCCGATACTGACCGGAACACAGACTCTTCCCTGAATGTTAAGCGGTACCTCACTGTAATCCCACCATCTCGCATGAAATCTTTTTTCAAGCACCCATGATGTTGAAAATTCTGCAATCGCACTTCCCACGTAACAAATAATAAATGTTGCCCATACAGGAAAATCCGGAGAAGATAAAAAACTAAATGATCCAAAAACTATCGAAGCAGCTACAACACACGCTCCATATATTGGACAAATCGGTCCAAACAGAAATCCCCTGTCAGCCCATTTTCTTTCTTTTGCCGAACAATATATTGATTCCCATATCCAGCCTAAAAAACTATAAAATATAAACTCGACAAAATATTGTGCAATTATCATTATCTTCTCCCCTTCTGGTCTAACATCTTTTGAGTCAATTAAATCAAATACTATCATTAAATATAGCACAATCTTTCACATCTGTCAGCCTTTCAAGACAACAGCGCTTCCACTTGTTCCCGTTTTTCATATAAAACGCATCCACCATTATGGTCATCAGCAAGTAAATCTCCTGAGCGCAAGGCAGTAAACAATTTGGAATTCATTGCTTCTTTCAAACTCTTGTCCCGAATGTTCACATCAGAGTACGGCGAAAAAGGACATGGTTCTGCACCACCATGCGATAAGATCATACTTATCCTTAAACTGTCTGTAAAAAGTTGCGGATGAGTATCCACAGTTTTCCGTTATGACTTTTATAAATATATCATATTTTGATATAATATAAATAATTTTTTGTAACAAATCTTTCTGTAACGTGTCATATTAACAGAAGGCCTTTTTAATACAATGGGAATCGAGGTGAAATGATGAAACGTCACGAAAGTGAATTAGATATAATATACAGAAAATATTATAACGATGTATACCACTACAGTGTTGCAATTACAGGCAACAGAGATTTTGCAGAGGAAATCACACAGAATACATTCTACAAAGCGATTACCTCTATAAATAAATTCCGTGGTGATTGCGATATACGAGCATGGCTTTGCAGAATTGCAAAAAACGATTATTTAAATCAAATCCGGAAGAATAAACATTTTAACTCCATTCAAAATTATGATGAACTGCTCGAAACAATCCCTGATGAAAAAACACCTGTTGAAAAGCGAATTGAAGATGCAGAAACTGCATCAGAAATCAAAAAGCATTTAGAAGACATGGATGAGCCCTACAAGACTGTATTTACATTGCGTGTGATTCACGAACTATCATACTCTCAAATAGCAAAAACATTCGGAAAAACCGAAAGTTGGGCCCGCGTAACGTACTACAGGGCAAAAGCAAAAATTTCAGAACAATTATAGACATACGAAAGGATGGAATCGAATATGAATAAAGATTGCAATATAGTAAATGATCTTTTACCGTTATATGTAGATGACGTGTTATCCGCAGACAGCAAGCAGTTTGTCGAGGAACATTTATCCTCTTGTGACAATTGCAAAGATCAGTTAGATAAAATGAAGGCCGATATCACTACTCTTCCCAAGGATAATGACACCAAACCGTTCAAAAAAATCAAGCGCAAACTTATAACACGACTCATACTCATTGTAGTATTAGCAGCCGCTTTATTGGTGGGATGGGTATTTGTCTGGACTACTTATATTCCAGTAAAATATATAGGAGAGCAATTCTATGCTGATATGGATGTCGTATTTATGGATGACGGAGCATACCTTCGAAGAGATAATCTCTGTTCAAGAGGAGATGTGATAATCTCTTACATTGATAATGACAAAGAAAATGGTGTTATTGGATTATACATTGCCGAGAGCGTTCCCGATCATTTTCGTCTTGGATGGTATGAAAGCACATGTTATACAAAGATTAGCAATGACCTCATAGTTCCCGAAAATATTAAACAGGTTATCTACACTGACAAGAACGGAAATCCTTTGCAAACTTTGTGGAAAAAAGAATAGAGACCTCTGTAAGTCAAATACAGACAGTTTAAAGCAGGAATACCATTCCTGCTTTTTTTGTCATTGCACTCCCCTTAAGGTCTGTTTTTACACATAGTCTATATTTTCAAAAATCCAGGGGGCACCTCTTCATATGTCTGATCCAACTTTCTTTTTCTTCAAAACCGCATATGTTCTTTCAAGCAATACAGAATACATTTTTCACCCCTCTACTATTTACACAGTAATTTCTATTTGATTTCCTTCAATCGCCACTATACATGACTCATAGTAGCCATCTCCTGTTGTTCTTGGACCACTTACTACTTCATACCCCAAATCTCTTATCTGTGCTGTCAACTCATCTACACGTTCTTTACTTCCGACAGAAAACGCTATGTGAGCATATCCTGTGCGATTCAAATCTTTTTTACTGTCTGGCATATTAGGCTTGTTCATAATCTCAAGTCTTGCTCCAGCCTCAAAAGAAATGAAGTACGAGCGAAAATCCGTCTTTACATTATGATAGCCGTCATTTGATGTTCCATTTAAAACATCAACAAAGAAATCCCTTGCCTTTTCAAGATCATTTACATACAAAGCAATATGTTCTATCCTCATATATCTCTTTCTCTTCCTTCCGTAATCTACTGCATGGTTTTACCATGGAAATAGCCTTCATATACTTTTTTGTTTCTGTGGCATAACCAAAATTATAAATGAAATAACAAACAATATCACTAACATTATCTTGAATATAGCATTCGCACTATCGTAGATTATATTGTGATTCCATTCAATGAATACTACCATTTTAGCGATTATGTCATATAGAAAATGCAATATCATCGGAACAACAATATTACCGGATTTGACAAATATTACAGCAAACGCAAATCCAATAATTCCGGTCCGAAGAAAAGTATAAGTATCCCAATCCGTAACACAATGAAGCAGACCAAATAAAACCGAACTTACCATCGTATACAAAATCTTCATACTAATATCATTTTTTGTATGCTTAAGTCCTTCTAACAAAAGAAATCTATAATTTATTTCCTCATAAAATCCTGTTGAAGCCTGCTGAAGAATAACCTTTGAAAGAAAGACTCCCGTTGTAAGACCTACAATTTTCCCTATACCGGATACAACCGTAATGAGATAATATACAAAAAACAGAAGAAATCCGGCTCCGGCAAGTAATGCTCCTTTCGTATTCTTAAAAGACAGTATTTCAGATATTTTCCTATCAAAAAGTTTGGAAGATACAATCAGAATCGCAGTACCAAATATAATCCTTAAAACAGTACTTATAAGATACCACGTCACTCCTTCGGTAAACTCAATAAAAAATAGTGACAAACCAATAAAAACCCCTGCAAATATTAAGTGCCATATGAGTCCACTATATTTTTTATTTGTAAAAATCTTACCTATACCCATTATTATTCACCTATAATTACTTTTTATTTTTCTTACCATGTACATTACGTATTGTCTTTTTCTTTTTAGTAACGTTCGTCTTTGAAGTGCGACCTGTTTTTGTGTCTTTGTTAGCATGAAAAGTTGCATTCTTTCTTGGTCGAATCAAACACTTTTTATCAAATCCAATCAAATCCTGTCTGCCCGCTTTGACGAGAGCCTCGTATACTAAATCATAATTATCCGGATTACGATACTGTATCAGTGCACGCTGCATCATTTTTTCATGAGGATTTTTGACAACATAAACCGGTTTCATATCGCGCGGATCTATTCCTGTATAATACATTACCGTAGACATAGTTGAAGGCGTAGGATAAAAATCCTGAACCTGCTCCGGCATATAGCCAAAATCTCTCAAATACTCCGCAAGCGCCACAGCCTCTTTCAACGTACTTCCGGGATGCGACGACATCAGGTATGGAACAACAAACTGATTCTTTCCCATTTGCTCATTTAATTTTTTGTAACGGCGGATAAACCGTTCATAGACGCTGTTCTCCGGTTTTCCCATCCTCATAAGTACCGGGTCTGCGATATGTTCCGGTGCCACTTTAAGCTGTCCGCTTATGTGATGTTCTACCAGTTCTCTGAAAAATGTATCGTCTGAATCCGCAAGCAGATAGTCAAATCGTATACCGGAACGCACGAATACCTTTTTCACTCCCGAAAGTTTCCTTAATTTTCGTAAAAGTTCCAGATAATCGCTATGGTCCACATAAAGATTCTGACATGGTTTAGGGAAAAGGCACTGCTTGTTTTTACATACACCATATTTAAGTTGTTTCTCACAGGAAGGGTGTCTGAAATTAGCCGTCGGGCCACCCACATCATGGATATATCCCTTAAAATCAGGCAATGCTATTATTTTTTTGGCCTCTTCGATAATCGACTCATGACTTCGCACCTGTATAGTCCTTCCCTGGTGGAAAGTCAGTGCACAGAAATTGCAACCGCCAAAACACCCACGATTGCTAATTAGCGAAAATTTTATTTCAGAAATGGCAAGTACTCCACCCGCAGCTTCATAAGAAGGGTGATAATTTCTCATATATGGAAGTGCATAAACATCATCCATCTCCTGCATTGAAAGCGGAGGCTGTGGCGGATTCTGCACCACAAATACTCCGTTAGGATACTCCTCCACCAGAACTTTTCCCGTAAATGGATCAGTGTTGTCATACTGTATCTTAAAGCTTTCAGCATAGTAACGTTTTTGATCCTTCATTTGTTCATAAGAAGGAAGTCTGATTTCATCATAAAACAGGTTTTCATCTTTGGTTTTATACACTGTGCCCTTAATAAAAGTAATGTCCGAAATCTCTAAGCCGGAATTAAGAGCATCAGCAATCTCCACGATTGCTTTTTCTCCCATTCCATAGGAAATAAGGTTAGCTCCGCTATCAAGCAAAATGGATCTCTTAAATGAATCCGACCAGTAATCATAATGTGCCATACGTCTAAGGCTTGCCTCAATACCTCCGATAATTATCGGAATATCTTTGTAGGTTTGACGAATCAAATTGCCATAAACTACAGTGGCATGATCGGGGCGTTTACCCATCTCTCCACCCGGCGTATATGCGTCTATCGAACGACGCTTCTTGGATACATAGTAGTGATTTACCATGGAATCCATATTGCCGCCGCAAACCAAAAAAGCCAAACGAGGCTTACCGAGAATGGTAACACTCTCCTGATTCTTCCAATCCGGCTGGGAAATAATACCCACTAAGTAGCCATTCGCTTCCAAAACCCTGCTGATAATTGCAGGACCAAAAGACGGATGATCTATATAAGCATCTCCGATGACAAAGACAAAATCGAGTTGTTCAATATTTTGTTTTTCTAAATCTTCTCTACAAATCGGGAGATAGCCTGACATTTTTCATCCTCCGTTAGCATATATTGCTTAATTTCATCTTCTGAAGCCGGTCCTATAGTCATCGCAAATGCAAGTGTTAATGATGCTGTCTTTTTCAATAATGTTTTTCCCATCTTCATTTACCTCACACTGTAATTTTATTTTTGTCATACACACACTCTTTACTTCCAACAGAAAAGGCTATGTAAACATAGCCTATACGATTCAAATCTTTTTTATTGTCTACCATATTAGACTTCTTCAATCAACATCCTCGAATATTACTACATTCTTTCCATGCTGCTTACCGTAGTACATACGCTCATCAGCAACCTTAATAACCTCCTCCGGCTCTTTATGTGTTTCCTTGTACTCTTCAATACCTATTGTTATTGTTGCAGCAATTCTCTTGTTGTAGAAAATGGTAGGTGTAGACTCTATGCATTTTCTCAAATATTCCATTTTCTGTTTTGCCACTTCAAAATCGTAATCCTTCATAAGAATGACCATCTCTTCTCCACCCCATCTGCAGATATTACAGTTGGTCATTTCTCTTTTGATTAGCTTAGCAATGTGCCTTAAAACCTCGTCACCACAATCATGACCATAGGAATCATTTACACGTTTGAAATTGTCTATATCACAAAATGCAACACAGAAATTACTACGTGTCTCACCCTTCATCAAATTTTCAACGATTGGCAAAAAACCACGTCTGTTAAGTAAACCGGTCAATGCATCCTCTTCGGCATCTACTGTTAACTTCTCATTCTTCTTTTCAAGATCTATCTTCTCGTACTCGCTTGAATAAATGTAAATAACGTTGTAAAACACAACCGAAAAAACCATTACAAACGATGTAAAAATCATCAATGCAGCACTAACCGTATATGAAACGTTATAGATAGGTGTGGCATTACAATAATCAACAAATAAGTATATAAATACTGAAAAGTTAAATATTAACAACCCTGCAACAATCCATCGTTTTGCCCCCTTTAAAATAAAGCATCCGAAATAAATGATTATCGGAACGATGGCAATCAAGAAAAACTGTGAACCGCTTTCCCACCCAATATAATATACGGACACAACAGAATATATAGTAACCTCCGCAAGGATACTTATATAAACCGGAATGATGTGTCCGAAATTACTCAAAATTATACAAAACAAATATACTATTACACTTACAAAATTCACATATACAAGAGGCATAACCCCGCCATACCACGAAACACCAAGAAGTGTTGCATGAACCAGGCACATAACTGCAACTGTAAACAAAAAACTATTATGCACAAGAAAATGCATTACATTATCGGCTATAGTTCTATATCTCATAAAAAAACCTCCGTGTTATCTAACAACTATCTTCCACGTCTATCATGTTTACAGTAGTATTCCGCCTTATCTTTATACATTTTCGTTTCGGCATTAACAATAAGTTTGCTAATATCAGTATTAAGTCTGTCGCAATACTCACAGCCGACTGCAATATGATATCCGGCTTCCTTTATCTGAGCATTCATTTGTGCAATTCTGCTATGAATATCAGTAAGGCTTTCATCTAACACAAATGCAACGTATTCGTCCCCGCCTATTCGGTATGTATCATTCTTTCCAAATTGCTTAACCACAACATCAGCAATCAGTCGAAGCATATCATCGCCCGCTTTGTGTCCCTCATAGTTGTTAAGTTCATGAAGTCCATTAGCATCAATATAGATGCAACAAATTGATGATTTGTACATTTCCGGATATTTATCAAGTCTCCACTCAAAACAATTACGGTTATTCATTCCTGTAAGTTGATCTGTTTCACTCATTATATGCAGTTTATTTTCAAGGACGTATCCTTTTATCTTCGCCCTATATACTACAGTTTCCGAAAGTATAGCAAGTACACCAAAAATGACGGCATCGGTAATATCAACCGACAATACACTGCCGGTCTTTGTACGAATCGCCATATATATAAATACTACAATATAAAGCACCAAGAAGAATGCCATTCTTATAGGTCTGTCAACAAAGATTAACGGTACAAAAATAAGCAATACCATAAATGTTACCGTCTGCTCTTCAGGTCTTGTAAGTGTTGCTATCGCAATACCATACAGCAGGAATACCGACGTTGCCATATACACGGAAATATATGACAAAAATGGTGTCTTCTTTGCAAGTACAGATATTATTATCTGGATAATTGCGAAAATAACACCAAAAAGATATACCGGCTGTGAGTTTGCCAATCCTTCCTGATAGAAAGAAAGTACATACACAGCACCAATAAGTACTGTTGCCGCTATAGCAAAAATCAATGACGTCATTCTGTTTGATGCTGATATTTTATCCTTGACAGCAAAATAACCGTTTCTGTCAGTTCCCCCATATAGTATATTGTTCTTAAATCCTTCTAGCATAATAGTTCACCCCATGTTCATTAGCATTTTAGAAACGGAAGTCTCTTTCTCCCTTGTCTCTTATCATAACAAGACGTTCCTTTGTCGTCTCTTTAACCTTCTCATTAGTTATATCTTCAAGATATTTCTTAATTATTGTATCTCCAACTTCTCTGGTCTTATCTGATGCATAATCAGATAAATATTCCTCCAACGTCATAAGTGCATTGGGCAAGCAGCAATTCTGAATCTGACGCGATTTACAAAGTGACATAAATCTGTCTCCTGTTCTGCCTTCTCTGTAACATGCCGTACAAAATGACGGTATATAATCCATCTCCATAAGCCATCTGACTACTTCATCAAGGCTTCTTCTGTCAGATACATCAAATTGAACCGTATCCTCAGGACGTTCTTCTGTTGTATATCCACCCACAGAGGTTCTCGACCCACCGGAAATCTGTGAGATACCAAGATGGAGAACTCTTTCTCTTGACTTTTCCGACTCCCTTGTAGATACAATCATTCCCGTGTAAGGAACCGCTATTCTTATACAGGCCACAATTTTGGCAAATGTATCATCATCAATCGAATTGGTAAACTCTGTCAAATCCACATCATCAGCAGGACAAACTCTCGGAACCGATATTGTATGCGGTCCAACCCCAAAAGTTGCTTCAAGATGTTCAGCGTGCATCAAAAGTCCTGCAAACTCATATCTATACTTATCTAATCCAAACAAAACGCCAAGTCCGACATCATCAATCCCACCCTGCATGGCACGATCCATTGCCTCTGTATGATAAGCATAATCACTTTTCGGTCCGGTCGGATGAAGATTCTCGTAAGAGGTCTTATGATAAGTCTCCTGAAAAAGAATATATGTACCGATTCCGGCATCGTGAAGCTTTTTGTAATTCTCAACAGTTGTAGCGGCAATGTTAACATTTACACGCCTGATAGCACCATTCTTATGCTTGATTGAATAAATGGTCCTAATGCTTTCCAATATATACTCTATAGGGTTGTTAACAGGATCCTCGCCTGCTTCAATTGCAAGACGCTTGTGTCCCATATCCTGAAGTGCGATAACCTCTTCCCTAATTTGTTCTTGTGTAAGCTTAACACGCGGAATGTTCCTGTTCTTGCCGTGATACGGACAGTATGTGCAGCCGTTTATACAATAATTTGACAGATAAAGCGGTGCAAAAAGCACAATACGATTACCGTAAAAATCCTTCTTAATCTGCTCCGCAAGAGCGTATATTTCCTCATTCTTTTCAGGTATTTCACACGCAAGCAGTACCGAAGCCTCTCTATGGTTAAGTCCTTTTAACTTACGTGCTTTATCAAGTATATCATTAATTAACTTTGTATTATTCTTATTCTCATCTGCATAGGCAAGCGAATTCAGAATCTCTCCGTCATCGATAAACTCCTCTGCCTTAGCTGATTTTACGTTGTACATTTTAATGCTCCTCCAATCATGCCAAAAGAGGAGATGTCAGCGCACCTCCTCCAGTCGCATAACTAGTAATTATATTAACATAAAATATGCGATTTTTCAATAAAAACGTATATATAGCACGACTTAAAAAGGCACCTGCCAATAGCAAGTGCCTTTAGTCATTTATTACTTTTGATTAACTCTGATATCACCAACATCTGTTGATATCACAATTTTAGGATTCTTCTCTGATTGACTTGATGAAACAGCCTCCTGAGAATATTTCTTTTTGCAGTTTGTACCGTTAACTTCTATGTCTCCTATATCAGTAGAAAGATCTGTAACAAAAAGTCCCAAGTCCCTGCATCCTTCTATCCTAACATCTCCTGTATCATTATCAATATTGAGGCTTCCTGACTCTCCCGCAAAATCGCTATTTATCAGGCTGACATCTCCTGTATCATTACTGATCTCACAATCTCCAAGATTACATGATTCATACTTCATATCTCCGGTATCGCCGTCTATCTTAGAACTTGCAAAATCACATTTGTTAAGCTTAATATCTCCTGTATCTGTATCAAGTGATAATGACTCTCCTGTAAGATCTGCAATCTTAACATCACCTGTATCCGTAGTAATTACAACGTCTTTCATATCCTTATCCTTTGGAACAGTTATTGTCATTTTACATTTTACTCTTCCAATGTTAAATATGTTTTTCATTTTTGGCTGCTTAATAATAAGCTTACCATCTTCAACATCAATACTTGGAACAAGGTTCTTTTTGTTACATTCATAGTGAATGCATGCCTCGTCACCTGTCTCAATTGTAAGATCCATGACATTAAGATCTATCTTCATCTCATTAAACTCGTCAAGACTGATTGTATTGCCAGACACGCTTCCGTCATCACCCTTTACCACGATTGTACCTATTTTTTCGCCACCGCCAAATAAAGCAAATGGCATTCCAAGTTTAATACCACCAAAGTGCTTAATACTACCGAGAACAACACATACTATTGTTATAAGTGATAATACTATAAGATATCCTGTTCTTTTCATCATTTATTCTCCTTCCCTTTATACTCTCTTCATCAATATACTTTTAAGTGCAACATGAAGCACGGCTGCTATAGGCCAAATGATCCATGTTACGAACCAGTCAAATGTTATGAAGCTCCAGCACATGTAAATGCATGTAACTGTCGGCCAGTACACTTCCATAATTGTTTCTGCTGCAGGTGATATATATGTAAGACCTGAACGTTCATCCGAATCAGTATATACATTACCTGTTACGTTGCTTGCGCCTTCCTCTTCTTTTGCAGTCTCTCTATCTACTACAGAGACCTTTCTTGCAGCCGCCTTGAATAGCTTTTCGAAGCTTCCCTTAATAATACCAGAATAAACTATGAAGAAAACACCTATTGCTACGAGGATAAAAAGACATCCACCGCCAAGATCGCCTACCTGAACCGGACCTGTAAAGAAATTCTCAAAATCGTCAAAAATTGCTGCCGGCAAAACACTTATAATACAAAGTGCAACACCTATTGCAAGAAATAATGCCTGCTTTGGTGCAAAGGCATTTTCCGCTTCTTTGACATACTCAGAAGTTCCTATATCCATTGAACATGCCTGCTTCTCAATGAAATCCCATTTCTTCATAAAGGTGCCTGAATATATGAACAATATCACACCGATTGCAATAAAGATAAACATCAGTGAAACTCCCAACGAGTCTGCAGCATTTGAATCGCTAAATGCATCTACAAATATAAGAGGACTTACAGAGAGTACGCATAACGCAACTCCGATTGCTATTCTTAACGCATTTTTCTTTGAACTTTCAAGGTACTCCTTCGCATCCTCAAGACTAACAGTCCTTCTATCCTCGCTCTCAGGTGCATTAACCACGCCTTCTATTCCAAGTTCCTGTGCTATCTCATCAAGATTACCGAATTCTGAAATTACTGTTCCTACAGCAGCATTATCGCTCATTCCCTCTGAGATTAACTCGTTGTACTTATCCTCCATCATTTGATAAAGCTCATCTTTGGCTCTATTAACGGCTGAAGTATTCGGCAGACTTGCGAACATGCTCTCTAAGTAATTCTTAATCGTTTCCATATCTATTCCCCTTTCACTCGCATCTCACTTCTAATAAACTTCTCAATAACTTCTTTGGTGATATGCCATTCCTCACATTTTTCTTTGTAGTACTCCTTACCGCTTTCGGTTATGCGATAGTAGGTTCGGCGTTTTCCACCATTCTCCTCTGATGAAAATGATTCAACGTATCCATTCTTCTCCATTCTTGTAAACGCAGAATATAATGTTGTTTCTTTGATAATATACTTCTCATCGGAAATGTTCTTGATCTGCTTAGATATCTCATATCCGTATGAGGGCTCATCCATCAGCAGATATAAAATTATTGTATCGTTATATCCGCGAATTACGTCACTGCTTATATTGCTCATATAATACAGGCCTCCTTCCCAATATTTACTTTTTTATTATTACTACGTCTGACATTGTTACGATAGACGTTGCTTTGTCTGTCGTTGTTACGACTATCGTACTATGTCTGTCGTAGTAAATATATCACGACCACCATTTAATGTCAACACCCTTTTTTAAAATTTATTTTAAGACACCAAAAAAGGATACCCCAAAAACTTGGGATATCCTGGTAAATACGTGCATTCTATTGGATGTCGAAAATTATTTCTCCGACTTAAAGCATCCGATAATATGGAAATTTTCCGTCTCCGACTTAATTGCCATAAGTGCATTTTTGACATCATTATCTGAAAGATTTCCTTCAAAATCTACGAAGAAGCAGTATTCCCACTGCTTGTCCGAAAGCGGAACAGACTCTATACTTGTCATATTAACATCATTGAATATGAAATGTGCAAGAATATTGTAGAGCGAACCAACCGCATGCGGCAAAGAAAATGATATACTCACACGGTTAGAATCCTTCTCGTACTCTCTCTTATTAGAAACAATAACAAAACGTGTCGTATTGTCAGATGACACATTAAGTTTTGGATTAAGAACCTCCAAACCGTATATCTTTGCAGCTCTTTGGCTTGCTATAGCCACCTGTGATGTATCTCCGTCTTCCTTAACCTTCTTAGCTGCAAGCGCAGTATTACCCATACTAACCTGCTGCCAGTCCTTATCCTCTAAATATTCCTTTGCCTGCATAAGTCCCTGCGGATGAGAAAATACAGTGCGAACACCGGATATTTCCGTTCCTGCAAGACCTAAAAGACACTGATCCACTTTAACCATCTGCTCACCGACAATAGATAAGTTATAACTCTCAAACAAATCATATATACCGTTAACAAAGCCTGCAGTTGAATTCTCTATAGGAAGAACGCCATAATCTGCACGTCCCTCTGAAACCGCCTTGGCAACCTCTGTAAAATCAGACACATTGGTTGACATAACATCTTCACCAAAAAATGATACCAATGCCGTTTCTGCAAATGCTCCCGGCACTCCAGCATATACTGCTTTTGTAGCTGAAGATATTTCAAGCTTATCAATCTGCTTATAAAGCTTGTCAACAAAATGATCCCTATCGCCAATCGCACGATACTGGTAACGTCTTGAGACAGACATAATCTGGGTAAAAAGTTCCTGAACACTTCTTGCATTAAACTTACCGTGAGCAAGGTTTCCGAGTTTATCAAGTTTCTCCTCTTCTCTTGCTTTGTCATAGATTGGCTTACCTGTCTCGCTCTTATATTTGGCAACTTCTAATGCCAAATCCATTCTTTTTTCTATGAGCTTAACAATCTCGCTATCAACCTCATCTATCTGCTGTCTCGTAATGCTTAAGTCCTGTATCATTTTGTATCTCCTTATCAGTTATTTTACATAATATATAGACATAAAAACTATACATAATTTGTTTACATAATTATTTCTTTAGATTTTCAAGCATCTCTGCAACTGACTTATGTAATACCGGATGCATGTAGTACGGTGCAATAGAATTAAGCGGTTCCAACACAAACTCTCGCTTTGGTATCTCTACATGCGGAATCTTAAGATCCTCTTCCATGATTATCTCATCATCATAAAACAGTATATCCACATCCAAAGTTCTTGGTCCCCAGTGAACAAGACGTTCGCGGTGAGCCTCTTTCTCTATTGCCATTGCTGTCTCAAGAAGCTCTCTTGGTGTCTTTAATGTCACAATTTCCAAAGCACCATTTAAGAAATCCTCCTGCTCCACATCACCATAAGGCTTAGTTTCTATATAATCTGCAACAGCTGTTACCTTCGTGTCATATTCGTTGTTGAAATAATCTACCGCCATATCGAGATAACCTTCTCGGTCTCCGATATTAGAACCAATTGAAAGATATGCTTTATGCCATTTTCTTTTGATTGTAACTGACACGGTGTCTAAATGTTCCAGCACCGGTGCCCATGGTTTCTTGACTGTAATTTCCACCTCAAATAACTGTTCATATGTAAGCAATAATGTTTCCGCAATAGTCTCCGCCACGCGCTCAATTAGGAGAAAACGCTGTCTTTCTACAATCTCTTTAATCTTTCTGCAAACTTCACTATAATCAAGAGACTCTTTTAAGTAATCTGTTTTTCCGGCTTTCCTTGTGTCCAAAAACAAGGTTGCGCAAACAATAAACTTCTGTCCCAACACCTGCTCTTGTTCCAACACACCATGATGTCCGAACAATTCAAGATTCTCTATATATATCTTATCCATTGCCGTTCCTCCTTCGTCGTATTATGTAAACCAGTAGTTTATCCCATGCCATTTGCAGTATATGTGTTATGTAAACTGCATTGCAACTTACGAATTCATTATAGCTTCCGTCATTTGTAATGCTCTGCGGTTTTCCTTAACATCATGCACTCTGAATATTCTGCAGCCCTTCTGATATCCGATAACGGATGTAGCTACGGTTCCTTCCATTCTCTCGTCTGTAGGAAGATCAAGTGTTAAACCTATCATAGACTTTCTTGAAGCACCCAGCAAAACAGGATAGTCTAGTTTACATAACTTATCAAGATTGTTCATCATAATAAGGTTCTGTTCACAATCCTTAGCAAATCCAATACCAGGGTCAAGCATTATATTTTCTTTTGCTATTCCAAACTCCAATGCTATATCAACCGAGTCTTTCAAATCATTTACAACGTCATCAATTAAGTTGACATAACTTTCTTTTACATCACCCTCAATATGTCTGTTGTGCATAAGACAACAAGGAACTTTACCTTTGGCTATTTCTTTTGCCATTGCAAAGTTAACCGCGTCGTCTTGGATGCCCTCTTCATTATTAAGGCTGTCCCACTTAAGTCCCCAGATATCATTTATTAAGTCAACTCCTGCTTTGATTCCTGCAGCAGCCACTTTGTACTTATATGTATCCAAAGATACAGGCACGTCAAACTTTCTCTTAATCGCTTCGATAGCAGGAACCACACGATATATCTCGAAGTCTTCAGAAATCTTCTGATGCCCCGGCCTTGTGGACTCACCTCCAACATCGATAATGTCCGCACCTTCTTTGATCATTTCTTCAACTCGGAAAAGTGCGCTGTCCATATCATAGTACTTGCCGCCATCCGAAAATGAATCCGGAGTAACATTAAGTATTCCCATGATGTAAAAATGTTTGTCAAAGTCAAATTCTTTTCCGCCTATTAACATTGTTTCATCTCCTAGTTTATTAATACTTAACACAATAATTCTTAAGGTCTTCGGGCCAATAGCAATCTGCTATCGCTCCGCATTCAAAGCAGTTCCGGCTAAGCTTATCTGCCCTATATAAAAGGCATGCAAACAAATCTCCTTTACCACTCTTATCACTATGAACCCTTATTGCGTTTGTAGCAAGTTCACATTCGGTCTTGGAAAAACCGCAATCTTTGAGTATCTTTTCGGCAATGTCTGCTCCCGCATCTGAATGGGGCACATCTTTTTCATACTGTTCACACCTGCCTATATCATGTAAAAGTGCCGTAGCATATACAAGCTCCTTATCAATATCAGCTTTTTCTTCCAGCACCAGAATATATAATATCCTGGCAACATCTAAAAGATGTGAAATCCCATGCTTACAAAAAACACGGTCTATCTCTGCTTTCTCAATTCGTTTCATTATATCTTTGAAGGTTTGATGGTTCATTACCTTTTCTACGCGTTCCATATTACGTCCTCTTATCATGATTATGTCAACTAAATATTAATACAACTCACAAATCACGTGTATTTATATAGTTTACATAACAACATTCCCTATATATGACAGTGAGCCCCATGCAACAATTACCGGTGCATCTTCTTCCAAATCCTTACCACGCATTGCATGCCAGCGCTCTAACGCCATATCTTTCGCCTCTTTGACCGACTCACAACTTGTGACATCGCTGCAATACAACCTTACAACCTCCGACAATCTCAAAGTGTCAAGTCCCCTTGGATTGTCAGGCTTTATCAGATAACAGGCACTTGCCATAGGGCATAAGCGCTCCATCATCTTCTCGTACTCCTTGTCTTGCAACACTCCTATTATAAAGATAAATTTCCTATTTGTAAAATGCTTTTCCAGACTTTCTTTAAGTGCGGTAACTCCCTGTATATTGTGGGCCCCGTCTTTGATAAATGTGGGATAATCGCTTATTTTTTCAAAACGGCCTTCCCAAGAAGCTTTAGACAAAGCATCCTTATTCATATGTCCGTCCAGCAAAAGCTTCGTCTCTATTGCCGTTATCGCGTTATATATTTGGTACGTTCCGGCAAGCGATATGGAATATTCTTCGCCCTTATATATAAATGTGCTGCCATCTAAGTTTTCTGATATTATGTCAACCTCGCTCGTGTCTGCTACAACTATTTTACCGACGCCAATTCTGCTCATATCAAGATTTGTAGTATCTTGCTGATCACTGTTGCCGTGTATTATGTTAACCACATTTACTTTGTTATATTCTTCTCTGATTACACCAAGTGAACGCTCATCCATGGGATATGCAACCGCCGGACAGCCGCGTTTAATTATTCCTGCCTTCTCATAGGCAATCTTTTCTATCGTATCACCGAGGAACTGCATATGATCCATACCTATATTGGCAAATACCGTACAGAGTGGTTTCTTTATAACATTCGTGGCATCTTCTCGTCCGCCCATACCAACCTCAAGTATTACTATATCAACGGCTTCATTTACAAAATACAAAAAAGCAACTGCAGTCTCAATCTCGAACGCAGTAGGAAGCGGTAATCCCTCACTCTCCATAGCAGAAACCGCATTGTCAACTTCGGTGATAAACTTTGCAAACATATCTTTTTCCATGAAGGCTCCGTTAATCTGGAAACGCTCAAGATATTCATGTATAGTTGGCGATATGTACCTTCCGACTTTCTTTCCTTCGCTCCTATAAAGCATTTCAAGAAACGTGCATATACTTCCCTTACCGTTAGTACCTGCAACATGAATAATCGAAAGCCTGTCCTGCGGATTACCAAGTCTTAAAAGAAGTTGTGTAATCGGTTCAAGCCCGAGTATACTTCCTTTTTTGCCAACATTATTAATATATTCCATAGCCTCATTGTATGTCACCAGTTATCGCCTCACTATCTACGTAAAAAATCCGGTTATACAGCTTCGGCACAACCGGATTTCTACTATATATTCTATAATTTGAACAAAGCCTCTATTGTATATCTACTCTTCCACCGAATTGCATGAAACATGCTGAATAAGCGGTGTGTTCTCGTCGATTGGAAGAATCTCATAACCTTCGCTCTTTAATGTGTCTATCAACTTCTGCAATGACTCAACCGTTGCATGTGTTGTCTGCAAATCATGCATAAGCACAATCGAATCCTCGTTGTCATGAACACCTCTCATAATGTTCTCTACAAGTCTGTCTGACGATAAAGACGAATCAATAGCATCGCCCGAAAGAGCATTCCAGTCATAATAGTTAATGTTATGCTCATTAAGATATGCAATGTAATCCTGAATCGGAAGCTGCGATACCGAATTAGAACTTCCGCCCGGGAATCTGAAAATGTTGCTTTGTACACCCGTCACATTCTCGATAAGCTGCTGTAACTGTTCTATCTCTGAAGCAAACGAATCCCTTGACTCATAAAGCTTCTGATATTCATGTGTATATGAGTGCATACCGATTGTATGTCCCTCATCAACTATTCTTCTGTAGTACTCGTAGTATGCCTCATCCTTGCCTATTACGAAAAATGTTGCCTTAACATCGTTGGCCTTCAAAACATCAAGAATCTGTCCTGTGTAAATAGACGGACCATCATCAAATGTAAGATATACACGCTTAGTCTGCTCAACCTGCGAATCATTATCGGCACCCGCTTTTGCAGAAGTTTCAACTACTTCATCAACATTTGCAATTTCTGTAGAATTCTCTGTAACATTAACCGCATCTTCAACAGCACTCTCTGCAGTATTCTCAGCCTGATTAATACTCATTTCCGTATTACCCAAAACTGAACGCACCTGCTGCTTTAATATCTTACCTTCTACATGCGGATTGTTAATAAGCGCATCATGGCTGGAGCGATATGTCATATAATCTCCACCCTCTTTCGAAACAACATAATCAAGTCTCTTCTCAAGAGATGCAACTTTGTTAATCAAAAACAGACTGGTAAGAATAGGCGATACCAGCATAATCATCAAACCGTATACAATTATTTTCTTATAGAGATTAACTCGTCTTCTTCTGGCAAGTTCAGCTCTTGTAATCTTTCCCATACGACCACCTTTTTCAAAGAAAAAATTGTTTTATCTTAAGTATGCGCAAAAACGCATTATATTATGTAAGAAAACTTTTAGGTTTGCTTATTATAAAAAAAAGTTTTTTTTTCGTCAACCCTTGATTTTACACGGTGTAGGACATTTTCTGCACTTTTGAATACAATATTATATAAGCGGAAAGGAAGAACGATAAATGCAGACACCAATACTTGATTTTTTTAACGTTAATTATAATTATCACACTATATCTTGTGAAACCGCCGCACTTAAAGGTATTTCATTTAATCTATACAAAAATGAATTTATTTCATTTGTCGGACCGTCCGGATGTGGCAAAACTACGCTGTTAAATCTCATTGCCGGTCTTATCAAGGCCTCCTCCGGCACAATTAGAATTGGTGGAAAACCAGTCGATGAATCTGAACTTAACATTGGATATATGCTCCAAAAAGATCATCTTCTCGAATGGAGATCCATATACAAAAACTTGACCCTTGGACTTGAAATCAGAAAGCAAATGGACGAGGAACACCTAAAGACCGTCGATAACCTTCTAAAAACTTACGGTCTTTGGGACTTTCGAAATGTTCCCCCAAGACAGCTTTCCGGCGGTATGCGTCAACGTGCCGCTCTCATACGAACGCTCGTATTATCCCCTGATATTCTGCTTCTTGACGAACCGTTTAGTGCACTTGATTATCAGACGCGTTTAAATGTTGCCGATGATATCGGTTCTATCATAAAAGAGCGGAAAATAAGCACAATTCTTGTCACCCACGACCTAGCGGAAGCAATTTCCATGTCCGACAGAGTTATTGTCCTATCCAAACGCCCGGGTACAATCAAAGCGTCAATTCCAATAAGGCTAAGCATAGAAAACCGCACTCCCAAAACCTCGAAAGATGCACCCGAATTTAACACGTATTATAACAAAATATGGGAGGTCGTTCATGAAAACGAAGACAACTAACACATCAAAAGCCCAAGAGCAATACGTCAAAAACATCAAGCGTAAAGCAATGCTTATACGCCTTTATCAGATTACGCTCTTAATCATATTTCTTGCAACTTGGGAGTTGACCGCCAGGTACGACATTATCAACGACTTTATTTTCTGTAGCCCCTCCAAGCTTTATGCTACATTTATTGCAATGCTTCGTGACGGCTCTCTTCTTCGCCATATAGGGGTGACGCTTTTTGAAACAATAATCGGCTTTGCAATAGTAATTATCGGAAGCCTTATAATAGCAACGCTTTTTTGGTGGAATGAAACTCTTTCAAAGGTTATGGAACCATACCTTGTCATGTTAAATGCACTTCCCAAGTCCGCACTTGCCCCTGTCCTTATCGTCTGGCTCGGTTCAAACAAGACAACAATAATAGTATGCGCCTGCTCCGTAGCGATATTTGGGAGCATTCTTAACATTTACACGGGCTTTGTAAATGTTGAGCCTGACAAAATCAAGCTTATCAAAACACTAGGTGGAAACCGTTTCCAATGTTTGAGACTTGTCGTAATACCAAGTAATATTCCTAATATACTAAGTATTATGAAAGTAAACATCGGCCTTTGCCTTGTCGGGGTTGTCATTGGAGAGTTTCTCGCTGCAAGAGAAGGTCTTGGTTATGTCATCATTTATGGCTCGCAGACCTTCAAAATGGGCAATGTACTTCTTTCCATCCTCATCTTATGTGCAATTGCAATGATACTTTATCTTATCCTTGAGAAAATAGAAAAGAAGCTGTCAGATTATTTCTGACAGCCTCTGCTCATTCTACTATATCTATAACTTCTACCGGGCACGCTGACCTGGCTGACTCCGCCGATGCAAAGTTCTCGTCAGTTAATTGTCCGTTGGCTTCAGCAACGCCCTCTTCGTTAAATGCAAACACCTCCGGACAAGTGCTGACACAAAGTCCGCAAGCAATGCATCCTTCCTGATCTACTTCCGCTTTCACTACACACACCTCCAATTCTTAACCGGAATGGAGTTATTATGTGCCGAATTGCGAAATATTATTCAAAGCTATTAGTTATACAATGTATTCGCCATGTTACCGATATCATCAGCAAACTTGTTAAGTTCAAGAATTGTTGAATCAATCTGCTCCATCTGCTCATTCTCGGTTGAAACGTTATCGCTGATAAGCGAAATCTTACCAAGCATATCCTTAACGGATGCATTCATTTCACCAAGTATCTCTGAAATATGATTTGTTGTCTCTTTCGTTGAGTTTGAAAGATTCTGAACTTCAGTTGCAACTACGGCAAATCCTCGACCTGCCTCACCCGCTCTTGCAGCCTCGATACTAGCATTAAGCGATAAGAGATTAGTCTGGTTAGCGATACTCTGAATGCTGTTGATGATATCCATTGAAGCATCAACCGACTTCTCAATTGTCTGAGCCGACAATGCAACATCTGCCTGACGTTCAGCAACTTCACGCATCTGCCTTGCCGCATCATTAACTGCTGAGGCAATATCTGTAATACCACTTCTAAGTGACTCTATGCTCGGAGCCATCTCCTCCTCAAAACGAAGCTTGTTCTTCTTCTGCTCTGTAACATCCAAAATGGTACCGGCAGCCATAAGTGCCTGTCCGTCTCTGCTCCATACTACCGTACTTGAAGCACGTACCCATCTATAATTGCCATCCTTGTGAAGCATTCTGTATTCCATATCAAATACAGTATTACCGCTTACATCAGCAAGCTGCTTGCCCATTGCCTCTGACGCACCTGCGACGTCGTCCGGGTGAATCTTAGTAATCCAAGACTGCATCACATCAGGGAAATCCGAAGAACCGGTATATCCAAGTATCTTCTTGAACTGATCTGAAAATACCATTGGCGATGATGGATCATCAATAGCATACTTGGTAAGATCCATACTCCAGCTTCCTTCAAGCATCATTCGATCAACAGCACCCTGCCTGCGCTGTCCTACCTCAAGTCTTTCAGCAGTACTTCTCGCCTCATCAATGTCTGTAAATGAACCCACAAACACAATAGGTGTTCCGTCCTTCTTACGGATACACTCTCCTGCCGCATGGAACCATTTATATCCTGAATTTTTAGTTAAAAGTCTGTAATCCACATCAAACTTTGTTCGGTTAGTCCTATCTCCCGCAGCAGCTGCAAATGCACCAAATGCCTTCTCATTATCATCAGGATGAATTATCTTGCCAAGTGCCATGATATCATCAGGAAGTTCATCTCTTGTATATCCAAGCATTCTTCTAAATTCATCCGAATACAATGCATAATCCTGCTCTCCATCCTCAGTATAATATGCTGCCCATAAACCTAAGTGAGCGGTAAGATTGATTGCATCAAGCATTCTGTAATTAAGATCTGCTCTTGACTTCTCCTCTTCAAGTTGAGCTTCAAGACGTGCAATCTTATTCTCTAACTGCTCAACGTACCTGTTGTCTGTTCTGTTAAACATGTAGCCCCTCCTTATTATTAAACGATTACAGGCGATAGACACATTATGTGCATTCCCCAAACCGCCTGATATTGTCAGAAAACACACAAATATTATACTATGTTTTCATACAATATTGCAATAACAAATGTATATTTTAATAAGAAATATCTCTTTTGCCAATTTGCGTTTCCATACTGGAAAAAACAAGCATCCTGTGATAAAATGAGCAAGGTAACTTACTAACTCTAATTACTGTATTTGAGAGGTAATCATGCAATCAGCACAAGTATTAGATGTCAAAAACTTCATGCAGCTTCTTCTTCAATCGGAAGCATTTGATACATACGAAACAGTAGAAGCTGTCATTCGTACCGATATGACATATTCTATCGACGGTAAGCTTAATCGTGATTTCTATTCCGAGGACGAGTTGAGCGCAATGTTTCCGGAAGATATTTCCTTCGTCACATGGCAATATGCCAAGCCAAAAGTCTTTGACATAATCAAAGGAAAACGGACACCCTCATACATGAAAATTGTATTTAAGGTTAACAAAGCTGCTTTAGACTCAGTCTTAAACGCCGATAATTCATCACATAATTCCAATAATATTGCAGGTGTGTATTTCAATATTACATTCAAAGAACAGATTTTAAATGTGACGTGCTCTGTTTCATATAAAAATTTCACTCTGGACAAAAATCTAGAGCTTGAGATTTTCTCCAATTTTACCACATTATTAAAATCAAACAACATAGCAATTAACTAAAAACAACGCATATGCGTTGTTTTTGTTTTTCGTCATTTTTGTGACTTTCTATATTTAATAATGTGACACCATTTCTGTTAGCACTCTTTTTGATTGAGTGCTAATTTTTTCTTGACTTTTCACTCCCTGCATACTAAAATATTCTTTGTATTAAAGATAATTATGAATCAATATTAATAAAGGAGATGTGACAAATGGCTAACAAGAAAAAAGGAAGCTTATCCATCAACAGTGAGAATATTTTCCCTATAATTAAGAAGTGGTTATATTCTGATCACGACATTTTTGTAAGAGAGGTTGTGTCAAATGCTTGTGATGCGGTAACAAAGCTTCGTAAATTAGCACTTATCGGAGAATACGAGGAGGCAGAAGATACCAAATACAGAATCGATGTTATAGCAAGTCCCAAGGATAAAACACTTACATTTATTGATAACGGTATTGGTATGACCGCAGACGAGGTTAACGAATACATTAACCAGATTGCTTTCTCAGGCGCTTCAGATTTCCTTGAGAAATACAAAGATAAAGCAACTGATGACCAGATTATCGGACATTTTGGTCTTGGCTTCTATTCAACATTTATGGTAGCAGACAAGGTTACAATCAATACTCTTTCTTATAAGGAAGATGCAGAGCCTGTATTCTGGGAGTGTGACGGCGGTACAGATTACACTATGTCTAAGGGCGACAGAGATGTTCACGGTACAGAAATTACATTGTATCTCAATGAAGACAGCTATGAGTTTGCCAACGAGTATCGTGTAAAGGAAGTACTTGAGAAGTACTGTTCTTTCATGCCTGAGGAGATTTTCTTTACAAACGCTGATGAAGCAAAGGAAGAAAAGACTGACGTAGTTGACTCAACAGCTTCTGAGGTTAAGGAAGGCGAGGAAACAACAGATGCCGAAACTACAGAAGAACCAAAGGAGAAGCCAATAAATGATACTCATCCTCTTTGGACAAAGCATCCTAATGACTGTACAGAAGAAGAATACAAGGAGTTCTACAGAAAGACCTTCCTTGACTTCAAAGAGCCTTTGTTCTGGATTCATTTAAATATGGACTATCCTTTCAACTTAAAGGGTATTTTGTACTTCCCTAAGCTTAATACCGAATACGATACATTAGAGGGTAAGATTAAGTTATACAACAACCAGGTATTTATCGCTGATAACATCAAGGAAGTAATTCCTGAGTTCTTGTTGCTCTTAAAGGGTGTTATCGATTGTCCGGACCTTCCACTTAACGTATCACGTAGTGCTCTTCAGAACGACGGATTTGTTAAGAAGATTTCCGATTACATTACAAAGAAGGTTGCTGACAAGCTTTCCGGAATGTGCAAGACAGACCGTGAAAACTATGAGAAATACTGGGATGACTTATCTCCATTTATCAAGTTTGGTTGCTTAAAGGACGATAAGTTCGAAGATAAAATGAAGGATTTCATCCTCTATAAGAATATCGACGGCAAGTACCTTACTCTTTCCGATTATCTTGAGGCAGGCAAGGAGAAATACGAGAATACCGTATTCTATACAGACAACGAGCAAACACAGTCTCAGTACATCAATATGTTCCGTGAGCAGGGAATTGATGCAGTTGTACTTGACCACAACATCGACAATCCTTTCATCACTCACCAGGAAGCTAAACATGAGGGTGTGCATTTTGCAAGAATTGACTCAGATATAACCAATACCTTCAAGGAAGAGGTTTCAGAAGACGAGCTTAAAGAGACAACTGAGAAGCTTTCAGAAACCTTCAAGAAAGCTCTTGATAACGACAAGCTCGAGGTTAAGGTTGAAAAGCTTAAGAACGCTTCTATTTCCTCAATGATTACACTTCCTGAGGAAACAAGAAGAATGCAGGATATGATGAAGATATACGCAATGGGTGGCATGGATCCGAACTTATTCGGTGGAGATTCATTAACACTTGTTCTTAACGCCAACAACAATCTTGTACAATATATCCTTAACAATCCTGACGGCGACAAGACCAACATGGTATGTGAGCAGTTATACGACCTTGCTTTGCTTGCTCATGCACCACTTAAGCCTGAAGCAATGACTAAGTTTGTTGCACGCAGCAATGAAATACTTGGACTTATCACACAGTAAATTGCTGTTTAATGACATTTTAAGAGCGAAACTTTATATGTATTCTAATGCGTCTCTTATGATTGCAGTTCCATCGCAGGCACGCTTTCGCTACTCTGCGCTCGCAGCGGTACTAAACTCACACTTCGTGTTCGTTAAGTGCCGGCGGCTT
>SVEQ01000020.1 GCA_015057325.1 Lachnospiraceae bacterium | reverse complement strand
GACATTCTGACACAGGATATGCATACATCTGATAATCTATACGCGTCCGTTAAGAATAAAAGTGCATTAAACAGCAAGATAGAGAATTTAAGGAAGATAGAAGATGAGTTTGGAAAAGAATCAGGAATATGAGATTATAATTGAAGATATAGGTAATGACGGCGAGGGCATCGGCCGCATTGACGGTATGGCTGTGTTTGTTAAAGATGCAATGCCAGGAGATGTGGCTCGCATTAAGATTATTAAGGATAAGAAGAAGTATGCCTATGGACGTCTTATGGAGATTATTGCGCCGTCTAAGGACAGGGTTAATCCTATATGTCCTCATGCAAGAGCGTGTGGCGGATGTTCGATAATGCATGTTTCGTATGAAAAGCAGCTTGCGTGGAAGCAGGACAAGGTCGCTAACTGCATGAAGAGAATAGGTGGGATTGATAATCCGGAAGCCATAATGGAGCCGATTGTTGGTATGAGTGATGTAAATGAGGGTTTCCCGGCAATAAGATATAGAAACAAAGCGCAGTTTCCTGTTGGAAGAGATAAGAACGGTAACGTGGTTATTGGATTCTATGCAGGAAGGACGCATTCGATTATAGATACTGATGTCTGTTATCTTCAGCATCCGATAAATGACGTAATTGTAGAGAAGTTTAGACAGTTTCTAGTGAAGAATAATGTAGAACCGTATGACGAGCAGACTCATAGCGGTTTGGTTCGTCATTTACTCACAAGAGTAGGCAGACAAACGGGAGAAGTAATGTTTTGCGTTATAGTTAATGGTAAGGAAATTGTGGGAAATGACGGGAAAAATATCGAGAGTGAATTTGTCGAATGTATGAAGGACATTGAAGGTGTATCGAGCATCATACTAAATGTTAATCAAGAAAAGACGAATAAGATTCTCGGTGACAAATGTCGTACGTTGTGGGGCAAGGATACCATAGAGGATTATATCGGAAATGTTAAGTATCAAATAGGTCCTCTTTCATTTTATCAGGTAAATCCAGCGCAGACTGAGAAGTTGTATAGCAAAGCGTTGGAATATGCCGAACTTAATGGCGATGAAACTGTATGGGATTTATATTGTGGAATAGGAACAATTTCGCTATTTCTTGCACAAAAAGCTAAGCGAGTGATGGGCGTGGAGGTTATTCCTGAAGCAATTGATGATGCAAGAAAGAATGCTAAGCTCAACGACATAGAAAATGTTGAGTTCTTCGTTGGTAAGGCAGAGGAAGTATTGCCTAGAGAGTATGAGAAAAATGGTGTCTATGCGGATGTAATAGTGGTCGATCCTCCTAGGAAGGGTTGCGATATTGTGACGCTTGAAACTATGCTTACAATGTCACCGAAGAAGATAGTTTATGTCAGCTGCGACCCTGCAACGCTTGCAAGAGATATAAAGATATTAACAGAAAAAGACTATACGATTAGAAAAATGTGTGCGTTCGATCAATTTTCACACAGTGGACATGTCGAGACGGTGGCTTTACTTTCGCATCAATAAATGGAAGGGGATTTAAAATAAGATGAAGTGTTACAGTTGTGGTGGCGAGGTTAGCCTGACAGATAAAGTTTGCCCGTATTGTGGCAGGGCGTTGACAGAAACTGCCTCGTATCGGGCTGATGAGGAAGAGTATAAGCAAAGAAGCAAAAAGACCAAGAAAAAAGCAGATGAAATTGTTAGTGGTAATCTTGCTTTGATAATCAGTACAACTGCTATGGTTTTTCTTGTAATTGGTGTTATCGTTGCATGCTATGTTAATGACAATGCGTATTTCTTCCAGGAGGATGCCAGACATAGAGAGTCGGTCAAAAAATATGAAGAGCGTACCGCGCAGATGCAAGAATATCTTGATGCGGGAGATTATACCGGATTTTTCGCATATAAGGAGTATCACAATATAGCTGAATTAAAAGAGCCTTTTGATGATTACAAGTTGTTGTGTAAACTGGCGGAAGAATATACCGATATGATCTCGGTTATAGAGTCGGTAGTGGTATATGATTCAGATGCCCAAAGATATGGTTCGGAGAGTGACGTAAATAATTGTTATTGGGCAATTGAGCATTTTTATGATGAGTTTAAGTATAATCAGTCAGATATAGATAAGGATCCATACAAAGAATATATGTATGATATGAAAGATAAGGCGGATATTATTCTGGAAGTTTATTTTGGACTTGATGAAAACGGACGTAAAGAATATTTTGAAAGTTCGGATTTAAGAAAAAAAGCATATCTTGAGGGGGTACTTATTAATGAATAAGGATAAGATTTTTGGTATATCTATTATTGTAAATATACTCCTGGCAATTATTATTTTTGGACTCCTGGCTGATGCAAGTCATAAAATAAAGTATGATTATGTGAGTGAGGAGAGAATCGAAGAGGAATCATTACAAAGTGCTTTGGATGAGGGGAGTTATGGCGTAGCTGCAGCAACTTCACATTCCATTCGCGGCGGGGCCAAGATTCCAAAAGAATATGAGGATTATTATCGTTTAGGTGAATATACGGATTTGCTGTTTTTAAAAGAAGTATTTACTAAGGCAGGCAATACGGACACGGTTACAATGTGTGAGAATAGAATTTCTAAGATAAGGGAAGAAATGTCGGATTATGGTGTATTGTTTGACAAAATAGATCAAAGTGTGGATAAAGCAATTAGGGAGTAAGAATAATGGGACAAAATAAAAACACAAAGAAAATGGTACTGTGTGAAAGTTGTGGGGCGGAATTTGATGCAACATTGGTGCGTTGTCCGTATTGTGGAACCGGCTATGCACCTGCAGAAGAAGAGGAATATATGGAAAGTTTGGAAGGGATACGGACAGACCTTGACGCTCATGCAGAAGTTGCCGACGATAGTATTAAAAAGGGAATTGGTGCTACAGTTCTTGTAGGGTTATTGGTTTTTATAGTACTCTTATCGTTGTTGATTGGTGGAGTGTCAATTTCGCTTAAGTTACAGCGAAATAAAGTAGAGAATCAAAAACAAGAGTTTTTACAGAAACAGGGCATTGAAACAGAGTAAGGGGAGTTGGCAAAATGGTATGTAAGAAATGTAAGCATGAAATCGGACCGGAAGAATTGAAATGCCCCTACTGTGGAGCAGAAAACCCTTTTGCGAAAAGGCATGCTAAGAACATGAGAAAGTTTAATGCTGACTTTACGCAAACGGAGAGAAAAGTCACTAATGCGGCAGAAAAAACCGGTGGTCTGGCAAAAAGAGCAGCAATATTGGTTTTTGTAATTGTTGCATGCTTTGTTTTGGTTATTATTGATTCTTTTGCTTATGTAAATTTTGGAAATGATAATAGTCAAAAGACGTCAAAAAATGGTAAGGCAAGCGTCGCAGAAGCGGAGGCGCTACTTGAGCAGGGCGAGTATATTGAGTTTGTGGAATATTTGAATGTATACTCAATGATGAGTTCGTCCTCAAAAGAAACGGAACATTTAAAACATGTCAAATATGTTGCGGGGGAATATTATGATTGCATCAGAGAAATGGAGTCAATGATTCTCCGTTCAACCGATCCTGATTATTTTGATTGGCTGGATGGTGATATTTCGAACTTCTGCATGGATTTGGAAGACTTCTATGATGTAATAGAAGCGCAAAGAGACGGGGAAGATAACGAAGAATATAAGGCGTATATTGAAGATATGGATAATGAGCTTAAGGCAGCTATGAAAACATATTTTTCTATGGACGATGCGGCCGTAGAGGAGTTCCTTTCGTTGTCTCGGAACCAAAAGGGTGTAAAAATAGAGGAGGTACTTAGACATGAATAAAAAAGTAAAAGTGCTTCTGGATATTTTGATAGTTATTGCATGCATAGCCTTTGTGCTTTGTTTGATGGTTGTGTTTGAATCATATAAAAATGAGATTGATAGAAAAAAGAAAGAAGATCCTGTAAAGCAGACGATGTCTGTATTTGAATATAGACTTAAGTACAAAGCATATGGTGAAATCCTTGATAGTTATTATACGGATAAAATGAAAAGTCCTAAGGCCCCTGAGGGAATGGAAGATTATTACAAGGTGGCAGAGTATGCGCACAACTCGTTTATGTCTAGGGTTTATGCCCAAAAAGGCGATGATAAAATGATTAAGTCAAATGCTGCTAAGTTAAAAGAGCAAAGAGAACAATTAGGTTCATACCAATACACGGCAGACGAGATTGATGATATTATTAAAAATGCGCCCTAGAGCATTTATAAATGCAGTTTGGAAATGATAATATGTAGAATCGATATTTAGGATTGAAAAATTACATATGAAAGAGTACAATCTATGAGTATGTTTGAAAGGGGTATTAGACTATGAAAAAAAGAAGTTCATATGTGGTAGCATTTATTATATCTGTTATATGGCTTGCTGTTAATTATTATATATACTATCCGGCAATTAATGTGCAAAATCAGGTGTTTTGGGAGTGGCTGACATTCCATTCGTTTGTTGTAACGTTGGTGTTCATTTTCTGCGGTATTATTGGCAGAAGTAAAAAGGGTCATTTAATTGATTCTACAAAGGAAAACGTTAAGTTCTTTGTAAAAGGCAAAGGCAAATTTCAATTATTACTTCTATTTATAATGCCGATTTTCTGTGTGCTTGTTACCGTGTTTGGTAATCTTGCAGGAGCACCGATATTTAATGCCAAGAAATACGCGTCACTTCTTAAAGTTGAGACGAGAGATTTTGCGGAAGATATTCCGGAGTCTGAAAATGTTGACAATATTGCGCTTATGGACACAAACAGTGCAAGAATATTTGGTGACAGAAAGATAGGTTCTTTGTCTGATGTTGTAAGTCAGTTTGAGGTTGAGAATGCATATACGCAGATTAATATAGATAACAAGCCTATGAAGGTTGCTAATTTGAAATATGCGGATTTCTTCAAATACTTAAGTAATAAGGACGAAGGAATACCGGGCTATGTAACGGTTAATCCGGTTGATTCTACCGCAAAATACGTTAAGCTTGATAAGGGCATGAAATATGTTCCGTCAGGATATTTCAACGATCAGATTATGCGACATGTCCAAATGAATTATCCGACAAAGATTTTTGATGGGTGTTATTTCGAAGTGATGGATGATGGAACGCCATGTTATATTTGTCCTGTGCTTCATGCAAGAGTCGGTCTTTTTGGCGGTATGGACGTCAAGGGTGCGGTAATCTGTGATCCTGTAAGTGGTGATATGAAGTACTATGATGTGGCTGATATACCAAAGTGGGTTGACCGCGTGTACGACGGCGAACTGCTTACGTTAAAATACAACTGGCATGGTGTGTATTCCAACGGATACTGGAATAGCATCGTGGGACAGAAGGGTTGCGTGCAGACTACCGATGATTATGGATACAAGACAATTGAAGATGATGTTTGGATTTATACAGGTGTAACCTCTGTAACGGGAGATGCCTCAAATATTGGATTTGTTATGATTAACCAGAGAACTTCGGAGGCAAGATATTATTCGATATCCGGTGCGGAAGAGTTCTCAGCAATGGCATCTGCGGAAGGAGAGGTTCAGGAAAAGAACTATTCGGCTTCTTTCCCAAGTCTTATAAATGTCGACGGAACTCCAACCTACATTATGGTTATGGTTGATAACGGCGGTCTTGTTAAGATGTATGCGATGGTAAATGTTGAGCAGTACAATCTTGTTGCAACCGGTGAGAGCCAAAGTGAAGTTTTTGCCAAGTACAGAAAGCTTCTAAAGAGCGAGGGTGTCGGTAAGAAAAAAGCGGCTGACCCCGAGCAAGAGGAAGATGTAGTAGCGGAGGAATCATTTATTGTCAAAGATATTCAGTATGTTACAATGAATGGTGAAACTTACGTCTATATCAAAGATGATAAGGGCAATGCATACAAGCAGCAGTTTGCGGAAGATGAGAGTATAATACTCATTTCTGTCGGTGACTTGATTAAAGTGACTTTTGAAGGCGCAGATGGTGAGATTAAACAGATTATAGATATTGAGAAGAAATAAGGAAGTATGAGATGTATAAAGTAATCAAAAAAGAGGGTAACGCAAAAAGAGCGGTTTTTGAAACAGTGCACGGTACAGTGCAGACGCCTGTATTTATGAATGTCGGAACGGCTGCGGCCATTAAGGGTGCTGTTGCGACAACGGATTTGCAGGAGATTGGAACGCAGATAGAGTTATCCAATACTTATCATTTACACGTAAGACCGGGTGATAAAATAGTAAAACAACTTGGCGGACTTCATAAGTTTATGAATTGGGACAAGCCGATTCTTACGGATTCAGGTGGATTTCAGGTTTTTTCGCTTGCAGGTCTTAGAAAGATAAAAGAAGAAGGGGTAACATTTAACTCTCATATAGATGGACGAAAAATATTTATGGGTCCTGAAGAAAGTATGCAGATTCAGTCCAATCTTGCATCGACCATTGCAATGGCCTTTGATGAATGCCCTTCAAGTACAGCGGAGAGAAGTTACATCGAGGCTTCAGTTGACAGAACTACAAGATGGCTTCATCGTTGTAAAACGGAGATGGCAAGACTTAATTCGCTTGAGGATACAATCAACAAGAACCAAATGTTGTTTGGTATTAATCAGGGAGCGATTTTCCCGGATATTAGAATAAGACATGCCAAAGAAATAGCAGAACTTGATCTTGACGGATACGCAGTTGGTGGTCTTGCAGTTGGCGAGACTCATGAGGAAATGTATCATATACTTGAGGAAACAGTTCCGTATCTTCCGGTGGACAAACCAACATATCTTATGGGAGTAGGTACTCCAGCCAATATTTTGGAGGCGGTTGATAGGGGCGTTGATTTCTTTGATTGTGTGTATCCAAGCCGTAACGGAAGACATGGACACGTCTATACGAATCACGGGAAACTCAACCTTTTCAATGCAAAATATGAGCTCGACGAGAGGCCGATTTCTGACGAGTGTAACTGTCCGGCGTGTAGAAATTATTCTCGAGCATACATAAGACATTTATTAAAAGCAAAAGAAATGCTTGGAATGAGACTTTGTGTCTTGCATAATTTGCATTTTTATAATAATATGATGTGTGAGATTCGGGACGCTATTGACGAAGGCAGATATGCCGAGTATAAGAAGATGCGTCTTGATGGATTTGCTCAAGGTGAGTAATTATTTAAATATATATTAGAAAGGAAGTTACACTATGTTATCTATGTTACTTACATCAGGCAGTGGTTCGCAGGCATCAGGAGGATCAATCGTAATGACACTTGTTATGGTTGCTCTTTGGATTGGTGTGTTATATTTTATCATGATTCGTCCACAGAAGAAGCAGCAGAAGGAAATGGACTCTTTGAGAAACTCAGTTAAGGCCGGAGATAATATCATGACTACCGGTGGTTTTTATGGAGTTGTTCTTGATGTTGTTGACGATACAGTAATTGTTGAGTTTGGTAACAATAAGAACTGCCGTATTCCTATGCACAAGAATGCAATCGCTGAAGTTGAACGCGAAGAGGAAGAGCAGACAGAAGAGTAATTGATAAGATTACATTACTAAATGACCGGACACATTTAGTCCGGTCATTTTTTATGCCAATATTGCGCTTATAAGTTTTTCGGGAACGCGAAGGCTTCCACGTCCGGTGCCGATTGATATGTCGGGTTTGATTGCACCGTGAAAATCCGAACCGCCCGATACGATAAGATTTTTCCTAAATGCAATGCTTCGAAGTTCGGAAATCTGACCTTCGTCGTATGTGGAATAATAGCATTCGATTCCGTCAAGTCCTTCGGGGATAAGTCTGTCAATAAGTTGTTCAACCTCCGACTTGGAATACTTGTATGAGAATGGATGAGCAAGGATTGCCTTGCCACCGGCACTCTTGATAAGAGATATCACGTGTTCAGGTGTTACCTTTGGCTTGGGAAGGTAGAAAGGACAATGAATGCCAATATATTTATCAAATGCTTCCGCTTTATCTTTAACAAAACCTTTCTCTACAAGCAGTCTTGCGAAATGAGCTCGCGTGATAACACTTGAACTGTCGCCGTGTTTTAATTCTTCAATCGTCATTGGTATGCCTGCGTCAACAAACTTTTGGACCATTTGTTCATTTCTGCGATTTCTTGCAGTCTCAAGATTAGCCAATTCATGAATCAGATTTTTATCTTCATAGTTAATATTAAGACCGAGTACATGAACCTCCCTGTCCTTTGTATAACATGAAAGCTCGGCACCGGCTACAACTTTGATTCCACCAATCTTTTGGGCGTGTTTGATTGCTTGTCCGACACCCTTAACCGTATCGTGATCGGTAAGAGCAAAATATGTAAGACCTGCTTCTTTTGCTAATTCAACAACCTCTTCCGGCGAAAGTGAGCCGTCCGAACATGATGAATGCACGTGTAAATCTATGTAATTCATAAGTGTTCCTTCCTTTTTATATTTAATACAAACTCTCTTCATTATATACACAAATTTTCGAATATGCAAATTGCTATTATGTGTAGGATGATGCGAGCCACTTGTCTCAACTCGCGTACATCAACTGGTTTGATGCATTTTCATGCAAAACTTTATAACGTATATTATGCGTCGGAGTATGTTGCAGCTTCCATAAGCAGGTACTTCTAAGCCGCCGGCACTTAACGAACACGAAGTGTGAGTTTAGTACCGTTGCGAGCGCAGAGTAGCGAGAGCGTGCCTGCGATGGAACTGCAATCATAAGAGACGCATGAAAAGATTGTATGTTTTGCTCTTAAAATGTAACTAACCAGCAAAAAACCATAAATTAGGACTAGATTTTTTTCTTAAGATATGAGAGAATATATCCAGTTGCGATGTTTTATTCCAAAGGATCATTTACAAAGGAAGAATGTCGTCTTAATCTATTATTGAAAGGAGTTTCAACATGATTTATTCACAGGAAGTAGAAAACATGTGTCCGGTTGCTCAGGGCGTGCATCATGGTTGTGCACCAATACCTGAGGAGGCAAAGTGGGTTCAGGCAAAGGAAGTTAAGGATATTTCCGGTTTCACACACGGTATTGGTTGGTGTGCACCTCAGCAGGGAGCCTGCAAGCTTACACTTAACGTTAAGGAAGGAATTATTCAGGAGGCATTGGTAGAGACTATTGGATGTTCAGGTATGACTCATTCAGCAGCTATGGCAGCTGAGATTCTTCCGGGACTTACAGTAATGGAAGGTCTTAACACAGACCTTGTATGTGACGCTATCAATACTGCTATGAGAGAATTATTCTTACAGATTGTATATGGTCGTTCACAGAGTGCATTTTCAGAGGATGGTCTTCCGGTAGGAGCAGGTCTTGAGGATCTTGGTAAGGGCCTTCGTTCACAGGTTGGTACAATGTACGGTACTCTTAAGAAGGGACCACGTTACTTAGAGATGGCAGAGGGATATGTTACAGCAATCGCATTAGATGCTGAAGACCTCATCATCGGTTACAAGTTTGTCAACCTTGGTAAGATGACTGATTTCATCAAGAAGGGTGATGATCCTAACACAGCATATGAGAAATCATGCGGTCAGTACGGAAGAGTTGATGATGCTGTTAAGCTTATTGATCCACGTACAGACAAAGAGATTGACAAATAAGAAGGAGGTAACGGTTAAATGGCATTATTTGAATCATATGAAAGAAGAATTGATCAGATTAACAAAGTTTTAAACAGCTACGGTATCTCCTCTATTGAAGAAGCAGAGAAGATTACTAAGGACGCTGGATTGGATGTATATAATCAGGTTAAGAGTATACAGCCTATCTGTTTTGAGAACGCATGCTGGGCTTACACAGTAGGTGCAGCTATCGCAATTAAGAAGGGATGTAAGAAGGCTTCTGAGGCAGCTGCTGCTATCGGAGAGGGTCTTCAGGCATTCTGTATTCCAGGTTCTGTTGCAGACACACGTAAGGTTGGTCTTGGACATGGTAACCTTGGAAAGATGTTATTAGAGGAAGAGACAGAGTGTTTCTGTTTCCTTGCAGGTCATGAGTCATTTGCTGCTGCTGAGGGTGCTATCGGTATCGCAGAGAAGGCTAACAAGGTTCGTCAGAAACCTCTTAGAGTTATTCTTAACGGTCTTGGTAAGGATGCTGCTCAGATTATCTCACGTATCAACGGATTCACATTTGTTGAGACAGAGTATGATCCATACACTAACGAAGTTAAGGAAGTATTTAGAAAGTCATATTCAGAGGGACTTCGTGCTAAGGTTAACTGCTACGGTGCTAACTCAGTTCCTGAAGGTGTTGCTATCATGTGGAAGGAAGGCGTTGACGTATCTATCACAGGTAACTCAACTAACCCTACAAGATTCCAGCATCCAGTTGCAGGTACTTACAAGAAAGAGTGTACAGAGAAGGGTAAGAAGTACTTCTCAGTAGCTTCAGGTGGTGGTACAGGACGTACACTTCACCCTGATAACATGGCAGCAGGTCCTGCTTCATACGGTATGACAGATACACTCGGACGTATGCATTCAGATGCACAGTTCGCAGGTTCTTCATCAGTTCCTGCTCACGTTGAGATGATGGGTCTTATCGGTGCAGGTAACAACCCTATGGTTGGTATGACTGTTGCAGTTGCAGTTTCTGTTGAAGAGGCAGCTAAGGCTGGCAAATTCTAATATTAAGGAGATTTATACAATGGATGCTAGAACTACAGGTATTGTAGCTTATATCACATGGATCGGTCTTGTCATTGCATTGGTTGCCGGTGATAAAGAAGGTGCAAGATTCCATCTTAATCAGGCTTTAGTTATATTCTTATTTTCACTTTTGTCTTTGATTCCTTGTATAGGATGGGTATGGGGAATATTTATGCTTGTATGCTGGATTATGGGTCTTATTGCTGCAGTCAATGAAGAAGAGAAGCCGGTACCACTTATCGGTGGAATTACATTGATTAAATAATTAAAAAATATACACCCTCTGTCATTGACAGGGGGTGTATTTCTTTTGTTCATTTATTCTTTTAATCACATCAAATCGCCCAAGTGTCTTAATGTTTTCTCCATGTTGATGGAGAGAGAAGAACGAGTAGTGGGAACAACTCAAGTCGTCCGGCTAACATATCAAACATGAGCACAAACTTAGAAAAGTTAGAATACAAATCAAAGTTCTTTGTTGGTCCTACAAGTGCAAGTCCCGGACCGATATTGCCGATTGCTGACGCAACTGCCGTAAAGTTTGTCTCAAGGTCAAAACCGTCAAGACTTACAAGTAATACAGATAACGCAAACATCATAATATATACGATGAAGAAATTGTTAGCGGAACGAAGTATATTGTGAGGAAGCGGCTTGCCGTCAATCTGAATAATCTTGACATTTCTTGGGTGGCACAACTGTGACACCTCTTTTTTGACCGTTTTCCAATATATCATAATTCTTGATACCTTGATACCACCACAGGTACTTCCGGCACATCCGCCGATTAACATAAGCATTACAAGTATTGTTTTTGAAAATGCAGGCCACAAGTCAAAGTCTGTGCTTGAGAATCCTGCGGTTGTAATTATAGAACCAACCTGGAAAAATGAATGTCTAAAGCCTTCTTCAAGACCTAATCCGTTATTTAGCAAGTTTACTGTAATAAGCAGGACTGATATCCAAAAGAATGCAACATATCCTTTGATTTCTTCCATTGAAAATGCTTCTTTAAATCGTTTAATCCATGCAAGGAAGAAGAAGTTATAGTTCATTCCAGACAGGAACAGGAACACGCACATTACGTATTGTATTGCATGTGAGTACTCACAAATAGAAGTGTTTTTAACACCGAAGCCACCTGTACTCGTTGTTGTAAATGAAGTACAAACAGCATCATACAACGGCATGCCCGCGATAAAAAGAGATATTATCTCTGCCATCGTAAGAGCAAAATATATTGAATACAAATAGTATGCTGTCTTACGTACTTTTGGCGCGAGTTTTCCTACGTTTGGTCCGGGGCTTTCTGCTTTCATGAGATATAAATCCTGTCCGCCTGTAAGTGGAATAAGAGCAAGCATGAAAACCAAAACACCCATACCACCAATCCACTGTATGAAACAACGCCAGAAGTTCATGCACCTTGATAAGCCTTCAACGTTATTAAGTATTGAAGCACCGGTTGTTGTAAAACCGGATATACATTCAAACATTGCATTTGTTAGTGATGGAATCTCACCACTTAAAAAGAACGGCATACAGCCGGTAATGGTAAGCAGTATCCAACTAAGAGCCGTAACAACAAATCCTTCTTTCGCAAAGAAACGCTCATTTTTCGGACGCTTCTTGGTAAGAAGAAAGCCTATAATAAAATAAGAGAGTGCGCACACGATGAAGTATATTCCACATGGTTCTTTGTAGTACACTGATACCGCAAAGGGTAAAAGCATAAGGGCTGATATTGTATTAAGTAACCAGCCCAGCAGATAGAATATCATCGAAATATTCATTGAAAATTATTCCTCCTCTAGGCAAGTATATCCTTAATATCTGTAAGTCCTTTGTTAGTGGTTACGACAATTACGGTATCTCCTTGCATTATCTGATCTTTACCGCTTGGGGTGATAATCTCCTTGCCTCTTATAATTGCGCATACAAGAAGATTCTTTTTGAGTTTAAGTTCGGTAAGCGGTTTGTTGGTAACTTTTGATTCCTGGCGAATAGCAAACTCAAGAGCCTCAACCCTGTCGTCCAACATTCGATACAAAGTTTCAATGTTGCTTCCGTATGAATTCTGAAGTGCACGAATATATTGAATAATTGTTTTTGCCGTGATGTTTTTGGGACATGCTATTGTTCCGATAGGAAGTTCGTCAACAACCTCCGAAAATGCAACCTTATCAACCTTGGTTATCTTCTTGGCATCACTTACCTTACTTGCAAACAGTGAAAGGATAAGATTCTCTTCGTCAAGGTTTGTAAGGGATATAAATGCGTCCATATCCTCGATACCTTCTTCTAAAAGTAACTGACGGTCAGATGCATCTCCGTGTATTATCATCGCATGAGGAAGTGCTTCGCTTAATCGTTCACACTGTTCAAAGTTCTGCTCGATAATTTTGACCTGTATATGTGCTGCACGCAATTTTGCTGCTAAGTAGTACGATATCATACTTCCGCCGATTATCATTACTGATTTGATAGGCTTTGATTTGATACCTATCTTTGCAAGCAGGTGGTGTATTTCAGACGGAGGCATTATAACATACATAAGGTCTCCTGCTTTAATTGTTGTATTGCCGTCCGGAATAAGCACTTCGTGTGCTCGCTCAATAGCACATATAAGAGTGTTGTTGTGTACCTTGTTGGCAAACTCATATACGGACATTTCATTAACTAATGATCCTTCCGGAATCTGAATCTGAATCATATTGATTCGTCCCTTGGCAAATGATGTGATGTCTAAAACGCTTGGAACTTCAATAAGATTGGCAATGCTTCGTGCACATGCGTATTCGGGATTAACCGCAAGAGAAAGTCCAAGTTCTTCTCTAAGGTATCCGATTTCTTCAAAATATTCCGGGTTACGAACACGAGCAATCGTATTACAATTGCCGGATTTCTTTGCAATCAAACAACATAACAGGTTAACTTCGTCCTTGCCTGTTACTGCTATTAATAAATCGCTTTTCTTGATGCCTGCCTCCTGCTGTGTGCGGAAGGTTGTACCATTTCCTGCAACCGCAAATACATCAAGCTGCGACAATGCTTTTTCTAATTTACTTTCGTTGGTGTCGATAAGAGTTATGTCGTGTCCCTCGTCATTTAATTGCTGAGCAAGTGTGAATCCAACCTTGCCGCAACCAACAATTATGATTTTCATAATTTCCTCCTAAGCCCCATTAACTAAAAATATCTTTAATTATATCACTAACCGAAATATATACAAGTATGATTATTTGAACATTGCATATTTCACGTCATGTATTATAATGTATCTTATCGGAAGGAAAACAAGCGACACCGAAGGTGGCATTTGTTTTCACCCGATAAGATAACGAAAAAAACGAAGTTTTTTGAGTTATATAAGAAGTATGAAATGCTTCTTATACGTCGGAAGGAAAACAAGCGACACCGAAGGTGGCATTTGTTTTCACCCGATAAGATAACGAAAAAAACGAAGTTTTTTGAGTTATATAAGAAGTATGAAATGCTTCTTATATGTCGGCATAAAAACGAGTATTTTTAATAAGGAGTACAAAATGACAAGAGAACAGTTTGCAACATTGGTAAAACAAAAAATCCTGGTTTTGGACGGTGCGACAGGTACGAACTTACAGCGTGCCGGCATGCCTACGGGTGTGTGTCCGGAGCAATGGATTCTTGAGCATAAGGACGTGATGATTAATCTTCAAATGGATTATATCAATGCCGGCAGTAATATCATTTACGCACCTACATTTTCCGGCAATCGTATCAAACTTGAAGAATACGGTTTGCAGGACAAGTTAGAATCCATGAACAAGGAACTGGTTGCAATTTCCAAAGAAGCTGTTGCAAGAACCGGATATCGTGCCTATATCGCAGGTAATCTAACGATGACAGGCAAGCAGTTATATCCAATTGGAAAACTCACTCTTGAGGAACTTATAGATGTATATAAAGAACAGATTAAAGTTCTTGTGGAGGCAGAGGTTGATCTTCTTGTTGTGGAAACAATGATGAGCCTTGCAGAAGCGAGAGCTGCGGTTATCGCTGCAAAGGAAACCTGCGATTTACCTATAATTGTATCTATGACTTACAATGAGGACGGCAGAACGCTTTACGGAACAGAGCCTGCGGTTGCGTGCGTGGTTCTTCAAAGCCTCGGTGCGGATGCGATTGGTGTTAACTGTTCAACAGGTCCTGACAAAATGATTCCTCTTGTAGAAAGAATGAGAGAATATGCCAATATTCCGATACTGGCAAAACCTAATGCTGGAATGCCAAAGCTTGTTGATGGAGAAACGATTTATGAAATGATGCCGGAAGAGTTCGCGGATTACGGAAGACAGCTTGTGGAAGCGGGAGCCGGTATTGTAGGTGGATGTTGTGGAACGACTAAGGACCATATTGCAGCGCTTGCAAGAACTGTAAGACTTTTGGATGTTCCTGAAATAAATGAAACAAAAAAACGTGTGCTTGCATCGGAAAGACAGTTGCTTGATATAGATATAGACGGAAGATTTTTCGTTGTAGGTGAAAGAATTAATCCGACAGGTAAGAAGAAACTTCAGGCACAATTAAGAGAAGATAATCTTTCGCTTGTTGTCGATATGGCGGAGGAGCAGGAAGAGAAAGGTGCTGCCATTCTTGATATAAATGTCGGCATGAACGGTATCGATGAGGATGCCATGATGCAGAAGGTTATATATGAAGTGACAAGTGTTGTAAGCCTTCCTTTATGTATAGACTCTTCGTATGTCAATGTAATAGAAAATGCTTTGCGAATTTATCCGGGACGTGCACTTATTAACTCGATATCAATGGAGAGTGAAAAGTTAGAGAAACTTCTTCCTATTGCAAGAAAGTACGGTGCAATGTTTATTCTTCTTCCGCTTTCGGATGAAGGTCTTCCTAAGGACATAGAGGAAAAGAAGAATATCATTAATATAGTATATGACAAGGCAATGGAAATAGGTTTTGCTCATGAGGATATAGTTGTTGACGGTCTTGTTGCAACGGTTGGTGCTAACAAGAATGCTGCCCTAGAAACTCTAGAGACTATTGAATACTGTAAAAATGATAAGAAACTGCCAACTATCTGTGGTCTTTCCAACATTTCGTTTGGTCTGCCGGAGAGAGGTTTTGTTAATACGGCATTTCTTACAATGGCAATTTCGAAAGGTCTTACAATGGCGATTGCCAATCCGTCACAGGATCTTTTGATGAATGCGGCTTATGCGTCTGATCTTCTTATGAATAAGGAAGGGGCAGATGTAGCATATATTAATAATGTTAAACCAATGGCAACGATTGCGGCTCCTGCCGGAAGCGTACCCACAAAGGTGGGAAGCAATGATAGTGCCGGAGCTACTGATAGTTCTAATGGGGACAAGTCGCAATTGTTTATGGACGTCCTTAAGGGTAATAAGAGAACCATACTTGAGGATGTTAAGGCTTCATTATCGGACGGCATGAAGGCACAGGATATTATCGAGAAACATTTAATACCTGCTATAAATGAAGTAGGAATACTTTTTGATAAGAAGAAATATTTCCTGCCACAGCTTATTGCATCTGCAGAGGCTATGGAACTTGCGGTGTCGGAATTAGAGCCGTTGCTTCCTAAGGCGGAAGCCGGCAAGGAGAAAGCGACAATAGTCATAGCAACTGTTGAAGGCGACATCCATGATATAGGAAAGAACCTTGTCGCAATGATGCTTCGTAACTATGGTTTTAGAGTAATCGATATGGGTAAAGACGTTCCGAAAGAAGACATTGTTGACATGGCAATCAAGGAGAAAGCGGAAATTATTGCTCTTTCTGCGTTGATGACCACGACAATGATGAGAATGAAAGATCTTGTCGAGTATGTCAAGGAAAAAAATGTTCCTGTAAAGGTTGTCATCGGTGGTGCTGTTATAACGCAGAGCTTTGCCGACGAGATAGGTGCTGACGGATATTCTAAAGATGCTGCCGAAGCGTGCAAGGTGGTTGAAAGTTTGTTAAATTAAAATAATGTTAATGCGGAGGGCTATATTTATGAAGAAATACATAGTGGCAATGTTAATCGTTGCTTTTTCAATGATACCGGTAAATGTTGCAAATGCAGGTGTGGTCGCATCAAAAAATGCGCCGGACACAGCGGTTGGTAATTTAAAATCAGACTCTAAGGCAATACAGTCGGAGCTTGACAAAACCGGTCAGGTCACATTAGAGGATGGGGGCGTTTATTATCTTTCAAAACCGATTTACCTCTCTGACGGAGTCGAGTTTGACGCTACGGGAGCAACTATCTATTGTGACACATTTATCTTTATGAGCCCGGAGGGTGAGCCTAATTATAAATCATTAAAAAATGTTACACTCAAAGGAGGAAAATGGCGTTCGACTTCAAAAGATGGATTTAGAGCATCAAGTTTTCACATCCGTCATTCAAGAGATATAACAATATCCGATATGGACATTCAGGTGTCGAATTACGAAGGACACACAATGGAGTTTGTGGCATGTAAGAATATTACTGTTGAAAATTGCGTAATCACTCCATTGGGAAAAGCCAAGAAAGACTCTGTCGAGGAACAGATACAGATAGATATTGCCGCACCGGCAACCGCAACCGACACAAAAGAAAGAACTAATGGCGGAACATGTGACAATATTAAAATAATCGGCTGTACCGTAAAAGGATGCAGAGCAGTATGTGCTAACTGGGCAGCCAGAGATAAGGGGAAATATCTTAATAAATTCCATACCAATATTACCATTAAAGATTGTAAACTCACAGGCGTAAGTGCGGAGGCACTCAATTTATCAAACACAACAAGTGCTACAATCACGGGTAACACATTAATCAGTAAAGCACCGGCCAAACGTGGTGTTTATGCTGTCGGATGTCAAATCGTATTATTTGGTAAGGTGCCCGGCAAAATAAAGAAAAGAGATTTAAAAATAGAGAAAAACGTAATTAAAGGTGCAAATCACGGACTAAGAATTGCGTCAGCCACATCATCGGAGTTTAACAACCTTACTCTTAAGAAGAACAAGTTGTATGCTAAGAACGGTTCGGGCAGTGCACTGACATATAGGAATGTTAAGAACAAAAAAGAATCGGGAAATAAGACGGCACAATGGAAATGATGTTAAACGCGCGATAACAAGTGATGTATTGACATACATTGTAATAGTTGATAAAATATGAAACAGTTTCGTGATTTTGAAAGGTGGAATTAACGTGAGAAAAATGGTTTTATCGCTGTTAGTTGATAATACAGCAGGTGTTCTTTCAAGAGTATCAGGTTTGTTTTCTAGAAGAGGTTACAACATCGACAGTTTATCTGTAGGCGTTACGGAGGATCCTAAGTATTCCCGTATGACAGTTGCTGTAAGCGGTGATGATCTTACACTTGCTCAGATTGCAAAGCAGCTTAATAAGCTTGAAGATGTAGTTGAGATAACTGAACTTAAGGATGGTTCATCGGTTTGTCGTGAACTTGTACTTGTTAAGGTTAAGACTAATAGAGAAGAGAAACAGCAGATTATTGCGGTTACAGATGTATTCCGTGCTAAGATTGTTGATGTTTCAATAGATTCACTCATGATTGAACTTACAGGTAATGCCAATAAGATAGAAGCATTTATCGGCTTGCTTGATGGCTTTGAGATTGAATCGATTGTAAGAACCGGACTTACCGGACTTACAAGAGGAGGAGTCCACTCTAATTAAGGACTTTTTAATTGGTGAATAAGCATAGGGTTGCCCTACACAATGTGCTTTCGCAATCCCACTTATCAAATATATTAATATCTACTATATTATAGGAGGATCTTTAAAATGGCAAAGATTTTTTATCAGGAAGATTGTAACTTATCATTATTGGATGGCAAGACAATTGCAGTAATCGGCTACGGTAGCCAGGGTCATGCACATGCCCTTAACGCTAAGGAGTCAGGATGCAATGTCATCATCGGTCTTTATGAGGGAAGCAAATCATGGGCTAGAGCAGAAGCTCAGGGATTTGAGGTATATACAACTGCAGAAGCAGCTAAGAAGGCTGACATTATAATGATTCTTATAAATGACGAGCTTCAGGCTGATATGTACAAGAAGGATATCGAGCCAAACCTTGAAGCAGGTAACATGTTGATGTTCGCTCACGGTTTCAACATTCATTTCGGATGTATTAAGCCACCTGCAGATGTTGATGTAACAATGATCGCACCTAAGGCACCCGGACACACAGTACGTTCAGAGTATCAGGCCGGTAAGGGAACACCTTGTCTTATCGCTGTAGAGCAGGATGCAACAGGTAATGCTCAGGAGCTTGCTAAGGCTTATGGTCTTGCAATCGGTGGAGCAAGAGCTGGTCTTCTTGAGACAACATTCCGTACAGAGACAGAGACAGACCTCTTCGGTGAGCAGGCAGTACTTTGTGGTGGTGTTTGTGCACTTATGCAGGCTGGTTTCGAGACTCTTACAGAGGCAGGATATGATCCAAGAAATGCATACTTCGAGTGTATCCATGAGATGAAGCTTATCGTTGACCTTATTTACCAGTCAGGTTTCGAGGGAATGAGATACTCAATCTCTAACACAGCTGAGTACGGTGATTATATTACAGGACCTAAGATCATTACAGAGGATACAAAGAAGGCTATGAAGCAGGTTCTTACAGATATCCAGGACGGTTCATTTGCTAAGGAGTTCTTACTTGATATGTCACCTGCAGGACGTCAGGTTCACTTCAAGGCTATGAGAAAGCTTGCAGCTGAGCATCCAGCAGAGGTTGTAGGTAAGGAGATTCGTAAGCTTTACAGCTGGAATAACGAAGATGACAAGCTCATCAACAACTAATTGTTATTTTTAATATGAGAATAGTCGGCCGGCTGTTACGTGTAGCAGTCGGCTTGATTTATCTTTTTAGAAAATGAGGTTATTGTTATGAAGAGAATGAAAAGAATATGCGTGTTTGTAATGATAATGACTCTTGTTATGTCTCTTACCGGCTGCGGCAAGAACGGAGCATTGGTATATACCTTAAATGGAGAGAAGGTATACAGGAGACAGGTTGATGCGTATGGTTTAATCTATGCATTTGACCACGGAATTAACGAAGATACAAAGTTTGGGGAATATTATGAAGGCTTTGAGAGCTATAGTGAACACTATAAGAATGCCCTTGAAAATGAAATAGTAACGACAGTTCTTCTTAATAAAGAAGCCAAGAATAATGGGAAAAAAATATCAAAAGAGCAGGTGAGTATGGCAGGCAAGAAAGCCAAAGAGTTAGTGGATTTATATGGTGAGGACCGCCTGAAAGAATATAACTTAACCCTTGCTGATATTGAAAATATATATGAAATGATTATTTTTGCCGATGAATATACGGTATCACAAGATGAAGGCGAAAAAGAAGAGAATGACAAAAAAGAAGATGACAGATATGTAAGTGTTTACCAGGTGACTTTCCCGACGGTAGCCTTTGATGATCAGGGAATGGTTAAGTCTGATTCGGATGGAAAACTTATTGCGGTATCAATTGAAGAAAAGAACAAAATGAAAGAGGCTGCAGAAGCATTCGCAGATAAGGCTAAATCTTCGAGCGATATTGAAAAACTTGTTCAGAGTGAAGGCCAAGGTGTGACAGGAACTAATAAGACACTTAAGTATGCCGATCTTTCGGAAGAATATAAAAGTGTTGTTGACAGCCTTTCTGAAAATGGAGTGAGCAAGGTTTTTGAAGGTGAGTACGGCTATTATGTTATCAAGCTTTTGACAAAGGATGACGAGGAGCACAGTAATCTGATTTCTAAGTACGAGGAGCAGAAAAAATTGGCTGAGGATAAGAAGGAATTATCGGACAAGCTTCTTAGAAAATATGTCGGAGAAGATAAGAATTACAGAAAAGATAAGGAATGGGATACGGTTAAGATCGAAAATTATATTCCATAACACATTGACAATATATATATGATTAAGTAAAATTGTTACCTTGAGGGCACTTTAATGTTATGTATGACAGTGAATAGGAGAGTGATTATTTGGACCCCGGATCGAGTATGCAGTTAATCGCCATTATAATATTGGTGTTGCTTTCAGCATTTTTCTCGTCAGCGGAGACTGCGCTTACAACCGCTAACAAGCATAAGCTTCGTGCTATGGCAGACGAAGGCAACAAGAGAGCAGCAAGAGTATTGAAGCTTCTTGATAATCCTTCAAAAATGTTAAGTACAATTTTAATAGGAAACAATATTGTTAACATTTCGGCATCAGCTATTACTACAGATTTTACAACACGATTGTTTGGTAATGTGTATATAGGTTTTTCAACGGGACTTCTTACTTTGATAGTGTTGTTGTTTGGTGAGATAACACCCAAAACGCTTGCGTCAATGTACAGCGAAAAGTTTTCAATTGTTTATATTCATGTGATTTCGCCGTTGGTTGTCATTTTCACACCGATAGTATGGTTTGTTGACAGACTTAGAGATATTATTTTCTTCATTATAAGAATAGATCCTAACAAGGCTGAAGATCAGATGACGGAGGGAGAACTTCGAACAATATTCGATGTCAGTGAGGAAGATGGTGTCATTGAGAAAGAAGAGAAATCCATGATTAATAATGTTGTGGATTTTGGAGATTCAATGGCAAAGGAAGTAATGGTTCCGCGTGCGGATATGGCAGTAGTTTCGGTAGATGCATCATTTGATGAAGTATTTGAAGCATTCAATGCCGAACGATATTCAAGACTTCCGGTGTGCGATGACAGTAAGGACAAAATAATCGGTATATTATATATGAAGGATCTCTTCATATTCCAGAATGAAAGTAAGAATGCGGGCTTTTCAGTAAGAAGCCTTATGCGAGAACCATTCTTTGTTTATGAATATCAGAAGACTTCTTCGATAATGGCTGAAATGCGTAACCGTTTCGTATCGCTTGCCATAGTGCTTGATGAGTATGCAACGGCGGTTGGTCTTATTACAATAGAGGATTTGCTTGAAGAGATTGTCGGAGAAATCAGAGATGAGTTTGACATGGATGAGCTTGAAAGTATAACTCAGTTGTCGGAAAGACAATATGAGATAGATGCTTCCGTTAAACTTTCAGATTTGGAAGACAGCGTCGGACTTAAACTCGAATCGGAGAATTATGATTCTCTTGGCGGTTACATTATAGAGTTGCTGGATCACCTTCCGAGCGAGGGCGAGACGGTTAAGAAAGACGGCATAACATTCCGTGTTTTGTCGGTTGACAGGAACCGTATCGAGAGGGTTGCCATTTTGATAGACCCGGAATTATAAGTTACAAAACTTCTAATATAAAGTAATAACAGTAAGAAAGGAAAAAGAAATGATAAGTGCAAACAACGTTACATTGAGATTTGGTAAGAAGGCATTGTTTGAAGATGTTAATATCAAGTTTACCGAGGGAAACTGTTACGGACTTATTGGTGCAAATGGTGCCGGAAAGTCTACATTTTTGAAAATCCTTGCAGGCGAAATTGAAACCACGAAGGGTGATGTGGTTATGAATGCAGGTGAGAGACTTTCTGTATTGCAACAGGACCATTTCAAATACAATGATTATACAGTTCTTGATACAGTCATCATGGGCAACAAGCATTTGTACGAAGTAATGAAGGAAAAGGAAGAGATATATGCAAAGCCTGACTTTTCTGATGAGGACGGTGCAAGAGTTGCTGATCTCGAGGCAGAGTTTGCGGAAATGAACGGTTGGGAAGCTGAAAGTGATGCGGCAACACTTCTTAACGGACTTGGTATTGATACTGAGTATCATTATAAGCAGATGTCTGAACTTGAGGATACACTTAAGGTTAAGGTTTTACTTGCACAGGCACTCTTTGGTAATCCTGATGTATTGCTCCTTGATGAGCCTACCAACCACTTGGATCTTGATGCAATTGCATGGCTTGAGGAGTTCCTTATCAATTTTGACAATACGGTTATTGTTGTATCTCATGACCGTTACTTCCTTAATAAAGTATGTACACACACTGCAGATATTGATTACGGTAAGATTCAGCTTTATGCCGGCAACTATGATTTCTGGTATGAGTCAAGTCAGCTTATGATTAAGCAGATGAAGGAAGCTAACAAGAAGAAGGAAGAAAAGATTAAGGAGTTGCAGGAGTTCATTCAACGATTCTCGGCTAACGCTTCCAAGTCAAAGCAGGCTACTTCAAGAAAGAGAGCTTTGGAGAAGATTGAGCTTGACGAAATGAGACCTTCAAGCAGAAAGTATCCATACATTGACTTCCGCCCTAACAGAGAAATCGGTAACGAAGTACTTACGGTCGAGAACATAACAAAGACTGTTGATGGTGAGAAGATACTTGATAATATATCATTTACAATAGGAAGAGAAGACAAGGTAGCATTTGTCGGTCCTAATACACTTGCAACCACAATGCTCTTTAAGATATTGGTCGGTGAGGAAGAACCTGATTCGGGTAGTTACAAGTGGGGCGTGACAACCTCGCAGGGTTACTTCCCTAAGGATAACACACAGGAGTTCGACAACGATTTGACTATTGTTGATTGGCTCACACAGTTCTCTGAGGAAAAGGATCCTACATATGTAAGAGGCTTCCTTGGAAGAATGTTGTTCGCAGGAGACGACGGTGTCAAGAAAGTTAAGGTATTATCCGGAGGAGAGAAAGTAAGATGTCTTCTTTCCAAAATGATGATAATGGGTTCTAACACATTGGTGCTTGATGAACCTACCAACCACTTGGACATGGAGTCGATTACCGCACTCAACAACGGACTTATTAAGTTCCCGGGAGTTGTACTTTTCTCTTCACAGGATCATCAGTTTATTCAGACAACAGCTAATCGTATTATGGAGATTACAAATAGTGGTCTTATAGACAAAATGACAACATACGATGAATATCTTGAAAGTGATGAGATGGCAAGAAAGAGACAGATTATGAACATGGATTAGTCTCAAAACCTTGTAATATATTGATTAAAGATGGCATGACTGAGGTCGTGCCATTTTGCATTTTGAACAATAAAAAAAAGTTACCAATATGTAATAATGCACAAATAATCTGAATTTACCAATCAAAAGCAGTAAATTACGCGTCGAATCCGACAATGTGTACAAAAAAAATCTAGTAAAATCAAAAAAACACTTGCCAAATTGTCTAAAGTGTCCTATAATGTACCTATGTTGAATTGAGAAATTCAAACATATCCCGTCATAAAAACTATAATATCAGATGGCGGGTGACACACACACTTTTTTCAAAAGGAGGGTTTTTTGTGAGAAAGTTAAAAAAAGTATTGGCGCTTTCTTTAGCATTGGCTATGGGTGCATCACTTGTAGCATGTGGTGACAAGGCGTCAACAGACACAACAGAGGCAGCAGAGACAACAGAGGCTGCATCAACAGAAGCTGAGAAGGAAGCTGATGAGGACAAGGCTAAGGCTGAGGCAGATCTTAGCAATGATGGTAAGGTTCTTAACATCCAGTGCTGGAATGATGAGTTCGCTCGTCGTTTGACAGATCATTATCCTGGATATGAGGCTAACGATCCTGATGATGCTACAGCAGGTGGTAAGATCGGTGATATCGAAGTTAAGTTCACTGTTACACCTTCTGATGACAATGCATATCAGAACAACTTGGACGCAGTTCTTCCTGAGAACGCTGACGCAGCTGATGATGACAAGGTTGACCTTTTCTTAGTAGAGGCTGACTATGCACTTAAGTATGTTAATACAGACTTAACAATGCCTGTGTCTGATCTCGGAATCGAAGATTCTGAACTTTCTGCTCAGTACAATTACACAAAGGATATTGTTACTGATGCAAGTGGTAACTTGAAGGGTGTTTCTTGGCAGGGATGTCCTGGTGTTCTCATTTACAACCGTGAGGCTGCAAAAGAGATCCTTGGATCAGATGATCCTGAGACTGTTCAGGCAGCTGTTTCAGACTGGGATACATACAATGAGACTGCTAAGAAGGTAGTTGAGGCTGGTTACAAGATGACAGCTACAGCTAATGATACATTCCGTGTATTCTCTGATAACGTATCTTCTCCTTGGGTTGTTGACGGCAAGATCGTTGTTGATGACAACATCAAGAAATGGGTTGATATGTCAAAAGAGCAGGTAGACGCAAAGGTTTGTGGTACAGGCGACCTTTGGGGTGATGAGTGGTCTGCAGGATTCTACCCAGATGGTAAGGTATTCTGCTACTTTGGACCAGCTTGGTTGATCGACTTCTGTATGGCTGCTGATGATTCTTCATCAATCGCTGCTAACGGTGGTTGGGCTGCTACTGAGGGACCTCAGGGATTCTCTTGGGGTGGTACATGGATCTGTGCTGCTAACGGAACTGATAACCCAGCACTCGTTGCTGATATCATCAGAAAGTTAACAGTTGATACAGATATCATGCTTGGTATCGTTAAGGCTGATAACGACTTCGTTAACAATAAGCCTGCTATGGAGCAGATGGCTGCAGACTCAAGCTACGGCGATGCTGTACTTGGTGGACAGAATGCACTTCCTATGTTCTGCGCTGGTGCTGAGAAGATTGACAAGTCTAACATCTGTGAGTATGATCAGGGATGTAATGAGTCATTCCAGGCTGCTATGAAGGATTACTTTGAGGGTAACACAGCTACTTACGAGGACGCTCTTGAGGCATTCTATAAGTCAGTAACTGAGAAGTATCCTGAGCTTACATACTAATTCTTAGAGACCTAAGATTAGCGTAAGTTTAACCTAAGTATCTTTAAGTAAGATGATGCGTGCCTATTTGGCGCATGCCGGGTGGGCACGCATTTTCTATCATTTTTTAAGGTGTAGCGGAGGTGGCGGAATGAAAACAAAATCGAAAAATGTTGTACGCTATAACCGTTGGGGCTATTTCTTCTTAATTCCATTTATAGTTGTATATGTCGTTTTTCAGTTGATTCCATTAGTGTCAACAATTTATAACAGCTTTTTTGAGCATTATTTTAAGAATGGTTTGACTGAGGTTGGACCTAATTTTGTCGGTTTGGCTAACTATGCAGCCTTATTTACCGGCGGTGATTTGTTAAAGTATTTCGGCAATACTATGATTATGTGGATTCTTGGTTTTATCCCACAGATCGTTGTATCGCTTTTGTTAGCTGCTTGGTTCTCAGATCCTAGTTTGAGATTGAAGGGAGCTCCTTTCTTCCAGACAGTTATTTATATGCCGAACCTTATTATGGCTTCCGCATTTTCAATGTTATTCTTTGCTTTGTTCTCTGATATCGGACCAATTAATTCGATTTTACAGAATATGGGCTTAATTGATGAGGCATACAAGTTCTTGTCACATACAGGAAGTGCAAGAGCATTGGTTGCATTCATGAACTTTGTTATGTGGTTTGGTAATACAACAATTCTTCTCCTTGCAGGTATGCTTGGAATTGATACCTCATTGTATGAGGCTGCTGAGGTTGACGGTGCAACTGCAACTCAGATTTTCTTCAGAATTACATTACCTATTTTGAAGCCAATTTTAATTTATGTTATGATTACATCATTGATCGGTGGTCTTCAGATGTTCGATGTACCTCAGATTCTTACAAATGGTGAAGGATCTCCTACAAGAACAACTATGACATTGATCATGTTCCTTAATAAGCATCTGTACAGTAAGAACTACGGTATGGGTGGTGCATTATCAGTAATGTTGTTTATTATAACCGGTATTCTTTCACTTATAATATTCCGGTTTAATACATCAGACAAATATAAGTAGGAGGGAGGACGCATATGGAAAAGAGAAAAGAAAACGGTATGAGTGTAAAAACCAGACGTATAGTTGCATATGTAGTTCTTGTGCTTACTACAATACTTTGTTTGTTCTGGTTCTATGTATTATTTATTAATGCAACACGTTCTAATTCAGAATTAAAGCGTGGATTCACAATGATTCCAAGTAAGTATTTGGGACAGAATCTGCATAACATATTCCACAGTAGTAACTTGCCTATCTTGAGCGGTTTGTTTAACAGTTTCTTCATAGCTGCAAGTACTGCTATATTGTGTACATACTTCTCAACAATGACAGCATTTGCACTTCATGCATATGACTTCAAGATTAAGAAGTTCATGTTCACATTTATTCTTGCGGTAATGATGATTCCTACACAGGTAACTGCTTTAGGATTCCTTAACTTAATCCGTAAGATGGGACTTATTGATAATTTTATTCCATTGATTGTACCTTCAATCGCAAGCCCGATTGTATTCTTCTATATGAAGCAATCGATGGAAGCAACGCTTCCTATGGAGCTTCTTGAGTCGGCTCGAATCGATGGTGCTGGAGAGTTTAGAATCTTCAATACTATCGCATTGCCACTTATGAAACCTGCTATAGCAGTTCAGGCAATCTTCTCTTTCGTAACAAGCTGGAATAACTACTTCACTCCGGCTCTTGTTCTTAAGTCAGATAGCAAGAAAACATTGCCTATCTTGATCGCTACATTACGTTCAGCAGATTTCCTTAAGTTTGATATGGGTCAGGTTTACATGTTTATTGCAATGTCAATCTTACCTGTTATCATTGTATACTTAATCTTAGGAAAGAACATCGTTGGTGGTATGACAGCAGGAGCGGTTAAGGGTTGATTGTATTCAACAAATAATTATAGATGCGCACGCAATTTGCGTGCGTATCTTTATGTTTGGATATATGTGTTTACTAATCTTTTATAAATGTGCAGGTATATTACTAATATGAGATGAGGATAGATGGCGTAATATTATTGCGATATAAGAGAGTAGTAAGTACATATATATTTATAGAAAGAGGTTTGGATATGTCCAAAAAGAAGAGTTCAAAAAAGGGTTCGAAGAAGAATTCAAATAAGAAAGCTGTAGTTAAAAAACAGATTGAAGAGAAGCAGCTTAAAGAAAAAAAACTGAAAGAGGATAAGCTTCAGGAAGAAGCTGTTGAAGAAAAGACAGAAGAATTATCAAAAGAGAAAAAGGTTGAAGTTGTTTCGGAAGAAGAAAAGAAGAACCAAGAACTTCTCGAAGATGATAAACAACCATTTAAAGATTTTTCTGAGGTCGACAAGGAATATGAGGGTGAGACAAGACGTATATTGAGTCCAAAAGAACGATTTTTCCAATTGTGTGAGAAGTTCGGAGAAATGTTTTTCCTTAATATTCTTTTTACTGTTACGTGCTTGCCGATTATTACAATAGGTGCTTCATTCACCGCACTTTACACAATAACATTCAAAATGGTTCGTAACGAAGATGTAACGATAAAAAGAGATTTCTTTCGCGCTTTCAAAAGCAACTTCAAACAGGCTACACAACTATGGGTAGGATTAATGGTAGTGTTTGGATTTGTATATTGGCAGTTAAGAATAGTGATGAATACTACATCACAAAAAGCTAATATTCTTGTTGGATTACTAGGAATCGAATTCATTTTATTGACATTTGCAGTTCCGTTATTGTTCCCTTTCGTTGCAAGGTATAAGAATACGAATCTCAACATGGTTAAGAATTCATTTATTGCATCTTTCATGTATTTCGGAACATGGGCTACGGTATTTTTTCTGTGGATGATACCTGTTATTATATATTATCTTAGACCAACTATATTCTATACAACATGGTATTTGTGGTTACTGTTTCTTTCAAGTTTTGTGGCATATACATGTTCGCACCGGTTGCGTCGTATGTTTGATAAGATTGAAGAAGAACCGGATCTCGGAAAAGAAGAAAATGCAAAATAAATTATTATATAAGAAAAGGATTGTACTAATAAAGTACAATCCTTTTTTAAATCGGGGCGACGGGATTCGAACCCACGACCTCTTAGTCCCGAACCAAGCGCTCTACCAAACTGAGCCACGCCCCGATTCAATCTATTTGATGCAACTTAATGATTATATAAAACTTCGCGTGAAAATGCAAGCACTTTTCCTAAATTGCTGTTTAATGCACTTTTATATATGACGGACGCGTATAGATTATCAGATGTATGCATATCCTGTGTCAGAATGT
>SVEQ01000019.1 GCA_015057325.1 Lachnospiraceae bacterium | reverse complement strand
GAACAATCAGGCATACATGAACATAATACATTTAAAAATAAGTATGCGTCCGTTTTAAAATGTAACTAAACAGCAATATAGGAATACTTGCGGGTTGAGGCGCATATATGAAAGATAAGAAGCTTCGGACATTTATATATGAAGAAACCTATATTGTATGCAATTATAATAACTGGTCTTTTGTTTGTTCCACTCCTGCTTGAGAATATTACCACAGGCGTGTTTTCTGCAAAAAGAAACACCGCAACCGTTATAATTGATGTCGGTCACGGCGGTAATGATCCGGGAAAAGTAAGCACTGACGGTATCAAAGAAAAAGATATTAATCTTGAAATCGCAAATTATCTTAAGGAATATCTTATCGCGCAGGACTTTGTCGTATATATGACAAGAAATGATGATTATGGCTTGTATGACGAAACTGCTTCGAACAAAAAAAGATCCGATCTTAACAATCGAATCCGTTTGGTTTCAGAGAAAAAAGCAGATATTGTAATAAGCATTCATCAAAACAGTTACCCCGACTCTGCCCAGCATGGAGCGCAGACTTTCTATTATAAAGGACGCGATAACGACAAGCAACTTGCCGAGTGCATTCAGGATTCTCTTTTATCTTTTGACCCAACCAATCAAAGACTTGCCAAGGATAACGACGGCTACTATCTATTAAAGAACTGCCCTGCGCCCGCTGTCATTGTCGAATGTGGCTTTTTGTCAAACCCCGAAGAAACCGCCAAACTAATTGATTCCAACTACCAGAAGGACTTGGCTTATGCGATATCTATAGGGGTGTGCAAGTTTCAGAATAAACAATAAAAAACTTCCTACGTATGTTGGAAGTTTTTTGCTAGTACGAATTAGTTTTCAAGTGATTCCTTGATGGTTGCAAGCCTAACCTCTATTAACCTCTTTGCTTCTGTTGCTTCTTGAGGCAAAACACGTAGTATTTCAAGTAAACGATCTCTTTCTTCCCGTAAAGCAACTTTGATATTAAGTTCGCCCATTTCTTCTTCCATTCCTTTCCCTCCTTGCCTGATACTTGCACTAATTGTATCACTATAATTACACTTCAGACAAGTAGTATATACTACATATTTGCATATTATATATAGAGAGAATCCGTATTGCCATGGCAAACCATTTGTATGCGTTCAGAAAAGAACAATGATTTATAATGATATTTACGGAGTGAATAAGAAACTATCACCATGGCAATCCCGGATTTTTTCACATAATGCCCTAACTACTGTTATTCTATATTTTATCAGGAAAAGGTCTTATGCTTTCACTTATTATGATTGTTGATTTTATTAATAAATTAATCCTCCTTTTTTTGTTATTCGGCCATTTCCTTATCGGTGCATATTTGATTGAGTGTATAACATCGAACATGGTAGCCGTTTTCCACGTCCTGAGCTTCGAAACCCTTAAATCGAATATACATCCGCAAATTATGAACATCAATGTATTTTCTTGGGGAAATTTAAGGAAATTTTTGAAAGTTTGTACATTTACTGTGAAAATATGTAAAAATGTTCAAAATTATGTATTTTTAATGAAGTTCTTTACATCTGAAAAAAATATGTTAATATATATATACTAATAGCAGGGATGTGCTTTTGCACTTAATATAGAAGGAGATGATTCTATGAAACTTGAACGCTTAAGCGAGAATCAGATTCGCTGCACACTTAACAAAGCAGATTTGGCAGACAGAGAATTAATGTTAAATGAATTAGCATACGGTACAGACAAAGCCAAGGAGTTGTTCCGCGAGATGATGGAGCAGGCTTCCGAGGAACTTGGTTTTGAAGCTAATGACATTCCATTAATGATTGAAGCCATACCGGTTTCTCCGGATTGTTTAATCCTAATAATAACCAAGGTTGAAGATCCCGAGGAATTGGATACAAGATTCTCAAGATTTTCCAAATACACAGATATAGAGATTGATGATTCCGATGATGATGAAAGTGAGGAATCAGACAACGATTCCGGCGATGACATTTCACTTTTAGAGTCAACCGGTTCTTTGTTAGATACCCTTTCAAACATTGTTGAGAACATTGAACAAGCCAAGAAACAAAGCGAGTCCGGCAACAAGGCAAACTTTGTTCCGCTTTCTGCTTCACTTAGAGAAAATAACAGCAAGAAAGCAGCAAAAGAGAAACTCAAACAACAAAAGAAAGAAACACCTGCTACTTCATATCGAATATTTGCATTCCAGAATATCAATGATATCAGCAAAGCAGCAAGCATGGTTTCATCCATTTATAAGGATGAGAACTCACTATATAAGAGTCCTATCGACAACTTGTATTACCTTATTGTTCACAATCAGTCAGGAGATACCGGCAACTACCAGCGCACATGTAATCTCCTTAGCGAATACGGAACTAAGGTAAAAGGTAATTATGCAATGCCATACTACTTCAAAGAACATTTCACATTAATTATCAAGAAGGATGCAATCCAGACTCTTGCAAGCATTTAGCAATATGGTTTTTATCAAATAAGGGGGGCGAGTTAATCGTCCCTTTTGTTTGTCTTTTATTACTAATTGTGTTAAAATGTTATGAGTGTTTATCAGACATATAAATGATATTGAGGAGTTTTTCCATGAAGAAAGTGTTAGCTCTTTTTATGGTATTACTGTTGGTCTTTTCTTTTTCTTTTGTCAGTCATGGCACAGAAACAACGCAAGAACAGGAAACCACAGAGCATCCGGAAACAACAGAATACGTTGATAATCCGACACATGAACCGGATATAGTCTCCGACGCTGCTATCGTTATGGACGCGTCAACCGGACAGGTGCTTTACGAAAAGAACTCGGAAATGGGCAAATACCCGGCCAGTATCACCAAGATAATCACGGTACTTATCGCACTTGAACATGATGTTGATTTGGATCAGAAAGTCACAATGTCAGAGAATGCCATTTGGGGAATTGAACGTTCAAGTACTAACATTGGTCTTGACGTTGGCGAGGAAGTAACCGTAAGAGATCTTCTTTATGCAACAATGGTCAATTCTGCTAATGAGTGTGCATACGCCGTAGCCGAATTAGTTGCCGGAGATGTTGAATCATTTGCCAAACTTATGAATGAGAAAGCCAAAGAACTTGGCTGCAAGCATACACATTTTGTAACACCCAATGGTCTTCATGACGACGACCACTATACAACAGCATATGACATGGCACTGATAACACAGGCCGCCATCAAAAATGACCAGTTCAGGGAGATTGCAGGAACCGTCAATTACACTATTCCTCCAACCAATTTAAAGGACGAAGAGCGTCCATTATGGACCGGTACAAAAATGATCAATCCCGCAAGCCCTTATTACTACGAGGATTGCGAGGGTGGTAAGAACGGGTATACAACTAACGCGAACAACACGCTCGTTACTTTTGCCAAGAAAGACGGACTCGAATTAATCTGCGTAGTTCTTGACTGTGACGGACTCAAATACACTTACACCGACACTCGTGCATTGTACAATTATTGCTACAATAATTTTATGTACTTCTATCCCATTTCTGATTTTTCTTTTCAGAAAGAGCAAAATGAAAACTCTGAAAACGACCTGCTTCTTGATAACTATTACAAGAGCCTTAATCATGAAATGATAGATTTGACGGTTGATACCAATTACCACATGCTTATTCACAAAACCGTCGACACTACAAAAATAGAAAAGGAAGTTAAGCTATACGACTCGGTTTCCGACAACAGTTTGGGAGAAATTGATTTTCTTTACGAGGGCGAAATTATAGGCAAAACCCCTATAACAAGCACTACTACGTCACTCGACTCCCAGATTTCCAAAAGTACACAAAAGGAAGAAAAACTTCCTTTTTGGGAGAGACACAAACACTTCGGCATCATCCTTGTTGTTATTATAGTTTCATTAATTATTATTTTAATATTGGCAGCATTTATTAATTCACTTATACAGACAAAGAAAAGAAATGACAGGCGAAGACGATATACAGACTTTCGCAAAAACAATCGTCGAAGACGCCGCGATGACCATCTACACTTTTGACAAAAAGAGGACACAATATGCCAAATGATGAAAAAAATCCTTTAAGTATTATAGAGGAAGCCAACACAAAGACTCTTGAATATTTCAACCAAACATATCTTAAGGATCTTGAACTTGTACAGAACCTAAAAACCGAACTGTTTGAATTAGAGGTTCAGATTGAAACGCTTGAGAAAACAAGAGATTTGTATACTTACAACTCTGATAACAGACGCAATGTTTTTTCGCCGATTACAGATTCGGAAAGTGTGTCCCTTAGCAGAGGCAAACAGTTGGCAATCCAGATAAAAGACCTTGAAGATGCGAAGGAACGCCTCACCGGTCGAATCAAACAATTAGAGCAAAACATTGACTTTTACAAGGAACAGGTTGACATGCTTTCAAAAGCAAGCAAATGTATTCACACTGTTCTCCTTGGCAAAAAAGAAAGCAACTTAAGTTCTCAGGAAGACAATGATACAGGTATAGAGTTCATAGAAGCAGTTGATAAAGAAGATTCTGCAAACCACAACTTCAAAATGCTTCAATTAGAAGATTACGAGAGACATGTTTGTGCTTCCACTCTTAACAGAGATGTTCGTGAGGAGTTGATATCAAGTCTTAACAAACTTGACGTTTTAAAATGGCTTTTGCATTCCGACATAGGACGGGCAATGGTTACATTAAATGAACTCCATGATTCACAAGAAGGCATACTCAAGTCTTTGGACAGAGTGTTGTTCCGATTAAATTATAATATAGATACCAAGCAACCTATATGGGATCAGGTTAACAAGTTAATCGGTCATTATAAGAAGGCACATCCTGAATGTATGATTGATGCAACTTGCGATTGCACCGAGCACGAACTTAATTTGCCACCGGTTGTTTGCATAAGACTTTTAGGAATGCTTCGTGAAGTGTTTAACAACATTTTCAAGCACTCAAACGCCAACAAAGTTACTGCCAAAATCTTCATAAGCAGCAGACTTATAGATGTGTATGTCAATGATAACGGTGTGGGAATTCCGGATGATTATCTTGATCGCGGAGCCTGGTATTCAGGACTTCACAAGTTACACGAAACAATACACCAGTTAGACGGAAAACTTCAAATTGAAGGTGACCTCATATCAGGAACCAATGTAAGATTCTCGTTCCCGATTAAAAGATAAAGATTTTCAACATAAAGGAGTATATTAATGAAAGCAAAACTGATAGATATTATCGCAAATGCAACAGAACTTGATAAAGACATGGTATCCGGACTTCTTGAGATTCCAAAGAATACGGAAATGGGAGACTACGCGTTCCCATGTTTCCAACTTGCAAAAACACTTCACAAAGCACCACCTCTTATAGCAAGTGATGTTGCAGAAAAAATAGGTGACGTTGACATTTTGGAAAAGTTGGAAGTAAAAGGAGCTTACATTAACTTCTTTATCAAAAAGGAGATGTTCGTTAAGTCCATGCTTGAAACAGCTGACGTGGACAACTTTGGTTCTTCAAACAAAGGCGAAGGCAAAACTATTTGTATTGACTACTCATCACCTAACGTTGCAAAGAACTTCCACGTTGGACATCTTCGTACAACAATCATCGGAAACTCACTTTATAAAATATATTCAAAGTTAGGCTACAAAGTTGAGCGTATCAATCACTTAGGCGACTGGGGTACACAGTTTGGAAAACTCATTGTTGCTTACAAAACATGGGGCAACAAGGAAGATGTTGAGCGTGACGGTGTTGCAGAACTTATGCGTCTCTATGTTAAGTTCCATGAAGAAGCAGACAAAGACGATTCGTTAAATGATGACGCACGCCACTGGTTTAGTGAAATGGAACAGGGCAACGAGGAGGCTCTTGCAATATGGCAGTGGTTTGTAGATATAAGTCTTAAAGAATATAAAGGAACTTATGAATTACTTGGAATGGACTTTGATCATTTCATGGGTGAAAGTTTCTACAGAGATAAAACAGGTGACGTTGTTGATCGTCTCGAAAAAGCAGGTCTTTTAAAAGAGAGCGAAGGTGCTAAGATTGTTGATCTTGAAGAATACAACATGGCTCCTTGTCTTATCATGAAGAAAGACGGAAGTACAATATATGCAACCAGAGATCTTGCTGCAATCCTTTACCGTAAGGATCGTTGGAACTTTGAAAAGTGTCTTTACGTAACAGGTCAGGAACAGAAGCTTCATTTTGCTCAGGTGTTTAAGGTAATTGAACTTCTCGGAAATGAATGGGCAAAAGACAGTCTTGTTCATATACCATATGGACTTGTTAGTCTTGAGGGTGCTAAGCTCTCAACAAGAAGCGGTAACATTATATATGCAGAAGATATTCTTAAGGAAGCTATTGATAAAGTTAAAGAAATTATTGTTACTAAGAACCCGAACTTAGAAGACAAAGACGGTGTTGCAAGAAAAGTTGGTGTTGGTGCAATCATATTTAATGACTTATACAATCAGAGAATCAAAGATGTATCATTTAAGTGGGATAAAGTTCTTAATTTCGATGGAGAGACAGGTCCTTATGTTCAATATACATACTGCCGATGTGCAAGTATATTAAGAAACGCAAACTTTGACAAAACAGCAGATATTAACTGCGGTCAAATTCTTGATGAACCAGCTATTGCTCTTCTCAAAGAAATCAACCGTTTCCCTTCTGTTGTAGAAGATGCTGCAGAAAGATATGAGCCTTCGGTTGTTGCTCGTTTCGCAATGGATGTTGCTCAGTCATTCTCACGTTTCTACAATGCAGACAAAGTATTGGTTGATGATGAAGAAGTTAGAAATGCACGACTTAAACTTGTTTCTCTTACAGCAGATACCTTGAAAAATTCTCTTGCACTTCTCGGTATTGAGTGTCCTGAACAAATGTAATTAAAACAAAAATTAAGCGATGAGCACGTTCGTACTCATCGCTTTTTTCTTTTATCTGTAAGAACCGTTCTTTTTCTTCTTCTCGTTCTTTTCTTCATAAAGCATTGTGTCCGCAATATCAAGTAACTTATACAAATCTACATCTTCGCCACATGTAAACTCACAGTATCCGGTACTCATTTCAACGGGATACGGCTTATCTATCATCGCATTATGATTAGCGGTTATAACCTCTATTCTATCCTTGATATCTGAACCCTTACCATCAACTCCCATTATTGCAAGACACACAAACTCATCTCCACCAAATCGGCTGACCACATCCGAATTACGGAATGTATCTCGAAGTATCTGTGCACATTCTCGGATTGCAAAGTCGCCATCGTCGTGTCCGAACTTGTCATTTATCATCTTGAGATTATCCATATCGGAATATGTTATGATGGCATGCTTGCCACGACTGCTCTTCTTTGTGATAATTTCATGTGCTTTATCAACAAATCCTCTACGATTAAGAACACCTGTCAGTTCATCCGACTTAGATATCTCATCAAGAACAAAGTTACTCTCTTCAATTCTCTTTAAGTTGTTCTCTAATTCTCTTTGGATGTCTTTCTGCTTTTCGATAAGAATAAGTGATTTTAGTGCCGATGATAATTGAACACTTACCGGAGTTACGCAGTCAAAACTTTTGCTGTCCACTTCGCACAACATTACTCCATACACTTCTTCAAAAGAATAAAGCGGTGACAACACCATAGTTGCGCGGTGATCCGGCATATATTCCATATCAAACATATCATTTACTTTAACTGACGCATCCGCCATAGACAAAACCCCGACAACTCCATCAACCTCATAAGCTTTAAGTCGAAGTTTCTGTGGCTGAACCCAATCATCGCCTCTGTAATGTCTGACTATATCACCAAAGGAAAGCATATAAGCACTCTTAAGTCCCAACTTTCCAAATCGTGAAAACATAGAATAGTATGCATTCTCTGTATTACTATCATACACAAATATATCGCTCGTCATGTGATTGACCATTTCCGAGATTTCGATTATGTGCTGATGCTGCTTTTCTATCATCTGGCTGTTGTGCATTGTAAACTGTCTGTATAACATCGCAAACACTTCTGCCAACTCCACCAAATATTCAGGTTCAGTCGAGAACTGTCTCATCTGTCTTTTAAAAACCGAAAGCATGTTAAACACTTTTTCAGTTGTCGTATATAAAAGAATCGGGTGCCCTGTTATCGCTGCAAATTTTTCTTTTATCAACTTCTTATCCTGACTGAAGCGACTATATTTGGCAGCATCGAAAAGTACATATAAGAATTCCTTGAAATCTGCCTCTATCTCATCAAGTGCATTTCCCAAACTATACTCTCCAAACAGATATTCAAATATGGCATCAACCGGAAGTTTCTCCTTTTCAAACACCGGAGTAAGATCCATTTCATCTTCATATGATGTGATATCAATCGAATCACAGCCACAGGATTCTCTGTTGATGAAGAACGTGTCTATCTTAAATGATTCCTGTGTTTTTGCGATAAACTCTTTCGACTTGCTTATCGCTTGGAATGCAAGTTTTGCGGCATTTGCATCAACAGTTGTAAGCGACGGAATAATATTAGAAGTAAATGATGCATTATCAAAACCGGTTACTAGAATATCTTTTCCGATACTAAGTTTTCTTCTCTTAAAGACATTGTATCCGCCAAGTGCCATGAGATCATTTGCAAAAACAACTGCATCCAAATCTTGGTTTTTGTCAAGAAGTTCTTCAACAACATCTTCACAAGCCGCTTCGAAATTGCCATATACAACTCGGTTCGTATCATAAGTCAAACCGTTTTTCTCTAAACATTCCTTAAACACACCAAGTCTTTCAATGGCGTCGCCATTAGTCATCGGACCACCGACATACCCAATCTTTTGAGCATTATGCTCCTTGATAAGATGGTTAATCGTTTTCTCAAAACCGACTTTATTATCAAATATAACAGATGGGTATCCATCATAAGCTGTGAATAATGTGACTATCGGTATCTTTGGTAGACTATTCAAAAACTCAATCTGTTTCTCGAAATCTGTTCGACATCCGATATTACCTATCATAACAAAAAGAATATCGATATTCTTCTTTGTTATAAATCTATGAATCATATTATACTGATACTCGAAACGACTGTGTTCCTCAAGAAACTCTCTGTGATCAAGATACTTCATCGGGAAAATGTAGAGATTTGCATCAATACTTTTCGCACCTAGTTCTGCACCTATGCATGTCTGTTGTGTAAATCCTGCATCGATATCATCAACCAATAATCCGACTTTAATGCGCTTATTCATTGAACAAATCTCCTCTTTCACATAATCATAACTAAACAAAGCCACATATCGCCTATAAGTATAACACAATCATTTTCTATTGTCATGCTTTTTTATTTGTTGTTTGCCAACTGCTTGTGCTATAATTGATATTAATGTACTACTTATATAAAGGAGGAACCAAATGCTACTTATTAAAAACGGACACGTCATAGATCCCAAGTCGAACAAAGATGAAACACTTGATATTTTAATCAAGGACAATCACATTGTTCGAATCGACAATTTCATTATAGAAGCTGAACTTCCCGAGGATGAGCGAAACAATTTGCAAGTAATATACGCAGACAACTTATTTGTTGCACCCGGTCTTGTAGATGTTCACTCTCACTTCCGAGATCCGGGGTTTACTTATAAAGAAGATATATTAACCGGAGCCAAGGCCGCTGCAAAAGGCGGATACACAACAGTAGTTTTGATGGCGAACACCAAACCCGTTGTTGATAATCTTGAAACTCTTAAATATGTAACCGACAAGGCATCCGAAACCGATATCCATGTTCTTACATGTGCATCCATCACCATGGGACTTCAGGGCAAAGAACTTACCGACATGGACACACTTAAAAATGCAGGGGCAGTTGGATTTACAGATGACGGTATTCCTCTTATGAATGATGACATTGTTATCGAAGCAATGAAAAAGGCAGCTAGTCTAAATGTTCCTTTAAGTTTCCACGAGGAAAACCCGGAGCTTATAACTAACAACGGCATCAACCATGGTAAGGCATCCGAATATTATAATATCGAAGGTTCACCAAGAGCTGCCGAAATTGATTTGATTGCCAGAGACTTAAACTACGCTGAAACTTATAATGCAATTATTGACATTCAGCATATAAGTACACGCGAAGGGGTTGAACTGATAAGAAGCAAGAAGGCAGAACTTCAATCCAAAGGAATGAACAATATTCATGGTGAAGCCACTCCTCATCACTTTTCTCTAACCGAAGAGGCTGTTATAGAGAATGGTACTCTTGCAAAGATGAACCCACCACTCCGTACCGAGAAAGACAGACTTGCAATCATCGAAGGATTAAAGGATAACACTATCGACATAATTGCCACTGACCACGCACCACACAGTGCTGACGAAAAAGCAAAACCCATTACTGAAGCACCAAGCGGGATAATCGGACTTGAAACAGCTCTTTCACTTGGCATATCCAATCTTGTAAAAGCAGGTCATCTTTCATACTTGCAACTGATAGAGAAAATGACAATCAATCCGGCAAAAATGTACAACTTGGATTGCGGATATATCGCAGAGGGCGGCCCGGCAGATCTTGTAATCTTTAACGACAAGTCTTACACTGTCGGCAAACCTGTTTCCAAATCAACCAACTCTCCTTTTTTAGGAAAACAGTTGGATGGAGAAATCCTTTACACCATTTGTGACGGTAAGATTGTTTATCAAAAATAATACGTATTCATTTTAGAATGTTTCACGTGAAACATATTTCCATGTTTTTCTGCATTGGATGTTTCACGTGAAACATTTTTTGTGTCAATATTATCACAAATCTACACCTAGTATTTTTCAAAATTAAATTTACTACATGTCGTCTTTCGTAAATTTCTCAATTATGCTATAATTAGCAATGCGGCGTTGAAGACGTCAAACGAAAAATCAACAAAGGAAGCGTAATACTTATGGGAAGAATAATTGCTATCGCTAACCAAAAAGGTGGCGTAGGAAAAACCACAACATCAATCAATCTTGCAGCATGTTTGGCAGAGAAAGGATTTAAGGTTCTTGCTGTAGACATGGATCCCCAAGGACATCTTACTACTGGCTTCGGAATACAGAAAGATGAACTCGAATATACAATCTATGATGTAATGTGCGAAAATTGCAACATCGGAGAGGCAATGTTAATCAATGTCATTCCGGATCTTAACATTCTTCCGTCAAATCGTTACCTTGCCGGTGCAGAAGTTGAGTTTATAGGTGAACCGGATATGCAGTTCATCCTCAAAAATCATTTGCAGAAAATACAAAAATTATTTGACTACATAATCATTGACTGTCCGCCTGCACTCGGTATGTTGACAATTAACTCCATGGCAGCAGCCAACACAGTACTTGTTCCAATACAGTGTGAGTTCTTTGCATTGGACGGTTTATCACAGTTGATTTATACAATAGAATTAATTCAGCAGAAAATAAATGAAGATTTGAAAATTGAAGGTGTTGTATTTACAATGTATGATTCCAGAACAAATCTCTCTCTACAGGTTGTCGAGAATGTAAAAATGAACCTTCATCAGAATGTTTATAAAACAATTATCCCAAGAAATGTTCGTCTGGCCGAGGCACCAAGTCATGGCTTGCCAATAATAAGTTACGATCCAAGAAGCGCCGGTGCAGAAAGTTATCGCCTTCTTGCAGACGAAGTAATAACAAATATTCTTGTGTAATGTTTCACGTGAAACATTATTAAAACTTTAGGAGGAATAATCATGGCAAAAAAAGGATTGGGCAACGGCCTTGATATGATGCTTGGTGTAAACACAGCAGAAAAAAGAAAAGGAAATTCAGCTTCAGTAAAAACAGAAATCAAAGAAGTGGTTAAGGAAATCCCCACAGAAATGAAGCTCAAAATAAAAGATATAGAGATTAACAAAGATCAGCCTCGTAAACAGTTCAATGAGGATGCTCTTCAGGAACTCGCAGATTCTATAACTCAACACGGAGTAATTGAACCACTCGTTGTAACAAAAAGAGACAAATATTATCTGTTAGTTTCAGGTGAACGTAGATGGCGTGCTGCAATGAAGGCAGGGCTTAAGGAAGTTCCTGTTGTAATTAAAGACTATACTGATCAGCAGGTTTTGGAAATCGGACTCATTGAGAACATTCAGCGTGAAGACTTAAACCCGATTGAAGAAGCACAGGCTTACCAGAAACTCATCAATGAATTTAACTTAAAACAAGACGATGTGGCAGAAAGGGTTAACAAGAGTCGTACTGCAATAACAAATACTATTCGTTTATTGAAATTATGTGAGCAGGTTCAGGAAATGGTAATTGACGAAAAACTTTCCAACGGACATGCACGCGCACTTCTTGGAATAGAAGATCCTAATCTTCAGTACGAAACTGCAAACAAAGTATTCGATGAAAGACTGTCTGTTCGCGAAACTGAAAAGCTTGTTAAGAAAATAGTAAATGAAGCAAACAATCCTAAATCAGAAAAAGAAACTGCAGCCACAACCGAAGACCTCTCTTTCCTTTACAAAGAATTAGAGGAAAACTTCAAGTACAAACTCGGAGCAAAGACTACGGTCAAGGCAAAGAACAACGAAAAGGGAAAGATTGAAATAGAGTATTTTTCTAAAGAAGAATTAGAACATATTATGGAATTAATATATTCTATTCAGTCATAATATTATTTATACAAAGGAGTTAATCTGATGGGATCAGGAATATTTCAGTCCATTGGTATCGGAACCGATCTAATCGTAATCGTATTGATTGCTCTGGTTCTGATTCAATTTGTATTAATATTTACAATTTATTCTAAGTACAGAAGAATGAATAGACGACTTAGCAATTTCACATCCGGCAATGATGGTGCAAACCTTGAGGAAGTAATCATCAAAAGATTTTCAGAAATTAGGCAAGTCGTAAAAAATGAGAAAAACCAGAACCGCGACATCAAGGCGATTAACGACAAGTTCCTTACAACATTTTGCAAAATCGGACTTGTGAAATATGATGCCTTCAAAGAGATGTCCGGAAAGTTGAGTTTTTCACTTGCTCTTCTTACAGAGAACCATGACGGAATCATAATTACTTCTATGCATAGTAGAGAAGGCTGCTTCACATACTGTAAGGAAGTAACTAACGAAGAGTCTTATTACATATTATCGGAAGAAGAACGACTTGCTCTTAATGTGGCAATAGGTGCAGAGGGAGCAAATGAAGCAGCAAAGAAAAGAGAAGAGAAAAAGCCCGAAATAAGTTATTAAAACAGGAGCCCATACATGCATAGTTATTATAGAGCTATTGGTTTTTCAAAACTCAAAAACAAAATCGAGCAAAACGTATTGATTAACACAGCCATAAAAGAGGCTGCAGACAAACGCGAAATTGAAGTCGGTGCGGATACCAAAATTATACAATACAACTATCACATCGGACAGGGATTCGGCGTTTCCGTCGTTGCAGAAGCGGACTCTAAAGGAACTGTAATTGTTGACAATGCGTTTCCTTATTGTGCGGGTCAATCAATAACCTACCAACCTGATATACAAATAGAAGGACATACCGATTCTGAATCCTATTCCGCAATTTCCGATGATTACAATTTGGGTATAACTCTTATCTACAAATTGCAAAATGTTACGGATTATGTTCGTAGTATCTGGCTTAATGACTATTACAAGAATCCCAAAAAGGTGAAGTTCGGTGCTCTTTCGCTTTCCGGCAGAATACTCTATGGTGTACATCTTGACCACGTTGCTCTTCCATATGAAAAGCAGCCAATAAGTGCCAAGGAGAGAAAACGCCTTATTGCAAAAGCACGCTCCGGAGATATGGATGCATTAGAGGATCTCACTCTTGATGATATGGATACATACTCCCTTATGACAAAGAGAATTAAAGAAGAAGATCTTCTTACTGTTGTCGAAACATATTTTATTCCTTACGGAATAGACAACGAACACTACTCTATTATGGGAATAATTAAAAAAATAGAAGAAATTAATAATGATTTTTCTGAAGAAATGGTGTATAATTTAACTGTACTATGCAATGATATCACTATCAACGTAGTAATCAATTCACTTGACCTTGAAGGCATCCCGTTAGTTGGCAGAAGATTTAAAGGAATTATTTGGCTACAGGGACAGGTTCAATTTTCATAATCAGCTAATTTTAGTACCCGTAGTTAAATGGATATAACAAGTCTCTCCTAAAGATTAGTTGTGGGTTCGATTCCCGCCGGGTGCATTTTTCTATATTACATAAAAATGATTGGGGGTATTACAATGAGAACCAAGAAATCAAATCTTACATTCAGCGCTGTTGGTTTTGTTGCTTCTATTCTTATAATGCTATACCTTATATTGAACGCACCGCAAATGATTCAGCTTATTATAGTTTTCGGAATCATTGCTCTTGCAGACACTTACTTTTTAGTTGACAGCATAGTCAAAATGGTAGATGAACTTTCATCAGCTTCAATGGACAAGCAGACGGAACTTGTCAAAGTTGAGAAGGGAATCTACTCTGTAGCAAAAAGAGAAGAAGCCAGCAACAAGAAACAGAACGAAGCTTTGGTTAATGAGCTCATGCAATTGAAAGAAGAAAACCAGAGATTAAATGCCGAACTTATTGAGCAGCAGAAATTGTGTACAAAGATTCTTATCAAAAAATCTACAGAAAACAATAACAAAATGCTTAACAGTTCAGACCGCATTTCCAAACTTCTTGTTCAGTTAAACGGCAATTCATCAAGTACTTCTAAAGAAACAATGGAAATACTTGAAGAAATCAACAAAACACTTGACACTTATTACAATGACAGCAATGACAATGTAAGAAGAATGAGAGCTAACTAGAGGAGTAATATGAACTACATTGTTTTAGATCTTGAGTGGAATCAGGGTAAAAAGGACATTACAACCGATAAGAATCTTCCATTTGAGGTAATCGAAATTGGTGCCACCAAGCTGGATAACAACTTCAATATTGTTGACCAATACGGAAGCATTGTGAAACCAAGACTTTACCGCCGAATACATCCGGCAATAAGAGATTTGCTCAACTATGATGAATCTGTTCTCAAAAAAGGCAGACCATTTGATGTGGTATTTCGCGAGTTTAGAAAATGGTGCGGCGAAGATTATATATTCTGTACTTGGGGTCAATTAGATCTCTTCCATCTTCAGCAGAACATGGATTACTATTATTTTGACAGACTTCCGTCACCGTTGAAATACTATAACCTACAGGAAATATACGCCAAGACCAAACTTGGTGATGCCACGAAAAATCCAAGTCTTGAAAAAGCTGTGGAATCAATGAGGATTCCTGTTGATGGACCTTTCCACAGTGCAAAAAATGATGCTTTTTACACAGCCAAGGTTTTCCAGAAATTAAGTCACCGACGACTGTCCGATATGTATAGTGTGGATTGTTATCAATATCCGACTTGCAAAGAAGAAGAGATAACAATAAGACACACTAATTCCATTGAATACATAAGCAGTACATTTCCGGATAAGAAAACTGCCATGAAGGACAGCCGCATAACTGCTATGAAGTGTTACAAATGTAACCGCAACCTTAAGATGAAAATCCATTGGTTCTCCAATAATTCAACACAACTTTGTGTGGGAAGATGTTGGAATCACGGACTTCAATGTGGAAAGATTCGTTTCAAAAACGCCAACTCCGATGAATGTTTTGTAGTCAAAACCATCGAGAAAATCGGCAAACGTGAATATGAGAAAATCAAAAAAAGACAGAAAGATATTCAACTTAGAAGACTAGAAAAAAGGCATCAGAAACAGGCAGAAGAAAATGCCTCATAATTCCAATATTCGTATAATAAAAAACCACTCATAGGAGTGGTTTTTTATTGCTATAAAGGATTCTTAGTTGCTGTTCCGGCTTTTCTCGGATAAGCTTTTGGAGTATTCTTTTCTTTAGCGATAATAACAAAAGATCGCTCTATGTCAGAACCCGGCAGATTAACCTTTTTAACCGCAGTTAATTTCCCACCAATTGTTGTTATTGCCTTCTTGGCACTATTAAGTTCCTCTTCTATTTCTGAAGATTTGTAAGAAATAAATGAGCCGGAAACTTTTACAAACGGAAGGCAATACTCACTTAATGTTGACAGATTGGCAACCGCGCGACTAACACATATATCATATGCCTCTCGATGTGTTTTATTTCTTGCCATCTCTTCCGCCCTACCGTGTATTGCTTCAATACCGTTAAGGCCTAATTTATCAATTACTTCCTGCAAAAACTTAACTCTTTTATTAAGTGAATCCATAAGAACGATATCAATATAAGGAAATACTATTTTAAGCGGAAGTCCGGGAAAACCTGCACCTGTTCCAAGATCAAGAATCTTAACTTTCTCACAATCCAGAATATCAGGATATGCTTTAACTAAAAGCATACTGTCAAGAAAATGCTTAACAATAACCTCATCCTTATCCGTTATCGCAGTTAAATTCATTACCTTGTTGGTTTCAATTAACATTTCATAATAAGTAAAAAACTTATCAAGTTGTTCATCCGATAAATCGATTCCTATTTCCTTTGCATACTCTCTTAATTTCTCCATGAAAAACTCCTACCATATAATCTTCATGCACAATTAAACTTAAAATATTTTAATCACGAATTCAAATAAATAAGTAATACAGATATATCAGCCGGCGAAACACCCGATATACGTGATGCCTGTCCGATATTCTCCGGTCTTATATCATTTAACTTCTGTCTTGCTTCCTTACGAAGATTGCTGACATCATTGTAATCAAGACTAGCAGGAATCTTCTTATCCTCCAACTTCTTGAAGTGTTCTACCTGAGATTGCTGTCTCTTAATATATCCATCGTATTTGATTTCTATATTAATCTGGTTGATAACATCCTCAGAAATATTCTCAGCATAAAGAGAAGTTTCTTTAATCTCAACTCTTTCTGCATCTATCTCTTCTATGCTTTCATAATCAAGTTCCGGACGCTTGATAATATCTGCAAGTGAAACGGCAGTCTTTAAGGTTGTACTGTCATGCGCCTCAAGAAATGCCTGAACCTTCTTGTTACCACCAACCATTGTTTCGGAAAGTCGGTTAACCTCGCTGTTAATAAGTTCTCTCTTCTTACAAAATGCATCATATCTCTCATCGGATATCAATCCAATATCATGCCCGATATCTGTAAGACGCAAATCCGCATTATCCTGTCTTAATAACAAACGGTACTCTGCACGTGAAGTCATCATACGATAAGGCTCTTTTGTTTCCTTTGTAACAAGATCATCAATTAAAACTCCGATATATGCCTGAGACCTGTCAAGAACAACCTCTTCTTTTCCCTGAAGCTTTCTTGCAGCATTTATACCTGCCATAATTCCCTGTGCACCGGCCTCTTCATAACCGGAGCTTCCATTCATCTGACCCGCACTGTACAGACCGTCCACGTCTTTAAACTCCAACGTGTGCTTAAGCATCAACGCACTAATACAATCATACTCTATTGCATAAGCATTCCTAACAATCTTGGCATTCTCAAGTCCGGGAACACTTCGATACATTGCATACTGAACATCTTCAGGAAGTGATGAACTCATTCCACCAATGTACATCTCATTCGTAAACTCACCTTCCGGCTCAATAAATACCTGATGTCTGTTCTTATCCGCAAACTTCATAACCTTGTCTTCAATCGACGGACAATATCTCGGTCCCGTTCCTTCAATCGCACCCGAAAAAAGCGGCGAACGGTCAATGTTTGCACGGATTATATCATGTGTGGTTTCATTGGTATATGTAAGCCAGCAGCTTATCTGCTCTCTGGCAATATCCTCTGCTTTATTGGTAAATGAAAACGGCGTAATCTTCTCATCACCAAACTGCTCTTCCATCTTGGAAAAATCAATACTTCTCTTATCAATTCTTGCAGGCGTTCCTGTCTTAAAACGTCTAACAGGTATTCCGCTTTTTACAAGTGAATCGGAAAGAAATGTTGCCGCTGAAAGACCATTTGGTCCTGTATGATTAACGACATCACCGTATATGCAACGCGCATTAAGATACACGCCGGTACATATAATAACAGCCTTTGCATAATACGTTGCTCCCGACTTAGTACGCACACCGCGGACTCTTTTTTTCGAAGTTGAATCATCAACAATAATCTCCGAAACCTCTGCCTGTCTAAGCGTTAAATGATCCGTATTTTGCATAGTAATTCTCATCTGCTTGGTATACTCAACCTTGTCTGCTTGCGCACGAAGCGAATGAACGGCAGGTCCCTTTGAACGATTAAGCATCTTAGACTGAATATAGGTTTTATCAATATTCTTACCCATCTCACCGCCTAATGCATCAATCTCTCTTACCAAGTGTCCCTTTGAAGACCCTCCAATATTAGGATTACATGGCATCATAGCAACGCTGTCCATGCTTACGGTAAATATAATTGTCTCAATTCCCATTCTTGCAAGTGCAAGAGCCGCCTCGCAGCCTGCATGTCCGGCACCGATTACAACGGCATCATAAGTTTCTTCTAAATTATTCATCGTCCGATTCCTTCTATAAAAATAAATCAAATAAACTAAAGCAGAGTATAACATAAATCAAAAAAAAATGCACAATTTTTAGAAAACTTTGAGTAAAATCCAAAAAAAGTGCAATTAAGTATATAGAAAGACAAAATGATAGGAGGTGGAACTAATGAAATACAACACGGATGATGCCTTAAGCGAAATCAAAAAGCGTGGCAAACTAATTAAAAAGAAGCATGAACAGCGAATAACCAAAATACTATCAGCAACCACATGTCTCACTACATTTTTGTTGCTTGGCGCCTTCAGCGTATTTGCTAATACTTCGGTTGATAACTCGCAATCAGTATACGGCTCCTTTCTGTTATTTGCAGATATTGGAAGCTACGTACTCACTGCAGTTATAGCATTTATTTTAGGTGTCATTGTGACAGTATTGATAAAACATTATAAAAACAGAAACAGTACAAACGATTCTGTTAGTAAATCATAAAGAAACAAGGGAGGATTTTATGAAAAAGCGAACAAAAAAAGTCTTAGCACTTGCACTTGTTACAGCCATGATAGTAGGCGTTTTCTCAGGTGTAGGGCCGGGAAGAATGAAGGATGTATCAGCAAAAGACCAGTTTGGTTTTGACTTATCAACTCCTTCATCATTTAATGCAAACGATGGTGAAAACCCATACGGTAAAGGAACACAGACTTTTAATACAAAGTCTGAGGCATTTATTTGGAGACAAGGTGATAACGTTAATGCAAAAGCCTACAATTTCGATAATTCAGACGCTATTGAAGGCGTAGATATTAGCAAAGCAAGCAGCGTTAAAAATACGATTAACAACGGAACACGCAATTATCGTTATGTTGTAACAAAAGGGTATGACCCCTACGGAACCGGTCATGACAATATGATCGCCATGGTAGGTTGTGATTACAACACAGAAAGCAAACTCGTTGTTGCACGTTATAACGCAGCAAACTCTGAAAATCCAAGAACAGCAACCTTCTCATTAAAAAATGACAGAAAGGATGATGCCGATTGGTTGGATGCTATCCCTCAGTGGGCATATAAAAACTATTTTACAATAGCTACAGGTGACTTTAACGGTGACGGCAAAGACGAAATCGCTGTTTATGTCCCAAAGGCAAACAGTCCTTATATAGCTATTCTTGACGGTTCAAACCTTTCCGTAAAAAAAGAACTTCCACTCAAGAATCTTATGGGAAGAACTGGAGCAGAGCTTTCTACTAAGATGAAAGCAGACGACAGCACAGCAAGATCTACCATTCAGGTTTCTATGACTGCAGATGATATAGACCGTGACGGAAATGAAGATCTTCTTGTTGTGGGTTCATATCCTGACATTGTTAACGATAAAGATGGTAAAGAATTAACCGAAAGAAGTTCGGTATTTGGTTTTTACAAAGGTGCATCTGATTTAAACCTTGAAAGACAAAACGTGTTAACAAAATCATCAGATTCAACTGAAGTTGTTCTTAATGGAGCAACAATCGGAAAAGTTAAAGATGATAATTTTGGATATGTCCGTACAGCATCAATAACTACGGGAGATATTGACAATAACGGTTTTCCTGAAATAATAATAGCCGGTCTTTACAGCAAACAAACCGCTAATAATACAACCGGTGAAGACCTTGATAAAATTGAAAGAGATACGTATTCCGTCACAACACTTGCATATAATCCTCGTTACAAAGAGAACGACGTAGAAGTAGGTAAATTATCTCTTGGAACTACACAAATTGTAAATTGGAATAATTTTACAAAAGATGGTTACTACAAAAATGATGCCATCCAAGGAGCTCCGGCTATCACTTGTGCCGCTGTTAACGGAAGGAATGCGGCAGATGAATTATTCTTAAGCGGAACTTTCTACAAATTGAACGGAGACGGTGAGTGGCAGGCAGATCACACTCCTGCCGTTTGCGATGAAGCAGATAACGGTATTGCCGGATGGATAATTACAAACACATGGGTTGACCAATGTGTAGCCGGTAATTTTGATTCTAATGAGCTTGGTATCGAACAGGTTATGTTTACTACCGGATATAAACAAACTGTTCTTTCATATTACTTCTACCGCGCTTATATAGCCGGAAAGAAAACCAAAACAGAAAATGAAATACTCCAAGCCGGTGATTACTATACATCCATGAAAGGATGTGATTATCTTTCATATCACCAGCATAAAAATAACAAACCTTGTGCATCGGTTGCAGCTGTAGATATCGATCAGGATACAGATACATTTACATACAAGAGCAAGGAATTTACACACTCAAATGTTGAGGTTCAGGCCGTCCTTCAGGCAGCACCTTACTTTGAAGATATTTATGATGACTATTATGATGCTGTCGGAGAAACATCTTTCGGTATAGTAAAAGGTAGTGGTGGAGCTACATCAACAACACAGAAGGCAAAAGCCGGAGCATATGTTAATTTTGCAGCGGGTACTCAGGCATTGAAGTTCACAGTTGAGGCAACATTTACTCATGAGTGGGAATGGGAATATGAAAATGAACTTACCAATGAATTTGTATATAACTTTGTTGCCACAGACACTAACATGGTAGTTCTTTACAGAACTCCCGTTACGCTGTACCACTATACAGTAACTCCTGCTGACGGAAGCAAGCAATATGACATGGTAATAGGTATTCAGGAAGATCCAAAATATTGCTTAATGGATGTTGACGTATATAACAGCATAGCTGAAAATGACCCTGCACTCAAAGACAAAATGATTACATCTGATGTTATAAGCAACCAACCAGGTAGACCTGACACATATCCAGGTGGAACTTCCGGTCTTAATGAGTGCGTAGCTGGGGAGACAAAAACCATTTCAAATACATATTCCGGGTCATCATTTACCCAGTTTGAGATAAACTCACAGACAACATCGACAGCAAGTCAAAGCTACTTTAATGAATTCGAATTATCTCTCGGTGTTGCCGGAGAAGCATCCGATCCGTTAGGAATTGTCGATGTTGAATATGGCTGCGGTGTTAGTGCCGGAGGCGGATGGGGAGGCGGTTCTTCCGTAATCAGTTACGAGGGTGTAACCAAAGGCGGATCGATTGCAAATCCACCAAAAACAGAATGTCCATATAGTTTTGAGGCAACATTTGCAACATGGTCAGCAAAACTTGGCGATACAACTGTTCCGGTTGTCGGATACGTTGTATCAAATGTACAGATGCCTCCAAGTCCACCACGTAATCTCTCTATTGATACAGTTACCGATCATTCAATAACTGTTGGATGGGAGCTTGGCGGTAAGGTTGCTGACAAATTCGAAATTTATCAGTATTTTGACGACGGAATAACTAACAATCCTTACAGCTTTTTGGATAGCGTTCCGGGAGATACGACAACATATACTTTCGATGGTTTGGATCCATCAACGACTTACAGTCTTGCACTTCGTTCTATAGGAAGAGATGGAACTACAGAACTTGTTTCGGAATTTACGGAACCTGTAACTGCTACAACATTAAGCAGAGAAGCTTCACCAACTGTTGTTGATGTAACCAAAGAACAAAACGTCGTAGTTGGCGATGATGCAACATTCAAAATCGAAGCTTCGCCATCCGTAGGAACAAAGACAGGTCTTTCTTACACATGGCAAAGAAAGGATCCAAATAAATCTAATTGGAAAAACTTCGAAGAACCAAATGAAAAAAGGAACGAAAAAAATGCCAAGGAATTTGATTACGTTGATTCTGTAGGTAACACTTATAAGTCCTCAACACTCAAAATAGAAAACGTTACGAAAGATATGGACGGTGACTACTTTAGATGTGTCGTTGCGGAGATTCACAACGGTGTCAGAACTTATACCTACAGTGACGTTGGAGTATTAAATGTTGGTAAAGCCAATACAACAACAAACGTTACGGTTCTTAACTCTGCAACAAGCCAGAATACCGGATATTCGGATACGAAGGAACGAGTTGAGGGTACCGGAACAACGAAAGAAAACAAAATTGTTGAAATAACAATCGGTACAACAAGTGCAAAATATGAAATATATAATAATGAAGATACTTCATCAAATAATACCATACCATTTGTTTACCGTAATTTAAATAACGGCAAGTTCTATATTCTTAAAAACGTTAATGAAACAGCGAAAACTGCCGATAGTGCATCAGAAGTGACACACAAAGAAAGATATGTAACAATAGATGGTAAAAATCTTAATTTTGATGAATTTTATCAAAAGACTAACGAAAAAGAAGATGTTGAAATTACCGAAAAGGAATATATAACAAAAACCGTTACTGTTAATAATGTTACTACTACTTATCAGGTTTATGAATATACAGACGAAACAGTAAATCCAAAGAAAACATATAATATCTACAAAAAAGTAGTGGCAAATAACACACAAAAAGAAGATGATACGTATTATACAATAAAAGAAAGCACCAATCCGGTTACGGTTACAGAAATTGCTATTCATTCTGATGAACCGGGACAGTACAAAAACGAAGACGGCACAACAACCGTTATTCCCGGAGAGATTGTACAAATTGATAAAAATTATACAACTTATACGGATAACATTATCCCGGGTGACGAAACTACTATAACCATTAAGGTTAAGAAAAACAGTACGCTTGCTGCTTTTGGTAACGGTGCAGTTATTTCCATTTATAATTCTCTAACCGGAGATTTAAAGACCATACCTGCAACCGTTGATGCAAACGGTAATGCAACAACAACTTGGACTCCTGAAAACGAAGGTATATACACTATTACCGCTGAGTATTCGGGAAGTGACACAACCAAGGCATCATCCGGAAAAGCAGTATATTATGCAACATCAAGAACTGATGAATCGATTTATGTTGTACATGCCAACGATTCAACATACGGCGATTCCGTAACACTTGAAACATTTAAAGGAACCAAGGATGCCAATGGCAAGATAACGGAAGAACCTCTTCCAAACGGAACAACGGTTAAATATTATGTACAGTATAAAAATGATGACGGCGTTTGGCAGAAAAAGGATATTGGAACCAACCATACTTATTATCCAACCATTGCAGGTGAACACACATTTTTTGCAGAGATAAATGATAGTACTACAGCACCTTCAAAGTTTACAAAAACAAGGATGAATGTTAATAAACGTCCGTTACTTGTAACTGCTCCTACAAAACTTAATATATCAGCAGAAAATACTGCCGACAAAGTTCCAAGTCTAAATGACTTAATTATCATTAATAAAAATGACGAAACTAAGCCGGCAATTACTCCTGATGATAAAACAAATTACCCGCTTGAAAGCATATTCAAATATGTTACAGAGCCGACGCTTGATGAAAATTCCGCTGAAGGAATATACAGCGTAACTCCTGCATTTAATGACAGTACAAACGAAAACAAGGCTAAGGCTGCACAATTCCAAAACAGATACGATGTTAAGTTTAAGAGCGGAACATTTACTATTGTAAGTGACGTATGCTCAGTAACTTATGATTCATCAATTAACGGTTCCCTTCAAGGATACTATGGTGATAATCAGGTTGGATTTATATCCGGAACAGGAATCTATAAGGGTACTAATGTAAGCCTTTTGGCATTCCCTGATGAAGGATTTACTGTTACCAAGTGGACAATTACAGACCTTGCCGGTAACGACTTAACAGCAGGAACCGATTATCAATTAGTTGACGAAAAGATTATTATTGATTCACTTGAAAAAGATATTATTGTCCATGCTGAGTTTGGTATGACTGAATATGAACTTTCATACGGTGCCGGAGAACACGGAAACTTAAGCGCTAACTATATTAACGGTAACACGAAAACATCTTCTATTGTTTCGCCTGAACCTGTACCGTTTGGCAAAAAGGTTGTACTTACGGCAACTCCTGATAACGGATATGTTGTAAAAGCATGGAAGATTTCGAAAAACGGTGGAACTCTTGAAACAATAGAAAATGCAGACGGAAGCAATTACTCAGGTAATGAATACGAACTTACAATAGATGACAACATCTACGTATATGCTGAGTTCGAGAAAGAAGCATTCTATACCGTTGATGCACAGTTTATTTCTGACGAATCCATTGTTGGATGTTCATTCAATATTGAAGGAACCGGAAATGACGGCAAAGCAAAGAAAGCAAGCACAATCAAACTTACAGCAACTATTCCTGATGTTGTTATCATAAAAGAGTGGAGATTATATACAGATGATCAGAAATACACTGTTCTTCAGGGTGGTCTCGATTCTTACACAATAACCAATGTACAAAGCGATCTTAAGATTAGAGTTGTACTTGCAGGTTACAAGACTAACAATCTTACATTCAAGGCTGTTGATGAAAACGGTGATGAAATACCTAATGTTATTACAGCAGCGTGCGGTAAGCAGACACTTAAGTCAGGAAACGACTATGTTGCATACATTCCTGTATCATTTAACGCAGTTATTCCAAAAGAATATGTTGTAGCTAAATGGGGACTTAAAGATGTTGCAAGCAATACAGAAACTGCAGTTGCTTCCGGAAAAGAAGCTCTGTCATATACATTACCAAGTCTTGATAAGGTTTATGTATTAACATTGTATCTTGAAAAACTGCCAACAAGCAGTGAGATGACATTTGAGGGCAAGCCTATTGATGTTTCAACATTATTTAGTCTTGATACAAGCATTGGTACACCTTTATACGAACTTATAAATGATCAGGGAACCGGTGTGGGAACATTGACAGATTCCGCTCTTACAGTTACCAAAACAGGTGATTTCTTAATCACAGCAAAGATTGTTGACAATGACGGCAAACAAATAAAAGCACCTGTAAAACATATTTTAACTGTTAAGAAGGGAACAGGTAACGGATCCATTACAGTTAACGATATTACTGTCGGAGAACAATTAGTTGTCAATACAGAAAGCGCAACTAACGGTTCAACTACTGTAAACATCTTATATAAACCTGCTAATGATGAAACTGCAGAATACAGTGAAAAAGTTCCTCATAACAAGGGTTCTTATACTGTCAAAGCAGTATTTGCAGAAAACGATTTATATAATGGATTTGAAGCAGTAAGCAACTTTAATATTGATCCGTCACCACAGACAAACAGTAATAACAGCACTCTTAATATCGGTGCAAGAATATATGTTAATCCAAAGAACGTTAAGGTTACATGGGGTAAACTTAAAGAAGCAGAAGGATACGACATTTTTGCACAGCAATGTGGTATTGACCTCGAATTACAAAAGAGTGTAAATGCTAAGACAACCAAATACGAGTTTAAAAAGATTTCCGGCAAAAAAGTTGAAGGAAAGCATATGTACAAGGTTGTTGTTAAAGCATTTAAGATGATTGACAATGAAAAGGTATACATTGGTGAGACATTAGATCTTCATGGTGTTGGAAAAGCCAACAAACAGTATACCGATATAAAACTTATTAAGGTTAATAAAACCGATGTAAGTTTGAAAGCAGGAAAGAGCTTGAAGTTAAAAACTAAGGTAGTCAAAGCAAACAAAAATGAAAAAGCTCTTGGAAAAGAACATGCTTCTCCAATCAGATACTTCTCTACAAATGATACTATTGCAACAGTATCAGATAAGGGAAGAATCAAAGCAGTTAAGAAAGGTTCATGTTACGTTTATGTATTTGGTATGAATGGAGTTAAGCAAAAAGTTAAAGTTACTGTTACAAAATAATTTAACTTATATCCTATCCTTTATATAATGGGTGAAAACCCAAAAACTCCGGTATCATTCGTGGTACCGGAGTTTTGAAATTTATTGAAGTTTTTACAAAAAATGATATAATTTATGTTACGAGTGAGTATATGATTGAACTGATTAACACTTTTATATGCCAATAATATATGGGGAATATTTTGACATGAGCGACTATACCGATGGACAATTATATATTCGATATTTAAAGGACAACGATGAAGATTCTTTTCGTATTCTTTTTGAAAAATACAAAGACAGTCTCTTTTTGTTTCTTAACAGAATTGTATTTAATGAAGATGATGCCGAAGAACTTATGATGGATACTTTTGCTATACTTTCATCCGGCACGGCAAAGTACAAAGAACGAGACAATATTTCCTTTAAAACCTGGCTTTACGCTATTGCTAAGAATCAGGCAAAAATGTTTTTAAGAAAAAATAAAACATCATTTATTGAACTTGATGAAAACAATCTATCAGAAAATGGACAAGTCTTATCTCCAGAATCTAATCTATTAACAAACGAAAGAAACTCAGAGCTTTATGTCGCGCTTAATCATCTCGATTATGACACAAGACAAGTACTTTATTTAATCTACTTTGAAAATATGTCAGCAGAAGAAATCAGCAAAATCATGAAAATGAACATTAAGAAAATCTATAACATTACTTCAAGAGGCAAAGCAGCTCTAAAAGATAAACTTGAAAGGATGGGATACACATGGAATATATAATAATTGGTATTTTAGCTTTTATTCTTGGAATATCCGTAACTCAACTTTGTCTCCATATTAAGAAAACAAAACAGTCGGAGAAATAATCATGGATTCATTCTTAATTCAGGATATCGTAATTACAACAATTCAGGTATTAATTTTAATTCCTATTATTGCAGCTTCGGTCAAATTGATGCAGGGAGGACGTAACGGTCTTCTTCCTGTCTTTTTCACGTTTGCAATGTTTTGTTATATTTTGGATGATTTATATTATATCGTTTTCTGTTTGTTAAGACCTGATGAAAGACTACCGATTGCGGCAGACGAGATAGCAGAATGTGCAACACTTTTACTTTTTTCATCCTTACTGGAAGTATTAAATGACAAGAAAAAACGGTTTTCTCCAATGGCTTTTATCTTTTCCGTTTTATTTATCGGTGCTAATATTGCTTTGTGGATAGCGTGGTCAGGAGAATGGGTACAAGACATACTTTTTGGTTTGCCTTATATTTATTTCCTTTATTTGTTAATGAAGGGACTACTCGAAACAAGATCCATGAAAAAGATTGAGATTGCAATAATTATACCTCTTTGCTTTATTGTTTCAGGTATTGAATTTGCCTTACTTAACATGGATGGAACGGCTTTCGATATTACTGATTTAATTGCGTATGTATTAATGTTTTCAATAGCAATATGGCTCATCATTAAATGTATCCGATCATTTTACAATGAACGAGGTAATTACATATATATTTCATTTACATTGTTTTTCTGTTCGCTTCTAATATTATATGCAAGCGAAGATTTTTATTATAGCATCGCAATGGACTTAAACACACTTTCACTATTAATTATGTATATTGCTCTTAAAAAGGAGTTAGCAAAAGATGATATACGCTGAGAACATTTTAATCTGTATTGCAGTACCTTTAGTAATTTCATTATTTTTTATTAAAGACAAAGCAAGACATTTTGTAATGGCATTTGTTGTCGGAATGGTAGTCTGTCTTATGTCCGCCTATATTAGCGGATTCATTAAGACCGCTTCCGGCATGAGTGCAAATGATACTTCAATATTCATATCTCCGATTGTTGAGGAACTTATGAAGTTCATTCCCGTACTTTTTTCTCTCCTATTATTTGAGGCCTCTTCTGATGGACTGCTACTTGGTGCAACAGGAATCGGTGCCGGCTTTGCAACATTTGAAAACTGTTGTCATATATTATCTACAGGTGCAGAAAGCCTCACATACATACTTATTCGAGGACTTGCCGTAGGTGTTATGCATTTGGTAAGTATGATAGCCCTTACCATGGGATTTAACTTATTAAGACATTATAAAGCGTTGTCTTTTTCGGGAATTGTCGGTGCACTGTCTCTATCCATGACATTCCATGGACTTTATAATCTTCTTGTATCGGGCACAGAAATATCGGCAAGCATCGGGTTTATCATACCTCTTTTTTGCTCTTTGTTGCTTTATATTTTCTATAAAAGATACAAGTTGTTTGCAGACTAACATACCTGTTTACTTTATTATTTACTGTAGTAGAAAGTTATTTCAATATATTTGAAAAACTTTCTATTTTTTTTTGAGTAAAATTATAAAAAAATGCAATTAATTATATAGAAGCTTTTATTGACAACGCACTTATACAAAAAAGATAACTGATGATAAAATACCTCAATTAAAGGTTATTGATGATCAATGGCTTGGACATGAAGGCGATCCATTATCATACATGACAACAACAAGTTCCCAGGATGGATTAAATATTCTTCTGAAAACACCTAACGTATTTGGAATGGGTTCAAGTTCTACAGGATATGCATGAATTCAGTTCTTGCGAAACTACTTCAGAGGGCGTCGGAACAAGTTGTGAAATCAGCAATATCGATGAATCATTACTTGAAGAGACAGGTATTCCAAAAGAGATAGCCGACAATGCATTTAAAGACAACAAAAAGGTTGAAAGTATTACTGTTGGAAGCAATATTACAAAAATAGGTGACAACGCATTTAGTGATTGTAACAACCTTAAAAAGGTTAACCTTCCACCAAGCCTTACCAAAATAGAAAATAACGCATTTGCTAATTGCAAAAATCTTTCAAGTATATCAATTCCTGAAAATATTACTAAGATAGGAAGCAACGCATTTAGCAGATGTAAGAAACTTAAAAAGGTAAATGTCGGAAAGAATACAACTGAAATCAGTTCGGGTGCATTTTCAAACTGTACCGGTCTTAAGACAATTATAATACCTAAAAATGTTTCAAGTAAAGCATTTAGTGGTCTTAATATTTACGTAACTGCAAAAGTTCCAAAATCAAAGAAGAAGAAATATTCAAAACTTCTTGTAATATCAGGACTTAACAAAGGTGTGACGATCAAATAATTGATCTTCTCATACAATATCCTCTTTGGTGTCTAACACCAAAAAACTCCGGTATCAGAAAAGATACCGGAGTTTTGAAATTTATAGGCAATGCTTTACTCACTTACCCATACAGAACTCTCTAAATATTGTATCCACAAGATCATCTTCAACGGATTCACCAATAATAAATCCTAGCTGCTCATATGCAGACATCAAATCTATTGTATAGAAATCTTCAGGCATGCCGTCATCAATACTGTTTATTGCATTACTAATTGAACTTTGTGCAATAATAAGTGCTGCTTTATGTCTTTCATTAGTAATGAAAATCTCATCATTATATGATAGTTTATCATTGAAAAACAAATGATTTAACTCTTCATATAACTCTTCAAATCCTGACTGCTCCTTAGCACTTATCTCTATCATTCTATGGTCTAAGTACTTTCTAATATCCTGCTCATTTACCACATTATTCAAATCTGATTTGTTAGACAAAATGATAACCTGACGGTCCTTAATTCTTTCCATTATCATCTTATCATTTTCATCAAGAGGAACTGATGAGTCAATAATATAAAGAATTAAGTCAGCTTCCTCCATTTCCATAATGGATTTATCAACACCAATCTTTTCAACTATATCATCTGTATCTCTAATTCCTGCGGTATCAATTATATTAAGAGGTATTCCGTTAATGGAAACAAACTCCTCAAGCGTGTCTCTTGTAGTTCCCGCAACGTCTGTAACGATTGCTCTGTCTTTACCTGCGAGCACATTAAGAATTGATGATTTACCTGCGTTTGGTTTTCCGAGAATAACTGTGTGTATTCCCTCTCTCATCATTTTTCCATTATCTGCGGTTTGAATTAAGTGATTTATCTCATCAAGCTTATCATTTAATATACCTTTGAGTTCTTCAGGAAAACCTTCAAGACTGTAGTGTTCAGGGTCATCAAGTGCCGATTCGATAAATGCGATATTATGAATCAACTCTTTTCTTATGTCTGTAATCTTATTCTTAAGACTTCCTTTTAACTGTGAAAGTGCCGTCTTTGCAGCAATCTCACTCTTGGCAGATATAAGATCCATAACAGATTCCGCCTGAGACAAATCAATACGTCCGTTAAGAAAAGCTCTCTCCGTAAACTCACCGGGTCTTGCAAGTCTAACCTTATTATTGTTGTTACTTATAAGAAGATGCAGTATCTCTTTCATTACCTGCATTCCACCATGACAATCAATCTCTACAACATCTTCTCTTGTATATGTTGAAGGTGCTTTCATAACAAGGACAATTACTTCATCAACTATTGAATTATCTTTTGGATTAACCACATTTCCGTAAGCAGCAGTGTAAGAAGCAAGATTCTTAACTTCTTTTCCACTCTTCTTGGGAACAAATATATTATCTACAGCAGCTAAAGCCTCACTACCACTAACACGTATAACACCAATACCACCCTGATTCATACCTGTCGCTATCGCTGCAATCGTATCTGAAATACTTGTCATCTTAACCTCCAATACAATTTTTGATTATATAAAACCATATCGTTACAACTTATTTTTTTCAACAAAATCCAATTATTAATATTACCTTCTTTTATAATAAAAATCAATAAACAGCTACAGGGTTGTACAATTAATAATAATCGTACAACCCTGTAACGTTCGTTAATTAATATAATATAAATTATTTCTTGAGATATATTACAACCTTACGATATGGCTCTTCACCCTCTGAGCGAGTTGCAACATACTTATCATTCTGGAGTGCTGAATGAATAATTCTTCTCTCATAAGGATTCATTGGCTCAAGAGTAACACTTCTTCTGCTTCTCTTAACCTTAAATGCAAGGTTCTTAGCAAGATTCTCTAAAGTATCTTTTCTTCTTGCTCTATAGTTTTCTGTGTCAAGCTTAACACGGATATAAGCCTTGCTCTCTTTGTTTACGAAAAGACTGATAAGATACTGAAGGGCGTCTAATGTCTGTCCTCTCTTACCGATAAGGATTCCCATTTCAGGTCCCTCAAGGTTAATGTTCATATTGTTATTTGAATCATCAAAATCAATTGTTACCTTTGTATCGATATCCATTGCCTTGAATAAATCGTCAAGGTAAGAATATGTGTTCTTAATAATTTCGTCTTTGTTCTCTACAACCTTATCTGCTGACTTTTCTACTTCATCTGCTTTTTCTTCTTTAACACTTTCTGTTTCATTCTTTGAACCGTCAAGCTTTGAGTAGTTCTTCTTAATTACAGGAGTAGGCTCATTATCACCTTTCTTCTTTGCCTTGATAACTGCCTGCTTTGCTCCAAGACCAAGGAATCCTGCCGATCCTTTATCAATAACCTCATAATCAATATCTGTACTTGCAACACCTAACTCAATTGAAGCATTTGTAAGTGCCTCTTCAACTGTTTTCCCCTTAAACTCACTATAAGCCATTTTTACTTATCCTCCTTATTATAATTCATCATAATGTTTGCTTTTGAACCGATACTTCCTTCTTTATACTTTTTATTCTGCTTTTTCTCTACAATCTTTTTTGACTCTTCGGAAGGAACATAATTCTTAAGTGAAGCTGCTGAGTTCTTTTTCATTGCCTGCTTCTTATCATATTCTTCCTGTGCCTCTGCTGAAGTATCCATTAATCTTTGCATTAACGGCTTCTTACCACCGTTTTTCTTTCTCTTCTCTTCTGCTTTTTTCATCTGCTCCTCAAGAATCTTATCCATATCCTGATGATCATAATATGCGTTAATAAGAATCTGAGTAAGGAACGAAATAAATGCACTTACTGCCCAATAAACACCGATACCTGCAGGAAGTGTTATACAAATGAAAAGCGACATTAAAGGCATTGTAAACTGCATACTCTTCGCCATTGAACCTGCTGTATCATTTCCCATTGCTGCATTATTTGCATTAGTTACCTTCATTGAAAGGAACTGGAAAAGTGCAGATAATATAGGAATCAATAATGCCGGTGATAACTTATATCCGGGTGCTTCCGAAATATTGATACCAAGTATAAATGAATGAATCTTGTTGATGTTCTCAACATTACCTGCAAGTTCTCCTGATTTACCAAGAGTATCAAGTAATGTGTGAAGATGCGAAACACCAAACTTTGATAATACATCAATAATATTATCAGCCTTGATTGTATCAAGCTTTTCAAATGCCTTAATTGCATATGAAGCTCCGTTTATACTGTTATCATTTACAAAGTTAATTAAAAATTCACTGGCCTTATCTCCCTTTGCATCAATAACACTGTTAGCAATAGGCTCATACATATCTTTAATATGAGTTACGTATGCAGGAACATTTTGAATAACTCTGTAAAGTGACCATATAATAGGAATCTGAATAAATGATGTCAAACAACCACCTGTCATCGAAGTACCGTACTTATCATATACAGCCTGTACTTCCTGCTGCTGCTTCATCATAGACTCCTGGTCTTTCTTACCCTTATACTTTTTCTGGATTTTTTGGATTTCCGGCTGTATCACTGAATTAATCTTTGCCGATTTTTGTTGCTTAATATTAAGTGGAAATAATAAAAGCTTAACAATAACGGTAAATATAATGATACAAAGACCAAGATTGGCAATTCCGTTATCATTTGCAAGCAAGTTATAAATGATATCAAATAACTTACCAAGTAAGAGAGCAAATGGTCCGAGAATGCCTCCCTGAACTGTCAAAAACATCAAAACATTAGTCCTCCTTGTTATTAATAATATTTAATTTTTTTGTGTTTTCCACATTTACATACATTAATAGGTACCGGGTCATATCCACCTTTAGAAAACGGATTACATCTAAGTATTCTCCATATTCCAAGCAAAGTACCAATAATTACACCATGCATTTCTATAGCTTCAAGTGTATAACTTGAACACGTAGGATAATACTTACAACAAGAATATCTCTTATATCCCGAAAGACCCTCTTGATATACTTTTATTAACTTTATTAAAACCTTTTTTACCATACCTATATCCTCATAAATTTGCTGTTTAGTTACATTTTAAAACGAAACTTTATATGTCTTTAATGCGTCTCATATGATTGCAGTTCCAACGCAGG